>CAZWCA010000007.1:12671-14842 GCA_964632255.1 uncultured Smithella sp. | reverse complement strand
GCGGCATCTTCAATTATAATCAGGTTATGCTTTCCAGCCAATTCATTAATTTTGTCCATATCGACCGGTGCTCCGGCAAAATGTACCGGGATAATTGCTTTTGTCATGGGTGTAATGGCTTCTTCAATTAATTCGGCATTTATATTCAAAGTGCCGTAATCAATATCAACAAAAACCGGACTTGCTCCCCGCAAGGCAATCATATTCACCGTCGAGGCAAAAGTAAGCGACGGGGTAATAATTTCATCATTTTTACCGATGCCCAGAGCCGATAAGGTAAGATGCATGCCTGCTGTTGCCGAATTAAGTGCGACGGCTTCTCCGGCTGAAGTCAAAGCGCTGAATTTATCTTCGAATTCCTTACAAAGCGCTCCCGTCGTAATCCAGCCTGATTTTAAACAGGATACGACTTTATTAATTTCATTTTCTCCAATCGAGGGCCGGCTGAACGGTAAAAACTCTTTTCTGATTTGCAATTTTGATTCCCGCTTTCTAGGTTCTGACTTTCAAAAGATAAAAAGCTCCATTATCCCAGAGCACTTCGGTTTTCGGCATTTTTGTCATTATCTCTTTTAATCTTGCCTTATGCTGAGTTATACAATAGACAATTTTTTTCTGCATACATAATTCAAAAAATTCATTAACTGATAAAAAATAACGTTTTTTTTCCTCCGGTGCAAGTTTGATGATTCCATCCCCCAATTCGCCAAAATCCTCGACGATGGGTGTGCGAATTTTGTTATAAAAGTCTATACCATAAAAATTAACCCGGTACTGGTATAAATCCTGACCGGCCGGTACATACCGGGCAATGGCAACTTTCGCGACTTCCGCGCTACGGTAAGGGGCCAAGAAATCGTTCAAGGGAAAAAGTAAACTCCCGAGAAATAAAGCCGATAATAAATAGATAGTTAGAAACCATCCCTTCCGGAATTTATTAAAAATTATGTCCGGCAGAAACGTCATCAATATTAAGGCTATTACGGGCAGGATGATATATAGCCACCAACTGCTGGAAATCATTATCACCAATCCTTTTTCCGCATCGGAATATTTTTCGAATATTGGAGGCAGAAACAAAGTAATGGTCAGTAATAATGATTGGATTATTACCAGAGCCCGAAAAGAAATTTTTTTCAAGGCTGATGCGGATTTTCCAATGCCGGTATTTTCCTCATAATTCCTTAGGATGCAGCTTGAAAATAGCGCCAATGGTATAAATAAAGGAGCCACATATGTCGCCAGTTTCGACGAAGATACCGTATAAAAAAGAAAAATGAACAGAAACCAGACAACAAGCAATTTGTTTTCATCTTTGGCAAATAGAGAATCTTTAAATGTTTTGTGTTGCCAGGCTTTGATCAAATATACAGACCAAGGCAGAGTCCCACCGACTATAATCGGCAGGTAAAAGTAAAAGGGCTCCGTCTTGCCGTGCATTTTCGTGGTAAAACGTAAAAAATGTTCCCGGACAAAAAAGAACCATAAAAAATCAGGATTTTCCTTTTGCGCCAAAATAATCCATGGAGAGACGACAACGATAAAAATCAAAATGCCAACCGGCGAAAAAAGCGAAATAATCCTGCGCCATTGCCCTGTCCAGATAAGCCAGATAATTAAAATGGCGAAAGGAAATACGACGCCGATAAGACCCTTGGTTAAAAAAGTCAGCGCACAAACAAAATAAAATAAGTAAAATAAATACCTTTGATTTTGTTGTTTAAGGGCCAGATACCCCAGCCAGATCGAAAGACAGATAAAAAAGGTAAGGGGCATGTCCAGAATATTGATTCGTCCCAGAAAAAAGTGAAAGCAGGAAATTGTGAGGATTGCCGCGGCGTATAGGCCGGTTTTTTCATCCCGAAAATGCCGTCCGATAAAATAGACAAGTAAAATACACCCCCAGGCGGACAGCGCCGCAAACAAGCGTGAGGCAAAATCATTTTCACCGAATATTTTAAAGGAAATCGCGGTAACCCAGGAAACAAGGGGGGGCTTTTCCAGATAAACGGTGTTTTTTATATGCGGCGTGACGTAATTGCCGGATTCATTCATGGCACCGGCAATTAAACTATAACGCGCTTCATCCGGCTCCATTTGCGGCATAACAGAAAGCAAGCCGATGTAAAGAATAAGCGGTATCAAGAACAGGATGTACTTTTTCTGCATTG
>CAZWCA010000007.1:0-12571 GCA_964632255.1 uncultured Smithella sp. | reverse complement strand
AAGAGATTAATCGGCCTGTTTCTTCCGGCAATCCACTTAATCAATGTATTAATCAGTCCGGATGTTGATATTGATACGAAAAGAAATATAATCCTGTGCGACCATAGTTTATTCTTCAGGAAAAAGCGCAAGACCGGGTATGCGATAATCAATATAAAATAATACCATTGTGATTCGCCGGCAATTGTGACAATTTGGGCAATACTCAGGATACCCAGATCCAGCTTCCTGCAATAATAAGCAAGAGGAATATCCCAATAATTATATGATATTATGGTCATAACCAAGCAAAAGAAGAGAATGACGGCAGCAATCCATCTTTTTTTCACTGCTTTACTCCCTGGTAGTTATGACACCAAATATATTCAATGGTATCAACTTTTGCCCCGTTAAGTAATAAATCCATCTTTCCGGCAGTTTCTACACGGTCACAACTGGCATAGCTTGCAATATCCAGTTCGTGAAAATGAGTATTGAGAAAAAGAAGATCATAACCCAGAGGCGGTTTCTTTTGCCAAACGTCAAATTGATCTTTTCGATTATCAATGACGTAGACTTCATTTCCGTACTTTAAATTGTAATACATTGTTCTGCTGCCCATTGTCCAGTTGCTTACGGCGATGGCTTTGTGATTAGCTGAATTATTCTTTTTTAAAATTCCATCTGCTTCCCTGGTTATTTCAGGAAAACCGTAAATATCACGAAAGGGTGATTTATAATCAGGAAAGGCAAAATGTTTACCGGCAAGCTCCACATATGCAAATAATGTCAGGACTAAACTGAACCCGATGGAAAAATAGAGAAAGTTTTTTTTCCATTTTTGCGCGGCTGTAAATAAATAAAATGTTCCAACCGGAATGAAGAGCAGATAAAAAATAACGGGCCAATGCGGTAATGTTCGTTCGGATAATGAAGTTGAAAGGAAAAAGAGCATGATTGTTCCGGCAAAAAGAACGGCCAGACGCAGATAATCGTTTGTTGCTCGCAGTGATTTAAAAAACCCGTAAAAAGCTATTAAAAATAGAAAAGGGCTGTAAGCACCGAACTGGGCGGCAAGCGATTCGGCAAAGTTGGACATGCTGGCAGTCAGCGTTCCCATCACATGATTGCCCTGATAGCGGAAGCTGATAAAATCATTAACATAATTCCAGTATAGGACAGGGCTGATCATTACCAGGGCAATCAGCGCCGCCATAAACATATACGGTGAAAAAATTATATCGTATCTTTTTTTCAGAAGCAGAAATACTACTAGGGGCGGCACCAGCAAAATGGAAGTATATTTGGCGAGCCCCATCAACCCCAAAATAATTCCGAGTAATATATAGTCTCTAGGCTTGTTTTCCCTGACGATTTTTTCAGCAATAAAAATTAATGCAAAAACCAGCGGCATTAAAAGAGAATCGGGAAGCAGCATCAATCCCAGGGCATTGATCATAAATGAGCAATTTAAAGCCAGAACGGAAAGCAAAGATGCTCCAACCGAGCCGGTTATGCGCAAAAGGAAAATGTAGGCGCAATAAGAAGTTAAAGCTGATATTAAAACAGCGGGCAGGCGGGCTAAAAATTCATTAGTCCCCAAAAGATAAAAAATCGGAGCGTGAACCCAACCGACCAGCGGCGGATGATCAACATAACTGAAATCCAGATACTTCGCATACAAAACGTAATGCGCTTCATCCACGCCCAATCCGAAAAACGGGGCGACAAAAAGACGAATCACCGTAAAAAAGGCGATCAATATTAGTATATTCTTTTTATCTTTGAGCATTGATTTTCTCTAGGGAGGGCTCGATAATGGCGAAAACATGTTCGGGCTTAATTATCTGCAGGCAGACATTATCTTTACATGCCGTTTTCCGGTGATTCGCGGCGCTGACGCATGGCGAGCAGGCAAGTCCGGCGTAAATTGCCGTCGTTTTACCTAATGATCCGTATAGATATGGTGTCTCCGGTCCAAAAATAACAAAAGAAGGCATATCGGTTATGGCGGAGAAGTGTCCGGGACCGGAATCATTGGTGATCATAAACTCGGAAATACTATAAAGCGCGGGAAGCTGGGCGAAGGTTACCTTACCTGCAAAGTTTATCACGCGATCTGATTGAGCCTGCTCTTTCAGCAGCTCGGCTTCCTCCCTTTCCCGCGGATCACCGGTGATGAGAATAATCGCATTCGGGCAGGCATTCAGGATCATTTTAATCAGCTCGGCATAATGATCGGGCGGCCAGCGGCGCTGTATAAGCAACTCACTGGCATTCGGATTAATCAAAATAATCCTCTGATGATCCGGATTAAATGCAGCCATACAGTTGCTGACTTTATTACGGATGTGATCCTTTTCTTCTTCACTGATTTCCGCCTTCGCCAGCTTAATTTCGTTATTGTCAATTAAAGTTTTCGAAAAAGGAACTTCCTCCTTACCGGCGAGCAGGGCATTAACCAGGGCGATAAAGTTCTTGGCGATGTGAATATGCGGATTATAGGCGACTTTATGGGTTAAAAAGCTTCCCCGATAAAGCCCTTCATTATAATAAGCATGAAATCCAACCTTGTTTGCCGCTCCGCTGAATCCGGTAAGCAGGGCGGTAAAACGTGAAAAAAGCTCCAAATCAATTACCGCGTCAATCTTTCTTTTCCTCGTCCAGAAAAATAATTTCAGGGTGTCAATAACAAATCCAACGATATTACTTTCACGGATTGTGTAAATATTCTCTTCCGGAACAGTCTTTAATAAATCCAGGCTGGGCTTGTTTTTCCTAAAAATTGCAAAATGGATATTGGCATTGACTTGTTTTTGCAGCTTTCTCATTGCCGGATCAACCAAAATAGCGCTGCCCATTTCCGACAATTCGATAAAAAGAATATTTTCGGGAGTTTTCTTATTTTGCTTTCCAAAGAACAAACCAACTTTGTTCAAGATTGAACCCAGAAAGCACAGGGGAACGCCGAAATAATAATCAATCCGGCGCATTGTATCGACTTTCATAGGCTGCTCTTTTCTATAGTTTAATTAAATTTCCGGGAATATAGGCAAAATGCCGGCAACTGTCAATAAAACATTGTCAAAACCCAATCGCTTAGGTTTTACTTGAGAAATTTTACCATTACGTGTTAGCCTTTGAAAAAAGCAGAAACATAAATATGTCCAAAATTATTAACCGCTATATCTTTAAAGAAATTGCCCTTCCCTTCATTATTATTTTATTCGTTCTTACCTTTGTTCTATTAATGGGAAAGCTCCTGCAGATCATGGATTTAATGATCAACAAAGGGATCAGCGTTTTTGATATTGGAAAACTTATTATCTTTTTAATGCCCTCCTTTCTGATGTTTACAATCCCCATCGCTCTCCTGATCGCCATTTTGATCGCTATGGGCAGGTTTTCCGCCGACAATGAAATTACAGTGCTAAGAGCTTCCGGCTTAAGCTTGATACAACTTTATAGTCCAGTTGCCGTTGCTTCTTTAATCACTTTCGCCTTCACAATCATCGTCGGCTTTTTCCTTGTCCCCCAGAGTAATTTTGCATCGAAGCGCCTGCTTTTCGACCTGGCTAAACAAAACGCCGGTATCGGCATAAAAGAAAAGGTTTTTAACGCTGATTTTAAAGGAATAGTTCTTTACGCTGATAAAATCCCGGTTGACGGCGATCACATGGAAGGGGTTATCGTTTCCGATACCCGGACGGCTGATGAGCCGAATACGATAATTGCCAAGAGAGCATACCTGGTTTCGGATCCGGAATCCCTAACCGTCACGTTGCGTTTGGAAGACGGCGCCATCCATGTAGTAAGTGCTAATTTAAAAAATTATCGTAAAATTGATTTTAAAACTTACGATATTAACCTTGATCTAGCCGGCGCTGTAGTCAGTATGACTGATGCTTCCAAAAGCAGTACCGATATGACCATGAAGGAACTTTTAAACAAAATGAAAAAGCCGGGCCTGAATAAATCGGAGGTAAGTGAATTGGCTATTGAAGTTCACAAAAAATTTTCCATTCCTCTTTCCTGTATTTTCTTTGCCCTCCTTGCTTTTCCTTTGGGTATAACGCACAATAGAGCTGTAAAATCCCGTGGTTTCGCCGTAGGCATTATAATTGTTTCATTATATTATTTATTGCGTATCGGCGGTGAAGCTCTTGTGGAAACCGGCAGACTGACACCGGCAATTGGGGTTTGGACACCGAATACCATTTTCGCCATTCTGGGAATATGTCTTTTTTACATATCATATAAAGAAATATCTCCATGGCAAATTCTAAAAACTTGTCTTTGGCATAAAAGTCAAAAAAATTGAGGTTTTAACTTGAGACTGCTGGATAAATATATTTTAAAAGAATATGTAAGATTCTTCGTAATCACAGGTATATCGCTCGTTTCTCTTTATCTTATTGTAGATTTTTTTGAAAAGATTCGTATGTTTCTCAGTAATCACGCATCGATTGTCCAGGTGGCGTCATATTTTCTCTTTTCCATCCCGATGATTATTTCCCTGATGCTGCCGGCCGCCATTCTCCTTGCAACTTTAATTACTTACAGCAATTTATCTAAATTCAGTGAAATGATCGCCATGAAAGCCAACGGTATCAGTCTTTACCGCATGGCCGGGCCTGTCCTGATTGTTTCCGGGATATTCGGCATTCTTTTATTTTATTTCAGCGAGATTATAACTCCGCTATCGATACAAAAAGCCGAGTATATTTTAAAAACAGAAGTGCAAAAGCAAAAGATCTTTGGATCCTTTAAACAAAATGAATTATGGTATCGTAGCGAAAATGCGATATATAACTTTAAAATGTTCGATGTAACCAATAATACTTTAAGGGGAATTGTTATCAACTATATTAGTCATGATTTCACACTCCAAATGCGCATTGACGCCCAAAGCGCGGAGTGGAAAAATGGTCAATGGGTTTTTCATAATCTGCTTTTAACCCATTTCGACACAACGAATACTCCTGTTTTAGAATGGCATCAGGAAAAAATTATCCCTCTTCCGGAAAAACCAAATGATTTTAAAATTATGCAGAAAGATGCAGAAAAAATGGGATTCTTTGATTTATGGAAATACATCAATAAAATCCAGAAGGAAGGATACGATGCAACAAGATATCTTGTTGATTTACACGGAAAACTGGCTTTTCCATTTGTTACTTTAATTTTGGTTTTAATTGGTATATCTTTTTCGACCCGGTCAGAACGGCAAGGTGGAGTCATGCAAAGTGTCGGGATAGGTATAATTATTGGTTTTTCTTACTGGATAGTTCATGCATTCAGCCTGTCTCTGGGGCGTTCGGGAGTATTGCCGCCGATTCTTTCCGCCTGGATCGCCAACCTTTTATTTTTTGGTGCCGGAGCAACATTATTTTTCCGGACGAACACATAACCTTATAAACTCAATATTGGATAAAATATTTGCCCAGGCAATTTTGAATGGAGGAAAAAAAATTCATAATGAATATTTCCCGTGATCCTTATCCTAAACAACTGATTATAGATATTCATTCTTACTGTAATGCAAAATGCGAAATTTGTCCGTACCCTGCTCTCAAAAAAATTAATCCGATGGGAATTATGGAGGAAGATCTTTTTAAAAAAATAATTCAAAACTTTATTAGTTTATCAAAAAAATACAATTTTAAAGGCAGTATAGTCTTTTGCAATATGGGTGAATTATTTGTTTATCCTGAATTGGCGATAGATAGACTGAAATATGTATTACAATTTGACGTGGATATAAGCATTCAAACCAATGGTGCATTATTAAAACCGGAAGTGGTTGAATCATTGAAAAGTATTGGATTTAAAGGCCCGATTACAGTCAGTTTTCATGGGATTTCGCCGGATGTCTACAAGCGAGTCATGGGCTTGAATATTTCCAAGACATTGAAAAATATTGACTATCTTTTTCAAAATTATCCAAAAGATAAAATTGGAATCCAGAGCATTCCCTGCCGGTGGCCAAGAGGCGAGGCAAAGCGTATTCGCAACTTTTTTAATCAAAAAGGGATTAGTGTAAGAATGCCTCTGCCTAATAACCGGGCAGGTTTATTGCCCGATATAAATGATGATAGAAAAGAAAAATTAATAGGATGCAATCCGAACAGGCCATTAGGTGAAATGGTTATTTGTTTTGACGGGGATGTTGTTCTTTGCTGTAACGATATGGCAAGAGAAGAAATTGTCGGAAATTTAAAAAATAATTCGATCGAAGAAGTATGGAACAGCGAAACTATGATCAATAAAGTCAATCAGATATACTGTGGACAACCATCAAACGACAACTTTATATGCAAAAAATGCGAATTTGGCGTTACATCCGCTTCTTTACTGACCAGATTGTTCAGAAACACAACTTATGAGATTAGAAAATTTATTTTAACTCGTGTGTGGTGAATTGTCCTTGTGCCGAATTAGACCTCGAAGTTGATCTGGTCGAAATTGTCAAATGGCCGGCATTGCACAAAATGGCTTTTTCTTTCACCATTCATTGGTATACATTGTAATATCGCAATAACCTTCCATTAAAATACTAATAAAAACAAATTAATAAATTCTGCAAAGGCCGTTCCGATTCTATTTTTTGGACAAGCACGGTTGCAATTTCTGAATATTTATGTTAGACAAACAGCAATTCCGGTAGTTCTTCTGCCACTCACATATTTAAACTAAAAAAATAATAGATAAAATTTCAGCCCGCTTTAACCCGCGCAATCGGGCGCATTAATATCAAAGATTTATTTTTATCTAACCTGAAAACAATCGTCTATTACCATTGACGGAATATCACAAAGAAGGAGTCAATTTTGCAAAACAATCAACGCCATAATACTGTTTACAGGAAGCCGGTTAGTTCCGATGCCTGTAATATCTGGAAATTAATTAAAGAATCTCCTCCTCTGGATTTAAATTCCCTCTATTGTTATCTGATTGTTTGCATCCATTTTGCCGATACCTCGATCGTCGCAGAAGACGGCGACGGCATTTGCGGTTTCATTTCAGGCTATATACATCCCAAACATGACGACACGCTATTTATCTGGCAGGTTGTCGTTGACAAAGGAAAACGGGGATATGGAATTGCCAAAGAGATGTTGTTTTCGTTGTTGCACCGTCGATACAAAACGCCCCTGCAGTACATGGAGACAACGGTAAGCCCATCCAATACGGCATCCAGAGCCCTTTTTTATTCTATAGCAAAATCCTTAAATACAAGTTGTCTGGAGAGCGTATTATTTTCTGACAAAGATTTCGGAGATCATGCGCATGAAGATGAAATCCTTTATCGAATCGGGGCATTCGATATCTTTAGAACGGAGGATATTTATGGAAACTATAAGAAGAATGGAATCGGAAGTCCGTAGTTACTCAAGATCTTTTCCCGTAATTTTTAAGAATGCAAAAGACTCTTTCATGTTTGACGAAAACGGCGATCGTTATATCGATTTTTTTGCTGGCGCGGGAACTCTTAACTACGGTCATAACAATGAAAAGATGAAAGAAAAACTGATTGAATATCTGCAAAACAACGGCATAGTCCATGGCTTGGACATGGCTACGATTGCTAAAAACAACCTGCTGGAAAAACTTGAAAAAATCATCTTTAAACCGCGGAATCTGGATTACAAGATTCAATTCACCGGACCAACCGGTACAAATGCAGTAGAGGCAGCCTTGAAACTGGCGCGGATGGTAAAGAAACGTTCCAACATAATTTCTTTTACCAACGGGTATCACGGCCTGACGATGGGTTCAATGTCGGTGACGGCCAACGCCTATTACCGCCATGAAGCTTTTATTAACCGCTCCGATGTATCGTTCCTGCCTTATGACGGCTACTTTGGAAAAAAAGTAGATACCGCCGCTTATATGCGGCGCCTTATGAAAGACACGAGCAGCGGGGTCGATATTCCATCAGCAGTAATTTTGGAGACCGTCCAGGGCGAAGGCGGCATTCATGTTGCCGGTGATGAATGGCTCCGTGAAGTTGAGGCTATCTGCCGTGAATACGACATCCTGCTGATTGTTGACGACATTCAGGTGGGAAACGGCAGGACAGGTGATTTTTTCAGCTTTGAAAAATCAGGCATCAGGCCGGATATTGTGACTATTTCCAAATCTTTCAGTGGATATGGACTTCCCATGTCTTTGACCATGTTTAACCGGGAACTGGATATCTGGAAGCCTGGACAACATACCGGAACATTCCGGGGCAATAATCTGGCATTCGTTTGCGCTGCGTTGGCTCTCGATTACTGGACGGACGATTCTTTTTCCCGGGAAATTATCCGGAAAGGAAAGATCGTTAAGGAGCGGCTTGAAACCATTAAAGAAAAATACCCTCAACTAAGAGCTGAAGTTCGTGGGCGGGGCTTTGTATATGGTTTGGCCGTGTCTCCGGCAGTCAGAGCCAAGGAAATCTCTTCCGAATGTTTTAAAAATAAACTGATTATTGAACTGGCCGGAGGGAGAAATAATGTGCTTAAATTTCTTGCCCCTCTTACCATAACCGATAAAGTCCTGAACGACGGATTGGACATTTTAGACGCCAGTATTGGCAATGCTTTGAAAAACAGAGGGAGGAACGAATCATGATTTTTCGTTTAATCAAGGATATTAAAGGCACCGACAGGGAAGTATTTGCCGAAAATAAAAACTGGGTCAGCCGCAGACTCCTCCTGAAAAAAGACGGCATGGGTTTTTCTTTTCATGAAACCGTTATCTTTGCCGGAACTCAAACCCACATCTGGTATAAGAATCATGTTGAAGCTGTTTATTGCGTGGAAGGTGAAGGTGAAGTGGAAACTATTGCGGATGGCGCAATTTATCCCATCATTCCAGGCACCATGTATGCTTTGAATAATAATGACGAACATTACCTGCGGGCGAAAAAAGACATGCACCTTTTATGTGTCTTCAACCCGCCGGTCACCGGCGGCGAAGTACATCAGGCGGATGGTTCCTATGCTTTGGTGAAATAGGAATTAAAGTGATTAATCCAAATCCATAATTGGAAATTTCTCCAAACAGGCCGAACGGCGTTTTACCGTTATAAAGCTGAGATTTGTATTCAGGTTAAAATTCCGTTATTATGGCTTGTTGCCAAAAATTTCAGGCAGCAAGCCGTAATAACGAATGCCGAGGCAAAGCAAAAAATTTGTCGCTTATGATGTATAAGAAAGAATCGTCATTTATAACTTTCGAATAATTTTGCATATCTTTCGGCCATATGAATATCAGTGAAGTTTTCCTGGTATCGATGGAGAGCTCCCCGAATCATTTCTTCAATGGAATTGTCATCGGCGGCTAACCAATTATTCATTGCCTTGCGAAACGCGCCATAGGTTTCATTTTCCGCATAAAAGGCATAGTTACCGAGAATCTCAACCAATCCGCCGATGCGATTACAGACAACAGGAATTCCACGTGCCGCCGCTTCCAGAGCAACCATACCGAATGGCTCATAGGTGGAAGGAACAGCCAAGACATCGATTTGGTCATAAAACGATTCCAGCCGCTCCCCTCCGCACCATCCTAAATATTGAACGCGGTCATTGAGATCTAATTTATGAAGTAAATCAGCAGCATAAGAGCTGAATCCTCTCCCGGCAATCAGGGCGCTATATTCTTCCATGCCTTTTTCAGCAAGAAACATGGGAATATATTCCGGACGCTTTCGCGGAACAAGACGGCCGCAAAAGCCGATAATTTTGTTATTTTTCTTTTCCCTGGTTAGGAGAGGGTTCTTAAGCCCGTTATGAATGACGGAAACATTTGGATTTATTTTATTATAACCGTACCGGCAATAGTCTTCCAATTCCGACTGCGAAACCAATACTACTTTATCACAAACGGCAATTAGTTTTTCCTGCTGCTTTACAGAACCTGACAAATCAATGCCATTTGATTCGGCCTCGCCAATAAGCAGCGAGTGAATGGTATAAATGACCTTCTTATTGGCCAGATAATCATGAAAATCCGCATCGTGCTGATAGGAATGGACATTGATTACAGGTGCTTGAAACATTTCTATTTCTTTGTAAGAGCCGACGGCGACATTGTCATGTCCTTTCATGACTCTGGCAATTTCCGCATCGCTGTAATTATGGTCAACAAGAAACCAGAGAGCATTGACTCCTGACGAGGAAAAGCCGCTTGCCATATTCTCAATGACGCTGCCTACGCCGCCGCGACGATTTACCGGCATTTCATTGGTAACAATGACAGCATCGTATTTGTCTGGTTTTCCATTTGTGATCATGGATGATAAATTATCCCCGCCTGTTTATCGAGAACGCCGATTGTTGCAATTGTCCGGCATTCCACAGGATGATCTTCCGGCTGTTCCCAGTGTCCGTTTATATAACGGGCAAAAAAAATCCCGGCCAGGCATTCCTGTAAATTGGAGTTGTAATCCTCCACCTGGAAATTATGTATAACAATAATGCAGCTCACTGCCGCAGTCAAAAGTCTGATATCGATTTTCAAAGGTAATGGATTGACATAGATTAATTTATGCTTGGCAATTTTAAACGGGGGGATAGTTAATATTGAATTGTCAATGCGTAATCTTTTGAATAACTGAATCGCTGTTACAAAAGAAATGTCCTTTGCTCTCATTCCTGTTAAAGCTTCATCATGCCCGAATATCCGGTTGGATGACCGGCAAAAATAAGCATAATATGCATAACCTGATGCATCAGAAATCATTAGGAAGGAGCCTCACTTTTTCAACAGCAACTCAATATCCTTTTTTGCAGCGTAGCGCATAATCGAAGGCTTGTAATCGTCGGAATCATCCTGCCCGATACAGAGCACGAGTGCATTAAAAAAATCAAATTCATTCATGTAAACATTATCTTTGATTTTCTTCAGATCTTCAATGATACGCACAGGAACATTTTTACCGGCGAGTTTAGCCAGAGTCTCATCCGTTATCCAGTATTCGGTTCTTTTAACCTGCAAATTGTGGCTGAGAAAATCGATTAATGATTCTAATGATGATTCAATATTCTCCAGGTGATCCTCCAGTTTTTTATCGATGTCTTTATAAAAGTCGATGAGGCGATTAAACCATACCGCATCTTCACCGCTTATGGCTTCCGTAAAATTCCGATAACTTTTTATTGTACCGTCTTCATTTATTAAATAGCGGCCCAGCGAATCTTGAATGGCTTCCCAAATACCGAATTTACCGCCGATGGAAAACCGGACGTCAGCGATGCGATAAAGCAGCGCTTTGTTGTCGCCCGAGCTCAATTGAATAAAAGGAAATTCACGGCGGATCTTACTTGCATAAGAAAAATAAACCGCCGTAATGTACAAAGTGGATATGGCGAAATAACCTTCATCGTTAGCCCAGTAGATAAACGAACTTTTATCCGCCTTACTGTCTGCTTTGACTTTATTAAACCATCCCACCATCCGGTTTTTTTCCTGATTATTCATTCTCCGCCTTCTGATATCGGTTATCCGCTCCAGCAAGTCCTGTGCGGCAACAAGCAGAGGCTGCAAATACTTTATCCGGATATGCTCATTTTCCTTTTCTTTATCAATATTGAATTGTTTTTTTAATTTATGGTTAGTGGTGATTACGGCGATAATGATGCTGAAGACACAACTGATTAATGCGGTAACAACTAATTTCTCTATACTTTGGTCCATAGCGTTATCACCTCAATCTGGGATAGTTGTTCTATAAGTAATGCGGCGATATCATGTCAAGGAAAAATGATTGTTTTTCAAGGTGTTATGTTGAAAAAAATAAAAAGCCAATGCGCGGAAATATTTTACACATTGGCCTTATTTCGAAAGTATTTTTTAGAAATCAGTATCTGTAATATTCCGGCTTATAAGGGCCTTCCACCGATATTCCAAGATACTGGGCCTGTTTTTTCGTCAATTTGGAAAGACTTACTCCCAGCCGCTCCAGGTGCAGACGGGCTACTTCTTCATCCAGCTTCTTAGGCAGCGTATAGACTCCGGTTTCGTACTTATTTGTTGCCAATTCAATCTGGGCCAGGCACTGATTTGTAAAACTGTTGCTCATCACAAAACTGGGATGTCCGGTGGCACAGCCCAGATTTACCAGGCGTCCTTCCGCAAGAACGATAATGGAACGGCCTGATTTCAATAACCACTTATCAACCTGAGGTTTGATGTTTTGTTTTTTGCAAAATTTACTTGTTTCCAGATAGTGCATATCTATTTCACTGTCAAAATGGCCGATATTGCACACAATGGCTTCATCCTTCATCATTTCCATATGCTTACCGGTGATGACATCGCAACAACCTGTCGCCGTGATAAAAATATCACCTGAAGAAGCCACTTCGTCAAGTGTTCTAATTTCATATCCTTCCATTGCCGCCTGAAGAGCACAAATCGGGTCAATTTCAGTAATGATTACTCGAGCACCAAGTCCACGCATTGATTGCGCACAGCCTTTGCCGACATCGCCATACCCGCAAACAACGGCAATTTTGCCGGCAACCATGATATCGGTTGCTCTTTTTATGCCATCAACCAGCGATTCACGGCATCCGTAAAGATTATCAAATTTTGATTT
>CAZWCA010000006.1:71865-85497 GCA_964632255.1 uncultured Smithella sp. | reverse complement strand
CTGTCATCTATATTAACAAAACCAAAATGAAGCACCTGCAGATAAACTATAAATATCAACATTATTAACGATATAATCGCCAGTAGTCGCTGCCAAATATTTTTTTCTCCTTTTTTTAAACCCAATGAAAATAAAATGCTGTGGAATAATTTCTCAAAAGAACTATACACATTGCATGGATATGAACTAAATTAGCGTTGAATTAAAAAAAGGAGGCTAGGAACTAACCCGGCCTCCTTATTAAAACACACATCATTTTATTGCATTATGGGGTAATATTACCATTCGATCCTGCAGTATATGTGCTTGTACCTGCTGTATGGACGGCTGTAGCTGTCCAACCAGCCTGAGTCTTAATATTTCCTACCTCGATAGTAACATCCGTAGATGGTGTGAAACCGCCAGCAATAAATTCAGTGGTACCGCACTCTCCATTCGGATGTTCAGAAAAGTAAGCCTGGCATGCTGTATAGGCGCTTTTCAATTCAGCTTTTGCTTTGGTATTATATCCTTTCTGCCTGTAAGAAGTAAACTGGGGAATGGCGATGGCGGCCAGAATACCGATGATGGCAATAACGATCATAAGTTCGATCAATGTAAAACCTTTTTCTCCTTTTTTACTGAAAAATTTTAACATAAATTCCTCCTTTTTTAATTAACTGATTTTATTAACATTTATAATTATAATTATTGACTATAGCTTTTACTAATTTTTTTTATTTTTTTCACCTCCTTATTTTTAATAAGCAATTTTGTATGTCGTTGAATTTAGCAATTCATGTGCCATCAATCCAAATATATCTATAAAATAAGGTTTCCCGGTGAATTTTAAGCACAATTTTTTTTTCATTTAAATTTATTTAAAAAAAACTACTAAAAAATTTTGAAAATCGGGTAATTTTCACCGTTCAACGGAAAAATTCACTGCCTTTTGTCTTTTTTTTATTTTTAATTTAAATTACATCCGGCTATCAAATCTGAACTCTACCCAACGTAACCAAGTATTTCGCCTTGACACATCTCCAAGGATAAAATAATAAAGACCGTTGAGATTGCGGAGATTTACACAAGAATTCCGTTTGATTAATGGAGTATCCATGTACGAAGTTACTATAATTAAGTCATTTTCTGCAGCACACGTGGTCGCCGAAATAGGCGGGAAATATGAAGAATTACATGGACATAATTTTAAAGTGGAACTGACTGTTAAGGGTCAGGACTTAAACGAATCGGGCATTATCATAGACTTTCGTGAATTAAAACAATGGCTTTCCGAAGTTCTGGATAATTTGGATCATAAATATTTAAATAAAGTACCTTTTTTTGCAGAAGTGAACCCTTCTTCGGAAAATATCGCCAAATATATTTATGAGCAGATGAATTTAAAAATTACGATTGCCGATGTTAAGGTGGCCCGTGTAAAAGTATGGGAATCGAAAGATTCCGCTGTTACCTATATATTAGACTGAGGACTGAGGCTATAGGTAAAAAAATGGAGACTGGAACTGAGGATCGGGATAGAAAATTATAGACTTTCATTCTGCTTTTAGCTCTTGAATTGAGCTTAATTTGCACTGATTGAAATTCATGCATTCAGTCTTCGACCTTCAGCCTTAATAACTAATAACATGATCGATATTCAAAACCAAAAAGATTTCCGAAACATTGATATTCAAAAAGTCGGTGTTAAAAATATTAAGTATCCTGTTATTGTTCTGGATCGTGCCCGTGGAACGCAGGCGGTAAATGCGACAATAAATATGTATGTAAATTTGCCGCATCATTTCAAGGGTACTCACATGAGTAGATTTGTGGAAGTTCTCAACGAATTTAAAGGCCAAATAAATATTAAAACTTTTCAAACAATACTGGAAAAAACTCGCCAGAAACTGCACGCTCAGTCAGCTCACATGGAAATTGAATTTCCTTATTTTTTGGAGAAGGCGGCGCCGGTTTCTAACGCCAAAAGCTTTATGGAATATCGTTGCCTTTTTTCAGGAGAAAAAAATGCTGAAAAAACTGATTTTTTAGTCGGGGTTGTAGTTCCTGTTACCACGGTTTGCCCGTGTTCCCGTGAAATCAGCAGATTTGGTGCTCATAACCAGCGCAGTCTGGTTACGGTCAAAGTACGTTTTAAAAAATTCTTTTGGATTGAAGATATTATAAAAATTGTGGAGGAATCGGCCAGTGGTGAGGTCTATTCTCTCTTGAAACGGGTTGATGAAAAATACCTTACGGAAAAAGCTTACGAAAATCCCAGATTTGTTGAGGATGTTGTCAGAAGTGTAGCTGTAAAATTAAACTCTGATGAGAATTTTATCTGGTATAGTGTGGAAGCTGAAAATTTTGAAAGTATCCATAATCACAGTGCTTATGCTTATGTAGAGAAAGGGTGAGCTCATGATCACCGGAAAATCAAATAATTTCTTTAACTTATATAACCATGGTTTTATCCGCACAGCTGTTTGCATTCCGGAAGTCAAGGTAGCCGGCACTTTCTTTAATACTGAAAAAACTATCGAATTGGCGCGAAAAGCGGCCTCTCAAAAAGCAATCTTAGCCATTTTTCCGGAAATGGGACTTTCTGCGTACTCTAATGAAGACCTTTTCCATCAGGATGCTCTTCTCCAGAGTGTCTGTGAGGCATTAACAACGATCAGGAAAGCTTCTGAAAACATAAATCTTATTATGGTGGTCGGAGCACCTTTACTGAATGATTTCCGGCTTTTCAATTGCGCAGTAGTTTTTTACAAAGGCCGCATACTTGGCGTCGCTGTCAAATCATATTTACCTAATTACCGTGAATATTATGAAGGAAGGCAATTTACTCAGGCAGCGTCCGCACTTTCCGGCAAAATAGATTTAGCGGGCCAGAATGATATACCTTTCGGTGCGGATATAATTTTTAAAGTCAGCAATATCAACAACTTCAATTTTTATCTGGAAATTTGCGAAGATTTATGGGTTCCCATTCCGCCATCGAGTTTTGCGGCCATGGCTGGAGCTACCGTAATTGGTAATTTATCGGCATCAAATATTACAATCGGCAAATCAGAATATCGCCATCAACTCGCCGCCAATCAGTCGGCAAGATGCATTGCTGCCTATTTATATGCAGCCGCCGGACCTGGTGAATCAACAACCGACCTGGCCTGGGACGGCCATGCCATGATTTATGAAAATGGCAATCTGCTTGTCGAGTCGCAGCGCTTTTCTCAAGATGAGCAAATTATTTACAGCGACATAGATCTGGAACGTCTGAGGCAGGATCGAATGCGCATGAACACCTTTAGTCAAAATGCCACCGCCCACAAATCCACCCTTTCCTTGTTCCGTAAAGTTGAATTTAGTATAGACACTCCGGAAGGCCGGCTTCTGCTCGACAGAGAATATGCTCGTTTTCCTTATATTCCCGCCGATCCTTCCAAGCGTGATCTGCGCTGTTATGAAGCTTATAATATTCAGGTACATGGTTTGGCCAAACGTCTTCGAGCTTCAGGGATCAAAAACATTGTTATCGGAATTTCCGGAGGACTCGATTCCACCCATGCCCTCATTGTTGCCGCAAAGACAATGGATCTTTTAGGTTTACCGCATTCCAATGTCAAAGCCTACACTCTGCCCGGCTTTGCCACGACATCAAAAACATATAATAATTCATTAAAATTAATGAATGCGCTAAATGTTGAAGCCAACGAGATTGATATTAAGCCGGCAAGCATGCAAATGTTTAAAGACATAAAGCATCCATATGCCAATGGAGAACCGGTTTACGACACCACTTTTGAAAATGTACAGGCAGGACAAAGGACAGCTCTTCTTTTCCGTTTGGCCAATATGAGAGAAGCACTTGTGGTCGGAACAGGTGATCTAAGTGAATTAGCTTTAGGATGGAGTACTTATGGTGTAGGCGACCATATGTCCCACTACAATGTGAATGCCAGTGTACCCAAAACTCTTATTCAGCACTTAATTCGCTGGGTTGCCCAGACCAATCAATTTTCACCGGAAGTATCTAAAATTTTAATCGATGTTTTAAATACGGAAATCTCACCGGAGCTAATCCCCGGCGAATCGGACAATAATCCCTGCCAGATAACGGAAGATTTCATTGGACCGTATGAACTGCAGGATTTTAATAACTTTTATATCACTCGTTTTGGATATTTACCTGCCAAAGTTGCTTTTCTGGAGTACTGCGTCTGGAAAGATAAAAATCGGGGAGTCTGGCCGGATATTCCTGTCAGTAAGAGAAATTCTTACACTTTAAAAGAGATAAAAAAATGGCTTTACGTTTACCTATTTCGTTTTTTCAAGACATCCCAATATAAACGTTCCTGCATACCCAATGGACCAAAGGTGGGCTCCGGCGGTTCACTCTCTCCACGCGGGGATTACCGTGCCCCAAGTGACAGCGAGCCGGATGTTTGGCTTAAAAACTGGGAAAATATTCCGGAAAGTGAGGATTAAATGCGGCAAACATATCGAGAATTTGATGCAACTGAACTATTTTGCTCTCAGTGCAAAAAAGCTGTTCCGGTAAGAAAAAGATTGCTTTTGATTCTGCCGGAAGGTGAAAAATACGATTATACCTGCATATATTGCGGTGCTTCTGTAGGAGACAAAATAGTCAGGGAAAAAAGAAATTCAAAAGCAATCTTCCAGCAGGAAGATTAACTTTTACGTAAAGCTTTTTTTAATTTTTCCGCAAGCACTCCCGAACCCGTTTCAATCGATTTTTCCTCGTAAACGACGCTGAATTCACGGTTTGGCTTATCCGCCCCCAGATATTCCGATAATACCGCCCGGCTGTGCACGTCTTCATGGCAATATGCGCAAAGATTTTCCCAATTACTTCCATCAGCCGGATTGTTATGATGATTACCGTCTTTATGATGTACCGTTAGAAGACTCCTTTTAGATTCCGTAAATTCACGGCCGCAACGGGCGCAAACAAGACCATGAATAGCCAGCGATCTTTCCCGGTAATCTTCTCCGGCCAAAGACTTTTGGTTTGCCTTCATTTCCCTTACAGAATCTTCAACTGATTTATTTAGATTACCTTCTTTAATGGGTTTTTTATCTATCTTAATTTTGCCCCATTTACTACTGAAAGTCATTTTAGCCATAAAAAAAACATTAAACCTCCGGTGATGGTTTGGTTAAAAGAACTCTCAGAAAAGTACTAACACCCTTATAAACGGCAAAGGCATTTTTAATGGAATGAAAAGCCGGGGATTTGATAACTAATGGGCTAATGCTATGAATATCTTTAACAATATCATTTACGACGGAATGAAAGTTACTGATTGTAACAAAAATATCCTGAACTTCCCGATTTATGGTTGAAGTTGAACTATTTATATTTGCGGTTATTTCTTCCAAATTTTTTAAAATTGAAGGTAAGCTCGAATTCAATGTATCCAAAGTCACTGTAATATCTCTGATAGTACGCCATAGTCCTGTAAGAATAGGAATAGACAAAATTCCCACTACAAGAATGACGACGCCCAGGATTATTAGAAAAATTTCCAAATTCATGGATTTCTCCTCATTGATAAAAGTTCAGACATTGTTCGAGAAAGATACTTTTTACTCAGCCGCTTTGCCTGCTTTTTCTTCCCGATATGCCTCTATACCGGCATTAATAGCACTTTTCAGCCTGTTTTTATTATCCTGAATAGTTTCGGCACCTTCCTGGGCAAATTCATTGACTTTCTTTTCCGCTTCTTCAACTTTTTCTTTTGCGGATGCTTCCAACTCCTGCAACTTTTTTATAGTTGATTCATAAGCCAACGTGCTTTTCGCTATAGCCCTTTCATATTCATTCTTTGCTTTATCCAGAATTTCCTCTGTTGTGCGGGCAATATCATCACGTGTTTCCTTACCGCTCTTCGGTGCGTATAAGAAGCCAAAAAAAACGCCAATCAATCCACCAACGATTAAACCTTTCAAAAAATTATCATTTCCTTCCGCCATAAGTCACCTCCAGAATAAATTTTGTAATATTATACTAGCTCTTCATTTTAAAGCAATACATACTTACTATAAAAAAACCGAGCAGCCCTGAGAAGGGTTGCTCGGCTATTGTCCTACAAAAAAACGTTTTTAAATAATTATTTTGCTGCCGGTGCTGCCGGTGCTGCTGTTGCTGCCGGTGCTGCCGGTGCTGCTGTTGCTGCCGGTGCTGCGGTTGCTGCAGGTGCCGGGGTAGCAGCGGGCGCTTCAACTTTCGGAGTCTCTGCTGGTTTTTGTTCTTCCGGTTTTTTGCAGCCTACAACTGCAAGAGACAGAGAAGCAAAGAAAAGCACGCTAACAAAAATGGCAAATATTTTTTTCATCTAAAGCATATCCTCCTTTCACAGATTTTCCTAATTTTGGGTATTTCATTCCCCCAACTTTTGACGAGACATTACGCTTTTTTTTTGCCTTGTCAAGATATATTTAACAATATATAATCCATGAAAATATTAAAAAGGCAGCAAAATGATCTTAGGCATCGATGTAGGCGGAACTCATACTGACTCGGTTTTAGTAGAAAATTACCTTGTGAAAAATAAAGCAAAAGTTAAGACCGATAATGAAAACATTATGGTTTCTCTTTTAGCCGTAGCGAAGGAAATAATATCAGATGAAAACCTTAAAAGTATTAAGAAGATAGTTCTCAGCACAACCATTTCTACCAACGCCATTGTTCAAGAAAAAACTGATCGGGTCGGAATGATATTGCAATATGGCCCCGGACTATCACCCCATGCATTAAATTTGAATAAGGATGCTTTTTTCGTAAGCGGTTATATTAATCATCGCGGCATAACTGTTCAGCCTGTGGATGAGGAAGAAATAAGAAAAATCGGGGAGTATTTTCGACAGGAAGATATTAATCAAATCGGTATCGCTGGAAAATTTTCATCCCGAAATCCAACACAGGAACTAAGAATCGCTGAAATATTGGAAGGTGAGCAAAGAAATTTTTCATTAGGGCATCGTTTATCCGGACAGCTCAATTTTCCCCGCCGTGTTGCCACTACATATTTTAACGCTGCTGTTCAAAATATTTACAAGGGATTTATCAGCGAGGTACATCGTTTTCTTCGTGAAATTAATGTCAATGTCCCAGTGTATATTTTAAAAGCAGACGGCGGCACAATTCTAATCGATCAATCTATCCTTTATCCTGCGTTGACTATACATTCAGGACCGGCAGCCAGCATTATGGGGGTATTGGCTACGGCCGGTATTAAAGAAGATGCCGTTGCTCTGGATATCGGCGGCACGACAACCGATATTTCTGTTTTTGCAGATGGAGTCCCTCTATTGGAAGTATCCGGTGTAACAATCGGCCAAAGGAAGACTTTGATTCGAGGGTTATATACGAAATCCATCGGTATCGGCGGCGACAGTGCGGTAAGAATTATAAATGGAGAAATTCGTGTTGGTCCGGACAGAGAAGGTCCCGCGGCGGCATTGGATGGGCCGCTTCCAACTCCCACTGACGCCATGATTGTACTAGGCTTGACATCAATCGGTAACAAAGAAAAAGCGGTTAATGCAGTCAATATCTTAGCGTTACAATTGAATACGGATACTGTCTCCATGGCCCGGAATATCCTGGATAAAACTATTTCTATTATTACCGATAACGTCAACAGGCTAATAGAAGAAATTAATAATAAACCGGTTTATACTATCCATGATCTTTTGGAGGGTAAAAAGATAAAACCTCAAATGGTCTATGTTGTGGGCGGTCCGGCAGCAGCTATTGCACCTGGCATAGCACATCTTCTGGGTTACCCTTATAAAATTCCTGAACACTCCGAAGTAGCCAATGCGCTGGGCGCAGCGCTGGCGAGAACTACGGCGGAAATAACTGTGCTTGCTGATACTGAAAAAGGAGAAATGATCATCAGTGAAGAAGGAGTAACAAAAAAGATACCGCATAACTTCTCATCTGAACAGGCAATTGAGGCAGGCCGTGAGGCTCTTCGAACAAGAGCGATAAAAATGGGTGCAAATCCGGATGATTTGGAAATTGAGGTCACCGAGGCGCAGGAATTCAATATGATTAGAGATTTTTTTACAACAGGAAAAAACATCCGGACCAAGATTCAAATCAAGCCTGGATTGATTTCAGCGGTTGATACGGCAGGGAATTTATAAAATGTCAGGAAAAGAAAAAAAAACAGGATTAATCTTTTTTCCGGCTTTTGACTGGGCAATTTCCGAAACCCATCCGGAAAGAGAAGAACGACTACTTTACACACAAGATCAGGTTTTTGAAGAGGGTTTGCTGGACTTGGAAAACATCAGGGAATTCAAGCCCGGCCTGGCAACTTATGATGATGTCAACCGTTGCCATATTTGCGTTCCTGATGCCGAAAGCCTGACAACTTCATCACATCTGATTTCCGCAGGAGGAGCAATCACCGCCGCCCAAAAAGTTTTGACAGGCGAGGTGGATAACGCCTTTGCTCTGGTTCGGCCGCCCGGCCACCATGCAATGCTTGTCGCTCATGGAGCACGCGGGTTCTGTAACATTAATATTGAAGCTGTCATGGTTGAATATATCCGTAAAAATTTCGGCATTAAAAAAATTGCCATTGTCGATACGGATTGTCACCATGGTGACGGCACACAGGATATTTATTGGAATGATCCGGATGTTTTGTGCATTTCCCTTCATCAGGATGGCCGTACCCTCTATCCTGGAACAGGTTTTATAGAGGATTTCGGTGGTCCCAACGCTCTGGGTTCCACTATAAACATTCCATTACCTCCCCGAACCTCGGATGAAGGTTTTTTATATGTTTTGGACCATGTTATTCTGCCCGTTCTGGATGAATTTCAACCGGAGATAATCATCAATTCGGCTGGACAGGATAACCACTACAGCGATCCCATTACCAATATGAGTTTCAGTGCCCAGGGTTATGCCCTGCTAAACGAAAAATTGGCCCCGCATATAGCAGTGCTGGAAGGCGGCTATTCCATTGAAAGAGCGCTTCCCTACGTAAATGTCGGTATAATCCTGGCTATGGCCGGTCTTGATTACAGTTACGTTCGCGAACCGGATTACGATCCCGAAAAAATTCGTCAATCTCCTGAAACTTCAAATTTTATTAAAAAGGAATCCCGGGAAATTCTTGAAAAATGGAAAAACAGAAAAAAAATGAAGTCAAAGATAGCCGGCTCGACCGATTATTTTCGCCGCAGGAAAAATATATATTATGATACCGACGGGATTTCCGAAAAACAAATCGAATCCGTTCGCATCTGTAATGACTGCGGCGGATTAGTCGTGATTGAATCTGCGGCTGACACGGGAAGAAAAATATTTGCCGTGATTCTTCCTCATCATTGCTGCCCGGAATGCCGCAAGAGCGGAGAAATGTTCTTTGAGCGTGTTAATAGAGGGCAGTACAGCAATATTTATTTGCAGGATCGTGAAAAAGACATATTTATTGCCAAGTAATTGGAACACCGCTTGCTGTCCTTGAATGGAACTCCATTCAAATTTCATGAATTCAAAACTCCGCCGCCTTATGGCTGGAGAGCAATAGGCACGCAAATTTGATATTTCATGGTTCCAGGATGATTAATTTATCTACCTGCTCGGTCTACTCCTCTCACTTTAATAAAATCCCGCCAATTTTTCCCGGCATGTATGCCTCAACATTTGTACTCATTTTACAAAATCTCTTTTACTATGATAATTCATGACTGAATTTATATTAGTATATGTATTGTCTTGATATATTGTATTTTTTTTGTTATGCAATTTTTAATATAAGATTATAAAAGTAATAAAAAGGTGATTATTTTCAATTAATCATATGCTTCTTCGTACTGATAATTTTCTCGTTCAAACAAAAAAGTTAAAGGATAGATTTAATTCAAGGCTGGTCAGCAGAATATGCCGTTAAAGAAAACAAAAGGATTGGTCAATACGGACGCTGATTTAACAGAAAATTATTCACCTAAAATTCTGATTGTTGATGACTCCAAAGCAACCTTGCAAATGTTAACGGATATTCTCGATTATCATGGTTATCAGGTTATCCCATTCTCCAATGGAAAAGCAGCGTTCGAATCAATAACAACTTTAGTGCCTGATTTGATTCTCTTGGATGTTGCAATGCCTGTTATGGATGGCTACGAAGTATGCAATTGCTTTAAATCCAATGAAATGACCAGCAAAGTTCCGGTTATATTTATTAGTGGCAACGATGATACTACCGACAAAATAAGAGGTTTTAATGCAGGAGGCGTTGACTACATAACCAAGCCCTTTCAAATGTCGGAAGTTATCGCCAGGATTGAGAAACACTTGTCTTTATGCCGCCTGCAGAAAAAATTGGAGGAAAAAAATATTCGCCTCCAGAAGGAAATTGCTGAACGTAAGAAGATTGAAGCAGAGCTGATTAAACATAGAACGCAACTTGAAAAACTTGTGGCAAAAAGAACTACAGAACTGAGAAATGCTAACGCAGAGTTGCAGCAGGAAATTATTGAACGTAAAAATTTAGAAAACGCATTAGAAGATGCTAACTTTAAATTGCATTCTCTTGTTTATGAATATGGATTGCGGCACCAAAGGATGTCTCTCTTCAACCAAATGCTGGAACAACTCGAGGCATGCCTTCTCATTGAAGAAGCATATCCAATAATTAAACATTTTGCGCAGAAATTACTCCGTGCTACTAGTGGAGCCATTTTTGTGCTTGACGACAAAGAAAATATTTTCAAAGCCAGCACAGCTTGGGGAAAATCGGTATCCAGGGGTAAAACATTTTCCAGTGAAGACTGTTTTTCTTTAAAAAAAGAGGAATTACATATATCGATAGCCTCACAGGAAGAATCATGTTGCCGGCATATAACTTCTATCGAAAGTAAAAACTGCTTATGTATTCCTCTAATGGATCAAGGTAAAGCTTTTGGAGTCCTCCACTTGCAGCAAAGATCCTCCTCCAAATCGACACGAAATAAATCTTTACCTGAAGAATCTATCGAAGGAATTGATCTTGATATCAAGCAACTGGCGATAGCGATGGCCGATTTCGTTGCCATCGCTTTGGTCAATATCAGATTAAAAGAAACCCTGAAACAGCAGGCTACACGCGATTCCCTAAGCGGCCTTTTTAACCGCCGTTATATGGAAGAAACAATAAATCGTGAAATAAGCAGGGCTAACCGGCATGGAACGCCTTTGGGAATTATTATGCTTGACCTTGATCATTTCAAACGTTTTAATAATACTTTCGGCCATCAGGCTGGAGATTTAGTATTGCAGGAACTGGGAAAATATCTGCAAAACAGTATCAGAAAAGAAGATATTGCCTGCCGGTATGGCGGTGAAGAGTTTACTCTGATATTGCCGGGCGCATCCCTTGAAGTCACTAAAAAACGTGCAGAAATGCTGCAGCAGGATATTCAGCATTTACACATTAATTACAATGGTCAGATATTGAAGAATATTACCCTTTCTCAGGGTGTAGCCATCTATCCCGATCATGGTCAGACCGGTGAAGCTATTATCCAGGCAGCCGATTATGCATTGTATAAAGCAAAACGTGCCGGCCGTAAGCAGGTCAGGTTAGCAAGCCCTTTAAGCCATTAACCAAACTAACCTGTTTGCATAAACCGTATTAAAAGAGTTTCTTTGCTGCCTGCTTCATCACTTCTTGCAGCTTTGTTCCGTCCGGTTCTGCAAGCTCACGAACCTTAGCCAGAGTCTTTTCATATAAATCAAGCATACTTATTGTTGCGGGATTTTGGGCAATGATATCAGTGTAAAGCCCCGGATTTTCAGTAAATACTTTTTTAATTATTTCCACTTTCGTCTGAAAAATCGGTGTGGAAAATTTATTAATCTCGGTAAGCGGAATTCCTGCTTCCGCCAGCACCAACCCCAGAGAAATCGTGTTGAGATGGTTTAGTACCTGAACAATCGCCATCATCTTATCATGTTCTTCGGGAGTTTTTTCCGTAACTGTCAAACCATTGTTATCCAGAGTTTTTTTCAGCCACACAAGCCACTTACTGCCCCGGCCGCGACAAAGTATCACATTTTGTCCTCGGATATCTTCGAGTTGCGGGCCAAAAAGCGGATGGCAGCCCACTACCTCCGCCCGCGAGTAAGCCAGCATCAGTTCTACAGGGTTTTTTTTAAGCGATGTTAAATCCATGAGAAGCTTATCCGGAGTCAAAAGCGGTCCGACCTGCTTGATCATCTCCGCGGTAACGGAAATCGGCACTGATACGACAATGACATTGCACAGATCAATCAGATCTTTAAGGCTCGTAGCCGATTTTCGGCCCCAGACATGGACAACGCAGCCTTCTTTCTGCAACAGATCGGCAAACCAGCGTCCCATCCCGCCGGTGCCTCCGATAATGCCAACAATTACAGATTCTTTCATATTTTTGCCGTCTTCTGCCTCAGCCAGAAATCGGCCAGTACAATACTGACCATTGCTTCACAAACCGGAACAATCCTTGGCAGCACGCATACATCATGTCTGCCCTGGATGCTGATCTTTCTTACCCTTCCCTTCTCATCCAGGGTCTGCTGTTCTTTGGCGATGGAAGGTATCGGTTTGCAATATACTCTCAGCACAATTTCTTCACCATTGGTTATACCGGCAAGAATACCGCCGGCATGATTGCTTTTGAATCCCTTTTTCCCCATTTGATCATTAACTTCCGAACCGCGCATGCCGGCCACGGCAAAACCATCACCGATTTCCACCGCCTTTACCGAGCCGATACCCATCAAGACGGAAGCTAAAGCGGCATCCATTTTATCAAAGACAGGTTCACCAAGTCCCGCCGGACAGCCGCTCACAACTATTTCCACCACACCGCCTAACGAATCGTCTTCAGAACGAACGGCAGCCAGCTTCTTTTCCATAGCCGAGGCAGCTTCTTTATCAGGGCAAAAAAGAATATTATCGCGTACTTTGCGGCGCAAAGCATTGCCCCTGGGCATTTTGTCATGGTTTATTTCAATACCACCGATAGCCCGCGTGTAGGCCAGTACTTCCATACCGGCCCGGCCGATCAGTTTTTCCGCAATCGCACCGGCAGCGACGCGTGCCACTGTTTCCCGGCCGGAAGAGCGGCCGCCGCCTCGCCAATCGCGAATGCCATATTTTTCCAGATAGGTAAAATCGCCGTGTCCAGGACGGAATATATCCTTTAAATGATCATATGAAGAAGAATGAGCATCAGAATTCCTGATAATAAGAAAAATAGGGGTGCCGGTTGTCTTACCTTCAAAAACTCCGGACAAAATTTCAATTTTATCTCCTTCTTCCCTTGTAGTTGAAGCGGCGTTTCTCCCCGGCCTTCTCCGGTCGAGCGCAGGTTGAATATCAGCTTCACTGACTTCCAGATCGGCCGGGCAGCCATCCACTATTGCCCCCAAAGCCGTGCCATGCGATTCACCCCAGGTTGTCACCCGAAATATACCGCCTATTGTATTACCGGCCATAATCATTCTCCTCTTACCGGAATACCTGATTCCCGCAAATGTGCAGAAATCTCTTCTACTACTTGTTCAACGCTTTTGTCAGCCGTATCCAAAATCAGATCGGCAGCTTTTTGATACAGGGGGATTCGTTCTCTTATCAC
>CAZWCA010000006.1:69905-71765 GCA_964632255.1 uncultured Smithella sp. | reverse complement strand
GGCTCGAAAATAGTCCCATCCCCGGCCGGCGATGATTTCTTTTATAGGCCTGCCCAAACTTTCTTCTATCAGTAAATCCGTGTCCAAAAAAGATTTTTTTAATTTCCCGGCCAGAAGTTTACCAACTGTGGATTTTCCGCAAGCCCGGTAGCCGATTAAAACGACATTCATATCTTTGTTAATTCCCTCCAGAATTCCGGGAACGATTTATCTACGCATTTCTTGTCCATTATTTCTATGCCGGGCACAGCAAGGCCGGCGACGGCAAAACTCATGGCGATACGATGATCATTGTAAGTTTCAATTTGTGCCGGTTTGGGGTTGCCCCCCTGAATAATAAGACCATCGGCGGTTTCAGAAGCAACAATGCCGATTCGGTTCAATTCAGCAGTCAAGGCACTCAGGCGGTTACTTTCCTTTATCCGCAGGTGGGCAACATTTGTAATAGTAGTTATTCCTTTGCGGAAAGCAGCTATCACAGCAAGAGTCGGCACCATATCCGGCATATCATTCAAATCAAAAGTAAAGTCACCTTCCTGTAAGGTGCTGCACGCAACTTCTATCCAGTTCTCTCCGAAATTAATTTTACAGCCAAATTCTTCCAGGATTTCTAATAATCGTATATCGCCCTGCCTGCTTTCTTTCCCAATGCCGAATACTCTGACCGGCTTTTTCAAGATAGCAGCAGCCTCAAAAAAATATGACGCACTGGAGGCATCACCTTCAATAATATATTCACGCCCTTTATAGATTTTCCCGGCTTCGACGAAATATTCACGTGGACCGGTTTTGCGAACCTCAGCGTGGAAATCACGCATCACGGAAATAGTAATATCTATGTAAGGCGATGAAACTATTTCACCGTCCAAGGAAAGATCGATACCCTTTTGGGTGTAGGGAGCACAAAGCAGCAATGCGGAAACGTATTGCGAACTTTCTATATTTTTCAATAAAATCTTACCGCCCTCAAGACCTGCGGCATTCACTGTCACAGGAGGACAATTATTCCGGCAGAAGATGTCGGCATTCATGCTCTGCAATGCTTCAACCAATGTTCCCACGGGACGCTCGCAAAGCCTTTTCCCTCCCGTTAAAACATATTTGCCGCGGCCCAGTGTAACCAATGCAATCAAAAAACGCAGCGCTGTTCCATTATTTCCAAGAAATATATCCTTCCCGGGATTTATAAATTTTCCTGCTGTTCCGGAAATTAAAAAACCGCTCTCAACGGGCATAATCTGCACGCCTAATGCCCGTAATCCATCCATTAAATAGAGTGTGTCTTCCGAAATAAGGGCGTTGCTAATAAAGGAATTGCCTTTTGCCAATGCTGCTGCTATTAATGCTCGCTGTGTCAGGCTTTTCGAACCGGGAATACGGATGACGCTTGATGCGGATTCAAAACTTGATTCTCTATTCACTCCGGGTTAACCTTTCTTTTACAACTTTTTTCATCAAAGCCCGGTCAGGGTCTTTACCTGTCCACACTTTAATTTGTTCAGCGCCCTGATGTACAAACATATCCAGTCCTGATAGAACATGACATCCCCACAGGCTTGCCTCACTTAGTAATTTTGTTTTTAATGGATTATAAATGACATCCATAACATATTTATATCCGGCAAGTGCCGAAATAGATACCGGAGACTTATCAATATCGGGATACATACCGACAGGTGTCGTGTTAATCAGGCAATCCGCCTTTATCTTTCCAATTTCACCCAAAGAATAATACGGGCAGTTGAATTCCAGAGCCAGTTTCTTGCTGTTCTCCGCCGTGCGATTAGCAACGACAGGAAACCCGCCTTCCTTTAATATTCCGTAAACCGCTGCTCGAGCAGTGCCGCCTGCACCAATTAT
>CAZWCA010000006.1:0-69805 GCA_964632255.1 uncultured Smithella sp. | reverse complement strand
GCCGCCGCCGGATCATACACACAAAAGGCATTATAATGACTTTCCATATCAAGGGCCTTCAACGCTGTATTGTGCATTAACGGGGAAAGGCTGTGCCCTACCGGATTTCCTAATAAAATATAGTTTTTCAACTGTCTGGGGCTTTCGGAAGATACTGGCTGAACATGCTGTTGTTCATCATTTTTTAACAGTTTATTGATCTGTTTCATCTCTGATACAGTTAGCTGCCCCGGCGCGGACTGTTTACCTTCAGGAAGTGTTGCGAAACTAAGAAAATTACCCAGCAAGAGAGCCGTCATCCGGCTGATGCGACCCTTGTCACCCATAGATAGAGCTATTATTTCCTGCTGATATTTGTGGGCATACGGTATCAACCGGAGTACTTGTAAATTATCCTCCGGCTTCTTTGCCCAGGTAACTATTTTCACAACGGCCGGTTTAAATTCCCGGCATTGATGAAATATTTCCTTTAACCTGTCAAACGGCGGAGTCTTTTGAAAATTGTGATATGAAATTATAATTTTTGTTGATCTTCCGGGCCTTTCACAAAATAATTTTAATTCTTCAATGATATCTTGACCTTCCGATAGTTCGATATCGATGTAGTCAGCGCCCAGTCCAATAGCCTGTTTAAGGATTGTCATTTTATCCTTTTGGTCTTTGATATACTTTATGTCAGAGGATTCAACCTTTAGAGATGCTTCTTCTTTCTTTCTACAGGTCACAATAATAATTATCTTTTTGCTGTTGCGGCGCGCAGTGGAAATCAATTCAGGGAGCGATCCATCAGTAATCAAGTCCATCCTTATTTCAATTGCATCAGCGATCAGACAGCTTCGCTCAATATCATGTAACGCTTCTTTATGGGATCTCGCCGTAATTGGTACGCAAATCATAGGCCGCCTTCCGCTCCTGGATAGGAACCAAGAATTTTAATAAAAGTTGTCTTTTCTCTTAATTCCAGAAGACAATTTTGAACGTCTTCGTCATTTACATGGCCGGTCAAGTCTACAAAAAACTGATATTCCCACAACCTTTCCTTTACGGGATGAGATTCTATCTTGGACAAATTGATTTTACGTTCGGCAAACGAGGCAAGAGCGCGATGCAGCGCACCAGGTGAATCAGGTGTAGCAAAAACCAGAGAAGTTTTATCATTTCCGGTAGCCTCACTTTCACCTTTACCAATTACTAAAAAGCGCGTCATATTTGATGGATTATCTTCAATGCCGTCGGCCAGGATTTTCAGGCCATAGCATTCGGCAGCAAGTGAGCTCCCTATAGCAGCTTCTGTTTTACTGCCTTTAACTTTTCGCGCCGCCGCAGCCGTGCTCTCCATTTCGCCGAGGATGCTATTCGGCATATTTGCGCGCAGCCAGGATTGACATTGCCCTAAAGCAGGCGGTATGGAATAAACATTCTTTATATCTTTAATATCTTCGGCCGAAGACAGCAAACATTGGCCGATACGCAGGTAGATTTCCGCCCGGATTTTTAACGGTGTTAATATTAATCTGTCCAGCGTTACATTAATCGAGCCCTCTTGTGAATTCTCTATGGGAACTACTCCCCAGTCCACCGCGTCTTTTTCTACTTCATCGAAAACTCCGGCGATGCCGTTTTGAGCAAAATAACGGCAGGATTCTCCAAAGTGCAAACGGGAAGCCAAATGAGAAAATGTAGCTTCAGGCCCCAGAAATGCAACCGTTGTCGGTTTCTGCAAACCGCGTGAAGCCGAAATAATCTCCCGGAAAATGGACCGGATGGCCGACGGTGGAAGCGGACCGCGGTTAAGTTCCTGTAAATAGCCGTAAACTCTAGCTTCTTGCGAAGGATCATATACGTCTATCCCTTTCTGGCCCTTAACTTCTCCTATCGAGACGGATATTTGCGAGCGTTCATTTAAAAGACGGATAATTTCCCTGTCTTTGTTTTTCATGTTTTCTCTTAGTTTTTCCAATTCATTCATTATTGCATTCCTTCAATTACGGACGTGATCATTTTATCGTCGATGCCTCCGTTGACAAACGGCATGCCTATTTTTTTCAGCAAAACGAAATGAATAACATTGCCTTCTTTTTTCTTATCCATTTTCAAACGGGATATTATTCTGTCCGTTGCCAGATTCTTCGGAATATGGCTTGGTAAGCCTGACGCGATGATAAGATTTTCAATGCGTTTTCTTGAGTCGGATTCGAGATAGCCGGAATTTTCAGAAATTCGAGCGGCGGCGATCATGCCCAAAGCAACAGCTCCACCATGTGAGATTTCAAAATTGGATTCCGCCTCAAGAGCATGTCCTAATGTATGGCCGTAATTTAGAATTCGCCTTAAGCCTTGCTCTTTCTCGTCAATTTCAACAATTGATTTTTTAATACGGCAACAGCTTTCCACAAGCTTTAACATCAAAACGGGATCTTTGCTTTTGACCTGATCCAGATTGTCTTCCAGCAGGTGAAACATTTTTTCGTCGTCGATAATGCCGTATTTAATAATTTCGGCAAGTCCGTTATTAAACTCCGCTTGCGGCAAAGTGCTAAGATAACTTAAATCGGAAAAAACAGCCTGGGGTTGATAAAAGGTCCCCAGAAGATTTTTGCCATATGATAAATCAATCGCTGTTTTCCCGCCGATACTGCTGTCAACCTGCGCAAGTAATGAAGTTGGAACCTGGGTATAAGGAATTGAACGCATAAAAACGGAAGCAATGAAACCCGTCATATCACCCACGACACCACCGCCGAAGGCGATAAGCATTGAATTTCTGTCAGCACCCAATTCCAACAGCTTCCCTACAATATCCAGTGCGGTATTAATATTTTTCGAAGTTTCACCTGCCGGAAACTCGATAAAATCAACATTCAGACCGGCATCTTTCAAAAAAGCAAGGAAATTTTGACCGTGAAGGCGGCTGACATTACTGTCCGTAATAATAATGTGACGGTTTGCTTTATGATTTTTGGAAATAAGCAACGCCATGCGATCACATATTGAATTGCCGATGCAGATTTCATATGATGATAAAGTTTTTTTATCGAGATTGACTTTCATTGAGCGCATATATTTTTTCTCCATTAATGTTTCATTGCCGTAGAAATAGCTCTTAACTCATCCATTAATTGATAGAATCTTTCCGGTTTTAATGACTGCATTCCATCCGAGACAGCTAATTCCGGCCGCGGGTGCACTTCAACAATAAGACCATCCGCGCCCACTGCAGCGGCGGCGCGGCTCAATGGAATGACCAGATTCCAGTGACCGGCGGCATGACTGGGATCAACTATTACCGGCAAATGAGTCAACCCTTTCAAAACAGGAACAGCGCTTAGATCCAGCGTATTGCGCGTCGCCGTTTCAAATGTCCGGATACCGCGTTCGCAAAGAATTACATTGGGATTACCCGAAGACAGAATATATTCAGCAGACATCAACAATTCTTCAATCGTCGTCATCATTCCTCTTTTTAAAAGCACCGGCTTTCTTGACTGGCCGACTTCTTTAAGTAAGGCAAAATTCTGTGCATTGCGCGCACCGATTTGCAGCATATCGGCGTATGATTCAACCAGATCAACATCAGCAGGATTAACTACTTCGGTAACCACAGGCAACCCGGTAGTCAGACGAACCTTTTCCAAAAGCTTCAGACCTTCTTCTTCCATTCCCTGGAAACTGTAAGGTGAAGTACGGGGCTTGTAAGCTCCTCCTCTTAATATCTGCGCCCCGCCTTTTTTTACGATATAAGCACTTTCCAACAATTGTTCTTCACTTTCAATGGAACAAGGCCCGGCCATTACTATAAAATTTGGACCTCCGATTGGAACTCCGCCTGCAGAAACAACTGTATTGCCTTCGTGTGTTTCCCGGCTTGCTAATTTATATGGTTTTAAAATAGGCATTGTCTTTTCAACCCCCGGTAAAGATTCCGCGTATTTAAGAACTGACTTATCACGGCTGTCTCCTACAGCTCCGATTATTGTTCGTTCCACACCACTTGAAGGATGTGCTTTGTAACCTACGGATTCAACCCAGTGAATGACATCATTAATTTGTTTTTCCGTCGCCTGGCTTTTCATAATAATAATCATTATCTCCTCCCGAAACTAAAAAGGGCCATGGCTTCTGCCGCCATGGCCCTTAAAAAGAAAAAGCCATGGAAGTCGTTTCCGATCTACCCATGGCTGTTTTTGGTGTTAATTTACCTCAACCAGTCCTCCTACCAACGGGCAGACCGATGCAAAAATAGGTATAAAACCAATAGCCATAAAAATTGATATTTGCATTTAAATTTCTGTCCATTGTGGAAATCCTTACACGTTTATGTATTGAAGCATTATAACAAAGTCAAACTTCATGTCAAGATAAATATAATATTTTTTTATAAATCATCTTTGGTTGGATTGATACCTTATATCTTTTAAAAAATCCTGCAGAGCCAACTGCCAGGGCTGCGTGGCTTTTCCCGTTGCCGAGATAAATTTTTGCATACTCAAAACACTGTTTAAAGGACGCTGAGCCGGCCTCTTCAATTGATCTGATTTTATTGGTAACACCTCTACTTCGGTTATTCCTGCTTCCTTTAATATTTGCCTGGCAAATTGGAACCAACTGCAATTTCCCCTGTTTGTTATATGGAATAATCCCGTCAGGTTTCGTTCGATCAATAAATCGACTGCTATAGCCAAGTCTTTAGTGTAAGTAGGAGATCCGATTTGATCATCAACAACTTCCAGTTTATTTGTTGTTTCCGCCTTATCCAGAATTGTCCGGACAAAATTTTTACCGTTTTTCCCATATAGCCACTCACTACGAATAATGAGGTAATTATTGGAAAGGCTCCGCAGATAGTTTTCTCCCGCCAGTTTGGACGAGCCATAAACGTTAAGCGGATTGCAAGGGGAATCTTCTTTATAGGGCTCACTGCTGTTCCCGTCAAAAACATAATCAGTACTGAAATGAACGATGCGAATATTTTGTTTGCGGCAGGATACGGCAATATTCAACACCGCTTCGGCATTAACGGCAATACATTGACTCAGTGCGTTTTCACATCCATCGACATCCGTAAAAGCGGCGGCATTGACAACAATATCGGGTTTATTTTCATTGACGGCACTTTCACATGCCGGCATTGAAGTTAAATCAATTTCATCTTTGTCCAGGCCCGCGACTTCATGTTTTCTTCCCAATTGCAAAAGAAGGTCGCTTCCCAACATACCTTTATGACCAAATAACAATATTTTCACTTTTAATATTTGACCTCCTTAAGATAAAGTCCGCGAGACGGTGCTGTAATACCGGCAATGTTCCTGTCCCGCGATTCAATTATTTTCTTCATTTCTTCCGGTGACCTTTTGCCGCCGCCGATTTCTACCAGAGTGCCGACAATGTTCCGCACCATATATTTTAAAAATCCCTGCGCTTCTATAGTTATTTCCAACAGGCTATCATTACCATTGTCAATATCTACACTCGTAATATTGCGATTACGATCTTTAACATTAGTACCTGTTGCACAAAAACAGGAAAAATCATGCCTGCCGATTAAATAGTCGCCGGCTTGCTTCATTTTCGTCAAATCCAGCGGGTAGCTGATGTGCCAGAAATAATTACGTCCCAAAGCGGAACGCAGGCGACTATTGTAAATTTTATAAACATATGTCTTACCTTGGGCGTTATACCGTGGATGAAAATCCACCGCAACTTCTTCCAATTTTTTAACAACAATATCCTGCGGCAATAGTCCGTTAATGCCCCGATACAAAATTTCGGCAGGCAAACGGGTAGTGCTTTTAAAACTTGCCACCTGATTCAAGGCATGAACTCCGGCGTCGGTTCTGCCGGAACCAATCACTGTTACCTTTTCACACGTAATTAACTGGATTTTTTCTTCCAAAACCTGCTGAATGGAAAGGCCGTTCTTCTGCCTCTGCCATCCACAATAAGCTGTGCCGTCATACTCCAGAATCATCTTAAAATTACGTATATCTTTCAGCCTCCTTTATGAACCTCTGTCTATAAATCATCAAAATCATTAAAAAGAAAGGGGAAGTTTCGGCTTCCCCTTTTTTGCTCTTCTAAAATTAATTAGAAAATTTTTAACCAACCGGCACACATTTTTCCAAAGCCTCTATTGCCGGCAGGGTTTTTCCTTCCAGAAGTTCCAACGAAGCACCACCACCTGTAGATATATAAGTGATATTATCGCTTTCTCCCGCCTGCTTAACGGCGACATCCGTATCACCGCCGCCCACAATTGTTAAAGCATGCGAACTTGCCACTGCGTGAACCAGGGCGGATGTACCACGACTGAAGGCATCGATCTCAAAAACACCCATTGGTCCGTTCCACACAATAGTTTTTGCATTAGCAATTACTTCCCGGAAAAGAGTTATTGTTGCCGGACCGATATCCAATCCCATCCAATCGGGGAATATTTCCTGTACAGGAATTATTTTTGTTACAGCTTCAGGAGACTTATCTTGAGCTATAACGCAGTCAAACGGCAAATATAATTTAACACCCAGTTCATGCGCCTGCATGAGAATTTCTTTTGCTTCAGGAATCAAGTTATCTTCAACCAATGAGTTCCCTACTTCAAATCCCTGAGCTTTCAAAAATGTAAAAGCCATACCTCCGCCGATAATCATTTTGTCGACTTTTTTAATCAGGTTACTCAATGTTGACAATTTGTCGGAAACTTTGGAACCGCCGATTATGGCCACGAATGGACGCACCGGTTTTTCCAGCTGTGTCTGGAAGTAATTAATTTCCTTTTTCATCAGGAATCCGGCACCGCAGACTTTGACATATTTGGTGATGCCGACATTGGAAGCATGAGCCCGGTGAGCATTACCGAAAGCGTCATCGATGTAAACATCGGCAAAAGCAGCCAGCTTTTTGGCAAACTCATCATCATTTGCTTCTTCTTCTTTATGAAACCGAAGATTTTCCAGCATCAGGACACAACCCGGCTTTAATTCCCGCACCATCTTCTCCACATCCGGCCCAATGCAGTCGTCAGCCAGAAGCACCTGCTTATCAAGAAGGCGCGATAGTCTTTTGGCGACCGGAGTCAGACTTTTTTCAGGAACCCTTTTGCCTTTCGGCCGGCCTAAATGAGATATGATGATGACACTTGCATTTTCATCCAGTGCATAGTTTAAAGAGGGAAGAACCGCGCGAATTCTAACATCATCAGTAATGTTTTGACTGGCATCCAAAGGAACATTAAAATCAAAACGAAACATTACTCTTTTACCTTTGAGATCAATTTCATTGATAAATTTCATCAATTTCTCCTTGCCAATTTTTCGCAAACAAGTTACTGTCACTGCAAAATTTTTTATTTTTACACTTGAAATCAACTACTTAGAAATAACCTATGACCGATCTGTCGACATAATAGCCCACCTGACTTTATCGGTCAAGTTAAAAACTATAAGAGATAAAGAAGGAGAAAACGAATGAGTGAAGAGTTTCAAAAAGACACAACGAGAGGAAAAGCATGCTATTTTGAAGCAAAAGAAAAAAATTTAAAATCAATGGGTGGTGAAAAATTAATTCAGAAACAGCACGAATCGGGTAAACTGACTGCCCGTGAGCGTTTAGCAGAGTTATTCGATGACGGTACTTTTCAAGAGGTACAACTGTTTGTTCAACATAGATCCAACCTTTTCGGACTGGATAAGAAAGAAATCGCTGCCGACGGTGTTATCACCGGCTTCGGTAAAGTCAATGGACGTACCGTTTTCGCAGCAGCACAGGATTTTACCAGTTCGGGCGGCAGCTTGGGAGAAATGCACGCCAAGAAAATCTGGAAAGTAATGGACATGGCCATATCGGCAAGGAAGCCTTTTATAGCTCTTAACGATTCCGGAGGAGCACGCATTCAGGAAGGCGTTCCCTCTCTTGATGGCTACTCGGGAATTTTTTACCGCAATACCGCAGGTTCCGGATACATACCGCAAATCACGGCCATGATGGGACCAACGGCGGGCGGTGCTGTCTATTCACCGGCGCTGGCAGATTGGGTCTTCATGGTTAAAGGTTCCAGTTACATGTATATTACCGGTCCCGAGGTAGTTAAAGCCGTTATCGGCGAACAAGTCTCACATGATGAGTTAGGCGGTGCGGTTACCCATGCGACAAAGAGCGGTGTCTGCCATTATGTCGCAGAGAATGACACAGATTGCCTCAATAAAATTAAGACTCTGCTTTCATACTTACCTGACAGCTGCCACTCTCCCCTGCCTGAGGTAACTTGCTCCGATACAGCGGATAGAAGCTGTCCGGAATTGGATAATGTTATTCCCGATAAGAGTACACGCGCTTACGATATGAAAAAAATTATTAAGTCCATCGCCGATAATAATGAAATATTTGAGCTGCATGAATTATGGGCGCAAAATATGATAATTGCCTTAATTCGCATCATGGGAAAGCCTGTTGGGGTCATTGCCAACAACCCGCGTTTTGCCGCCGGTGCCCTTGATATCAATGCCTCCGATAAAGCGGCCCGTTTCATCCGTTTTTGCGATGCCTTTAATATTCCTCTTTTAACAATTGCAGATGTCCCAGGTTATATGCCCGGCACCAATCAGGAATGGAACGGCATCATTCGTCATGGAGCAAAATTGCTTCATGCCTATGCTGAAGCCACAGTTCCTAAATTGACTGTTGTTACCCGTAAAGACTACGGCGGAGCATACATTGGCATGTGCAGCAGAAGTTTGGGGGCTGACTACGTTATGGCCTGGCCCACGGCGGAAATTGCCGTTATGGGCGCGGAAGGCGCCTGCAACATTATTTATCGTACTGAAATTAAGAGTGCGGCTGACCCTGCAGCAAAAAGAGCAGAACTAATTGCTGCTTATGAAGAAAAGTTTAATAATCCTTATTTCGCGGCATCCATGGGTATTGTTGATGAAATTATTTTGCCGCATGATACCCGGAAGAGAGTCATAGCGCTGCTTGATGCCTTAAAAGATAAAAAAGAAGTACGTCTGAAGAAAAAACACAATAATATACCATTATAAAGATAAGGATATTTTTAAGAAGATTTTTTATGTCTATACCGGACAAAATAAATTAGAAAAATCATCGTTTCAGGCGAAAAAAAGCAAGTCGTTTATTGGTATCCTTTTAATCTTCGGGTTTATCCCCCGGCAAAACCGGGGGACACCCAAAGAATTTAATACTTGTTACTTAATCTCAGTTGCGGATCAAGCAGCTGCTGCAGTAATTATTGATACTCTGCCGACTTGGCCCTTCCTTGAGAAATTACACATTCAGAAGACACTACTGCTTTGAAGTTTTTAATAGGCGAGTACAAGTTCCGTCGTAGCCGTAACCGGCGGTTATGCCCGTTTTCAACTTGTCCAACCAAGCTTTTATTAATAATAAATTCAAAGCGTTTATTGTGATTTTTTCCTCTCAGCGGGGATATTCATGAGCACCCATATCCGGAGCATAACCGTAAAGAACGCGAACTCCATCCGACTTTTGATACAGCCAGATCTTATCACCACTTGCCCATGACATCGGCGAAGCCAAAGTGATAGTATTGGTCGAATAATTGATTCGACTGATTTTCACTATATTGTAGACAGTTCCTATTGCGATATAGTCCGGTTGATTATGGGCGGGATCCAGACTACGAGCTAAAGCCGATCCCAATGTACCATCCTGGAAATAGAGTGCATCTTTAACTGTCAATGTGGTAGAACTTCTGCCAATATTAGTGGCTGTCGTTAAATTTGCCCCTTTATTGATTGCTTTTGATGCAGCCTGCAGAGTCAAATCCGGATTTGTAAGGCCCGCTGAACTGGCCGGGTCAACTATGTATTTATTGGTAAAGAGAGGGTCGCCAACAACCGTACATCCTGACGCAGCACGCGTGCACAAATTATCGGATGTCGTAACATTGCTTTGAAATCCGGAAGTGAAATCAGCGACATTATCATAAATAATATTATTTTTCACGACATTGCCGGAAGGTGTCTTGCTCGCGGTGTGGTACATTGCCACCTGAAAAGTAGCAGGAGCGCCGCCGCCTTTATACCCATAACCGGAATGATAAACTGTGTTATTATAAACTCTGCTATTACTTCCCCCTAAACCGTTGGATGAAGAATTTGTCCATTTAAAAACAACTCCCATCCTCTGCGCCGCAAAGGAATCATTATAGCGGGCAATAACGCCGCGGCCAGCTATCGTGATGTTACCATCGCCTGCATTTCCGGGGTTCGCGCTTTGAAAACTTATCCTGTTTCCTTCAACCAATGCATAGGTATTGCTCCTATCGTTGTTAAAGCCGATTTCGAAATTCCTGTGGCCCCAACGACCATTGTACGCACTGTTATCATAGACTGCTTTCCAACCATTACAGGAACTTGTCCCAGCCCACCACGGTTCGTTATGAGCTACATTGTTCCGTATAACGGTGTTTCTGTGCGAGTAAGAATCAATGTGAGCATGACCGGCATGGTAAAAGGTGTTATTCTCAATTGTATTGTTCAGAGAATAGTAATTAGCCCACGCTCCACCGATACGTATCCCGTCTCCGCCTTCGCTGCAACCTGAACCACCCCTTGCCGTAATAATATTTCCATGTATCCAATTGTGATTACTCGGCCCTGAGCATCCTAAAGGAATAACCGTATGTGCATTACCATACAGTTCACAGTTGGTAATTTCGTTATAGTGGCTTGCCGATAACATGGCGATTCCATAACCGGAGAAGGTAACGTTGAATTTAATACCGTCCAGCTTTATATATGAGCGTGACGATAAAGCTGCACCTATCGAGGAATTAGTGCAGTTAATCAGCGGCTTACTTTCCGTTGCTATACGCGAATATGTAATCGGTCTTCCGTTTACTCCGCTTCTTGCGGGAGCTATTGCTCCTGTACCCGTCCTTGAATAATTATACGTTCCTGCCTTCATATAGATAGTATCCCCGGCAATTGCGCTGCTATTGGCAGTAGCAAGAGAACAATATCTTCCCGGATCGGTATTCCCCTGACAGCCGGACCAGGCAGAAGTTCCTGTTGGGCTGACCCAGTATTTTCCTGCAAAGCTTGTTGAAGGGAAATACAATGTTGCTGCTATCGTAATACATATCAATATTTTAATTATATGTCTGATTTTCATTAACGCCTCCTTGTTTTCAAATGTTAAACGTATTAAATCTTCGCCATGATTCCGTCAATAAATCTACTTGGAAAACATTGGCTTCATACCAACTTCTTTAAACTTCAGAAAAGACAGTCACTCGTCATGATTTATTTCCTCCTCTTAATCTTAATACTTTGCTTCGTAATCCCGCTTAGATTTGCAGCTTAACCTGAGCGACGGATTGTTGACGCATTTGGTGCCTACCACATAAACAACCTCAAGGCAAGCATTACGGCCGTCAGCACTTTCATTTTTCGCACTGCATAGCCATAAATATTTAGTTATACAGGTTTATTACATAATTATGATTTGAAGCGGAAAATATTATTTTTAAAACATAAAATACAACATCGACATATTATTGACAGTCTTGATTATAATTTTTATTATGTATTACAATAATTTGACACACTTTCTGCATTATCTGCTTTACTCAATGAGTTATTAAAAAAAGCAAAATTTATTATAAATAATTTAATATTGAATAATGAAGACAGCCCTGGTGCAAGATGCTCATTCTACTAAAGTCGATATCCTGATTGTATATAGCCGGATATTCACATCTATCCGATAAATACATTATAATGATTTCGTCCGGGCAAGATAAAAACAGTGATTAAAAAGTAAGTATACCGACAGGTATAAATTACATTTAATAGTAATATGAAAAATATACCTGCTTCAGGTATATTAAAAAAATATATTTGTTTTGGATAGAATAAAGATGAAAAAAAAATTCAAATGGACATGGGCGGTTTATTTTTCTTTGTTCATTATAATTTTTCTTATTTTTTATTTCAGGACAACAATTTTGACGCAGGCAGGCCAATTCATGGCGCCGCAGGGTAACTATACTGCTGATGCAGTTATTCTGGAAGGCGGTGAATTTATCAGCAGAAGTTCGGTAATAAACGGAATAAACTTACTGTCGTCCGGAAAGGTCAAAATAATTATAATCGTGCTGCATCGAATCGCCCCTCTGGAAAGGCCCTTTTCTCTGAATGAAGATTATCCCGATCGAGTGAAGAAAGAAATGAAAGCTCTTGGGCTCAAAGAAAAATATTTCAAAATAATTGTAACTCATATTCATAATCCGATAACATTGACAGAGGCACGGGAAGCATTGAAAGTTATATCTAAAATGAGAATAAACAGTGCCATCCTTATGTCACAAGGGTTTCATACAAGACGCAGCTATCTCATATATCAACAATTATGCGTTCCACATCAAATTAAAATATTCCCTTCCGCCTATTTTAATTCGTATCATCCTGACTATTGGTGGACTCAAGGAGCCGGAAAACGTGATTTTGTCACGGAATCATTGAAGCTCGCTTATTATATAGCGGCGGGATATATTTCCCTTAAGTCACTTTATTAGCTTCTTTTTTTATATATTTATATTTTCAAAATTTAAAAATATTCATCAATAGATTTTTTTATTTCACTTAGTCGTTTAATAATCCTTTTCAGAACTTTCGCATCCATAAATCAGGTTAATCCTGATGGTGCATTACTTAATTAGACTTTATATTTAAGCCTCATTCAATGTAATTTTAATCTCTAAGGAGCATGATTATGAAAAAAAAAATTACACTTATCTGGCTGATCCTATTGATCCTTCTTAGCACAGGACTTACAGCGGCGCACGCTGGGCAATCAAAGAATGCCAATCCGCCTAAAAAAATGCAGGGCGAAATTGCAGCAGATAGTGATCAATATATAATCGGACCTGAAGATGTCCTTCTTATTTATGTTTGGCATGAAGATTCCCTTACTAAAACGGTTCCTGTCCGCATGGATGGAAAAATCTCACTGCCCCTTGTTGATGACATACAAGCAGCTGATCACACTCCGCTTCAGTTGAAAAATATTCTAACTGATAAACTGAAAAATTACGTTGATAACCCTACTGTCACTATAACCGTCATGGAAGCAAACAGTTTCAAAGCATACATAACCGGAGAAGTAAAGCAACCGGGCGTTTTGCGACTGCGCTCTGAAACAAGCCTGGTTAAGTTGATTATTATGGCTGGCGGCTTCACACAATGGGCCAATCAGAAAAAGATCGTTATTATTACCAAAGATAATAAGGGCGCTGAAAAACGAATATACGCCAACTATAATAAAATTATCGAAGGAGACGATGCGGATATTATTATCCATCGGGGAGATACGGTCATTGTCAACTGACGGCAAATAATCAAAAGCAATAAATGAGATAAATTATTAATTGGTTCAGTTTTTTATCGTTTAATTTTCTATTTTTTCAGGAGACATATCTATGATCAACCCTGCAAAATCATATACAATCGATGAATATATCGAAATATTACGGCGTCGAATATGGCATATCATCATCCCTTTTCTAGTCGTTGTATTAGGAACATTGTGTTACCTCATTTTCGCTCCTCGTTATTATAAAGCCAGTACTCTAATTCTTGTAAGCCCCCAGCGGGTTCCGGAAGCATTTGTTCAGGCAACGGTTACCTCTAAAGTTGAAGAAAGGCTTCAGTCAATTGCCCAGGAAGTTATGAGCCGCACCCGTTTGGAACAGATTATCAGTGAGCAAAGGCTTTATGAAGATAAAAAGAGGAGCCTTTCCAGTGAAGAGATTGTGTCATTAATGCAAAAGGACATCAAAATTGAGCTTCCTACAAAAAAAGAAGAAAAAAATTATTTCACCATTAGTTATATTAACAGCAATCCTAATGTAGCAACAACGGTTGCCAATAGGCTGGCTTCCTTATTTATCGAAGAGAATCTCAAAATCAGAGAACAACAGGCAATCGGGACAACAGAATTCTTATCAAATGAATTATCCCTCTCCAAAGAAAAACTTGATGAAATGGAAACGGCGGTTGCCCAATACAAACGGCGCTACATTGGTGAATTGCCGGAACAACGGGAATCCAATATAAAGATACTTGAACAACTTCAAAATCAATACCAGCGCGTCGGCGAGAATCTGCGGGCTGCACAGGATCGAAAAATCTTCATTCAAAAACAAATAGCCGATATGGAAATGGGAATTAGCAGCAATCAGGATTATTCATATAAATCGTCTCAAAGACAAGATGGAACATTCATCGCATCGGATACTGGAACAAATGGGGGCTATGAATCCACGAAAGAAGCCATGACAAGGAATCTTGAAGATCTGCAGTCAAAATATAAGGAGAGTCATCCGGATATAATTACCCTTAAGAAGAAATTGGCGGATCTGGAAAAAAAGAAAAGCACCGGAGGGTTTAATATTTTAAAGAAAGATCCCCGTTTTCAGGAACTGAAAAATCAACTGATGGCAATTAATTTGGAAATTAAACGTTTTATGGGTGAAGAAAGGCTTCTTACTGAGCAAATGAGTAAATACCGTGACAGGATCGAAAGGACACCTGCCCGTGAACAGGATATGGCTTCTTTATTAAGGCAATATCAAAGTACAAAAGCAACATATGAGGCGCTTTTAAAGAAAAGTCAGGACGCCCAGCAGGCGGAGAATCTGGAGAAGCGGCAAAAGGGCGAACAATTCAGAGTGATTGACCCGGCAAGAATTCCCGAAAAACCATTCTCGCCTGATATTTTGAAAGTCCTTCTTATCGGCTTATTTGCGGGTATTGGCAGTGGTTTTGGGTTAGCCTTTATAAGAGAACAAATGGACCGGTCTTTTCATGATGTAGGAGATGCTGAATCCGCTCTTGGTTTAAAAGTTCTGGCCATAATTCCACGGATTGGTGAAAAAACGGTTTAAACTATGTACGAAAAATTCTTCAATTTTAACGAAAGACCTTTTGAAATAACTCCAGACCCCATGTTCGTTTATCTTAGTGACCAGCATCAGGAAGCTTTGTCTTATCTTCGTTATGCAGTCCAGGAGGGAAAAGGGTTCAGTGTAATTACAGGTGAAGCAGGAACGGGAAAGACAACTCTTGTCCATACACTTCTTGGCAAACTGGATAATCGGGTTAGGACATCATTCATTTTCAATCCCATTTTAGACCAGGCTGATTTCCTCAACTATGTATGCGATGATCTTGGTATTGATACAAGCAACTTGAAAACGAGAGGCCAGAGCTTGAAGGCGCTTCATGAATTTTTGCTTGATTGTTTTGCCAGGAATGAAAAGGTCTTTATCATTATCGATGAAGCACAGAGCTTGAAACCGGAATTACTTCAGGAAGTACGCTTACTGACAAACCTTGAGACGTCGAAGAAAAAGCTGTTGCACGTTATTCTCCTCGGACAACCGGAGCTTGATGACATTCTGGAGGAATTACAATTTCGCCCTTTGAAGCAAAGGATAACCGTCCGTTACCATCTGCATTCTTTGAATAGAAAAGAAACGGCTGAATACATTATTCACAGATTAAAGAGAGCCGGTTCGAAGCGTATAGACATATTCGACAAGAGAGCCATAGATCAAATTTATACTTATTCAAGGGGCATACCACGTCTTATCAATATAATTTGCGATAATGCTCTCCTTACCGGTTTTTCTCTTGATAAAAAAATTATCGGGAAAAGCATTATAAGAAATGCGGTTCGGGATCTGGGAAACAAAGAAAAGAATGAAAAAGTTTATATGTGGAGAATTATACTTTTGATAATAATTGTTGCCGCCGGAAGCTCGGCCATTTTTTTTCTTGATAAGATTTTTAAATATTGGAGATAAAAATTTATGGGTAAGATGTTTGATGCATTGCAGAAGGTTGAAAGAGACAGATTTGCTGAACCCGCAGATGAGGTTCAAAAGTCTTCAATAGAAGACATTGTATTGGATGACAAACTCATTTCTTATTTCCAGCCGACTTCCATAGCGACGGAACAATTCAGAGGTCTTCGAACTTATATTATGAGGCCCAGGCAAGATGACCGTTCGCCAAAAACCATCCTCGTAACCAGCGCCATGGCCGGAGAAGGCAAAAGTTTAATAGCTGTTAATCTGGCAACTATTATTGCCACTGAATTACACAGTCATGCACTGTTGGTAGATTGCGATTTACGCAGTCCATCTCTTTCGCGGCTTTTCGGACTTGAGGAAAAAACCGGTCTTTCCGAATATCTCACCGGGAATGTTGAAATAAAAGACCTCCTGATTAAAACTCCAATAGATAAACTGAGCTTCATATCCGGTGGTGGAATAAAAGAAAATCCTGTTGAATTAATCGGATCGAATAAAATGAAATCCCTTATTACCGAATTGAAATCCCGGTATAAGGATCGTTATATCATTTTTGATTCATCACCTATCATGGCCACAACGGAGCCTGTCATTCTTAATAAAATGATTGATGGAATTATTATAGTCATTAAATCGGGAGAAACCTCTCGTGAATCCATTGCCCGGGCAATAAAAGTTCTCGATAAGGGAAAAATTCTCGGCGTCGTTTTGAATAATCTTGAATTTAAAACTGAGGCCATTATCCGGCGAAACTTTGGTACTCATAGTAATCATGATGATAAGCATTACCCGGAACCTGGCGTGCTGGAAAAGTTTTCAAGTATTCCAAGTCTCTTATTAAAAAAATTTAACATTAGAAAGACATTTTAAATTATGCATCTGCAAAATCCAATCATAGGCTTATCTTTTAAATTAATATTTCTAACTAATAACTAAAAGAGGGTAATTCATGAGCCTGAAAAATATCAACACAAGGTCTTTATTTAATATCGTTTCCACCTTTCTTATTTTGGCCTTAATAATCTTTTTTGCAGGTTGCTCCAAAGAAGCAAAAATAAGCCGCCACTGGGAAAAAGGAGAAAAGTATTATTCCGAAAATAAACCTCAGGAAGCAGCTCTGGAATTCAGGAATGTCATTCAGTTGGATCCAAAAAACGTCAAGGCTCATTACAAACTGGGGTTAATTTACCTGCAAATGAAGATGTTCAGGGAAGCATTTGCCGAGATATATAAAACCGTTGAACTGGATCCGGGATTGCTTGATGCCCGGAACGAGTTAGGACAATTATATCTTATGTCAGGTAATCCCCAAAAGGCCCGTGAACAGGCAAATACAGTCATCCAGAAGGACCCCGGAAATTCCTCAGCCCATTTGCTGCTCAGTAATATTTATATATTTGAGAAAAACCTTGATCAGGCTATCGAAGAAGGGAAAAAAGCTGCAGAAGGAAATCGTAAACTTGATGCTCATCTTCATCTGGCCAAACTTTACATTCTAAAAAAAGATTTGCCGCGGACGGAGGAAATGCTTAAGGCTGCGGTAAGAATAGATGAAAAAAACCTGCGGGCACGATTTGCACTGGCTGGATTCTATCTGCGATCGGGTAAAACTGAACTCGCGGAACGGGAATATACTGCGGCTACGAAAATTGCGCCCGGTGATGCTAGAACTTTTTTTGCGTTAGGAGACTATTATGCAGTGGTCAATAAACCGGAGGATGCCGAGAGACAGTTTCTAAAAGGAATTCAAACAGCACCCCAAAATGCAGTATTAAGAATTCATCTTGGTAATTTTTATTTATTAACCGGCAAAAAAGATAAAGCGGAAACATTCTTTAAAGAGGCTGTTGACAAAGACTCAAAGAATATTTCAGCTCTCTCGAGGCTGGCTGATTTTTACATAAATGAAAAGAAATATGATGAAGCAATGAAGCTAACCGAAAGTATCCTGAGTATCAATCCTAATAGCCAGGACGGCATGTTACTGAAAGGAAGAATTTTTTTAACCAAAAATGAATTTGACCATGCTTTGAATCTGTTTCGTACCTATGCCAAAGAAAATCCCAAAGTAGCCATTGTCCATTATCAGATTGCACTGGCTCACCTTGGAAACAGAGATATGCAGCTAGCGAAATCGGCATTGAGTGAAGCTATAAAACTCAATCCCGGATGGGAACAACCACGAATACTTCTCGCAGATATTCAAATGCGTGAAGGAAGCGCCGCTCATGCTATTGAAGAACTAAAAACAGTATTGAAAAATAACCCCGGCAGTCTTCCGGCCCATATCCAATTGGGAAATGCTTACCTTCTGAAGCATAATATTCCGGATGCTCTTCAAGTATTCAATAATCTCATCAAAATTGCTCCTTCCAATCCTATAGCATATACTCAATTGGGCCGTATTCATTTAATGCAGAAAAAAGAAAATGAAGCGATCGCAAATTTTGAGAAAGCAATGTCCCTGAATCCCGGCTATATAGAACCGCTTCATCTTATTATCGCTACTTATATGAGCAAAAAAAACATGAAGAAGGCATTTGAAGTGGTACAGCGACAGATAACAATTACACCGAATAATCCCGCTATTTATATTCTTCAGGCCGGTATTTATGAATCAAACAAAGATCTCACTAATGCCGAAATCAGCCTTAAAAAGGCTATTAGTCTTTCTCCTGATCTTCCTGTGCTTCATAACTCGCTGGCCAACTTTTATCTGAGACAACAGGCTTTAGATAAAGCAAAAAAAGAATATGCTGCAGCCCAGGCTAAAGATGCCAACGATCTTAACGCCCTCATGGCTATGGGAATGATTCATGAAAGTGAAAAAAATTATGTGAAGGCTCAAGAATGTTATGAAAAAATATTAAAGATAAATCCGAATTTTGCACCGGCGGCAAATAACCTGGCTTATCTGTATACAGGACAGGGAGGAAATATTGATGTTGCGCTGAACTTGGCGCAGAAAGCGAAAGAACAGATTCCTGACGATCCGAACATTTCTGATACACTGGGATGGATATATTATAAAAAAAATATTCACAGCAGGGCAATATCCTATTTGAGAGATGCTGCAGAGAAGCTCCCGAATCAAGCAATTATACATTACCATCTCGGCATGGCGTACTATAAAAACGGGAATCATGATCTTGCAAAAAACGAACTTACGAAGGCATTGAAGATAAATGCCCGATTTTCGGAGGCAGATGAAGCCCGGTCGACTCTTAAAATATTAAAGTAAGAAAAAAACAAAAGTCTGAAACCGGTATATTTTAAATTAATGCTTAAAATTCGACAAAAACAAAAGGGATATCCAATGAAAAAAGCAGCTTTGACAATATTCATCATATTTTGGCTTTCCTTAGTGACAACAGTTTCCATATCGGTGGCCCAGGAAGAAACAAGCCGGCGCCTGGAAATTCATCCATCCATTACTTTAGAGGAAAAATATACCACCAATGCCAACTACACGGCAACGGACAAGAAAGATGATTTTATTACCAGGATTATTCCAGGCATTGCATTAAGCAAAAACGAAGCCGTCTTTGGCGTTGATCTGGGAGCGCATCTCACTTACAACTGGTATGCGAAAAACAATGAAAATAATTATACCGGATACGACGGTAATCTTGGCCTTCGTTATAACCCATACAAAAATCTTACCCTTCAGCTCCGCGACAATGTTATTCAATCGGAAAACCCTCGCTATCTGGATCTGTCCACAACAACACCTCAATACCTTGGCTATGTTCAGCAAGGCAGGTCTCTTTACTTCATGAATCGCGTGGAACCATCTGTGAACTGGCGATTTACGCGAGATGGAAATATTGGTTTCTCTTACATTAATTATATTTACAACAATGATAATAAGTCAATCAATGAAAGTAAGATTAATACATACAGACCTAATTTCAGCTACTGGTTTAATCAGTATAACGGAATCCTGTTCGATTACAGTTATACGACGGAAGATAATTCTATTAATCCGGATATGACCGGCAATATTTATCACGGACGCTATATTTATAAATTCAATCCTCGCTCATCCATCTTTGCAGATTATTCTTACACCAAGCGTGATTATGATTTTCCCGCGATTTCCTATAGCATCCATTCTCCTTCAATAGGTATTGAGCATGCCTTTAATCCGAGTTTGACCGGTCTTCTGCAAGCAGGATATTATTATTCAGATCCATCACAGGGGAGCAACGACAGCGGATTCAGCGGCACCCTCAAATTAACGCAGACGGATCGCGTTACGACTTATAGCCTTCTCCTGGGAATAGGTTATCAAGAAATACTTGGCGTAGGACAGCAACAAAATCAGAATTTTGCCCGGACTTACAATGCAGCAGTCGAGGTCAACCATTCGCTTTCAGAAAAATTCAAGATAGGCATGACGCTCAGCGCCACTGAATTGGATTATGTTTATAGCGACCGTACAGATCGGATTTATTCAGCTGAAGTGGGTGCTTTTTATCAAATTTTAAAATGGCTTTCTGCCTTTGCCAGGACCGGTTACTGGTGGGATGACTCCACAATTTATACTACCGGCCGGTATGATGAATTTCATGTTATTGTCGGCTTGACCGCCACATACTTATGATATCCACCCAATTCTCCGGTGAAATTTTATCGTTCCCATGCTCTGGGTGACGGCTCGGGCGCTATGAAAAAACCACCGTTGCGATATTTCTATTCTTAATCCACCTCCGTCGCTTCGCGACACCTCCGCCAGCGGAGGACATAAAGCAGATCGGACTATTCGGGAAATAGTCCCTACAATGCCCATGCTCAACTTTTCAGCCTAACCCATTTTCATGCTTCGTTGTGACACGCAGGGGCATGGATGACTCCTTCGAAAATAGATTATGCAGGGCACGTTTGCCCGAAGTTCCACTTACTTGTCCTCCTTTGGAGGGAGCGCAGGGGGAGGGCAAACACCCAGGTTTGTCCCTACATGAACGATCCCTGCAGATTTCCCATCAACCAATTTTTATGCTTTGTTGTGATCTACCGGGTCATGGACAATTCCTTCCTTGATGACTTTGTAATAAATCCGGATTGCGTATTGCGTGGATTGCTGGTGGATGTTTTTAATGCCGCGGTTCATAAGTTATACATTGGCTCCTTGGTCCACCTCCGTTACTGCATGACCATCCGCTGGCGGAGCTGCTCTTCCCTTTTTATTCCTGTACTTTAATCCTTGATTCGGCATAGAGCATATTTTCCTTCGCCTTAACATAGAATCGTGGATTTATATCGATTGCCTTCCGAAAAGCCGAAATGGCCGGTTCATAATTTTTTTCTGAAATATATATACAACCGAGATTATTGTATGCAGATGCTTCATTTCCGGCTTTTTTGAAAGCTTCGAAAGCCTCATCATATCGTCCCAATTTTCCCAATATAAAACCCAAATTATTATATATCTTAATATTCTCCGGCTGCAGCTTAATGGCTGTTAAGTAAGATTGGAGAGACTTTTCATATTCTCCTGCAAGACCGTAAGAAATTCCCAGATTATTAAAAAGAATAGCTGACCTGGGATTGATAGCAATAGCTTTTTGGTAATTTCTTATAGCTTCTTTAAATTGCTTTTTACGGTCACAGATTATACCCATATATGAGTAAACATCCCAGAGATTAGGATTCAATTTGAGCGCTTCAGTGAATTGCTTTTCTGACTCCTCCAGTTTTCCGGATGCCAGAGCCACACGGCCTTTTCCCACATAAGCATAGGCATACTGCGCATCATGTTTGATAATTTCATCAAATTCTCTCATCGCCTCATCGGTCATTCCTCTCGATAGGAAAAGGGAACCTTTTTTATAACGGCAACTGTTGAGTTTTGGTTGTTTCTGAAGAGACTTGTCATAATAAACAAATGCCATATTAGGATTTCCCTGCCTTACATATTGATCTCCAAGCCGCTCCAGTTCTTCAGCATCGGGATCGGGCATTTTATTCATGACATCAATGTCCTTACTTGAAACAGCAGCCTTTTGCTTTTGCAGTTCGAGCATGTTTCTGTAGCCGCTCCCCTGAAACGGTCCCTGTTGATCTTTATTAAACCAGGAACAACCCGCAATGCTGGTAACTATTAAAAAAATCGTGGCTAAAACCATATCGTGCAAAAATTTTCTCATAACATTCTTCCTCTAATTTTTGTATTCCTGCCTGTGGGCGATTAGATCTCTTCCCAGAATAACTTTCACATTTACACGTGAGCTTTCCATCTTGCCGGTTTGTCTTAATGATTTAATTTGCCGGATATTGTCAGCAATCTTTGAAGCTACATTACCATATTCATTTTCATAATAAATCTCTCCCCCGCCTTTATGATTAAAATTGTCAGCATTGGTTAAGCGGACGACTTTAAAGCCCTTTGCATTCAGATATGCACCAACATCTCTTGCCATATAACGTTTCCCATTGCCGTTGCATACTTCGATTCCAACTTTCTTTAACGGCTTTCCATCCAAAACTTTTTTAATCTCCACGGTTTTTGCTTTCATGGACATCTCTTTTTGCTGTGTTCCGCCAATTCGTGTCCATGCCTCAGACGGGATCAATCTTTTGCCGGCTTCGGTCTGTGCGGGATCCAGCACGATAGATTTATGAACATCAGCAGTTGCAGCCCTGGGCAAGCTCTGCTGCATTCCGGTCTTGGCATCCTCCTGGCGGCGGTCAGCTACATTTACGATATTCAATAATTTCCGGGATGCTTCCAATCCTTTTTTGGCCATTTCCAGAGAAGGATTAAGCAACAAAGCCCGACGATAATGGTCGGCTGCAATTTGAAAGTTGGCTCTTTCATAACAAATTACAGCCAATTTAAGATGGGCGGCAGCTTTGTCACCTCCCGCTGCCGTCTCAAACTGAGTATAAGCCTGCTGATAATCTCCATTAATGGCATAGGCCATGCCCAGATTGTTATAAATACGGTTATTGTTTTTGTTTAAATGAAGAGCCTGTTTACAAGCTTGAATGGCTTCATCCGACTTGCCTTGAAGAGCCATTGAGTAACAAAGATTATTCAAGACATAATCCAATTTTGCATCAAGACTGAGGGCTATCCGGTAATCCTCTACAGCTTTAGTATTTTCGCCGAGCTGATCAAATGAAATACCCCTGCCGTTATAGGCTTTTATATTATGCGGATCAATGGAAAGAACTTTATTAAATTCTTTAATTGCTTCCTGGTACCTGCCCCGTTCAAGGTAATAATTTGCAAGCAAGTAATGAGAATCAGGGTTTCCCTGCCGCGGCCGGACATTCTGAATAAACCGGTTCACAGTCTGCTCATCCACAGCGCCTCTTTTTGACAATAATACTACCTGGTTACCCCATCTCCAGTCGGTTATGGAGCAGGCAGTGAAAGCCATGCCCAGACAGGCAATGACGCCGGCTTTTATTGCTATCGTTCGGAATCTTTTTTTTCTATCCATATACTCCTACCTCTCAAAGCTAAGAATAAGCCTTTTATAAATTATATTTTATCCCTTCCCAAATCCTGTCTCAATGAGCAACCGGAAAATTTTGATGGCTCCGGGGCCGATGACAACCACAAAAAGTGACGGGAAAATAAAGAAAATGAGCGGAAAAAGTAATTTAACCGGTAGTTTCATTGCCAGTTCTTCCGCTTTTTGGCTGCGCTTTGTCCTCATGGAACTGGAAAGCACACGCAAAGCCTGGGCAATGCTGGTGCCGAATTTATCCGTCTGAACAAGAAGGGCAACCAGTGTTTTTACATCTTCAACTCCTGTCCTTTCACCAAAATTTCGCAAGGCTTCCCGGCGGGACCGCCCTGCTCTTATTTCGAAATTCATCTTTGCGAATTCTTCACCAATTTCCTTATGAGTCATTTTCATTTCGTCTGAAATCCGTTTGATTGCTTGATCCAAGCCCATTCCGGCCTCCACGCAAACCACCATGAGATCCAAAGCATCAGGGAATCCTTGCTGTATCTTAAACTGCCTCCTCCTAATTGCGCCTTCTACCCACCATTCCGGAGCATAGAACCCCAGAAGCGCCGCAGCTATAAGAAGAAAAGACAGTGTTGAATTTCCAATTACTACTTTGGAAGAACTTATAACCAAATATATGATGATCGGGAACAGGATGGCCGTCAGAATTTTGAGACCATAGAAAATTACCTGTGCATTCTGCTTACTATAGCCCGCCATGTTAAGTTTTTTCATTCGATGGCTGATTTCCTTTTTATCCTTAGGCCGGGAATAAGGCGCAAGTTTTGCAGCCAGTCCAATAAATAATTTTTGCATATCATCAAAAAAACCGGGAATATTTTGACTTGTACCATCCAGTGAGCCTGCTACGGCATACTGATCAATTTTATCTATAATCTTTATTTTATTCTGCCGCTGCCGGTAAAAAAGAAAGATAGAGATGAAAAACAGCATCATCGTCGAAAAAATCATGATTGCAATTATTGCCATGTCATTCATGAGCATATCCTCATATTTTTATTATTATCATTTTTTTTATAACAAGAATGCCAATAGTCATCATGATGCCGGCGAAGAGAAGCATCATATGTCCGATGGGATCTTCAATCAGCGCTCTTAGGTAATTTGGATTAGTCATATAAATAAGAAATCCGACAAAGAACGGCAGACCAATAAGAATATAGGCGGAAACTCTCGCTTCTCCGGAAAGGCTCCGGATTTGTCCTTTAAATACAAATCGCTCCCGAATGAGACGGCTGATGTTTTCAAGAATCTCTGCAAGGTTGCCGCCGCTTTCCCGCTGGATTGCAACAGACAAAACAAAGAGCTTCAGATCGTCACTGTCTATTCGTCCGACGAGATTCCTCAGGGCAGTTTCAAAGCTTGATCCATAGTTGATCTCATTTAAAGTTTTACCGAATTCCGGCCCGAGAGGGTCGTTGAATTCCTGGGCAACCATCTGGAGGCCGCCGGTTAGTGCATGTCCCGCTCTTAGAGCGCGAGCCATCATATCCAGAGCCTCAGGGAATTGTTCCTCAAATTTATCCAATCTCCTTTGCTTCATAATAAAAATATAAAGGATAGGCAGCAATCCTAAAAGTAAACCGGCGATTAGTCGAAAAGAGATCCACCAGGCGGCAAATGATGCTGCAAAATAACCTACGAAAAACAGCACGACAGAAGCAAGCAAATAAAACCCCAGAGATTGAGAAAGATTCGATTGAATGACCATGCGGTCAAGTTGACGTATTATCGGAAGTTCCGAATTGGAAAGGAATCGATTAAACCATGGTATTTCACTCTTTTTTCGGCGATGAGCCGTAAGGTCGATTTCCTCCTGGACATAAGTATTTCTCGAAAATTTTTTAAGTTGCTCCCTGACTCTGCGCGCCTCGGGATTCCATCGATGCCTGATCAACATAAAAACGGCCTCAATAAAAAGGACAATAGCCATAAATATAAGAATGACATGATATATTTCCATACTGGACTCCAATTATAAGAAAGTTATATTTCCATTATCCTGCGTGAATCGAAAGTGTTGTAAGAGACAGGTATGCCGCCTGCTTTGAATTTTTCAACAAAGCGAGGCATAATTCCCGTCATTTTGAACCGGCCGGTCACGTGCCCGGCAGCATTTACACCCGTTTGTTCGAAAGAAAATATTTCCTGCATGGTAACTATACTTCCTTCCATGCCGGTTATTTCAGACAGGCTTATAATTTTGCGGCTGCCGTCGATAAGGCGTGATACTTGAATAATTACATCGATTGCCGAGCTGATATAACGCCGGATCGCCTCAGTGGGAATATTGAGACCGGCCATGGACACCAGTGTTTCCAGACGAAGCAGTGCATCCCGCGGCGAATTGGCGTGAATAGTTGTAAGTGAACCATCATGCCCTGTATTCATCGCCTGAAGCATGTCGACTACCTCTCCTGCGCGAACTTCACCAACAATTATCCGGTCGGGACGCATACGCAGACTGTTTCGTACCAGATCCCTTTGAGTAATTTCCGCCTTGCCTTCAAGATTCGGCGGCCTTGTTTCAAGTCTCACAACATGTTCCTGTTTCAATTGAAGTTCCGCGGAATCTTCGATTGTGATAACACGCTCGTCTGCGGGAATGAACCGGGAAAGGACGTTCAACATAGTTGTCTTGCCGGTGCCTGTACCTCCGGAGATCAGCACGTTAAGCCGCGCTTTAACTATTCCTCCGAGGATATCTCCAATTTCGGCTGTCAAACTTTTAAGAGTTATAAGATCTATCATTTCCAGAGGATCGACGGAAAAACGGCGAATCGAAAGGGAGGGCCCATCAATAGATGCCGGCGGAATTGTTGCATTCACCCGGGAACCGTCGCGCAGCCTTGCATCAACCATCGGCGTTGATTCGTCGATACGGCGGCCGACAGCGGAGACAATCCGGTCGATAATTTTTCGCAAATGAGCGTCATCCTTGAATCTTGCCTCCGTGGCATATAGCTTTCCCTTTCGCTCCACATATATTTGACTGTATGCGTTAACCAGGACATCCGATACAGTGGGATCTTTCATAAAGGGTTCAATCGGTCCCAGTCCCAGGGTTTCATCTTCAATTTCCTGATAAAGACGTTCTCTCTCTTCTGCATTAAGAGGAACTTTCATTTCGCTTTCTGCCAGGATACTCCTGGTCAATCTCCTGATTTCCCGATGTAGAATTTCTTCTTCAAGTGTATCGATCAATGATAAATCAAGTAGTTCCAGCAGACGTTCATGAACCCTGGATTTTAATTCATTATATTCATTTGTGGAAACAAAGGATTTTGATAACCTGTCGATCATTTGCATAGTTATATCACCTCATTTAAATATAAATTTCCTGAAAGAAAGTTAACGGTCCATACTTAATGTCGCTGAATTAAGAAATTTACCTTCCAATTCCCCCTTTCGTAAAGGGGGATACAGGGGGATTTTTATTACACTTTGCAAAATCTCCCCCATCCCCTCTTTAGAAAAGAGGGGGGCTGTAGCGCTTAAGTCAATGACATTGGGTCCATACTTACTATAATGATACTTAATCCGGTGTTGCTGAATGAGCAAATAATCCAAAGCCTTTATTGACTTTTCCCTGGGTTTCAAATCTTCGTCCCCATGACATCAAACTCTTCTTCTTCACATCGTTTCGTCCGGTAATATAACAGGCCAATGATTTGAAACTATTTGTAATTTCTTTCTGTGGCTCCACATCGGCAAGTGGTTCGCCCATATTGATGGCGCTTACAGTGGCCTGGAAATCATTGGGGATACTCCAAAAAATTTTTCTCTTCAGGCTTTTTTCCGCCTGTTCGATAGAAATTGCAGAATGCCTTTGATGCCGGTTCACCAGAATTTTTATACTTTCATCTTCCGGATAACCTAAATTAAGAAAAGTTTCCTGAAGCCTCTTGACATTGACCAGACAGGGAAGACTGAGCAGTGTGACAATAATCTGATTATCGGAAAGTCTGATTACTGCCTTTGACGTTTCATCCAGAGACCGGCCGCTGTCAATCACAACGAAATCAAACATCGTTTTCAACTGTGACAGGAGAACCTCAACAACTGACGGCGTCACCAAATGCGCATCCAGCACATTAACAGGCGAAGGCAGGATGCGTACTCCTGACTTGTGCAAAGACATGACGCCCATCAGATATGTACTGTCTAAGCGATAAACATTTTTTGCCACCTCGACCCAGTCAAAAATTGAGTTTATGCCAAGAAACATCGGGACTTCACCAAAATGAAGGTTCATATCGATTAAAGCTACAGATATTTCACGATCAATGCCCGCCAGACTTGCAGCAAGATTTACCGCTACCGTCGTAGTTCCTATGCCGCCCTTGCTTCCGATTATGTTGATAATTTTTCCCTGTTTCTTTGGCGATTCGTTTTTAATGACCGCTTTGGTTGGCTGCTCGATTATTCTTGTAAGAGCCCGTTTAAGGTCTTCCGTCTTCAGAGGTTGTAAAAAGAACTCTTTTACTCCCACTCTTATTGCCTCGATCAATATTTCCGGCTTGATGATCTTTGAGGTGAGAAATACACTTCCGACAATTCCTAAACTAATAGCCTGCTGGGCTTGCAAAATATCTTCTTCAGGTTTGTCCCCCAGTTGTATAATGAGCAGATCTGCAAGACCTGCTTCATTGGAGACATAAATTTCAAATCCTCCGAAAGATGAGATGACTTGAGCAAACTCCTGATATATGTCCTGATCCTGTATTTGTAAGCGTACTTTCAAATTTTTCATTTTCGTAAAATGATCCTCAGTCCTGTTGATTTATTTATCGAACTACTATCTGATATACTTCCTTGGGCAAGCCCTCTTATTGACACAGCCGGCAGCGGTCAAGCGGTCCGTAATGAGGACCAATGGGCCCTCCATAAAAAGGTGCCGTTGTAAAATAACCTGTAATAGTCGCTGAATTTCCACCCGTTGCGGAGATGACATGAAAACCGATAAATCCTACAAGCGGCACGGCAGAATGAGTTGCATTACTAAGGATGGCGTCAACGATGGGGAGAAACACATCCCTGCCTGCATAATTGTGTTGGATACTCGGCTGGTTACCATTGGCGTATAAAGTATTTTTTACTCCAGGTTCGATCCAGATATTATCACCAATCGTGAGCGCCGTGGGATTGCCGTTACTGATCAAATCCCGAACAGTAGACACATCGTTGGCATCCTCAGTAAAAGATGTCCACTGCCCGGCCAGAGAATCAGAGTACATATATGGCGAGCCGATAATGATTGGGTTACTCGGGCTATTATACACGGTTGATTGATCCGCCGCTCTTTCGGAAATGGCCACAGGAATGACGGAGCCAGGTCTAACTGAACCGGGAGAAGCAGCAACGGCTGTTGCCGTTTTCTGACTATCTATTGTGGACACCCCAAAAACACCGCTAAAAAATGTCGATATCGGACCGGAATTTTGGCCGGTTGTTTTGGCAATGGTCACCCGCACGGCCGGCCCGTAATTGACTGTAGGAGGAGTTGCCGGCGGAACTCCCGGAGGATTTGTAACCGACCACAGGCTGCCTGGCGCAGGTTGGGTGATATCCCACCACCCGGTCGCAATCGTACCCGTGGCAAGCGATTTATTATCAGCCTTGTTTATGGTGACGGCATTGGAGGCTTCATTGACAGCGTCTTCCCAGGCCGGTGGATCAGCCATGGTTTCAGATGTCACAGGCGCAGCGCGATCATAAAAATGATTGCATCCGGCCAGTGCTGCCGCATCAGCCGCGTTCTGGAGTTGATTCCTGACGACCATCATATATCCCACATCAATGGCAAGAGCTACGAAGCCGACAAAAACAACCATCATAATTGCGACATAGACGGCAGTGGCCCCTCTTTGGCTCTTCAACCTTGCAGCAATGCTATATCGTTTTTTCATTTTCTTAGTCCTCCACGAAAAGTTTCATTCATATTTCATAACGGTCGTCGCGTGCAAATTTTGCAGCCGGTCAATACCCGGAATGAAGTTTGGAATAACCAGGAAAGAGTATACATAATTGACTTGCACCCGAAGATTAGCTCCGAATGTTGCGGTGGGACTGTATCCGGCTAATGTTATCGTGGGGATATTTTTCGCGCCAAACGTGATTAAATTATTTTCGCAATAATCTTTAACCACTTTATCGATGGAATTCGCACCCGTGTCAGGTAAACGGGGAATGCTGGCGACAATTCCCGCTCTTGCCCCTTCCCGGCTGGCATTTGTGATGATCTGCTGATTGAACATTAAAACACCAAACTCAATGATCCCGAAAGTAATCAACATCAACGGCAGAAGAAGAAGGGCAAACTCCACGGCCGATGCTCCTCTTTGAGAAATAAATTTTTTTCTCATAAGCGCTCTCTCTTACTTTCCTATATTTCCAATATTCAGCTGATATGATGTTATGGCCGGCTCTGTTTTCTCAAAACCTTTTTGATATTTTTCCTCGCTGCCTTGCGCTGCCCTGGCGCTCATGCCCGATACTGGTTCCAGGTTTTTTTCCGCCTCGGGATTGAGGATTTGATTATATTTCTGTAACTGATAGGATGTACCATAATCCATTGCCAGCCGGCTTTGAGTACAACTGACTGTAAAAAACAAGATGGCGCATAGACAATAACGAATCATTATTTTGCTATTCATTACTACCTCCTTCGAAATAGATTCCAAAAACAATAAAAATACATCAACTTCAACTTCCGGAGACTTAGAAAAAATCACAAATACCGCGCTTGTCCCCCTTTGGAGGGGGTGCAGGGGGAGGAAGTCTTACCCTGTCTTCTCTCGTTCCTCTCCGTGTGGGAACGGTTCCGAGTGTAGGAAACAGCCCTGCAATATCTACTCTGATCCACCTCCGTCGCTTCGCGCCACCTCCGCCAGCGGAGGACATGAAACCCCTTTTTCATGCTTCGTTTTGATTCGCAGGGCCATGGATGACTCCTCTTCACTTGGGTACTATATGGCCGAATTCCCCTTCAAAACCGCCCTTATCCGATTTCCGGGGGTAAAAGCCTTTGGATGCACGCGGCGTTGGCTCGTTGCGGCCTTCCAGGCTGCCCAGAAGATAGAATTCAAAATCATTGGGCTCCACATGCTGATCCGTCGGCAGAGTCTGCTTCGTCATATCGACGGGTTTTACAAGATGCGGCGTCACAATAATGACGAGTTCCGTCTCGTTTTTCTGGAAAGATGTGCTCCGGAAAAGAGCGCCCAGAACAGGGATATCACCCAAAACGGGAAACTTGGAGACAACTTCGCGAAAATCATCTTTCAGAAGTCCGGCAATAGCAAAGCTCTGCCCGTCGGCCAGCTCAATCATCGTTGCCACTCGGCGGGTAGTGATCCCGGGAACAACAAAGCCTGATAAAGCCACTGCATTTGTAAAATCAAGTTCCGAGACTTCCGGTTTTACCTCCAGGCTGATCTTCTCGTTGCTGAGAACAGTGGGCGTGAAAGCCAATCCGACGCCGAAGGTTTTGTAATCGATCGTAATGGTATTGGATAGCCCTCCTTGGGGGACAGGGATGGGAAATTCACCGCCTGCGAGAAAATTAGCCGCCCGGCCACTCGTAGTAATGAGCGTCGGCTCGGCCAGAACCCTGGTCAGGCCGTTTTCCTTCAGGGCGTCAACGAATCCGGTCCAGGTATTGTTGCCCTGAATAAATTGAAATGCCGCCGTAACATTGCTGGCGATTTTTAAGGGATTTCCGGGCCAGCCTTGTTCAGGAAGCGTGACTAGGTTCTTGAGCAGCGATATGCCGAAGGTAGTCCCGCTATCGGGGAGATAACTGAAGTTTACCCCCAGTCTTCTCAGCAGCGTCCGCGACATCTCCGCTACGCGCACTTCCAGCATTACCTGATGCACTCCGCCGACTTCTAAAAGATTAATGATTTTAGCCTTTCCCTCTTTGTCTTTTGGAGCATAAGACTTAGCCAGGGCTGTAACCTGGGAAAGATTTGCCGTGTTGGAAACAGTGCCGGAAAGAACAAGAGAGTCGTGGCCTGCCGTGACCTTGATGTCTTTTTCATTTGGCGCCATTTCGTAAATCTTTTCCTTGAGGCTGGTTGTATCCGGAACAACCTCGATATCCAGAATGGCAATCATTTTTTCACCGGCGCCCCAGAGGGTGACGTTGGTAGTACCGGGGTTTTTTCCGATAAAATATATTTGACGGGGTGAAAGAACCTGAACATCGGCGACTTCCGGCTGAGCCAGAGTAATCCTTTTGATCGAGGCCGGGCTTTCCAGAACCTTTGATTTCCCGGCAATGAGCTCTATCTTCTGATTGTTTGCCGTATCCTGCTTAATTTTGTCGATAGCCGCCGCCTTGACTGGACTGCTAAGAACGTAAAATAAAGAAAATAATAAAATAGGGATAATTGCTTGAGAACGCATATGTTTATCAGGAATCATTGTCCATCCTCCATTGCTAATTTTTCCTGGCTTATTTTGGTGCCTTTAATCAATTCTACAGTATAGCTTCCGGCGGGAGCGGCAACTGCAGCAACCTTTCTGATGGAAACAGTCTTTCTTTTCCTTCCCGCATCATTTGCTACATTCTCGACATTATATGATCCTAATAACTTCGGAATTGTTGTTCCGGCGGTCTTTACATCTTCTCCATCTGAATAATTACGGAGAGCCAGTTGCAGCTTCCCTTCAACTGCGGCGAGAGCAAGTCTTTCTCCTTCATCCGGTGTTACTTCCAGCGTAATCACATCCACCGGAGCAGCTTTTTCTCTTTTATCAGATGCTTGCTCGACATCAACGCCCACTGCAAGTACCGGTATATTTTCCAAGACAATTTTCGTAACAGGAACGCTGACTTTATCAGACTTCGGAAGTGATACCAGGACATCGACCTTATTTCCCGGATGGATGAATCCCGATATACCAACCACTTTGTCAACTTTCACGCCCATCGCTCTCTTATTAGGAGCCACAACCGCCGCCAGCCCCCCGGACTTGACATTTGCAGGCGCCAACCGCGATTCAGTAATCGGCTCGTTAGCTTGAACCGGATAAATGACTACCCGTCCAACTGCGGCCGAGGGATCAGCAATGTACCCGGCAGGAAGACTTGTTTTTAGATACGGCTGAGTTTTAATGAGGTCTTTTGTTATCACAGTTCCCCATTTCATATCGAATGACGAAACTGTAATCATCTGAATATCCGCCTTTCCTTTAGCAACGCTTTTTTTCTGAAGAGTGCGGTAAATCATGAAAGTGGTTGAACCGGCGATCAGCAGAGCTGCTATAAGCATAATCATCGGCGTGGATATTTTATTTTTTAACCCGGCTGTAATTAGTTTAAAATTCATTTTTGTCCGCTCCTTTAAGTACTGAGGTTTACATTTTCGTAAAATCCGATACTTAATATTCTCTCTTTATATTGGCACTTGGATAAATAATGAGATCACGGTTCCCGCTCCGATAGCGATGCCATAGCATAGTATTGGAGAGGATTTGTTCTCATTTGGTAAAAGAGTTAGTTTTCTTGTCAAAAATGACAGTTTCAATGAAAAGACGAAGCGTTTCAGAAATTGCATAAGCTGCCCGTTAACTGCTAATGCAATAATCGCGTAAACACCTCCGGCAATTGCCGTAAACAGAAAAGCCTGAAAAACGCCTGCCGGTCCAAGTATGCTGCCGACCGCTCCCATCAGTTTGACATCTCCTGCGCCCATCATGCCCAGTAAATAAAAAAGAAAAAGAGAGCCGATTCCGAGGAATACTCCACCGGTACTAAACAAAAAGCCATCGACTCCGGTCAAATATGCATGATAAACCAAACCAATAATCACTGCCGGCAACGTCAGGGCATTGGGTATTTTGCGATACATAATGTCCGTAATTGCGGCAATCGTCAGAAGGATAAGTAATATAATATTTGGAAGCATCATCTTTTTTACCGTCGCCATTGATTCAAATTATTCATTATAGAACATAGAATCGCGTTGTATTTTTAGGGAAATTGAACACTGGAAAACAAGTTAAGTACAGTACCGCCAAGTAAGGACACGCTTCCGGCAATAATGGCCGCAATCAGCGACGCCATTATTGCATACTCTACCGCGACTACACCTTCATCTGAAAGGGATAATTCTTTAAAAATAATTTTCATATATTTCATTTCTCATCCATCAAATTAAATTCAAAAATATTTACTGACCTCGGAAACGGGAGCAGTCCAAATCCTGAAAAAAAATCCTGACTCCTGTTTCCGATTAGTTCGGTCAGTTTTAGCTCGTTCTATTTTGCCTAACCACTTATCGCATCGAGGACTTCAATAAACTTTGTATTGAGTGTTGTTCCAAGGGTTGTAATAGTTCCGACAATCACGGCAGCTATGAGCGCTACCATAAGTCCGTATTCGACCGCTGTTGCACCTTCTTCATCTTTAAAAAAACCAATTAATTTTTTCATCATCCTCTCCTTTCTTTGCTTTATTTTTTTATTCCACAGTCACGAAGACTGCATCCTCGCTTTTTTCTATTCATGGTATTCTTCCACTATCTTTACAGTAATTCCTCAACCCCTTACAAAGTAAAACAATTGAATTACTATGTATTACATAATGTCATAATACTAATGACAAGATTAAAAACAACGGGAATAAATAAGGTGAACATTCATAGGAGGATACTACGAACAATAAGAATAAATATACTTTTCGATGTTAATAAGTTTTCTTCATTCATATTTTAAAAGTTTGTTGCTCCAGTGTTATCCTGCTTCCGGTTAAATAATGTTCAAAAAAAAGAATGTATTTTATCTATCCTCATGCAGCATTGAAAATTTACTTCCGGCCCTTATTACTCCGGCAACTAAATATATCAATTTTGTCATTACTACGAAAATAAACCAAACTTCATGTCCACTTTGTTTCACACGGGACATGATGGTTTTCCGTAGCGAAAAGTTGTCATTCCCGCATGCTTCTGGCGGGAATCCAGTAAATTGCAGTTTACGAGACTGGATGCCCTGCAAAAGATTTCGGGCATGACAAAAAGTGGCATTACCATGAAAATGAAAAATAATTTTCATGCCCACGTGGTGTCACGCGGAATATGAATGTTTCCCGCGAAGGCGGGAATCTAGAGCTGTACTGAATACTGGATCAAGCCGGGGGCCATGATGATTGTGATTATTAATTGCCGACGTAATAATTCTTCACCTGATATATAAAAAAGGGAACCTTGTTAAAGTCCCCTTTGGTTTTCCAACATTATATTCAGATGTTTGAAGCAGCCACTGATAATTTTTTTAAATGTCCAAAAAATAGATCACTTAATTTATTAACTGTGAATGATTGTTAGCACAAAGGCATATCCTTCTTCCGTCATTCTTCATCATGGGCAGTAGTTCAAAGGTTTTGCAAACAAACGGATTACTTTTTCTCATCGTTTTTCCGACTACTGGACAAGACGAAGCTTTATATCTTTGGCAATCGCATTGAAAATAGCCTGCAGCTCTTTTGAATCGGGTGTGTAGTATTCATATGCGGAGCCGCTCGCGATCTGGGATAGAAAATCTTTATCTATCTGGCCCAGGCCGATTGTGTAAATCTTTACATACCTGTTCTTTAGCTCCTGGGCATGCTCCAGGGTCATCTGCCTCGCGGTATCGCAAATGTAGTGAGGCAGTGCCCGGTTAAGCGTCCCCTGGTTAGGAGCAGTGCCCCCATCCTCAATTCGAACACCATTCGGAATGTAGCATTGTTCGAGATCGCTGTAACCCGGCACGGGATACTGGCTAAATACATACCACTTGGTGGTGGTGGCGGGATTGCACTCGAGGAAGCGGGAAGGAATGCATCCGGGGATGGCTTTGCACTTTGATGAGGGCCCCGGTATCTTTCCGTCACCGGTGTATCCCGGGTCGATGTAATCCGAGTTGATTTTGAGCGAGGTTTCAGAATCGGGTTTTCCCAACCTATTATAAACAGTGTCACACGTCTTGCCGGTACCCGCGACCACGGCGTCAATGTTGTCGGTCCCCTTGTATTTGAAGTTTCCCCGGAATGCTGTAGGGTTTCCATCAGAAAAGAAAATGACGAACTGCTGTACCCGTTTATCGCCAGGAATCCCACTCTGGTCAGTAAGCCCTTTAGGGCCGATAGCCTGTGCCAGAGCATCCTCGGCATTGGTGGCCCCTTCAGCTTTCATATTGTCTATGGCTCTTGTCATGGGAACGACGTAATTAGTTCCCAGTTGAAAATCAACCGTCACACTTGTGGCAAAGCTGATCAGTCCTAACTTGTCCTGGTCCTGTGTGTCCTCAAAGAAGCCAATGAAGCTCTTTGCCGCCTTCTTCAAGTCGACTATGGCGTTCCCATAGCTTGGCCCCATCGATCCCGACCGGTCCAGCACCAGCATGATTTCCACTTCATTCTTTTTCGCTACACCCACAGAGTCTGCCACAATCTCCGTAACCCCAAAAATCTGGGCCAGAAAGATATTGGGATTAACGGTACCGGTTACCCGTATGCGATGGTCCGGATCAAGATAAGCCTTGAAAGCCACAGCTCCTGTTCCCGAGGTCGGTGTTCCCGCATACCCCAAGGGAAAGTTCTCCCGGGCGACCTGTTCGGCAAGAGCAGCGGGATCTACATAAGGGTTGGATATATTTTTCGCCCCGGCGAAGGCGCCGGCGTCTACACTTTTGGAGAGTTCCGCCCGTACCATATACCAGTACCCTGCTCCCATTGCCAGTGTACAGAATCCAATTAACACAGTCAATAGAAGCGCAAAGAGTACAAGTACCCCTCCCTTTTGGTTTTTAAGAGTTGTTCCCATAAAGTCCTCCTCTCCTTATCAGTCTTCTTTTATTAGAATTCCGCTTTGCTGCTGATTATTATTCCGTCCTCCGGCAGCCAGGGAATGAAGCTTAACGGGGTAATGGGCATGTACTTATAAAAAACTTCGACTACAGTTACTTCGCTTATGTTGGCCGTATTTTTGTTTTCGTCAGGGTCAAATACCAATTGATCATACAGAGCAGGGGTTAATCCAAGGTTCGCCTCACTTGTACCGATTGAACTCAAAACCGAAAGATCTCCTCCATTCTTACTCGTATTCAGATCAATTGTGGGGTTTGGATGGTACTCAGTGGTACCCGCGCGTATTTTCCAGATGTAGATTTTTCCAGATGCTTTAATGTCCAGCGGACTCGCCGCACTCTGCAGCATCGAAATGAGGTTTGCGGCGGATTGGATATCGCGGGAACCAAGACTTCCGCCTTCCCTTGCAACATTTGTTAACACCAGTCTTGCCTGAATCAGTCTCCCCAAGTCAATGATCGCACAGAACATCGTCAGCATTACAGGAAGGATAAGCACGAACTCCACTGTTGAAGCGCCTCTTTTGCCAATATGCCCGCCATTAATTTTTAATTTTATCGCCTTATATATAGAACTATTCATTATGCCTCCATTATGGCCGGATAATAAAATCAGTTGGAAAATAATTCGTTTCTGTACAGCGTCTCTGCACTGATCACGTTCGCGCCCGACGGGAAGAAGTTCCCGATAAGCGGTGTAATGAAATTGAATGTATAACTGACCCGTACCCGCATATAGTCTCCGCCCGTGCCGGCGTTGGGTGGAGCTGTTTCCCAGTTATCAGGATCCGTATATCCTGAGCCAACCGGATATATGCTGATCTGCAGCGTATCCGGATTAACCGCCATTGCTGCGTTATCTTTGATGGTCTTGATGATCGATTCTTCCCTGGACAAGAGGTTATTAGTGTCTTGGTCTTTGAGTTGTCCTCCCACAAGCGCCAATCTTGTTCCCTCCCTGGTGGCGAACTGAATCGTATGCTGGACGAAAAAATACCAGCCGAATTCAATGATCCCGAATATCAATAATGCAAAAATCGGGAGCACCATTGCAAACTCGACGGCCGCCGCGCCTTTACGGTTCAACATAGTCCTCCTCATTCTCAACATCCAGCCTCCTCTTTAATATTTATTATTACCTTTTGTAATTAAGTGTAAAACAATGATTACCTATGTAAAACATTACTGTGCTTATGATTAAATACAACGAGAATAAATTGATTGGATGTTAATAGGGAGAAACTATGAAATAATCGGAGGGTTAATCTTTGATATAAATAAAGGCGGGATAAAAACTTCGACTTCATATCCTCCGCCGGCGGAGGTGGATATAGGAACTGTGCCTTGCGCAGTTCGGATTGGGGAGCGTTTATGGAAAACACGCCCTACGATTAAAATTGCGACTACACCAAAAACATCCTCCCCCTAACCCCCTCCAGAGGGGGACAATAACCGGTTTTATGTCCTCCGCCGGCGGAGGTGGCGCGAAGCGACGGAGGTGGATGTTGTAGAGGGGACATTTTGCACGGAGAGATTAGATTTCGACCATGCTATTCCTTTGGAACGCCAAGTCTTTCCATCATATCATAGAGCGTAGGACGGCTGATGCCAAGGCAGGCCGCTGCCTTGCTTAAATTACCTTTGCTGCAGGCTATGGCTTTTTCCAGCAATTCCTTTTCCAGAGCTTCACGTGCCTCCTTGAGCCCTACACTATACTTCTGACCTGCGCCAGCTATAAAATCTTCCAGACCTAAATCACCCGGGGTTATTTTTATACCCTCGGCCATAATTGCAGCCCGTTTAACGCGGTTCTGCAATTCACGCACATTACCGGGCCATGAATATGATGTAATGACTTCCAAAGCTTTATCCGTAAATCCTTTGACTTTTTTTCCATTTTCATTTGCATAGCGTTCTAGAAATATCTTGGCCAGCAGTACTACATCTCCGCCCCGCTCTCTCAGAGGCGGCAAATAGATCGGTATAACTCCAAGGCGGAAATAAAGATCTTCCCGAAATCTTCCTGCTTTCATATCCTCTTTTAGATCACGATTTGTAGCGGCAATTACACGCGCATCAACATGAATCTGCCCCCGTCCGCCGATCCTCTCAACAACGCGCTCCTGAAGGAATCGAAGCAGTTTTACCTGGAGAGGAAAAGGAAAATCACCAATCTCGTCGAGAAATAGACTTCCTCCATCGACCATTTCAATACGTCCTTTACGCTGGATATGAGCTCCCGTAAAGGCGCCCTTTTCATGACCGAATAGTTCGCTTTCAAAAAGATTTTCCGGAATAGCACCGCAATTGATAACAATAAATGGGTTTTCCCGTCTCATGCTTAAGCTATGGATAGCCCGCGCTACAAGCTCCTTGCCGGTTCCGCTTTCTCCCATAATTAGAACAGGAGCATCCGTATTGGACACTTTTCGAATGACATTGTAGACATCCTGCATTTTTTGAGAAGTGCCAAGCATCCCTTCGAAGGTGCCTCCGTCGTAGCTTTTCTGCAGCATTTGATTTTCCTGTTCAAGCTGAGAAACATAAAAGGCACGACGAAGAACCACCTTCAATTCCTCCAACTGGATAGGCTTGTAAAAGAAATCATAAGCTCCTTTTTCGATACCCTGCAATGCATTTTCCTTTTCTCCGCGCCCTGTAATAATTATAACTTTGGTATGGCTATTCATTGAGAGGATTTCATCAAGAGCAGCAAAACCTTCTTCCACACCTGCCGGCACTGGAGGAAGGCCAAGATCAAGAGTAATGACCGGAGGCTGCGCTTTTTTTATTGCCGCCATTGCACTTGCCCGGTCTTCAGCAAGAATAATTTCATAATCTTCAGTAAGAGCCCATTTCATCTGGGTCCGCAAATCTTCATCATCATCGATGATCAGCAACTTTGGTTTCAAATTTATGCCTCTTATAAACGCTCTTTAATTGGTATCAATTTTACTTAATATTTGCAGGAAGTAATACCCGGAAGATGCTTCCTTTACCTTCTTCACTCTCTACTTCAATTCGTCCACTATGAGCTTCAACTATGGCTTTGCAGTGATATAGTCCAATGCCCATCCCATTTTTTTTTGTTGTTCGAAAAGGACGAAATAAATTTTTTTCAACAAACTCTTTGGACATGCCGCACCCGTTATCTTGAACGGCTATTTCCACCCATTTATCATTGCATCTTGTTCTGACATCGATGTGCCCTCCCTGTCCCAGAGCATCATTTGCATTCATCAGCAAATTATCTATGACTTTATGTATATGCTCACTATCAATTGTGACAGGCGGCAATGTTTCATAATTCTGAGTGATTGAAGTATTTATTAAACTTTTTATTTCGGAAATTGTGTTTTCCACCAACCGGTTCATATCAATTTCATTAAACGCCAGTTCCAATTTATGACTAAGCATGGACAGACGGTTGCTCATTAAATTGATTTTTGTAACACTCTGGGCAATCGTCCGCAGGGCGTCTTCGCGAAATTCCGGATTGTCCATATGAATCGGCAAGTTTTGCATCACCAGTGATAGCTTGGAGGCAAGGTTTTTTAAATCATGCATAAAAAAAGCCGACATTGTCTGGAAGGCTTCCAGCTCTTTTGTCTGACGTAATTGTTCCGAAAGCCTCAGATTGAATAAGCTTGCCGCTGCCTGATCCGCTATTGTCTTTATAAGCTCTGATTCTTCAAAAGATATTGTCTCATAGAATACTTTTTCGCCTAAGGTCATAATTCCGATTAGATGCCCGGAAGCCTTAAGCGATACGCAATAACGAATCCGTGATTCTTTTGTATCTTCCAATTCGCAAGTATATTTTGATAAATCTTCAACCCAATCATCATTGCAGTTCCTCAGATCAACAGGCATATTTTGGGTGCTCATTGCTCTTATTATAAGGGCCGCCTGCTGTCCTTCTATTCGACATTTTTTCGAATTTGTTTCCGTGAATACAGTTGAGCCGCCAAAAGATAAACTTTCTTGCTTCTCATCAACCAACCATATGCTGACGGACAGGATTTCCAATGTTTCGGATACTATCTTAACGATAACGTTGCACAGTTTCCACATTTGCGTAACCGAAGCAGTTCGTTCAGTAAAATCTTCCCATATTTTTTGGTAGTCATACTGAGGGCGTTTGAAATGCCGGCTGATGAATCTTTTCCTCATTATACGCAGGCGGTCGGACAGTAGAATGGCGGTAATGCCCATAACGGCCAAAAGCATAACGAATATTGCAATATTAATATTTCTGATCCAATTAAAATAGAGGGAAAACCACGCCATGACTCCCATGAAAATAAAAATAATTCCCACGATAAGGACTGTGAAAGAACTGTATAAAAACTGGTGAGACAGATGAATTGAAGCATTAAGAGATTGTCCGCGAAATAAAGATCTAAGAATAAATATGTTTGCAAAAAGTAATGCACCAATATTTATAATATCAAGGCTTCTATTTTCGGCATTAAAGAGAATAACCTGACTATCAGTAAACAAATGAGCACCGAAAATACCTCCAACACCGAGAAATAAAAATTTCGTCTGCCAGCGTATATGACCCGTAGCGTGACGAAATGTTCTCTCCAGATTCATGAGGATCATTATTGATATTATAATCCATAGCAGATGCCATATATAACCTGACCAGCTAATTCGAATATAAGGCATAGCTGCAAGCCAGTTGACCGGTGAAACGGCAAAGAATTCACTGTTGAAAAATATAATTGTAAATAGAGGCAGAAGTAATGATAAAAGCAGAATCCATTTCCATTTGATTATCTGCTCCAAATAGTTGGCTCGGGCAAAAGTTATACTGAAAAGAAGCCAGATAGAAGGCAATAATGAAGCTGCAATAAGCCTAAATAATTGCAGATATTTTAATTCCTCAATTAATGTTGCCTGATAAATCGATCCGGTTAATCCTATATCCAGAGCAAACAAAAACATACCAACAGCAAATACACGGTGAACAAAGGAATGCGAATCACGCATAATAGCCATAATTGCGATCACGGCTGCTGATAATGCTGCAATCCACGCTACTATAAAAATAAAATTCAAAGCATTCTCACGTTATAACAGTTAGATTTAAAATAACTCATGAAGAAGTGCTTTTTAATCCAAGATTTACTTCTTTCGAATTATTTTTAATTATCTCATATTTTCGAAGAAAATAAAGTACCGGAGCCATTAGAAGCAAAGCCAGAATAAAAAAAGGAATTCCGCCTTCCCTGTGCAGAGAACTTTGTATAATCCTTGGGTCTACATATGTGCCCAGTAATGTCAGTGTTATAATGCGAACTCCATTTTTAAACATGGCAATAGGAAAGACAAAAGATAGTAATATAATTTTTCTCCACCATCCATTAAGGAAAAGATGACCCGCCAGGAGACTTGTTATAAAGAGCGCCATAGCTGATCTTATTCCGCTGCATTGTTTTGCCACCTCTATGTTCATTCCCGACATATGAAAAACAAATCCCTCTCTTAGAAAAGGAACTCCGGTTGCCGTCAATATTAAATTAGTTATTTCCGTTGAACCCGATTGAAGGTTGAAAATAAACTGTTCCATAATTTCACTTGGAATCGGACATGCAAGCAATAGAAATAATAAGGGAAAAATGGCTGCCTTATATGCCTCGGCTCCGAAAAACAGAAGAAATGCTCCATTGATAAACACCACGGCGGATAAAACAACTGCTGCCGTGTAGTCATTATGATTAAGGTCTATATTTAAATAATTGGCCGTTAAATAAATTATGATACCGATCAATAAAAGAGGTAAACCGGCAGCAAAAGAATATTTCGTATTTAAGAAAATATAGTTTCTTTTTTGAAATATAAGAAAAATACTTATAAAGGGAATGAGCATTATATGAGAATAATACTCCCCCTGATTGGATGTTTGATAAAGAATTTTTACCGGTTGATAAGTTATAAAAAAAGGAATTATAAAGATGAAGATGAACGATAAATTTCTTTCATTAATTATTTTTTTTATTTTCATCTTTTCAAATCTCCCTGATATTACTTAAAATAGCTTAAGAAATATATTCAGCAACAAATCATTATCGATATATTCAGTAATACCATGATAGCGATTGATTTAGTAAATCTGCGATAAATGCCCAGTGCTTTTAGATCTTTATTTACCGGGTGTAAATTTTAGGAGAGAATATGATTGAGGTCTAACTTGATTTTGAGGTATGAATTATCCACTAACATATTTATCCTTAATAAGATCAATTCCTGCAAAAGCGAATAATTTGCCCAGATGATCACAAGTTTTGACTAGATATTTCATAAATACATGTTGCCCCATAATAAAAAATATTGGAAGACAAATAGTATATATTCCTACTGCTGCGATTGATATGAGTATGCTGGAATAATTTGACTGTAATGCATTTAATGACATTTTTCCTCTAAGTAGAGCTCTTTTTATCATGATCGATCTTGAACAACGATTTTTCAAAACTTTTTCATATACCGGCGCCTCACTACACCATTTAAACACATAACCTTCATTTATCAATCTTCTAAAAAAATCACGATCTTCTCCACCACTGCCATATACCGGATCAAATTTTATTTGAGATTTTTTTAAAATATTATTTTTCAGCAATACATTGCCGGTACGAGTATTCTGCCAGTCTAATACATATCCTGATGAATGCGTCGGTCTTTCAAAAAATTGTCCTTTTATAATCCAATCGGGCGGCTCGTATTCAAAATAGGGCAAGACCGGACCGAGAATTCCGTCTGCTCTATATTGATTGATAGCTTTAAGCATATTTAGAAGCCAATGATTGTCAGGAAATTCATCATCATCGATAAAGGCAATATAATCTCCGGTTGCATTGGTTAAAGCTTTGTTCCTGGCAAGCGCAATATTTTGCTCCGGCTCAACATAATAGCTAATGATTATATTGGATTTTTCAGAAAATGCTTTTACTGTTTCAAGAGCTGATTGCAGCTCATCATTATCAACTATTACTACATCATATAAGAAAAGATCTTCCGTATCCTGGACTTCAAGCTTGGAAAGTAATTGTGCGAGCAATGTCGGCCGTTTATATGTACAAATACACACCGTAATTGTGCATTTTGGATTTTCTTTAATAAGTGAATTTTTCATAAAGCATTTTGATGCTCATTAATTTAAGTACCTAATATATATAATAGTTTGTCAAAATTTTTATATGCTATCTTTTTACCTTTGGGAAGGGTTCTTTGCACTTGTAAGGCAGCTTTCCAACCAAATATTTTTTTTATGCAACGGCATTCCCATCGCAAAACAGGATCATGTAATTCACCGCCCAGCTCCCTTGCCAGATTATATACTTTTTCAGTAATGTCAGGATAATCAAGATAATAGTGAATCAGGCATTCCTGTAATGAGTTTAATGAAGCTTGTTTTGTTCTTTCGCTATTTTCCATTTTGCAAAGCTGTTCAATACAATATTTATGCGACATAAATTGCGATATACAAGCTTCGCGGCTTCTTCGCGAACTAAGGCTGCTTACGTTGCCTATTCTGCAGTAGCTTAATGCTTCTTTTTCAAAAATAATTTTATCACACGCAGATATAATTCTACAAATGTATTCACCATCATCATTCAATGATAAATTTTCATTCCATTGCCCCGTAAGATCAGTTAATTTTCTACTTATGAGCCATGCATTCATGCTCATCCAGAGATGATCTCTGAACTTGATAATCATCCACTCCAAAGGCTGTAAATCCTGCCATAGATTATCCGGGTAAAATTTTGATTTTTTATAGCGATGATAAAATAAGCCAAAGGCTGATGAATAAAGGATTTTATCTGAATTATCAGCGCCTGCTTTTTTAATTTGCTTCTCGATTTTATCCGGTGCCAGCATATCATCTGCATCCAGCCATTGTATCCAGTCACCCTGTGCATAAGACAAAGCTTTGTTTCTGGCTGCGCTTGCACCTTTATTTTCCTGAGAAATGACTTTGAGCGAAGTCGATTCAAAATTCTTTAATATTGATAGAGTCTTGTCTTTTGAACCATCATCAACAACAATAATCTCCTTATTAGACCACGTTTGCTGCAGAGCTGATTCTATGGTCATTACAATCCATTTTTCTGCATTGTAAGCTGGAATCAATATAGAAACGAGTGGCTTCAAGTTTGAAAGAATTACTTGTTAAGTGTTGTTTGCAAAGAATGATTATTTTTTTTAATATTTTCATCAATCATTTTCGAGGTATGCTGATATTTTTTGTAGGCACTCCGCGCATATTGAAAAGTTATTATTTTCTGTGCCTGTAATGGAATTTCCATACTGAATCTTTGATAAAGATATTTATTATTTTCAGCCATTATGCCCTCTGTGCCGAAAAAAGCATCTATTAATCCGGTCTTTTGAACATTATTATAAAAATCATTTGATACGCCGTAGCTATTGTGAGGAAATGCAAAAACACCATATTCTAAATCAAACTTTTCGCGTATAAATGATATGCTTGTTATTGTTTGAAATAACTGTTGATCCAGAGGTAGATTTGAATATAAGGGATGGTCAACACTATGTGCACCTATTGAAAATCCTTTTTTAATCATATCTTTTATTTGTTCTGATGAGAGATATGGTTTGTAATCTGATAAATAATTTTGAAAATCAAAAGAAGTATAATATGCAATTTCATTTAATATATCTTCATTTAGATATTTCAGGATATATTGGTTATCCTCGGTTAATATATACCCATATGATCGCATAACATTTTTTATTGTTTTTAATAACATCAAGTTGTTCTTTTTTTTTAATCTGTCTATTATCAAGCTGGCTTTATGATCATTAGCCAACTTTCTATTATCAATGAATTCACTACATATGAAAAAAGTTGCCGGTATCCCTTTTGCGAGTAAAATCGGAGATATTATATCGTAAGTTTCCCTAAGCCCATCATCAAATGTAAGAAGAAATGCCTTTTTAGGTAATGTTTGATTATTTTTTAAATGTTTTAAAAAATCATTCATACTTATTGGTGAAAACGTTCTTAATATAAAATCCAAATCATTCTTGAACTGTGATATATTTTTATATGAGTAAAGATGTTTAATATGAAGAATTTCCTCATTACTAACGAGATGATAGAAGCCAATTAATAAATTGTTTTCAAATATTTCATTTAACAAGGAAAAAGGTAGAATAGACAACATAATATTTGCACTCTTAGCTTTAATTGACAAACTATTCGCGGGCATTTATTAATCCTCTATGAATTTTTAAATATTGATCTTTACTCACCTCACAATGTTTATATGGGTTTATTTTTTATAGTCTATTATGGGGTGTAATTGATCCCAATCTTCATCTGCCTTGGTTATAAACCAACTATTTTTCCAATCTTCCAATTTAGATTTGAGCATTGCATTTTTACAGAATACAATCGGTATATTTTTTTTCATTTTAATAAAACCTGATTTAGATAGTATCGTCTGGTATTCTTGTTGTGTTGTTGGACATTCAATCATAATTACAGTTTTATTAAAAAATTGAATTGAATAAGCAATCAAATCATTTATTGTGTCTTTTTCTTCAGGATCGGCGAAAATATCTGCAATAATACCTATTTTTAGTTCATTAGATGATGGCCTTCGTATAACAATATAACCGGTTATTATTCCGTCTTGCATACAGATAAATTTTCTATAATCCAATTGAGGACAGTGCGAAAATCGCCAGTTTAAGAATTCCTTGTCTCTTTTTATGACAACTTTGAATTTTTTATTTATTCTATTCCAAAGATCATCGATTCTTTCATCAAAATAATTTATTTCTTCTATATTTGATTTCAATCTTTTTTCTTTCCAATTCAAAAAATCCTTTGTTCGGATAAAAGAGTTTATGGTCATAGATATTATTTTATCCGCTCCCAACATGCATCCTTTTTCGACAATATTTTTTAGCCATATACGGCGGGATGTTTTTTGCATCAGATAATAAAATACAGCTTCCGGCATCATTCTTTGAAATTTAAAATACGTTGGTATCGATTCCAGGACAATGGGCTTCATTTTTTCATAAATTCTTTTAGTTGTTTCAGCATAAGATATTGCCAAGTATATTTTATAATGGTTGGATACTGCTTCAATAAGCCTTTGAGCCAATCCTTCTTTGCGATGCTCCGGAAGAACAATAAGATCACACCCTGCAACAGATGAGTACATTTCATTTCCGATTTTTATATTGCTCAATATGGCACATAATTGACCTACTATATGGCCTTTTTTTATGGCAAGAAATACAGGTATTTTCTTATTCATCTTATCAGCCATAGGATTTTCAATAAATTCCCAATTCCAACGCTCAGGTACTTTATATTTTATCGATTCGCCGTAGGCTGCTTTTAAAAAATTCCATATAGCTGCTTTGTCATTTAAAGATGCTTGTCTGATAACGGTATCCATCTTCTCAAAAACTCCTCTATTCCGGTATTAAAGCTAATAACTATTTTTAAAATATAAATTTAATTCATTCTGAATTGAAGTCATTGCAGAAGTATGAAAGATTAACATTGTTCCAAGATAAAAAAGAATACCGGCAAAGAATGGTACAAATAATTGGTAAAGATGGTTATAATTAGTTAAAAGAATAACTATACTATAGGATATTATCCCCATTATAATTGAAGTACTCACATAAGGCATCATATCGCATAATTGTTCTTTAATTGAATACCGGGTGATCACGGATGTATAAAATACATTTAAAGAGAAGGATAAAATTGATGCGAAAATTATTCCTGCAATAATACCGAATATTCCCCAGTACCACATAACAGCTATGCTTGTAAATAAAGCAATCTTTTTAACAATCTCAATCCTTAATGACAAGTCAGGTCTGCCTACTGCCTGCATTGCCTGCTGTCTGATCCATTCAAGGGGATAAAGGACGCCGACAATTGAAAGTAATTGTAAATAAGGAACGGTTGATATCCACTTGTCTGTTAAAAGTACCGAAATTAATGGCTTGGCAACTGCAGCCATACCAACCATGACAGGAAAAATAACAAAAGTAAGAATAATAAGTATCTTTTGTAATCCTGACTTTAAGATTACGGGATCATTTTGCATTTTTGAAAATACGGGAAAAGTAACGCGTCCCACTAACATTGCCGATGTATGTGAAGGAAAACTTTGGAGCTGATTTGCACGCGAGAAAAAGCCAAGTTCATTTGCTGAAAACAATTTACCGATTACCATATAATAAATACTTTCTGTTGTTCTATTTAAAATTCCGACAGCTAATATTGATGAACTAAATTTAAGCATTTGCTTGATAGACGTTGTACTGAATATAAAACTGGGCCGCCACTTACTATATAACCAGTAAAAAATATTTCTTATTGCTGCCGCCGATACTTGCTGAATGATGAGACTCCAAATGCCGACACCCATAAAAGCTAATAAAACAGCAGCAAAACCCGAGGTTAAATTTGCAATGGTATTTAATTTAGCCAGAGCTTTAAAATCTACACTTTTGACAAGAATATTGCTTTGGACCATGCCAAAAGAATTTATTATAAATATTATTGACATTGATTGTGCAAGCGGCTTTAACGTCGGCTGATTATAAAATGCAGCAATTAACGACGCGCCATAAAATAACGATGCAGCAGCTATCAGCCCTATAAACAAATTAAAATAAAAAATAGAGCATAATTCAATATCAGTAATTTTTTGTTTTTGAATTAATGCAGTTCCAAAACCGCTATCAACAAATATTTCGCCAAGTGTAATAAAAATCAGGAGCATCGCTACTAAACCGAACATTTCGGGAAGAAGCAGTCTGGCAAGAATAACGCCAATGATAAATCTTATGCCTTGCGTAGCTGCCGACTCAATAAAACTCCATGATAATCCTTTTAATGTTGATTTTTTAAGAGACTGCGAATTGGACAGATCCGGCATTTATCATTTTGCCTAATATGTATTTTTTGACATTGCATTTTCTATAATTTTAATTACCTCTTTAGCCAATTCAATATCTTTTTCAGGAGTAAAATGTGAATTGACTCCTGTAAACACTTTCGGATCATCAGGGGGGCATATTTTGTGTGTGCTTAAATGTAATATTTTATATTCATTAAGTATGGGTTTTACAGCTCTATAAAGGTGGTCACCTCTTCCTTCGTTATTAACAATATAGACTATGGGTATTCTTTTTTGCAATCTTGCGCTTTGTGCAAATTCCACTATTATGGCTCTTAATATTTTTATTTCCTCGCTGTTAAGATCAAAGCCTGTTTTTGTATAGACTTTGTCAAATTCTCTTTTTTTAATATTTTCTGCATATGCACGTCTGACTACTCTTAATAAAGCCGAGTGATCCATAAAGGTATTGATGAATAATAAAGGATTGTAAAATTTGTCATTATTCGCCAGCCAGCTTCTATATTCCTGCCACTTCGTTGAGTCATTAAAATATTCCAAAAAACTATCTTCAGAAAAAAAAGGGGGATACGTTGATTTTAATTTTCCCCCATTTTCGATTTTATAACGAGGAAAAGTATATGGATGCCCCAAATCGAAATATGTCGTAGCACCTGAAGTAGCGCCAAGCATTGCTACATTTTCCGTCATAACACCAAGGATTACGACCTGTGCTTCATGTTGATACCTGTCAATATCATAGGCGGTAAATGACCAGCCCACTGGAGCACCCGGTGCGGTTTTCTCTCTTAAGACGTAGTTGCTATTCACTTTTTCTATAGCTTTCCCTAAGCATTTAGTATGTGACATTCCATAAGCCGCTATAAGTATTTTATTTTTTTCCGGCTTTTGAGGGATCAAATCATTGTTCTTTTTTTTTAGCCAGCCATATCCTACAGTTGGCTCTTTCTGCAATTTTGCTGCTTCAATCATTGCAGATAATTTTCCCTCGGTGGAACGTCCATATTCAAAATACCCCTGAAGAAAAGATGGGGCTGTTTTTTGTGGATTAGACGGAAAGGGGAAAAAAATATTTACCGCAATATCGATCAGTGCCATATAAAAAACAAGCCAGCACAAAATCTGAACTTCCTTATTTTTAAAATATTTCATGAATTAGAATTTAAAATAGATAAATTGCGAGGTTTCATTACTCATGCCGAGAAAAAGACTAAAAATCATCAAGGCACATATCGCTGTCCAAGCAGGTATTGGCAAATATTCGTATATTTTTTTGCCTTTCAGACCATATTCAATAAATTCTATAAGTATAAAAAAAGGCAAACCCAAAACCACAGGTGCTCGTGGTCTTAATGCTCCAATCGTCATATTGCCGAAGTCATAGATTAATATTTTTGTGAGGCGAACTATAGCATCTAATGACCCTGCACGAAAAAGTAGAAATCCATAGCATATTGCTAAAAAACATAATGCTATCTTTGCGGCATTGCGAAAAAATAGCGCTCGTTTGAAAAGAGTGCTTTTAACATTCACTATTGCTCTATGAATACAGAGAAGAAATCCATGATATAGGCCCCATAATATATAACTCCAGGCTGCACCATGCCAAAGCCCGCCTAAAGCCATCGTTATCAATAAATTACGATAAATTTTTATATTGCCTTCACGATTGCCGCCGAGCGGTATATAAAGATAGTCCCGCAGCCAATTGGATAAACTTATATGCCAGCGTTTCCAGTATTCTTGAGGATTTTTTGAAAAATATGGCAAATTAAAATTAAGTGCGAGATTTATCCCAAAAAATTTAGCACTGCCGCGGGCCATATCTGTGTAACCGGAAAAATCGCAGTAAATCTGAATAGTAAATAACACCGTAGCAATAACTACATCAATCCAGCTTACTTGGCCCGAAGAACCGAAAACAGAATTAACCGTTCTGGCAACACCATCAGCAATGACTACTTTTTTAAATAGACCATATAAAAATAAATATAATCCAGTTTTTATTTCTTCTGCATTTAAGTTATGTTTTTTTACAAATTGCGGTATTAAATCTTTAGCTCGATCAAGCGGTCCGGCTAATAAAGCCGGAAAAAAGCTTATAAACAGCGCCAAGTTTATAAAGCTTTTTTCAGAAGGAACAGTGCCGCGATAAACATCAATCACATAGCTGATACCTTTAAAAATATAAAATGAAATCCCGACAGGCAGAATAATGCTTAAATAAAGATTTGAGGACCCGAAGCCTAAATTTTTTAGAAATAGTTCGATATTTTCTGCAAAAAAATTATAATATTTAAAAAATCCTAATATACATAGATTTGTCGTCACACCGAAAGCGACACTGAATAATTTTCTTTTATTCTCATCCAAAGTGACGGCAACCAGATAATATATATTAAACAATAATAAAAAAATGCAAATAGCAATTATAATAAACCATGAATCCTTGCTGCTAATAAATTCAGACCAATCAAGAGTCGCCGAGTATGAATTTTGTATAATCGCTAAATTATTAATTAAAAAAAGACAGATTAGGATTATAAAGGTTGTGGACACCATACGTGCTTTGGCGCTGATTTGTCCATCCTCAATCATAATTGCGCTGTAATAGTTTATAGTCGTTGATATTATAAGTAATGATAAGAATCTTATATCCCACCAGGAATAAAATATGTAACTTGCGATGAGCAGCCACGTATTTTGCCTGCGATGCGGGAGCAGCCAATAAATTACAACGACTATGAAAAGGAAAATAAAATAGGTTAATGAATTGAAAGGCATAGATTTAGCAGGGATTCTCGTTTACGCTTTCGATATCGATTTGATTAATTTTCTGTAAAGACGACTGTGAAAAAAGTAAAATTAGAATAATTGAGCTATTCCAAACGAAAGAAGATGACTTGATGAAAATACTCTCGGTGAAATTAGTTATAATTAATGTTATTAAGAAACATATACCAAATATTCCCCAGTCAAAATCCGAGTTTAACATCCGTATGGATTTCCTGTAAAAACTGAAAAGAAATACTAAAATCAATATAATACCAATTAGACCTACTTCGATGAAAGCATCAATCAAACCGTTATGTCCCGAATTGCCTATCCCGGGATATTTCTTTGTAATTTCATTTTCATCAAATCCCCAAAAACTGCCGATTCCCGTGCCTAATAAGGGATTCCGCGAACCAACCTCAAGCTCCATCAGCCATACATCAGTTCTTCCTGTAAAAGTTGAGTCTGTTTTACGGCCGACCATTTGATGAACAGTGGATTGAATTTCACTGGAAAAAAATGTCAGAGGCCACATTAAAATAGTTATAGTAACCAGACATATTGCCAGACTATGCACAACTCTCTTCATTTTATACATAAGTAATAATGCTATCAGCACAATGACAAAAGTTGCAGTTGAAGTCGCGCTTCGGCCTCCGGGCCCTCCCCAAAGTAAATACAGAGATGTAATAAAAATAATGCCATCCGCAATAATTACATTTTTCGGTAAAGAGTTCCCCAAATTCTTGTTTTTTATGAATGACCAAATTATAAACGTTAAAAATATTAAACAAATCTGAGCGAGTGCATTTTTTGTTAAAGTTACACCATGCCATGACAACATGCCGCTCCATCTGCTATATGCTACTCCGTAGGCTGGAAAATATTTAGCTAATATAAGAGAAAATGGAATCAAAATATAAGCACATCTCCTGAAAATGCTTTCCATTGCTGTAAAAGGATTTTTTTCCGTTAATACTACCATGCCTATTGGTATGACTGCTAATAATCTGACCCACCTTTTCAGAGATACGTAAGTATGATCCGACCACAGAATGCTTATTCCTAAAAATATTAATAAACTTATTAAGGCTAAACTATTTTTTAGTACCGGAGTTACTTTGAATGATTTTTTGCTGATAATATATATTGACAGTATAATCATCAAGCTCAATACCCAACGATCAATCGGACTGCCTTCTTCCACACTCGCTCCTTCAACGTTTAAAGTAAACCAATAACCTAATGGTCTTGATCCAATCATGAGCATGTAGAATGTCGGCAACCAAAGCGCTGTAGAGGCATCCGGATTATTTTTACTCTCAATCCAGACAAAAAATATTACCAGAACGGAGCACAGGCTGAGCATTAAAAGTGGCGGCATATTAATTTTTTTTTAATGAATTATTTTTGGGCGAGATAGTTAATTGCATCTATAATTCCTTGAGATGCATTTTTGAAATTAAAATTATTTACGGTTTCCATTGCCTGTTCTGAAAAAGCATTTAGAATTTTAGGTTGTGTTAAAAGATTAAGTATTTTTTCAACCCACAAATCGACTTTAAATGGTAAAACATATCCGTTTATCTCATCTAATACGAGTTCTCCTGCCGCTGCTGTCATATTAGTTGTGATCACCGGTAAACCGGAAATCATTGCCTCATTTATTACAACACCCCAGCAATCACCCGAAGTTGGTAAAAGCAATATTTTTGCCATTGAATAATAATTGGGCAATTCGCTATGAGTTATGAATCCGGGGAAATCATAATCAACATTATATTTGCGAAAAATATCAATCATTTCATCTTTTAATTTTACATCGCCGTCACCAATGATCAATACTTTACAATGTCCTAGCTTCTGTTTCACCTGTGCTGCTATATCCGCAAAAAAAAGAGGATTTTTTAAATCAATTATTCTACCGGAAAACATTAAATCATAATTCTTCAATATTTTTTTATTCTGCAAAGAGCTTATAAAATAATCATTATCTGCACAAAGAGCACTTATATACAATTGATCATCTCTGATTTTTTCATTATAAAATTTGTACATTTTTATAGTCTGTCGACTTACGCCGATAAAAGCATCAGAAAAATAATTATAAGCAATTTTTCGGCCTGTTTTTTGTATTATTGAAATATCATTGTCTCTTTCAAGCCAGCTGTCCGACAGACATGCCAGTTTAATTTTAATTAACTTAGATAATATAAGAGCCAGAATAACCGTCGGTTGGAAACTGAACCAAACAACTACTTCAGGCCGGTGTCTTAATAAAAAATTGATAATGCTGAAGTTAATGAATCTTTGTTTTCCCTTTCGATTAGTAATCGAGGTACCTTTGAGAAATGTTTTCGGATAATTTCCCAAAGGAAATTTCCAGAGACGTCTATCTTCTTTTAGATTGCAATATACAACATGAAATTCATCGCCAAAACAATTGTATACGTTTTCGTAAACTTTTTCTCTCCATGGTGTAGGCGTATCTGTAATTATTAAATATTTCATTTTAAATAATTTGATATTTAGAGCTTTTTATCTTTTCCTTTTTTTCATCACGATGCAGGTTTAATTGCCTGAATATTTCATCCATTATTTTTACCGTCAGAAGAATTTCTCTATATGAGATTGGTAATGATTCATTATGCGATATTGCCCGATAGAAAGCTTTAATTAAGTATCTTCTTCCTGATTCATAATAAAAATCATTCTTGATAAATTTAACTATATTTTTTTTTGCATTATTCAAATACTGCCAGGCATCGGATATTGGTGAGATAAAATGATTAAGGTAATAAGTATAATTTTTACTTACTTTAATGATTGTTTGATGTTCATTGTCGACGATTAAAGAATTTTTAGGGCCATATATTCGAAATTGTTTTATTGGTGGAGTTAACTGTGAGGAAAATGAATAATAAGCTGAAGTATTTTTGTTATCATGAATGATTACTCTTAGCTCATCAATAATTTCATTTTCGTCAATGCTTTTTAATAATGGACTTACATAGCCGTAAGCGATTATTCCCGGATCATCCGTTTTCAAGAATTCAGCAATTCTGCTTATGCCATGTCCAAGAATATCGTGTAGATATTTTCCCGGTAATGATCTAATCCAGTGATTATTGTCACCCAAAATCGCTTTTGCATAGCCCGGATCCGTAAAAGGATAACACCAGATGCTTTCCATGTGAACCGGATCACCACCCAGGTAGCCATTTTTTACGAGTTCTCTCATGCGAAGATTAACATGATTAAATTGAGCATTATGCCCAACTGTCAATTTCAATCCTCTTTTATTTGCCATATTAATCAGAGCTTCAGCTTCGAGGGCATTTACTGTAAATGGCTTTTCCAAATAAACGTTGCAGCCCGCCTCCAGGCAACGTCTGGCTAATTCGAAATGATTTTGCGGCTGGGTTGTAATATGCACGGCATCCGGTTTTGTAACATCGAGAAATTCATTAAGATCGTCGAAGGAACCTTTGACACCGAATCTTTCGGCTAATTGCTTTGCCATTAAAATTTCTTTATCGCAAACACCGACTAATTGACAATCGGGTATTTTATTTATTTCTATTGCATGAGCATCGGCAATTCTGCCGCAACCGACAATTCCGACCCTGATCATTTGTTTATACCGGCATCTTTAAGATATTTAAAATAATCCAGTAATGCATCCCTTGTGCTGATCTTCTGTTTCCATTTAAGCATTTCTTTAGCCTTTTGATTTGAATATCCCGCTCTCTTCCATCCCGCTATACACCTTCTCCTATTAAATGCCGGTGGTAACTGACCATCCGACCATTCAGAATATTTTTCCCAGAGAAAACAAAAATAATACCATGCAAAGTAAGGTATTCGTATACTATGGAAACGCCTGACATTTTTTTTATATAACCTCAAGTAAGCACTGCTTGTCGGAATATCATTATCAATAATGTTAAATATTTCTCCATTTATGCCTTCAGTCAGACCGGCTAATACAATTGCTTCCGCACAATGTACCACGTTTGTTAGTGGAACTTGGCGAGATCCACCCAAATGAAGAAAAATACCAAAAGTGTCTATACCTACTTTGCCTGGAATTTTTTTCTTGCCCCTTCCATAAACATCACCGGGACGGACTATTACATAGGGAAGTTTATATTTTTCGGCATATTCCATAAGCAGCTCATCCTGCTTGACCTTTCCATATGTGTAAGCTTCATGTCTTAAATGTGACCGGCAATCAAAATCGCTTTTTTCATCGAGATGTTTGCTTCCCAAAGCGTCACTGTTCGAATATACCGCGAGTGAGCTTACATTAAGAAATCTTTTTATTTTTCGGTTCTCAACAACAGCATCAAGAAGATTTCGAGTAGCAACTACAGAGTTCATAAAGCAGCCCGGAAAGCTTTTTTCCATACCTGCTGCAAGGTGAAATATAAGCGTTGCATTATCCACGGCCCTTTTACAATCCTGACGTGACAGCAAATTACCTTCAATCAGTTCGATTTTTCCTTTGCCATATGAATCAATTACTCGATTCAACTCTTTATGATCCCCTGATGGTCTTACAAGACATTTAAGATTATAAAAACCTTTTTCAATTAGATTAGAAACGACATTGACTCCTATGAAACCATTTGCACCTGTTATTAAAATCGGTTCATTCCAGTCTATAATAAATTTGTTGTTCATTAATTATTTTTTCGAAAATGAAGTGGTTTGTTTAAGAATTGATAAAATTATTTATTAAAACCCCATATAAGTACTATCGCATTGTTATGCATCCATTTAGTTCTTGCCAGTATTTCATCAAAATATTTTAATTTTAAATAGATAGGTTTTAATTTTTGGATCGCTTTCGAATCCCAATTGACCAATTTGCCGAAATGCCTGACCATTATTGCCAAAAAGAACCATTCTCGCTGCCATAATACTTCATGAAATCCGATTTTTTCTTTTATTTTCAGTATATCTTCTTTGATAAATGATTTTGCTTTTAGATCTTCCGGTGACCTTGGCTGTTTTTTATAAGAATATGCTTTTATCGGATATGCAATTTTTTTCATTAGCTCCCATGCTGGTGAATAGGCAGTGTCTATAAATCTGCATTTACCATTCATTTTAAGGCATCTATAAACTTCTGAAAAAAATTTATTAATGTTATCCTGAACATGATGCACAAATGAAGAGCCATAGATTATATCAAATTCACCGTCCGCAAAAGGCATATTTGCCGCATCAACCGAATGAAATTCAACCCTGTCCTTATATTCATCATATAAGCCTGACTCAGTGAATGATTTTTTAATATTTTTTATTGCCTCAAGAGACAAATCAGTTATGACGACTTGCGCACCTTTCATTAAAAAATAGAGTTCCTTAATAGTATCTCCATTTCCTACACATAATATTTTTTTATTTTTGAGCTCTCCCATACTTTCAAGGTATGTTCTGTAAAATGGATATATATCATTAAACCAGTCTTCTTTAATTTGTTCTTTCGTCATTTTATGTAATTTCTTATTTGTATAAATCTTCTCATGATAATCTCTTTCCTGCCGTAATTCAGAATTTTCGGGAATAAAATCATAAGTGCCGGAGTAGCACTTATATTTACTTTTTCCAAAATACAAATCTCCTTTAACATCCTTTACAAGCGCGTCTTTTGTTATAGGGTCAATGAATGAGTTAATAACCATATTCCTCTTCATTCACTATAAGATTCATATGGAATTTTATTCAATGTTGCAAGAGCCAGCAGCATCCATGCTTGCGACCAGCGCATATAAGAGATTTTGTTCTTATAGTAGGGTGTTACCTGGTAGTAGAAAAATCCCCGTTTGTCCCACATATGGTCCATTGCCCATTCATAAACACAATAAGCCATACGTATATTGTTTGAATCAATGTTCCTGTATTCTAAAAGGGTGATAATACTTTGTGCCACACTATGTACATCTATTGGATATGTTTTATCATGAAAATATTTTGGTGCCCCATCTTCCCGAAAAAAGTGATCCCGATAAAATTTAAAACCTTTACGGATATGTGGCTCAAATTCATCTGTATTCAGGTAGTTATTGATTGTAAGTAACGCGTTCAGATTGTATCCTGTATGGAAATTATCTATCCAGCGCTGATTTTTAAGCTCACCGTAATTCCATGAACCATCGGAGCTTTGCTTTCCCGCGGAGTATCGCGCTGCTTTCAATGCGGGCTCTAAATATTTCTTTTCTCTGCAATGTTTATAAATACGGCAAAAAAGAGCGGCACCTAAAAAATTTGCGTTATGTACACTTATTTTTAAGGCCGGTACAGGATAACTATAACCAGCTTTTCCATCTTTTTCTTCCCAATAAAGTTCATTTAGCAAATATTGAGCAGCACTTTCTGCCATATTCAGATAATCGTTGTTTAAATATTTTTCATATGCATCGATCAAGGCATTTGCAACAAATACCGTGCACACAAGATTGGGATTCGCTTTTGCCGCAAGTATTGAACGTCCCTGCCAGGGAAAGCTATAGCCCCAGCACCAATACTGTATATCCGGAGAACGAAGATTTTTAATATTTTCCACAATTGCATTAAAATAATTCTGCCTATCAAAACGATCTTCATTTTTTGACAATTTCAAAAATGCCATTAGAAAAAGAGCCAACGCCTTTGGGTTCATTGTTTTCGGTATAAACAGCAGTGGACGAAAATTGATGGGACATCTTTTTAAAAGTTGCGTCAATGCAAGACGCGGCAGCCTTGAGTCGAGAAATTTGATCCGTTTGAACAGTTCGCTATTCAGCGAATCATATGGATCGTATCCGGACCAATTGTTTTTTTCACAGTAATTAAGTAATTCGTTAATTGATCGTTGAAGTAACGTTCTTATTTCAAATTTTGATTCCATTATTCCTGTTTTTATTTAATAGTTCATTAAGAATTCTTCCACTTGTAAAACCATCCCAGAGTTCCGGCACATCTCCTGTTTGATGGTTTCCCTCCAGAATTCTATTTATATCCATCCGCAAGTTTTTCAGAGATGTCAACCTGTTCGAACCCAATGTAATTGTTATAGGCCTTTCCGTATTTGGCCTCAATGTGAGACAGGGCACTCTCAGGAATGTAGTTTCTTCCTGCAATCCTCCGGAATCCGTTAAAACAAATTTTGCCGTATCGGCAAGACCAATACTTTCAAAATAGCCCACCGGTTTGCACAGTTTGAGATTGCCATATTGATTCAATCCCGGTAATAGACCATAGTCTATCATATTTTTCTCTGTACGCGGGTGAACCGGGAATATAATTGGAAGTTTTTCAGACAACTCAACAAGATTCTGCATAATACTACAAAGTGAATCCTTATCATCCACATTCGATGGCCGATGTAATGTGACAAATACGTATTTTTTCCTGTCCAACCCGTGTGACTTGCAGGGTGCATGCATTCTTGCTTTGTCGAGACTTGTTACCAGTGTGTCTATCATAATATTTCCTACTCGCTTGATTTTATAGCCCGGCACTCCTTCTCGTAAAAGGTTCTGATCTGCATCTTTTGAAGGAGTAAGCAATAGATCAGCTAAGGCATCGGTAACCAGCCTGTTTATCTCTTCAGGCATCGAGCGATCAAAACTCCGAAGTCCGGCTTCAATATGAGCCACTTTAATTGCCATTTTTGCAGCAACTAGAGTGCAAGCCATTGTCGAATTTACATCTCCCACAACAATAACCCAATCAGGTTTCTCATTTATACATATTTGCTCAAAGCGAATCATTGTATTCGCAGTTTGGACTGAATGTGAGCCTGAGCCAACTTCCAGGTTAAAATCGGGACGGGGAATATTCAGATCGAGAAAAAAATTTTCAGACATCTGTAAATCGTAATGTTGCCCGGTATGGACTAAAACATAATCAATGTAATCTTTATTATTTTTTTGAGCGATATTATGTTTTTGAAGTTCACGTATCAGCGGGGCTATTTTCATGAAGTTCGGCCTTGCACCAACAACTAAAATCAGCTTCATTTTTTATTTTGCCTCTTTTAGAATTTGCTCTATATGTTCCATAATTTTATTGAGAGATTTATGGTCTGAACCTTCAAATGTATCTGAACGTTGCCTTTTAACCAGGCGAATCTTTGTTTCAACATCTTCAATTGACTTAAGAAGCGTAAGTCTGCCTTTTTCAGAAAGATATTGGTCTACCGCGCCTATTTTACCTCGGAATATGCTGTAGACAGGAACGTTCAGCGCGGCAGCTTCACGATTCATTGTCCCGCCTCCACTTATAACCAGATCGGAATACCAGATAAGGTTGAGACCATTTACGACATGCTCCGGAAAAATAATCTTGCCGGATTTACACCATTCCGACCAGTTAGTCTGCACCCAGGCAGTCTGCTTTATTTCATTTCTCGGCAGTATAACCATGCGGGTATTTTTTTGCCTTCCCAAAAAATTGATCGTTGCCTCAAAAAGTAATTCACTTTCAGGATTATGATAATGCGCTTCAGTAGCGGGAGGACGTATTGTTATGACTAAATCGTCGTTCTTAATACCCAACATATTCATAATTGATGGATCAGGATGAAAATCAGGCACATATACATCTTCTTTGATGCCAGGATATTTAAAGAAAGTTTTTGAATAATCTTTTATCGAGCTATCCGGAATCATTTCCGGAACAATTATATATGTAGGCCTGACAACTGCCTGCGCATATTCATAGTCGGAAATGACTGCAGTCGGTATGCTTAGAAGAGTGGCTACTAATACTTGAGACCTGGAACCGTGAGACACCGCCAGGTCAGGCTTTTCTTTTATTACAGTTGAAATTAATTGCAATGATCTTATGATTAATCCCAAAACTTTTAAGATTTTATTTTTTCCATAATGGCGTCCAATTTTTTTATATTTTAAATTCATAAGGTCAGCCAGCCCGCATACCTGAAAACAATCCCGGGCTGTCAATAAATCATCGTAACCGTGCTTATGAAGGTCTTCAAGAATTGGCTTGAAAAAAGGAACATGAGGAGAATTATCAAGATCGATCCATATTTTTTTCTTTTTATCAACTAGTGAAGAATTGTTTTCCATAATAATTCCCTCACTTCCCTCACTCATTTATAATTCAGTAAATAATGTTTTTCTTTAGGCTTTATGAACAAACTTATGATTTTTCTTAATTATGTTTCTAGTATCGACTACCGGAATTCCAAAAGAAGTAAAATCTATATTCAAATAGTCGTCATGGGCAGTAGCAATAAGTAGCAGATCATATTTTTCTGAGATTTCAACCGATTTACGACCGAAGAACTTAGGGTATTCCCGGGTTAGTCCTATTACCGGAATATAAGGATCATTATAGGAAACAGAAGCTCCCATTTCTTCGAGTTTTTGCATCAGGCGATAGGACGGAGACTCCCGGTCATCATCCACGTTGGCTTTGTAAGCAAGTCCTAAAATAAGTATCCTTGTACCTTTGACCGGCTTGCCGACATTATTTAATGCTTCAGTTACTTTTGACACTACATAGTCCGGCATGTTTGTGTTGATTTCACCTGCAAGTTCTATAAAGCGGGTTACACATTCATATTCACGTGCCTTCCATGTAAGATAAAAAGGATCAATAGGAATGCAATGTCCTCCCAAACCCGGCCCGGGATAAAAAGCATGGTATCCAAATGGTTTTGTCTTTGCAGCTTCAATAACTTCCCAGATGTCGATTCCCATTTTACAAAATAATATTTTCAGCTCATTCACGAGTGCGATGTTGACCGAACGGTATATATTTTCAAGAAGCTTGGCCGATTCGGCAACTTTAGTCGAGGAAAGAGGCACCGTTGTCTCGACAATATTATTGTATAGTGCAACGGCGGCATTTAGACATTCAGGTGTAAATCCTCCAATCAGTTTAGGAATTGTCCTTACGCAAAAATCCTTATTATTGGGGTCTTCTCTTTCAGGTGAAAAGGCAAGATGAAAATCAATTCCGGCCTTCATACCATTTGTTTCTAAAATTTTTCGCATATCTCCATCCGTAGTACCGGGATATGTGGTTGATTCCAAAACTATGAGTTGTCCTTTTTTTAAATATTGGGCGATTGTTTTAGTTGTATTAAAAATATATTTCATATCCGGTTCACGGTTGTTGTTGAGTGGAGTCGGCACACAAATTATAATGCAATTCATTTCCCGAAGAAATGAAAAATCACTGGTCGGCCGGAAGCTTTTCTTAAACTCATCGATAAGCATGGAAACGTTGATGTGTTTAATATAGCTTTTGCCTTTTTCAAGCATAGCTATTTTCTCATTATCGATATCAAATCCTGTAACATTAAATCCGGCACGGCAGAATTCGATGACAAGGGGCAGTCCTACATAACCGAGACCGATCACAGCAATTTTCGCCGATTTATTTTTTATTTTTTCCATTAATAGCATAACTTATCCTTTGCTTGGCCATATTGAAGAACAATTAAACATAGCTCCGCTGTCTCGATTACAGACGAGTCTTTTACTATTATAACTTCACACTTATACGAAGCAGACAGTAATCTCATGGTTATATAAATTTGTGAATAAATTAACTGTACTTCATGAGATTGAAATTTATAAGTCTCAAATATCCAGGACAAAAAAAATGCCCGTTAAATATTATTTCAACATTTAAACAGAGCAGGTTGTATTAGATATATTTATCCCATATGCCGATACAAGGCGCTTCCCATAGTTTTCAATACAGGAACCGGTAATTTAACCATAATCTTTTTAAAGGATGAATTAATGTTAAGGGACCTTTTTATGAAAGCACACTTTTGGAAATCGTATTTATAATATTTGATTATATATTCCCGTGCTCCCCAACCGGTCTTAAATTGTCTTAGTCCTTCATTTTCCGGCTCCGTTCTCCCAAAGCAAAATGATTTAAATCCTTTTTCACAACTCCACTTGATGGAATTCCACATGACAAGATTATTCGCGCGCAGGTTTTGATAAGACTTGTCCGAGGCGCCGTATTTGTAGATAACCTTATTTTCCGTATGGAAATATACATTTGCGGCAATCACGGATTTTTCATAATTTGCTAACGCAATAAAACCTAGATTCCTCGCAATAATATCCTCGTAAACATAATCAAAAAATTTACGGGGCTGGGGAGGCAAACCATGATCCCGTCTGGTTAGTGTATTGAGACGGCAGAAATCCATCAAAGCCTGACGACTATTAGTAATATCTATCTTTATGTTTAATTTTTCCGCTTTTTTAATATTTCGCCTTGTCGAATCCCTCATGCCTGCCAGCAGTTGCTTAGGGCCCGGTGAGAGATCAAGAATATGACCATAGTAATGCTCTGACGGCTCCTCATTTTGTAAAAATGTTTCCCCACCTCTCAATTCCAGAAATCTCCAGTTCCGCTCTCTGCCAAAAGATGTCATCTCCCGGAAAAGGTCATGAAATTGACTTTGATCTGATAGAACAGGTTCACAATAGTCTGTAAATGGAAGGGCTACGCCCCGCCTGCTCGTAAGATAGCTGTTTATATCCATGCATGGTACTAGGGCATTAGGCGCTGATTGGTTTCCCAGCGTAAAATAAACAGGCTTGTAACCATATGATTTTTCCAAAACAGCGGCCCACGATGAGGTATGAAAAAATGAATAACCGGGTAATGAACGGAGTGATTCATCCCTGTATTTACGGTCCAGAGGATCATTAAGAGAGAGGTTCAACACACGGGGGCCATAATTAAACGTTGGCATAGAAAACCTTTATTTGATTAGCTACCCAGTTAATCTGATCTGCAGTCAACTCGGCATACATTGGAAGAGAAAGATATTCGGAAGAACATTTCTCAGCAACGGGAAAGCTTCCACAGTTAAGTTTGAGCATGCTATATGCTTTCTGAAGATGAATAGGAACGGGATAATGAATATTACATGAAATTCCCTTGTCCGCCAGATAAGCCATAAGCTTTTCCCGTTCATTAACCCTTATGGCATATATATGATAAATATGTTCATTGTAGGCTGCTTCGTTAGGGGTTATGACCTTATTCTCGGATGATAGAAGTTCCGTATATTGTTCGGCATGCTTTCTGCGTGATTTATTCCAATCATTCAAGTATTTCAATTTTACACTCAGAATGGCTCCTTGAATGCCGTCCATTCTGGCATTCCAGCCAATCAGAGAATGATAATATTTCTTATCCTGGCCATGATCCCGCAGCATCCTTATTTTTTCAGCGATAGCATCATTGTTTGTAGTTACTGCTCCCGCTTCCCCATAGGCGCCAAGATTCTTTCCCGGATAAAAGCTGAAGCAACCGGCATCTCCCATGGAACCTGCTTTTCTGCCCTTATATTTTGCACCATGGGCCTGGCAGGCATCTTCTATAATATAAAGACCATGTTCCTTTGCTATGGCCATTATCGGATCCATGTCTGCGGTCTGTCCGAAAAGGTGGACCGGAATAATTGCCTTGGTATTTTTAGTGATTGCCGCCCGTATCAACTCGGGGTTCATCGTATGGGTTGTTTCCTCAATGTCGACAAAGACAGGTTTTGCTCCACAATAAGTGATTGCTTCAAAGGTTGCGATAAAAGTATTTGGTACCGTGATAACTTCATCTCCGGGACCTATCCCCAAAGCAAGAAGACTGAGCCATAGAGCATCCGTGCCGTTTCCCACCCCGATTGCGTGCCGGCAATTGCAAAACGAGGCAAATTCCTGTTCAAATTTGGCAACAAAAGGACCGCCGGCAAAAGCTGTTTTCTCCATAACTTCATTTACAGCTGAATTAATTTCTTCTTTGATAGCTAAGTATTGGCTTTTCAAATCTAAAAAGGGTACCTGCATGATATATTAACCTTTCTCAGTAAATGTATGTATTCATATTAACGGTCTTACTCGCGCCCCCATGACATACAAGCATCAAGTTGTAAGCTATCGCTTTTAATATCCATTTTCCTTCTTACTCCTGCCGGATTACCGGCGACTATCGTATCACGCGGGACATCCTTGGTAACAACGCTTCCGGCACCTATGATCGCTCTTTCGCCGATTACGACGTTGGCAAGAATTGTTGCTCCGGAGCCTATAGACGCGCCTTTTTTAATCAATGTCGGTTCCACTTTCCAATCGGCTTCGGTTTGAAGTTTTCCACTTACGGTAGTGGCCCGAGGGTAACTGTCATTAATGAAAGTTACACCATGTCCGATAAAAACCTCGTCTTCGATAGTCACGCCTTCGCAGATGAAAGTATGGCTGGATATTTTACAATTCCTGCCGACAGTCGAATTTTTCTGAATCTCCACAAAGGCGCCGATTTTGGTGCCGTCACCTATGACGCAGCCATAAAGGTTGATAAACTTCGACAATTTAACATCATTCCCCAGTTTGACATCATCGGATATGCAGCAATAATTCACAGGTATACCATTTCTCCTTTATTATTTAGTGATTTACTGGAAGCTACCAGCATTTTAACAACATTCAGTCCGGCCATACCGTCGTTTACGACCGATCCGCCGTTTTCAACATATTCAACAAATTTCTCGGCTATTAAATGAAGAGCCTCCGTCTGCTCAATTTTCGGCGCGGACATGTCTCCCGATCGATAGTTAACAAGAAGATTATATTTTCCTTCAGTAGTCGTAACATTGACGCCTTTATCATAGACCTTGATTTTCTCGTCCGGCTCCAGGTCGTTCCAGACCAGCATTTTTTTCTGTCCGCCGATCAGCGTAGTTCGTACTTTAACCGGAGAAAGCCAGTTAACATTTATATGAGCTATGACATTATTGGGATAATAAAAGGTGAGATACGCTATATCTTCCAGTCCGCGATTGAAATGACCTGAACCGGTTGCAATGACTGCCTGCGGCTTGTCGCCGATGAGATAATCCATAATGGCAATGTCATGAGTTGCAAGATCCCAGACCACATTTATGTCATGTTGAAAGAGACCAAGATTGACTCTTATAGAATCAAAGTAATATATTTCGCCTAAAACATCATCGGCTATCAATTGTTTTATTTTATTAACTGCGCCGGTATAAAGAAAAGTATGGTCCACCATGATTTTCAGATTCTTTTTTTCCGCCAGTTCGATTAGTTCTTCCGCCTGGGCAATTGTACTGGTAAAGGGCTTTTCAACAAAAACACTTTTCCCTGCATCAAGCACTTTTTTAGCTATTTCATAATGGGTAAATACGGGGGTTGCTATTGCAACTGCGTCGACCTCCGGATCATTAATCATTTCATCACAGTCTTTTGTGACCCTGATATTTGGATAATTTTTCTTAGCTTTATTATAAATTTGTTCATTCATGTCGCAAATCATAACAACCTGCGACCCGTTAGCCGCATTGAAGTTCCTGGCCAGATTAGGTCCCCAATAACCATATCCCATAATTCCCATGTTAAGCATATGTTTCTCCCTTTCAGCTGTTTAAGCAATTATCAAAAACAAAAATAGAATATTTAATTAGAGGAATGTTCACAATCGGGGATATCCCGATTGGAGATATCGCAATTTCTTAAAGGACGTCATACCAAAAGATGAAAAAATAATTTTACATTGCCGCACAAATCAAACTTTCTTTAAAAATGGATTATGCATCCATCATCTTTTTTTGTAGTTCCGGATTCAGGTCAAAACTAAAATATATTAATATATATTATTCTTTTTTTTATAGATTAAGATTAAACGGTTTACTTTTTGAAAATTCGGAAAAGCATGGTGTAAGTAAATAATTCCTTAGATTCATATTGAATTAATAAGCACCCTTTCCTTTCAGTACTGCTTTGGGCGTCTTAAGAATAATTTTAAAGTCAAGCCAGAGATTCCATTTAGTTATATATCTAAGATCAAGGCGTACCATTTCATCAAAGGTAGTACTGCTTCTGCCGGTGACCTGCCATAAACCCGTGATGCCGGGCTTACAGGTAAGCAATCTTCTGCGGTGCCAGACATCATAAATTTCGCATTCATAGGGAATCGGAGGACGTGGGCCTACTAAGGACATATCCCCTAACAGAACATTAATTAGCTGAGGTAGTTCATCAAGACTCGTTTTACGTAGAAATCGACCGACAGAAGTAACTCGATTGTCATTTGTCATCTTGAAAATACCAGGCTCAACAGCTGCATCCTTTTGTTCACGAATGAACTTTGTTATATAATTCTTATGACTGGTACAATCACAATTCATTTTCATAGATCTGAATTTTAATAAATTAAATGGCTTTCCATTCAGTCCAACCCTTTCCTGTCTGAAAAAAACAGGTCCCTTGGATGTAGCCTTGATAGCAATAGCAATAGCAAGAAAAAACGGAGATAATAAAATAAGCGCCACAGCGCTTATAAATGCATCAAAAATGGTTTTTATGAGAGTGGAAATATGCCTGGTGTGTGCTCTCTGGTTGATATCAGGATAAAGATTTGTGTCGAATAATTCCTTTAACGGCAGACGTTCATGGTTCTCGGGAAAAACATGATAGGATATATTGATTTTCTTGACCCATTCAGGATCTAAACACTGACAAAACCTTTCATAAACCTTGCTTATAAATCTATCTATTCCCATCATATCGGTAAACATAAGTTCAGTAAAAATCACGCCGATTATTTTGTCATGTTCATACCATCCTCGAATGTCTACATCTCTTAATGATGAATCCAAAGCGAAATTAATTTTTTTTAGAATTTTGTTTTGTGACTCAAGGGTTATTAATTTGGAAATATCAAGAAGAAACAGTAAGAAAGGTTTTTGCGAACGTTCTGTTCTTCCTCTTTCAATACTTAACATGTATTGAAAATAGGTAGTATTAAAAAACATATAAAAACCCCTTTGAGTCAAAATTGTTTAACTTAATTTTTAATAATGGCCGAAAAAATTATTGGATGTTTATATGATAAAATAACAAATAATGAAGTGTTCACAATCGGGAATAACCGGATTAAGGGATGTTGCAATAATTTACTAAAGGCTCTTTAATTCTATTAGATTTCTAAGTATATCACTTAAAAATATAATATATTTTTTAAATAAAAATATCAAAATGGATAGCTGATTTTAGGTTAATAATTACTATTGAAGAGAATAAGTTTTATTTGCTGTCAATAATTTTGAGGATGTCAAGAATATTATCTATAACAAAATCAGCATGCCTTACAAATTCTTCAGCCTTGTTATTGTTTTTCAATAACACCGCTACAGCATCTGCTGCCCTTGCGCAAAGCAGGTCAAAAAGATAATCGCCGACAACGAGCGATTCCTGGGGCATAACGGCAAACCTTTCGCAAAGGTATAAAACTCCAAATGGATCGGGTTTGACCGGTCCTTCCTGCCTGCCCACAATTTCATCAAAATTCAATCCATGTTTTTCAGCTACTGCCAGGGCATTTTCTTTTTTATTCCGGGTTAAAATTCCGATTGGAATTCCTCTTTTGTGCAATTCTGTAAGCGTTTCTTTTGCACCAGGATTTAATGTAGATTCGACAATCGCCTTCTCTTCGTGAAATAGTAAAATTCGCTCCGCTTTGTCACGCTCTTCATGGGTCATCTTTTCCATCAATTCCAGAATCGGCTCGGCTTCAGGCGGATAACCCATTTCCCGGCGAATTGCATCAAAATCAAAATATGGCTGGGTTAATGTTCCATCAAGGTCAAAAATAACTGCTTTAATTTGCATTTATACTCCATACATGAGGCAATCTAACGCCTCTCAAGATATTTATGTCCAGGCACTTTTCATTAATTGAAAAGAACTGTCTAACATCAAATTCAGGCCTTTTCTGCAAGCAATCTTTTAACAACTTTCATATTTTCCTGATCATCCAATTCCGATTTCTTCGGGGTTTCCATTATGAAGGGGCGCTGTGATAGCCTGGAATGATGGAGAATAAAACGAAAGCCCTTCTCACCAATAAAGCCCTGACCAATGTTGGCATGCCGGTCGATGCCCTCACCGCGAGCCGCTTTAGCATCGTTCAGATGAATCAGGCTGAGCTTATCCCATCCCAAATATTTATGGAATTCCATCATAGTATTTTCAATGCCGTCGGACGTCGATAAATCATATCCCGCTGCCCATGCATGGGCTGTGTCCAGGCAAACGCCAATGCGATCCTGATTCTCTACAATATTTATGATTTGAGCTAAATGATGAAAACGAGATCCCACCTCGGTACCCTGCCCCGCAGTATTTTCTAAAAGCACTATCGTTGATCCTGGTATCGCGCCACAGGTCTGGTTAATTGCGGCGGCTACGCGAGAAAACGCTTCTTCTTCCGATGCATCTCCCCGGTGACCCACATGAAGAACAAGATAAGACGCCCCAAGCTGTTCTGCGCGTCTCAATTCATCTGCCAGTGTCACGATTGAGCGTAGATAAAGGTTCTCGTCAGGTGAGGCTAAATTGGGCAAATATGGCATATGCACAACAAGGGGGTTAATATCGTAACTTATACGAAGAGAACGGAATAATCTCGCTTCATTTGAGTCAATCGGTCGAGGCAAACCCCAGCCTCTGGGACTTCTTGTAAATATCTGCATAGTTTGGCAACCAAGTATTTTGGCTCTCTCTGCAGCTTTCACAAAGCCGTCGCTAATTGATATATGAAAACCAATGCGAACCATTTGTTTTCCTCAGGTAGAAATTTGCACATGACCAACGAAGTTCATCATTGTTTTCAACAGAATAAATTTTTGGAAAATTACATTTTTATGAATAGATACGATAATTTATCTAATAACAAAAATTTCTTTTGCTAAATGATTAACTTTATAGTCATTAAAGTATAAATCAAAATCAGAATATGACATTTCTTTTTTTAAAGCATTTTCCGGATCAATTATATAAAATAAACCGTCGGAATCATTAAATCCATACACAATAAATGAGTGTCCGCAATCATCATTCCGATTAAGATGCAATATCACGCATACCGGATTACCATTTATAATATAATTTTTAATGTCATTACTTGTTAAGTTAGGATCTTTACGATATTCAATAATGCCTTGGATTACCAAATTAAGATTATCTATAAAATTTGAAGTATTTTTTTCATAATTATCCATGCCACGTCTATGAATTTCAGAAAACTTTTTCTGGTCAAAACAAGTTATTCCTTTGAACCCAAGCAGCATCTGTGTACATGCATACCGGTTCCAGTCTTTTTTCTCCTGAGAAAAATATTTAAGATTATTTATATTTATAATTTTCTTCATTTTTTTCTCTCCAAGGATTGTTGTGCAATGATCGCATTAGGTCTTTTAGAATATTTTTAACATGTCGCCGAAAGTAAATACAATTTTTTAATAAAATTAAAATTTTCTTGAAACAAAAATCGATTCAAATGTTGGCGCATTTGGCAAACACGCCTAAGATTAAAAAGAGTCGTTCATGCCTTTGTGAGTCAAAGCGAAACATGGAAATAACTGACTGTGAACATTGAGGGCTCTGTTCTAAAATAATCCGAATTAGGATCTGATAGATTAAACAGGATAAAAAGCGAATTCGTAATATTAAAAGAAAAATTTGAAAAAAGCTTATAAGAAACTTGAAAATCAGCAAAGATGATCTATTTTATTTTATAAATCTTCAAATTCCATAAATAATACAGAGAAATTATCAGGATTCAACAAGATTAATCAAGCATAAATACCTAGATTTTACTCAGGTTTATTTCCTGACAAGTCATATACCGGGGGACCACCAAAGTAAGAACAGCGATAAAAAAAATGATTTTAGCCTTATGTAATGAAGGTTACCTGAGAGAGAATATTTTTTGCAGCATTTGATCTTGACAAAACATCGAAGAGAGGATATTACGCAAGCTCTTTTTTCAGGTACAGGATTTACTATTTGCGCCTGTAGCTCAGCTGGATAGAG
>CAZWCA010000005.1:36042-88972 GCA_964632255.1 uncultured Smithella sp. | reverse complement strand
TTCAGGGTCTAGTGGGTGAATGCCTGTGCTGGTTCAAATCCAGTCTTCGGCACCAATAAAAACAATTAGTTATTGACATTAGCACGTCCCAGTAGGGACGTGCTTGGTCATTACTTTGGTCACTACTTTTCTGATTTCCCGATTAATCTATTATCATTAGAATTCAATTTAGGAAACACTATGCCCGTGTCATGGAAGGTTTTTAATTTTTTTAAAAAGCCCAAATAATGCAAAACTGGTTCCTTAAAGATTCTGAATATTGGACAAGCTTGTGTATGGATTTTTTTCTAAGAAAAGTAAAACAATGCCAAAATAGGAAAATACTTGCCCAATGAAATTAATGCGGTTTCAGAGACTTACGTAATCGTGGTTCAATTCCACCCTGGTCCACCATAATATCAAGGGTTACCAATAATGCGGTTAACCCTTTTTTTGTTCTGTGAGAGACTTTTCTGAAATCCGCTCAAAAAACTCTTGGCTATTGATGAAGCGGAGACGCCAAAGGCTCTTGCCGTGTTGATGACCCATTTCCCCGTAATACCTCTCGGACATGCCGCGCAGCACCTTACCAGAAATCTACTCCGATATATTAAAAAACCTGAGTGTCCACGGTGTTGTAGCACTCAACACTTAATTGGCAAAAGCAAAACCAGGTATTGACAACATTAACGTTTTTTGATGTCGTTTCCCCAATATCATGATAAGCGATTGGAATGGATAACAGGAAATAGCTTTATGGGCTTGGACTACACAACCCTTGAACTGCTGCGAAAAAATCATCCGGCCTGGCGTCTGCTCTGTTCGGATCATGCGCCTCTGGTTCTGAGTTTTCTCGAAAGGACGTTCATTGCCCCCAATGTGCGCGTCATGGCGCAAGCCGACCTGACTGAGGCCTTGGAGGATGAATTGTTCTTCTTGCGCGAGCGATTGGGCTCTGAGAGATTCCCCAGAACCGCACAGGATTACCTGAACGACTGGGCGGGCAGCGACAAGGGCTGGCTGCGCAAATTTTATCGGCCCGGATCGGATGAGCCTCATTTCGATCTGATGCCGGCTGCGGAGAAGGCGATTGCATGGCTGTCCAGCCTCACCGAGCGGGCCTTTATCGGGACCGAGTCGAGGTTATTGACTCTTTTTGAGCTTCTCAGGCAAATCTGCACGGGAAGCGAAACCGACCCCAAAGTGCGTGTGGCGGAACTCAACAAGCGCCGGACTGAGATCGATGCCGAGATCGCACGTATCCTGGCGGGCGATATGCTCTTGCTGGACAACACCGCGCTGAAAGACCGTTTTCAGCAGGTGGTTCAGCTTGCGCGCGATCTGCTCTCCGATTTCCGTGAAGTGGAACACAATTTCCGCAGGCTCGACCGACGGGTCCGTGAGCGCATTGCCCAGTGGGAGGGGGCAAAAGGCGCACTTCTGGAAGAGATTCTGGGAGAACGCGACGCAATCGCAGATTCCGATCAGGGCAGGAGTTTCCGGGCGTTCTGGGATTTTCTGATGTCGCAGCAGCGTCAGGAAGAACTGACCGTGCTCCTCGATCATATGCTTCGTCTGCCGTCGATTGCAGAAATGGAACCGGATGCTCGTCTGGGCCGCATTCATTACGACTGGCTGGAAGCTGGTGAACACACGCAGCGCACGGTGGCGCAGCTCTCGCAACAACTCAGACGTTTTCTCGACGATCAGGCCTGGCTGGAAAACCGCCGTATCATGGACATCCTGCACAGCATCGAAGCGACTGCTCTGAACGTGCGCGATGAAATTCCGCAGGGAGCATTCATGACCATCCCGGACATGTACCCGTCCATCGAGATGCCGATGGAGCGACCGTTGTATATTCCTTCTGTCAAGCTGTCGATCAATGATGCGGAACTCGAAGACGGCGAGGTTGACCTGGATGTAGCGCCCCTGTTTTTCCAAACGATCATCGACAAAGCGCAACTGCTGAGTTATATTCGCAGGGATTTGCAATCAAATTCGCAAATCAGTTTAAGCGAGTTGCTGACAGAGCATCCTCTGCAACAGGGGCTGGCGGAATTGGTGGCATACATGCAATTGGCAAGCGAATGGCCCTGCGCTGTGGTGGAAGAAGATACACGCGATGTCGTGCAGTGGCAGGCAAAGGACGGGACCGTCCGGCGCGCCCGCCTGCCGCGCATCATTTTTGTGAGGGTATAATATGACCGCACCGGATAACCGTTCAACAACGGAACACCTGCCGGAACACCAAACAGACAAGCACAGCCTCTCATCGGTTGTCATACCACTCATGAAGGGCGTGTTGTACCGTGACAACGATCCGGACTTATGGGAAACGCTGCTCAACCTGCAGGCTCGCGTGAGGGATTATGTAGCAGTGCTCGGGCTTGATCTGCTGCTGGACGAGTCAGAAGGCTACGCCTTCCTTAGATCGCAAGACGAGAGCGGCGGCGAGCCTTTGCTGAAAAGGCCTCGGCTCATTGCACGCCGCGCCCTGTCATTCCCGCTCAGCCTGCTTCTGGCATTGCTGAGGAAAAAACTGGCCGAATTCGATGCCGGAGGCGGCGAGACCCGGCTCATTCTTTCCCGAGACGATATTGTGGAGTTGATGCGCGTTTTCCTTCCGGACGGCAGCAACGAAGCGCGGCTGGTCGATCAGGTCGATGGGCATCTCAACAAAATCGCCGAAATGGGATTTATCCGCCCCCTGCGCGATCAAAAGAAGGTGTTCGAAATCATGCGCATTCTTAAATCCTTTGTCGATGCGCAATGGCTTGCGGAATTCGACGAAAAATTGAAGGCCTATCGCACGCGCTGCACGGCCCGGAAGGGAGCGGCTGCAGATGATTGATGAGCAAACGCTCGGTTTGGATTTCGTTGGAGACGACAGCCTAGCAGGATTTCGTCTGAGCCGCCTGGAAGTGCTGAACTGGGGAACATTCGACAATCGTGTGTGGACGTTGCACCTCGGCGGGAAAAATGCCCTTCTCACGGGCGATATCGGCTCGGGCAAATCCACGCTGATTGACGCTGTCACCGCTTTGCTCGTACCGGCTCACCGGGTCGCTTTCAACAAGGCGGCCGGGGCGGAACTCCGGGAACGGACATTGCGCTCTTATGTGCTGGGGCATTACAAATCCGAACGCAACGAACAATCGGGCGCCGCCAAACCCGTATCCCTGCGCGACCATAACAGCTACTCTGTCGTTCTGGGCGTCTTCCATAACGCGGGCTATCAACAGACCATTACGCTGGCCCAGGTATTTTGGTTCAAAGACCTGCAAGGGCAACCGGCCCGCTTTTTCGCAGCCTGCGAGAAGGATATGTCCATCGCCTCGCATTTTGCCCGCTTCGATTCCGATATTGCCAACCTGCGCAAACGCCTGCGCACATTCGGCGCCGAGTTGTTTGACAGCTATCCCCCTTACGGCGCCTGGTTTCGCCGCCGTTTCGGGATAGACAACGAACAGGCGCTGGATCTTTTCCATCAAACCGTATCGATGAAGTCTGTCGGCAATCTGACCGATTTTGTGCGCGACCACATGCTGGAGCCTTTCGATGTCGCTCCGCGGATTTCAGCTCTGCTCGGGCATTTTGATGACCTGACGAGGGCGCACGAGGCGGTGCTCAAAGCCAAGCGGCAGATGGAGCAACTGTCGCCTTTGGTGGCCGATTGCGACCGGTACGCAGAAATTCAGAATACGGTCGAACAATTCCGGAGCTGTCGCGACGCGCTCAAGCCGTATTTCGCCGGACTCAAGCTGGAAATGCTGGAGGCACACATCGCCTCGCTCACCCGGGACATTGCGCGCTATGACGAACAGGTCGCGCAATCAGAAGAACAGAAAAAGACGCACCAGAGTCGGGAAAGGGAACTGCGCCGCAGCATTGCCGACAATGGCGGCGACCGCATCGAGCGACTTGCCGAAGAGATCCATCGCCTTGATGAAGACAAAACCCGCCGGGCAGCCAAGGCAATGCGCTATGCGGAGTTGGTCCGCGAACTGGGCCTTGATCCGGTCGATGACGCCGATGCCTTTCTCACACAACAAAGCGAATTCAAAGAATTGCACGATCAGACCTCTCAACGGGAGGAGCACTGCCAGAATGAGCGAAGCGAGGCTGAGGTGACCTTTGCCCAGAACCGGCAGGAACACGATTCGCTGGTATCCGAAGTAAAGAGCCTGAAGGCCCGGCGCAGCAATATCGACGGCCATCAGATTGCCATGCGCAGCGCCCTGTGCGTTGCGCTCGGCATTGCGGAAGAGGAAATGCCCTTTGCAGGCGAGTTGATCCAGGTGCGGGACGATGAGCGCGACTGGGAAGGGGCCATCGAACGCCTGATGCGCAATTTCGGCTTATCGCTGCTGGTTCCGGACGAGCATTACGCCCGTGTGTCCGAATGGGTGGACCGTACCGATCTGAAAGGACGCCTGGTCTACTATCGCGTGCGCACCGGAGCGAGAACCGATATGCTCGATGTGAGATCCGAATCGCTGATCTGCAAAATCGAGATCAAGCCCGATTCGAGCTTCTACGCTTGGCTGGCGCGTGAGGTCACCCACCGTTTCGATCTGGCTTGCTGCATGACCCCGGAACAGTTCCGCCGCGAAACCAAGGCGATCACACGCTCCGGGCAAATCAAACAGCCCGGCGAACGCCATGAAAAAGACGACCGCTACCGGCTGGATGATCGGAGCCGGTATGTGCTGGGCTGGAGCAATGCCGCCAAAATAGCAGCCCTGGAAAATAAGATCAGGCTTCAGGAGGATCGCCTCGGCAAGATCGGCGCCGGCATTGCAAAACTGCAGGCAGAGCAGAAAGTCATCCGGGCTCGACTGGAGACGCTTTCCAAACTGGACGGATACAGCGAATTTCGCGAAATGGATTGGCGCTCCCTTGCCGTCGCCCTGGACAAACTGCAGGAAGAAAAAAAGCAATTGGAAAACGCTTCCGATCTGCTGAAGGAACTCGCCCTGCGTCTGAAGGACGTAGAGGAAGCGCTCAGCAATGTCGAGCGCCGGCTTGAGTCCCAACGCGACAAACGTTCCAAAAGCCTGCAACGAAAAAGCGATGCCAAAGAAATGAGGGATCGGACCCGGGCCTTGCTGGATGCAGCGGACAAAGGGTGTGTGGCCGACCATTTCAAGCAACTGGCCAAACTGCGCGCAGAATTATCCGGCTCGCAGCACCTCACGATTGAAACCTGCGAAAGTCGCGAACAGGATATGCGCCAATGGCTTCAGGCGCGTATCGATGCTGAAGGGAAAAAATCAGATCGGCTCCGCGAAAAGATCATCGATGCCATGAGTTCCTATAAGACGGACTTTCCGCTTGAGAGTCAGGATGTCGATGTATCCGTCGATGCGGCAGGCGAGTATCGCACTATTCTGAACAATCTCAAAACCGATGACCTGCCGCGCTTCGAGGCGCGTTTCAAGGAGCTGCTGAACGAGAATACGATTCGCGAAGTCGCCAACTTTCAGTCGCAGCTCGCACGAGAGCGGGAGACGATCAAGGAACGCATCATTCGCATCAATGAATCGCTTTTCCGGATCGACTATAATCCGGGACGCTATATCCGGCTGGAAGTCCAAACGACTCAGGATCAGGAGATACGGGATTTCCAGAGCGAGTTGCGGGCTTGCACTGAGGGCTCGCTTACGGGTTCTGATGACGAACAGTATTCGGAAGCCAAATTCTTGCAGGTCAAAAATATCATCGAGCGCTTCCGGGGACGCGAGGGCCGCTCCGAGCTTGACCGCCGCTGGATGGTCAAAGTCACCGACGTGCGCAATTGGTTTACCTTCACCGCCAGCGAGCGCTGGCGGGAAGACGACAGTGAACACGAACACTACACCAATTCGGCCGGTAAATCCGGCGGCCAGAAAGAAAAGCTCGCCTATACCGTGCTGGCTGCCAGCCTGGTTTATCAGTTCGGACTGGAATGGGGGGAGGTGCGTTCGCGTTCCTTCCGCTTTGTCGTCATCGACGAGGCCTTCGGACGCGGCTCAGACGAATCCGCACAATACGGCCTTAAGCTCTTTGCGCAACTGAATCTGCAAATCCTGATTTCCACGCCGCTGCAGAAAATTCATATCATCGAGCCTTTCGTTTCCAATGTCGGATTCGTCCACAACGAGGACGGTCGCGCCTCCAAACTTCGCAATCTCTCAATAGAAGAATACCGGGCGGAAAAAGCGAGGTCGGTCGCATGAGCTGGACCACGCCGGCCGATATTCGAGCGCAGATGGACAAGCTATGGCGAAGGGGGGAATTGTTGTCCGCACTGGTTCGTGGAGATCAACGCTTCCCCCGTCGCCTTGCCCTGAAAGGGCCGAGTTCGAACGAGCTTTCCGAACGCTATGCAGACGTGCGAAACTGGATTGAACGCCTTCGACGTGGTGAATCGCAAGGCTACCGCATTGTCTGGCGCGACGTGAGGCATCGTGTCCTGGGACAAAACGCCGTACCGGATGAAATCTGGATAGATTCGGCGGAGCTTGCCTTTGCTTTGATCGGCAAAGGCGCCGAATCCCGACGGTTCCTGAACCTTCTGGAAATGACCGGACGGCACCACCCCCGGCTGCTGCCGTGGCTCGCGCGCCGCCCTCTTAAGGCATTGGCGTTGAACGATGAGTGGCCTCGTCTATTGGACATTGTATCCTGGCTGGGGGATCACCCGCGTCCCGGAATTTACCTGAGGCAGATCGATCTTCCCGGAATAGACACAAAATTCATTGAGCAGCATCGTGCAATACTGACAGAGCTTCTGGATCTGGCCTTGCCGCCGGAAGCGATCCGAACGGAGTTGACCGGGTCGGCTAACTTCTGCAGCAGATACGGCTTTCGCGACAAGCCCGCTCGCCTCCGTTTTCGCGTTCTCGACCCCGATCTGACGATTTTCCCAACGGGAGCCGATCAGGACATCGCCGTCAGCCATGACGCATTCGCCCGGCTCGACCTGCCCATAGAGCGCGTTTTTATCACTGAAAACGAGATCAACTTTCTGGCCTTCCCTTCGGTTCCCAAAGGTATTGTTATCTTCGGCGCAGGATACGGCTTTGATAGACTCTCCGAAGCCCGCTGGCTTGAAAGTCGCAGGATTCATTACTGGGGCGACATCGACACCCACGGTTTCGCCATTCTGGACCAGTTGCGCTCGAAAGTTCCGCATGCCGAATCTTTCCTGATGGACAGAGAAACCTTGCTCGCCCACCGCGTGCATTGGGGACGCGAGACCACGCCGCAGAAGCGCGATCTTTCGAGACTCAATCCTATTGAGAACCGTCTATACGATGATCTGCGCTACGATCGCATAAACAGCCGGTTGCGCCTTGAACAGGAAAAGGTCGAATTCGAGTGGATCAAGGGCGCTCTGGAGGGATTGTTGCCATGAACGGGAAAGAAGAGCTGATGATGTAACCCCCAAGATCGGCCAAGTCGATCTTGGCCAGAGGGCGCATTTATAATGACGGCCATATCTTTACCTTTTGGTTTTAGCGTAATCGCTTACAGTTCGTCTCGCTCGCCCTTCATGCTTGATTTCATCCGCGCTCCACGGAGTAGGCTCTCCAATGGATCGGAATACGTTGTAAATACTGTCTGTAGATCGATTTCAGGTGTGTCCAATTCTGAAGGCGAGTGATTTTTGAAATCCGGACATGAATCGACACGCTGTTTCTCCGAAATGCCCAATTTCGCCTTCAAGATTTCATTCTCTTCCTTCAGAGACCTGCTCTCGGCAACCAAAGCCAGATATTTTTCGAACAACTCTCCATAATTCATAAAGTCAGCGCTCTGTAATCTCATTTAATAATAATGCCTTGAGGTTTTCGAGTTCATGAATATTATCGATCGTCAGTTTTTTTTCCGCCGCCGTCTTCTCGAACAATTCTTTTTGTTTTGTCGTCAATTCGCCGCCGTATTTTACTTCGATCAGCATTTTGTTTCGCGTGAAGAAATCCAGCTCAGTGCCGTTTTGATAAATATATGCCGGCTCCAGGTGCTTGATCATCAGGTATATGTAATTTTCGAACAGTGCACCTTTATCACGAAATCCCGTCAGAAGATTCCGGATGCCGAGGTCGGCGGCGTAATTTTTCTTGGGCGAGAGGAGCCGTTCATTCAACTTCCCATAACGCGGCACCAGGTAGATAAGATAGGTTTCCTCAAACATCTGCAGATACCTTTTCGCCGTATCGGGTGACATCTTCAGAATGTTTGCGATCTTGTTGATGCTGACCTGTTTGCCCGCGCGCTCCATTAAAAGAGCAAAAAAGTCCTTGATGCCCTGAGGATTCTTGATGCCGTGAAATGCGACAATGTCTTTATAGATCACATCATCTATTAACGTAGTCAAATATTCCCTGTCTTGCGTCAGGACGTATTCCGGCATGCCGCCTGTCCTGAGATATTCTTCAAAGTATGATTCCATAAGATAAGCTTCCCTCTTTTTGATCTCCAGCCTTCTGAAAGTACAATATTCTTCGAAATTAAGAGGCAGGATTTCCAAGACGACTTCGCGGCCGGTGAGGAATGCTTTTTTGTCTTTCAGAACGGAACTACTGGATGAAGACGCATAGATTTTTACATTCTGCTGGTCATAAAGATTTTTAAGCTGCCGATGAAACTGATCCTTATACGTTATTTCATCAAGGAACAGGTATATCTTCTCCTCGATGCGAAGTTTATGCATCTTCCTGTAATCGGCAACGATATCAATGATGGACTTCTTCTCCAACAAGTAATCATCCAGACTTATATAGAAAATATGCTTGGCAGGTATGCCTTGATGAATTAGACTCTTAATGAAGAGCTTTAGAAGGGTGGTTTTGCCAACCCTTCTCAGTCCCGTAAGAAAAACGATGGCTTTTTCTGAAAATACTTTATCCATTCGAGAAAGGTATCGCGGTCTGGGGATGGTATTTCCCAAATCAAATTCCTCTTCCCACCATGGATTGTATTGATAATAAACTTCATCAGACATAACAGATCCTCCTTCCCAATTTTTATACGCCTATATCGTATAGATGTCAATAATAATATACGATGATAGCGTATAGAAAAAATGGCTTTATATGCACTGATCGTCTCGCCATCACTGCCTCGATAATCAGCAGTGCATGGACAATTTTTGGGAGGATTATCTCGTTTAATTGCATGACAGACAATTTATGGAGAATAGAATAAAGGCTGTTGGCAGCGTAACTAGCACGGCGCTCCTTCGGCAGCTTTGAACAATGTTGTTATTTGAAAGAGAGATTTCGGGAAAATGTACACGAGTAACGGCTTTCAACTCGTAATGCGGGGCCATGGCGTGAGCATCAAAAACTTCGATGCTTCCCTTCGGGCCGGATCACAGCTACTGGGATTTCAGGGGTTCAGTACCCAATTTTTGGTCATTACTTTACAAAATATATCCTCTGTTTTCCTTGCATTTCCTTTGTGCACCTTAGGTAAGAAAAACGGGATAACTGCTCGAAAATTCAATTTCTTTCGTTATCCCGTTGTATCCTTCTATATCTCTGACCGTGCGTTCAGGGTCTAGTAGGCGTGCGCCTGTGCTGGTTCAAATCCAGTCTTCGGCACCATAAATAAATCAAGGGGTTAGAAACCATCTTTCTAATCCCTTTTTTTATTGATTATAAACTGCAAGAAAATTTAAATTAAAATGGTCGTCGATGAAATACATGGCATAAAAAAAATGAGTAAGAAAAAAAATAATTTTAAATACCGGTGGTTTCTAAATTCTTATTATTTATCAATATTCTTGACAATTTTTATTGCCTCGGTTATTTTTCGTACGGCAAAAAACACGAAGGAGAGTGAACATGCCGAAAAGAAAGATTATATATGCATTATTAATATTTCTGCTTTTAACTTCGGTTGCATTTGCACAGACACAGGAAATAAAAAAACATAAAGTAATTAAAGGCGACACCCTCTGGGATATTGCAAATGCGGAGCTGCAGAATCCTTTTTCCTGGCCGAAAATTTGGAAAGAAAACAACTGGATAAAGAATCCGCATAAAATTTATCCTGACCAGGTAATCAAAATTCCTGCTTTTTTTATGGAACCGAAAGAATCTAAAGACGAGGCAATGCGGCAGGATGCAGCTTCTTATATGGAATCCGTGAAAAGGAATGGGGCAGGAAAGGGAGAATTTATAGAGAAGAAGCAACCACTTATTGACGAAACTACTCTCATGTCCAGCGGCTATATGGTATCGGAAATTCCCAGCGGCGGCAAAATCGGCGAATCCCCGTCCGAACAATGTGTCTATGGCGAGGGAGATACTTTTTGGGCTCACTTTGGTCATCCTGTCAAAGCCGGAGATAAGTTTTATGTAGTAAAAGTTTCGGATATGATCAGACATCCGCTTTCCAGAGCAAAAATGGGATATATTATTTCAATTGGCGGTATTGCTGAAATTGTTAAAACTACAGGCAATCAAACGATGGCGAAGATAAATGAATGCTTCAGGGAAATCGATAAAGGAGAGTTTCTTGTTCCTTATTATAAAATGAAGATCCCGATGACAACGGAACAATTTCGCCGCCCTGACATCAACGGATTAATTATCGCCGCCCGAAGCGACCAGCCCTATCAAGCCACGCTTGATGTTGTCTATATCGATAAGGGATGGAAAGACGGAATTGAACCGGGAGATTTATTCAGAACCATCGCGGCAGTTAATAATGGTACATCACCAAATGGCGTGATACAGGTGATTAGCTGCGGGGAACATACGGCTACGGCAATAATCAAGTCAAGCATCTCGATTATCTCTGCAGGAAATACCTTTGTTGCTATGAAATAAGAAATAGTAAGAAAAAAGTTAGAATATACCGGGATTTGCGCTTGGGGAAAAATTTTAATTATTCTTTTATAAAAACACCCCGGTTAGGTAAGCAGACAGGTAATAACATTAGAATATAAAATAAAAATTTTTAGAGGAGAAAATGAATCACGGGAAAATCAGGAGTTTCTATAAGATATTTTTCATATTTGTAATTTCTGCTCTCCTCTCCTCCTGCCTCAGTTGGATAATTGAAGTACCATCCTTTACCATTCGTGGAGTTACTCTCAGGCCTCTGTCCTTCACCGGGATGAATCTTTTGCTGGATATCGATGTACGAAATCCAAACCGCTTTGATCTTCAATTTAAATCTTTTGAATATACCGTTTATCTTAAAAATGAGGCGGTCGGCAACGGCAGTCTGGAAAACGAACTTTTGATTCCCTCATCATCAACAACGAGAATTAAAGTACCGCTATCAGCTCGATTTAAAGATTTGAGCAACAGCCTGAAGACAATTTTAACGGAAGGAGATCTGCCTTATAAAATAGAAGGTAAGGCTACTGTCAAAACGGTATTTGGCAGCCGCCAGTTTACTTTTTCTAATGAAGGACATATCAATTTAAAAAATTAAGTAATTTCCGGTCCGGAAAAGTTCTTCACTGATAATCAATCATTTCTATATTTCGTTTTGATTTCAGGGCCATGAATGACTCCTTCCGGTTCCGGAATGATCACAGTGTTATATGAGTCTTCCGAATGGATACTAAATAGACCGATTTTACCTTCTTAAAATTATCTTGGAGAAGATTATCTTCTGATATAAAGTTTAAATGCATTTGCCGATATCGGTATTTAATTGACATACGCAATTCCTGTTCCTATATTTTTTTCGAAGCAAATCGCTTTTAAATTTAGACCGGAGAGAACGAAATGACTGTTTCACTGGAAGGACAGGAACTAAAAGATAAAATCATTCAATTTTGCACAGAAAATGGCGCCGATATAGTCGGGTTTGCTCCTGAGGAGCGATGGGACGAGGCAAATGAAGTTCCTCCCGAGTTCCGGCCCCGCGCGATTTTTCCCGAGGTTCGTACCGTCATCGTTGCCGGCATCTCCATGCCGCTTCCTGTTGTGGAGACCACACCTTCCGCATTGCACAAGGAAGTATATGATACGACAAACCGTCAACTCGATAATCTGATTGTAAAACTGACCCGTTATTTAAATCGTCTGGGTCATGCCTCGTTCCCCTTTACCCGCGATACTTACACCTCAATGCGGGCATTGAAAGAAAAGAATATGGCGGCATTCGGTCATGTACCGGCGGCAAAATACGCCGGTCTCGGAACAATCGGCATGAGTCATTGCCTCCTCACCCCCGAGTTTGGTCCAAGAGTACGTTTTGCTTCCGTTTTAACCGCGGCCGAAATACCTGCTGATCCGCTGCAGCCTCGTGAACTATGTATTAAATGTAAACTTTGTGCATCCCTTTGTCCGAAGAATGCCATTCGCCCACGGGAAGACTACATAAGTGGCGATTACGATAAGACGGCCTGCTTAAAAATGCACGAGGAACTTGTGGCGAGGCGGGCAAATCCATGTGGAATATGTACGAAGGTTTGCCCCATAGGAAAGGACAGGCTGCTTTACAAAAGTAAGGGCAGCCGAAAAAAATATATGGAGGAGAAAGAGGCTCTGACTGAGAATCCGGATACTCCGGAATATGAATCATGGACTCATATCCGGAAATACGGAGTAGCAAGCCGTGACCAATCGGCAACCAATGATAAAGGAGAGAAAAATGGATAGGTTTGAAAAATTTTGTAATGAATTCCGCAAAATAGTTTCCCAGGATGAAAACGTTTTTCAAAGCATTGAGCATGGCCGTGAATCCGTTGCGGAACTCACATCACGGCCGGACTGGTTTTGCAGCTATCTTGAAAAAATTATTTTTCCCGGCAGTGTGTCCGGTCTTGAGCGATCCGGGATATGGCCGAACGAGTATACCCTCTACCGCAGTCCCGACAAGCTTTTCGTTGCTTTTGCCTATATTTGGGATATCGGTCAAGCCGATTTCATTCATGATCATAATGCCTGGGGGATTGTTGGAACACTTTTCGGAAAAGTCGGGGAAAAAAAATACGAACGTTGTGATGATGGAAAACAGGAAGACTTTTGTGAAATCAGAGAGACCTCTGAAAGTGTTTTTGGCCCGGGAGAGACAACATTTGTTCTACCACTCAATAAAGGCCTTCACGCAATGGACAATTCCACTGATAAAGTTGCCGTGACCGTGAATGTTTACCATAAAGTTGTCGAGAGAAATTACATCCAGTCTTTTGACCCCTCGGGAAAAACCGTTACCCGTGTCTTTCCACCTCGTACTTATAAGGAGATGATGGCTGTTAAAGCTCTATCCGTCATTGATCCGTCGCGAACGGAATATGTGCTTCAAAAAGCGCTGGGTAACTCCAGCCCGCCTTATCTCAAAAAGGAATATGAAGCGGCTCTTCGAAAGTTGCGTGCCTGAAGACAATAATTTTGAAATTCTTTATGAACTTATTAATTGCAATAAAGGCTGCTTGAGAAATTATTGGTTAATTTTTCGCAGGCCTTGCCGTACTTCGCTTTCTTGAAGGAATAGTAAAATAAAAGACGGCGCCTTCATCTTCCTTGCCTTCCGCCCAGACGCTGCCTCCGTGCCGGCTGATAATGCGTGATACGATGGAAAGTCCGATGCCTGTTCCTTCAAATTCAGAGGCGGGATGCAGACGCTGAAAAACTCTGAAAAGTTTGCTTTGATATTCCATGTTGAATCCGGCGCCATTGTCCTTTACATAATAAACATTCTCATTTCCTTTCCTGTAACCTCCGGCTTCGATCAGGGCGGTATCCCGTTTTCTGGTAAACTTAACGGCGTTGCCTAGAAGATTGGCATAAACCTGCTTAAGAAGTGTCTGATCACCTAAAACGGGCGGAGCGTCTTTTATAATGAGTTCCATTTTCCTTTCGGGATTTATTGCCAGTAATTCGTTCCAGACTGCATTAATTATGTCGGCCATATTTACCGGGGTAAGGGACATTTTTTCCCTGCTCAGGCGGGACAAGGCCAGGATGTCATCAATAAGTTGGCTCATAATCTGGGCATTGCTTCTTATAATATTGAATTTGTCAATAACATCTTCATCAAAATCGGCACTGTATTTTTTTAAAATAATACGTGAAAATCCATCAATAGCCCGGAGCGGCGCCCGTAAATCGTGAGAAATAGAGTAAGCAAATGATTCCAATTCCCTGTTCACGGCTAGAAGGTCGGCTGATTTGATTTTCAGGGCTTCATCCGCCCTTTTGCGTTCCGTTATATCTGTAGAAATTACCGTAACTCCCCAAATCTTGCCATCCTGATCCTGTAAAGGGGCTTTGGTGGTAAGGAAAGTAGTCTCTTCCTCATTGAATGTGCCACGCTCCTCAAATTCAAGGGAATGACCGACGCTCAGGACTTCCCGGTCATTCGCATCATCACGGCTGGCAATGTCCGGGGGTAAAAATTCGCGGCGCCTCTTTCCAATGATTTCCGATGGCTTCCTGCCCAGTAGATCTCCGAAGGCTTTATTGGCGATAATAATTCTCCCTTTCGTGTCAATTGCGTAAATCAAAGCAGGGGTGTTGTCAATCAGCGACTGGAGGAGGGTGCGGCCACGCTGCAGGGCGTCGTCCGCTTCTTTTAACTCGGTAATATCAGTTACCATCGTCAGGAAAAAATCTTCGCCTCTGATGGTGATTTTCGAAGAATTGAATAAGCCATATTTCACTTCGCCGCCTTTTACTCGCACCGGCAGCGCAAGATTTCTCACAAATCCTTCCCGACGATACTGTTCCAGAAATAACTTACGGTGTTCCTCGGTAATATAACCAATATCGGTGGATGTATTGCCGATCAGTTCTTCGCGTTTAAGCCCCATAACATGCGCAAACGTTTCGTTGACCTCAATATACCGTCCGTCCGTCATGGCTGTTATGGCCATGGGAATCGGACTTTTTAAAAAGGATTCGGCAAACTTTTCCTCGCTTTCTTTCTGCATCAACTCTGCATGTTTGCGCTCAAGAATTTCCGCCTGCAATATCTTGTTTGCCCGCATTAACTCATCGGTTCTTTCCTGGACCCGGAGTTCCAATTCATCATGCGCCTTTTTTAATGCTTCCTCCGTTTGCTTGATCCGGCTGATATCCCGAACGGATTGTATGGCACCGGTGATGTTGCCATGGCTGTCATATAAGGGCCCGGCTTTTCCCCATAAGACACAGGACACTCCTTTTAAAGTTACATCGGCTTCGATTAAAAGGGTATTTCCCGTCCTCGTGGCAGCATAGTATTGTTTTTTATTCTCTGGAGCGGTAAATACCAGATCAATCAGCATTGGTCTGCGCATTCCATAAAATGGTATGCTGTATTCATAATCACCTTTGCCCAATATATCCACGGCCTTGACTTCGGTCATTTCCTCCATGGCCCGGTTCCAAACAATAACTTTTCCCGAAAGGTCAATGGCAAAAGTTGCATCCGGTAGAAAATCGATAATATCGGCAAGCCTCCGGTCTGATTCCTGCCCAGCTTCTTTTACCTGCTTGAGATTTGTTGCCGGCAATGTTTCATGCATAGTTGTTGTAGTCGAATTTGATAACCTTTCTGAATTGTTTTCGTCTTTCATTTACTATACTCTATCGGGATCAAAACTTTCAGGAATAAGGTTTTTATAGAATCGACATAAAATCAATTTATTATATATTAATCTTATCGAACGGCAAAACATTAATTTTCTTAAACTTCGTCATAGCTGCATTAAAAAACAAAAACCCGGCCTTTAATAAGCAGGGTTTAATTAAATTTCATTTATAAATTAAAGAGAATGGCTGATTTATTTGAAGATTTTAGAACCTATTGTTCGAGAAAACGCAGACGGGACTGAAGGTTGGAAGATCTGCCCAGACGTAATTTCTTTCTGATGTTTTTCCTGTGAGTGTCAATTGAACCTTTGCCCACTCCCATTATTTCCGCTATCTCTGCACTGGTCCAGCCATCCTTAATTAAAACCGATAACTGAACTTCTTTGGGCGTGAAGTTATATTGATCGATATTTTTCGTCAAAGGGGAAACGATATTTTCAAGATGCCTTTTCATGGTCCGCAGGCATAACTGTTGTTGGTCATCGAGATTGCTTTTACTTATCTTCTCAATATAAGGAAGGACAAGTCTTCCTATATTAGAGATAAAACGCTCCTCCACTACTTTCTTATCTCCTTCTCTTTTTTGCAGAAGTACATTCAGCGCAGTATTTGCTGCCAACAAACTTTTTGTTTTTTCTTCCAGTTCGGATGTCCGATCGGCAACCATGATTTCAAGCTTTTCCCTGTATCCTCTTAATTCTTCTTCAATCCGTCTGAGTTCGGTTATATCGGTAACCATGGTCAGGAAGAAATCTTCGCTGTTAATAGTGATTTTTGAAGTATTAAACAATCCGTGCCTCAATTCGCCGCCCTTCACGAACATCGGCAATTCAAGATTTTCCACGAATCCTTTTTGACGAAACTCTTCGAGAAATAATTTCCGTGATTTGCCGGAAATATAACCGGCTCCGGTGGAACTATTTCCGATCAGCTCTTCATAGTTCAACCCCATGACTTTCATAAACGATTCATTGACATCAATATACCGGCCGTCTTTTATGGCAGTCACAGCCAGGGGAATCGGGCTTTTATAAAAAGTTATGGCAAACTTTTCTTCGCTTTCTTTTCTTATCGCCTCTGCGCGTTTGCGTTCGGTGATATCACTTATTATACCGATAACTCCGATAATTTCGCCCTTTTCATTTCGATGAGGTCCATAATTGCTGGATACCCAGCGGACTGTTCCTGTCTCCGGGAGGCAAACGCGGGTATCGTGAGTGCTCACAACTTCACCATTTAATGCTTGCCGCAGTAAAATATCAATTCCCTGTTCGAGTAAATGGGGAAATAAGGAGAAGGCATTTTTGCCCAACACCTCATCAGATGATTTACCGGTAATCTGTTCCATAAAAGCGTTCCAAACCAGGTAATTAAAAAAACGATCATAGATAATTATTCCTTCACTGGCACTGCTGATGATTTCTTTATTAAACGCCATGCTTTCCCGCAACAACTCTTCGGTATGTTTATGCTTGGCTATTTCCGCCTCCAGCGCTTTATTTGCTTCTATCAGCTCTGCAGTTCTTTCCTGAACTTTTACCTCCAATTCGTTTGCCGTTTGTATGACTTGCTCCATCTGTCGGAGATCGGTGATATCCCGAACCGACTCAATGGCACCGGCGATATTACCTTTATTGTCATACAATGGTCCTGCTTTAGCCTGTATAACGCGATTGAATCCATTTATTTTAATACCGGCTTCGGCTAAAAGAACATCTCCCTCTTTTTTGACAAAATCATATTTTTGAGCGGTTTCTTCATTGAATTCAAATACCAGGTCAATCAGCATTGATCTTTGAGTTCCATAAATCGCCACGGCGTATTCATGATTACCCTTTCCTACTATATCCTCCGCCTTCACGCCGGTTATTTCACTCATTGCCCGGTTCCAGGCAATAACTTTTCCTGATAAATCGATAATAAAAGTTGCGTCCGGGAAAAAATTAATAATGCCGGCAAGCAGCCGGTCGGATTCCGCCTTGGCTGTTTCGGAGATGTACTGATGTGTTTCTATTAACTCACTTGGGATTTGGTCTTTTATTTTGTCTTCATCTTTCATTGATATGCCTTTATCAAGTTAAGATAAATACATTCAAGGAGTGTACCAGCATTCACTAACCTGGATGTTAAATACCTGACCGCCTTGTTCAAGACTTTCTTGACTATTGAAAAATTGAAGAAAATAAGTCATTTTTGATATAATTTGTCAAGATTTTAAATTCCTTATCTAAATTCCATCTTTATTTGCGGCTGAAAAAGGTTTGATGGAATGAATAGAGAAGCGATCCCGAAGAATATGAAAAATCGCCGCTGTAATGCCAGCAGATGTCCTTTTTTAAAAGCCTGTTTTTCCTTGACAGAATTCTTCCTCCCTTTTATCGTAATCTTAACTAAAGTTTAAAATATAAGCGGCCGCTATTGCGGCGGGAGAAAATTTTAAAATGATCATGTGCCGGAAAAATGCCTCCAAAGATGTCGCCATGAACAGTCAATCTGGCCTCGGAACGGCTTCGAACAGCAGTAATGGATTATTCTTCAGAAGACTACTGCTGATCATATTATTGGTATTACTATTGCCCATTTCCTCAGTGGCGGAAAACCTTACCTGCCGCCGTCTGCCCGTTCTGCTGGAAAAATTTCTCGCGAATCATTATGCAATGAAAAGCATGACCATCGAACTTAAAAATCATGCTGCTGATCAAATGATCAAGAGTCTGGATCCCTCTAAAACGCTCTTATATGAGTCAGATATGAAAAATCTGAGGCTTGTTCTGCAAAATGCATTTACCCGCATGAATGCAGGCGACTGCTCCTCGCTTCAACAGGTTTACGATTTGCTTGTTGCACGAGCAAGCGAGAATGAGGCAATAGTCAAGAAGATTTTAGGGCCGGATTATCGGCTTGATGATACCGTGGAGCTCACCATCGATGTTAATAAACGTCCTTATGTGAAGACAAAGGAAGAAAAGCAGGAACTTTTAAGAAAAGTAGTTCAGTTCCAGATTGAAAATGCTTTGCTTTCGGGCATCGATCTGAAAGAAGCCAAAAAGCAGCAGATTCACCGTTATGAATTGCAGACAAAGCGTGTGACTGAGAATAATTCCGAAAAGCTTATTACGAATGCCGCCGAGGCCTTTGCTCAGGCCCTGGATCCGCATACGAGCTACCTGTCCCCCGAAAACTTTGAAGATTTACGGATACAGATGCAGCTTTCGCTGGAAGGAATCGGGGCTGCCTTGAGCAGCGACAATGGTTTTACCGTAGTAGAAGAGTTGATTCCCGGTGGAGCTGCCGAGCGTTCGGGACTTTTGAAACCAAAAGATAAGATCATTGCCGTAGCCCAGGAAGGGGCCAAGCCCGTTGACGTAATTGATATGGACTTGCATGATGTGATCAGGATGATCCGCGGCCGGAAAGGCACACAAGTCACCCTGACAATTCTGCGTCAGGATGGGAAGACAAAGCGCTTCAATGCCAAAATAATGCGTGAAAGGATCGATATAAAGGAACAGGAAGCCAGAATTACCTATGAAACCCGCATTGCCGGCGGCAAGAAGTATCGCTTCGGCGTGATTGATCTTCCGTCCTTCTATGGCGACGAAAAGGAGAATAAGTCCTGTTATGAAGATGTTAAAAATCTTCTTGCCGAGGCACGGAGGCAACATGTTGACGGAATCGTACTGGATCTGTCGCGCAACGGCGGAGGCTTGCTTAAGGAAGCGGTCCGTCTGGCGGGCCTTTTCATTGGTGACGGCTCGGTAGTGGCAACCAGGGACAACCGTGGCCGGGTAATAATTCTAGCCAATGGTTTGGTCTCCTCGATGACGGAAAACGGCAAGCGAACAGTGGTCGAACTTCCCGAAGAGGATCCCCGGGCGCTCTATAGAGGACCTCTTGTCGTCCTGACCAGCCGCCTCAGCGCATCCGCCAGTGAGATCGTGGCGGGCGCTCTCAAGGATTATAAGCGTGCTGTGATTGTCGGGCAGGATCATACTTTCGGAAAAGGATCGGTGCAGGTATTGACACCCCTGCCGGGGGATCTGGGCGCGATGACCATTACCTCGGCATTGTATTTCCTGCCGGGCGGCAAATCTACTCAGAAAATTGGCGTAGAAGCGGATGTACAGCTTCCGATATGGTTTGTTCTTGAAAGTATCGGTGAAACGACGCTGGATTATTCGCTGCCGGCAGAGATGATCAAGCCTTTCCTGGAGGTACGGAAAGGCGCTGCACCGCTTTGGAAACCTGTGGAGAAGGCTGAGATTGCACAACTCGCCGCGCAGTCCAGAATAAGGGTCGCTAAAAATGAGAAATTTAAAGATATTATCCGGGATAATAAAGAAGCCGTAGCCCGGAGGGGAGTGATCCGTTTTACCGACTTGCGCAAGGAAATGGAAAAGGAAAATGGCGGCAGAAAAAATGAGTCATCCGCCGGGTTGAAGAAGAGGGCCCGGGAACAGTATGCTCCCTTTGTAAATGAAAGTGTCAACGTATTGCTGAATATGGTAATGCTCAGGTCAGGTTTGAGTATCCAGTAAATATAATCAATAACTTATGGGCCAGTCCCGTGTAATTTCTTCAGTTAAAGTTATGGCTTTGCCGGTTTTATTATCAAGGATCACAAATGTAACATCGGCATCCACGACAACAGCATTATTGTTCTTCAGGGAAGCACGCTGGTGGATCGTTGCGCTCTTCCTGCCTATCTTGGAAAGCGACGATTCTATTTTCAGAATGTCTCCGAAGCGTGCGCCCCGGCGATAATTAATATTAATGTTGACGACAGCAAAAGAGATATTCTGCCGTGCAAAATATGAAGGCTGAAATATCGAGTCTTCAAGCATTGCCCATCGCGCTTCTTCGAGGAATTCCAGATATCGCGCATTGTTGACGTGCTGGAAAATATCAAGATGGTATCCTCTGATCTTTATTTCTATTACATTTTTCATTTACAACCTTTAGCAGGCTCACGAAAAAGGCCCGTTTGTTTTTGTTATTTTTTAAGGAAACGTAAACTGGTCTGGAGGTTGGAAGCTCTGCCCAGATTTAGTTTTTTTCTAATACTATTTCGATGTGTATCCACCGATCCTTTTCCAATGCCCAATATTTGGGCGATTTCCTTGGTAGTTTTGCCGTCTCTGATCAATGCTGCGACTTGAATTTCCCTGGAGGTAAAATCAAAATGCTGTACATTTTTTAAGATGGGAGATGCAATTTCTTCAATATGTTTTTTTATAATATCCAGGCAAAACAACTGCTGTGCATCCAGATTGCTTTTTTTGATTTTTTCAACATACGGTATAACAAGCTCACCAATATTCGTAGCCAAATTTTCTTCCAGAATTTTCTTGTCTTCTTCTCTTTTTTTCAGGAGAACATTGAGTGTAGTATTTGTTTCTTGAATATTTCTTGTCCTTTCTTCAAGTTCATTTGTCCGTTCCGCAACCATGGTTTCGAGTTTTTTACGGTATTTTCTTAATTCTTCTTCGTTTTTTCTCTGTTCGGTAACATCCCGCAGTGTTCCCTGGAAGCCGATAACATCGCCGTCATTGCCATATACGGGCACCGCAGTGATCACCACGCATATTCTGCGGCCGTCTTTTCTATGAAAATAGGCAGGGTGTTCCTGAACATAGCCGTTTGCGACGATAAAACCGGCAATTCTGATACGATCCTGCCGGTCTTCATAAAGATCCTTGACATTTATCTGCATCAGTTCTTCGCGGCTCGAATAGCCGAGCACTTCAACCAGGGAATTATTCATGTCAATAAATTTTCCATCAAATAATGTGATGAATACGCAATCCCGCGAAGTCTTGAAAAATTGATTGTATTTTTCTTCCCTTTCCTTCAGCACCGCCTCTGCATATTCGCGCTCATAGATTTCTTTTTGCAGGGCCTTATTTACCGCTATTAATTCGGCTGTTCTTTCCTGAACCCTGATTTCCAAGTCATCATGTGCCTTTTGTAATGCTTTTTCCGCCTCTTTTATCAATGTTATGTCGCGAATTGATTCAATCGCGCCGGTGATTTTACCATTGCCGTCGTACAACGGCCTCGCTTTCCCTAAAAGAAATAAAGTGGTATCTCCAATAGTTACACGAGTTTCGGTTGTAAGGATATCACCTTCTTTCTTAACAAAAGCATATCTCTTCCGGTCCTCATCGGAAAATCGAAGCGCGAGGTCAATCAGCGCCGGTCTGCGCATTCCATAAAACGGAATGGTATATTCATAATCGTCCTTTCCTATTATGTCCGCCGCTTTTACACCAGATATTTTTTCCATAGCCCGGTTCCAGGCAATGACTTTTCCGGAAAGATCAATGGCCATAGTTGCATCCGGAAGAAAATCAATAATATCGGCAAGCCGTTTCTCCGACTCTCTCAGAGCCAGTTCCATCTGTCTTCGTTCGGTGATGTCGCGGACGGACTCAATGGCGCCGACGATATTATTATCGCCGTCATATAACGGCCTTGCTTTTCCCCAGAGGGTATGGGGTATTCCCCGGATGGGAACATCGGCCTCGGCTAAAAGGACATCTCCCTCCCCTTTGACAAAATCGTATTTTTTTTCGAGTTCTTTATCAAATTCTAAAGCAAGATTAATCAGCGCCGGTCTGCGTTTTCCGTAAAAAGGCATCATATATTCATGATCACCCTTTCCCAGCATATCTTTCGCTTTTACTCCCGTCATCTCTTCGATGGCCCGGTTCCAGGCAATAACTTTCCCGGAAAGATCAATGGCATAAGTTGGGTCAGGAAGGAAATCAATAATATCGGTAAGTCTTCGCTCCGATTCTTTCAGGGCCGCCTCCATCCGCTTGCGATTGGTGATATCACGACATATCCAGATTCTTCCGTAATATTCACCATTTGCCCCCAAAACGGGCGAGGAGTAACGATCCAGAACCGTCCCGTCATTAAATTCGATCTCATCACGGCTTATTTCTTCCGGATGATCATAAAGATGCTTGACCTTGTTGAGAAATTTTTCCGGATATTTTGTTAAACCTGTTACATGCTGAAGAAGAGACGGGTTATTCTTGCCCCGGATATTCTCAGGAATCTTGCAGATATCGAGTAGACGTTTATTTGCCAGAATTTTTTGACCATTGCTGTTAATAATCAGAATACCGTCAATAGTAGCTTCAAGCTGTGCTTCCAGTAAGGCTGTTTTCCAGCGAAGTTCCTGTTCCGCTTGCTTGCGTTCGGTGATGTCGCGCCAAATGCAATGATAAACCGGCTTTTCCAAAAACTCGGTATACTGAGCCGTTATATGAATATCTCTGATTTTACCTTGCTTAGTACGCTGTCTTGTTTCAAAATCGGATATTCCATTTTTGACAATATATTCTATATGTGACCGGATTTCTTCAGGAGTTTCGTCAATCTCCAAATCATAAATGCTCAGTTTGGAAAATTCTTCGCGAGAATACCCGAGCTGAGCGTGGGCGGTTTCATTGAAATCCAAGAAACGGGCTGTAGCCGGGTCAATAATCAAAATACCGTCAGGCGCATGATCAAACAAAAAACGATAATGTTTTTTTGTATCATGCAATGATTCTTCGGCTTTTATGCTTTTTGTTAATTGCTCTTCGAGTACTTTTACTTTTTGTTCCAGTTCCTCGTAAGTGGGTTTAACAGACATAAGTGAATCCCGTAAAAATTTATAGTTCACAATAATGGTCAAGCAATTTCTATACTATAATCAAAATAAAATTTACATAAATTTACGTTTTATTTTATTGCCGTTAATGACCCGGTAAAAGTATTATATATCCAGCTAAATACCGTCATGCAAAATTAAAGATAAAGCTGTTTATTTCAATTTTAGGGACCGGTTTTAATAATGGGCTGACAAGAAGCAAAATTTTGGATTGACTCTTGCATAAACCTGTATATCTTATAGCAACTTTTTCCAATTCCAAATCAAGTGCTACTTTTGTTGGCACAGCCTGCCCCGGTGCAGGCCGGGGTCGTCGGCTTCCTCAACGTATTAGTAATATGCCTCGTCGCCTCCTCCTCGCCGCCGCGGTATCATCTATGATTTGGAAATGGAATTGTCCACCTCGAAAGAATGATTATACTTCTGCTTTTATCTCGTTAACCGTTTTTTCCTGACAGACGATCGAAGATGATGGACTTGAAGTAATCAGGTAATTAGGATAATGAAAAGAAAGTAACCTCGCCGTAGAAGCTTGGAATAATTTCGTGAGAAAAATAATCAACAATAAAATTAATGATATCGAGCCTGTCCGCAAGTTGCTCGATTTGATTGACCAGGATGCGCAAGAATTTGAAGCTTGTGGTCTTACCGGAGGAGCCCGTTCTTTCCTGACATCTTTGCTTTATAGCCGTGTGGGAAAAACAATGCTCGTTGTTTGCCCGGAAGAGAAAGATGCAATGGCATTTGCCTCTGACCTGACTTTATTTTTGGGTGAAGAGGCTGTTTTATATTATCCGCCGCTTGATTTCCTGACCATTGATATGTTCGCCCTGCAAAAGGAAGAGGCGCAGGCCAGGCTGGAAGTAATGACCGCATTGCAGATGCGCGCAAAAACTGTGATTGTTGCTTCCGCTGCCGCCATGATGCAGAAAGTCATGCCTTTTGCCGAGTTCAAGCAATATCTGCAAATAATTTCCACAGGCGGAATTTTGGATGAGGCTGAATTTTGTAACCTCCTGCTTTCGGGAGGTTATAAAAGAGTCAGCCTGGTTGAGGAAAAGGGCGAATTCAGCATTCGTGGGAATATCATTGATATATTTCCTCCGGGGGAACCAAACCCGCTACGTCTGGAGATGATTGGCGACGAAATTGAATCGATCCGCAAATTTGATCCCGCTTCCCAGCGTTCTATTGGCACCGCTGATGCCTTCGTTGTGCCGCCCGCCAATGAAATTTTAATTAATTTGCAGACAAGGGAATTGGCCATCCGTAATATCAAAAGAAGGGCGGCCGACCTTTCTTTACCCCGGGAAATCCGTAATCGCCTGGTAGGCACCCTGCAAGATAATCTGGCTGATTCAATCAACCCGATCTTTTTGCCTTTATTTTACGAAGAATATGAGGAAAATAACGGGTTTTCGCAAAACAGGCTCTCCAGTTTTTTTGATTATTTACCACCGCATACACTGGTTGTTCTGGATGATCCTCTTTCCATCGGCCAGGCGGCCCGGAACATGGAAAATAGTATCGATAAAATATTGTTTAAAGCTAAAAACAGTGAAAAATTTTATTTAGATAAGGAAAATATTTATATCGATCCGGTCGATATCTTGGCTTTGCTTAGAAAATTTTCCCGGCTTAGTCTGGCCGGATTGAAGCTGGATCATATTGAAAAGAGCTCACCAGCATCCGTTACTCTGGAAACCTTCCGTGACATGCGCGAAGAGAAGCCGTTGGAGGGAGAATTTAAGGAAGACGCTTTATTCCGGCATACTGTGGAAAAGGTTAAAACATGGTTAGCCGATAATCAAAAGGTATTTTTTATCTGTCCTTCCACCGAAGATTTACACCGGATGCAGCATATGTTTTTAACCTATGATTTGCCTGTCCGGCTTTTGACTCCTGCTGACTCAATTCTTGGCATTGCTGATTTTCGTAATGATAAAGCCACCTTGTATTTAGCAGCCGGAAAAATTTCATCGAGTTTTGTTTTCCCGGCTATGAATCTGGTGTTTTTAAGTGAGGAGGAAATTTTCGTCAAAAAGATTCCGCGCCGCCGAATGCGGCCTGCGCGTGAAGGCTACTTTTTGAAATCATTCGGTGATCTCCAGGAAGGAGATTTTATCGTCCATACCGATTTCGGTATCGGGACATACCGCGGGCTCAAAAAAATAGAGGTAGGCAGGATTGAAAACGATTTTCTGGTAATCGAATATGCGGAAGGTGACAAACTCTATCTTCCTGTTAATTCGCTGCAGAAGATTCAACGCTATATCGGTCCGGACGGATATGTGCCGAAAATTGATAAAATGGGCGGTACTTCCTGGGATGCCGTAAAAGAGCGCGTAAAAAAATCGGTGCGGGAAGTTGCCGAGGAACTGGTGGCGATTTACGCCGCCCGTGAAATCATGGAGCGGGATTCCTTTTCTCCGCCGGACCGGATTTACGAGGAGTTTTGCTCCACTTTTGAATTTGAGGAAACTCCGGATCAGCTCAAAGCCATTGAAGATATCCATCTGGATATGGACGACACCAAACCGATGGACAGGTTGATATGCGGAGATGCCGGTTTCGGCAAAACCGAAGTTGCGTTGCGAGCGGCATTACGGGCAGTCATGGACGGCAAGCAGGTTGCCGTACTGGTGCCCACGACAATTTTGGCCGAACAGCATTTTCGAACTTTCTCCCACAGATTCAAAGATTTTCCGGTTTGTGTGGAAGTTTTAAACCGGTTTAGAACTGCAGCCGAACAAAAGACAGTAGTCGGTAATATTAAAAGCGGCAAAGTGGATATTATTGTGGGAACGCACCGCCTGCTGCAAAAAGACATCGAATTCAAGCAACTCGGATTGGTGGTTATTGATGAAGAACAGCGCTTTGGCGTGGCTCATAAAGAAAAACTCAAAAAAATGCGTACACTTGTTGATGTACTGACACTTTCAGCAACGCCGATTCCACGGACCCTGCATCTGTCTCTGGTTGGCATTCGTGATTTATCTATAATCAACACGCCGCCGGAAGACCGGCAGCCCATAAAAACTTATGTGCTGGAATTTGATGAAGAAACTATTAAGGCGGCAATTGAAAAGGAACTGGCGCGCCAGGGGCAGATCTTTTTTATTCATAATCGTGTACGTTCTATTTATTCTATTTCCCGTTTTCTGGAGCGTCTTGTACCGCAGGCAAGAATTGAGGTCGTTCATGGTCAGATGAAACCCGTGGAAATAGAAAAAGCAATGGGCAAATTCATCCGGCAGGAATGCGATATCCTTGTTTGTACGACCATTGCCGGGTCCGGCCTGGATATTCCCGCCGCCAACACAATTATTATTAATCGTGCCGATCAATTTGGTTTGGCGCAGCTTTATCAAATCCGGGGACGTGTAGGTCGCGCTGATCAGGAAGCCTATGCCTATTTACTGCTGCCCAAGGGAGCCATGCTTTCCCGGGAAGCAATGAAAAGACTGCAGGTAATCAAAGAATTTTCCGAACCGGGCTCCGGTTTCCGCATCGCTTACAACGACATGGAAATCCGCGGCGGGGGAAATTTGCTGGGAATTTCTCAGTCCGGGCATGTTTCAGCGGTTGGCTATGAATTATATACCGAGCTTATGGAAAAAACGATTCGGGAAATAAAAGGTGAAAAAGTAGTCGAAGAAGAGGTGCTGCCGGAAATTCAGCTGGGGCTTTCCGCCTTCATACCTGAGGAATACATACAGGATGTCCATCAGCGGCTGGTTTTATATAAAAGAATATCGCTCGCCGGAAGTATTGAAGAACTTGACGGGATCAGGGATGAATTGAGGGATTGCTACGGTCCGTTGCCGGAGAGCGCGGAAAATTTGTTGCAAGTGATCCATATCCGCAATCTTTTAAAACCGGTTAAAGGGAAAAAGATGGGTTACGACGGCAGGCATTTGTATGTCTATTTTCACAAAGACAGCCCTATTGATCCGGCGAAAATTATTAAACTATATCGGAAAAAAACCAGGGAATTACGCTTTACTCCGGATTACAAATTATCTGTTCCCGCACCGGGTCTTACCGGCCCTGAAGTTTTAAACCGGGCCTTATCGCTTTTAAAGATGCTTGCCGAATGATATGCCTCAGTGTATTTTATAAGGTCATTTCGGGCTTAAGGAAAAAATAAGGGGGAAAACAACAGTGAAATATTTCAGGATGATAGTGTTGAGCATGCTTTTAATTACGGTCATAGCCGCCCCGGCAGCGGCCGGGGAAGTAACAGATAAAATCATTGCCGTGGTCAATGACGAAGTAATAACGCAAAAAGAGTTTAATCAGCTGTTTGAACCTTACCTGCAGAAGATTGAAGAAAATTATAAAGGCAATGATAAAGAAACGATAATCAAGCAGACCAAAGAGGCTTTTCTGCAAAGACTTATCGATAATTTGTTAATTGAATACGAAGCCAGGAAAAGGGGAGTCGGCATAAAAGATGAAGAGGTAATGAATGTGCTGAAAGATATGCTGACCCGGCAGAATACCGGAATGGAGGAGTTTCTAAAAAAGCTGGAGAAGGAAGGCAGTTCCTTAGCTTCCGTTAAAAAAGAAATAAAGGGACAATTAACCCGGATGAAATTGATGCGTTGGGAAATCAAAGCCAAAATAATCGTCAGTGATCAGGAAATAGGGGAATACTACAATCAGCATAGAGATGAATATGAAGGCAAAGAAGCGGTCAGACTAAAACAAATTTTGCTTTTGGCGCCGCAAAATGCCGGAAAAGCGATGAAAGCAAAAATTAGAGAAAATGCGGAAGGAATTCAAAAAAGGGCGATAAACGGTGAACCATTTGACTATTTGGCGGCTCAATACTCTCAAGGACCGGCCGCAGGCCAGGGTGGAGATTTAGGCTTTATTGAAAAAGGCGGAATGATCCCGGAAATGGAAACGGTGGCTTTTAGCATGCCGCCGGGCAAAATAAGCAATGTAATTGAATCCAATATCGGATTTCATATAATTAAGGTTGTGGATAAAAGAGGAGCCGGATTTAAGCCGATTGCCGCCGTACGGGAGGAAATAAAAGCCAAGCTGGAGGATGGAAAACTTGAGAAAAAATACGATGAATGGATTTCCGATGTGCGCAAAAGATCGTATATTGAAATAAGGTAAACAGGCTGACGGCTGAAGATTGAGACTCTCAGCGGGCGAACAGCAAGACTAATGGTTGTTTATCCTTCAGCCTTAGGTGGTCTTTGGCCTTCAGTCTTAATGGCGGTAAATAGAAAATGAATGCAATAAAAATCAAAGGTGCATCTCAGCATAATCTGAAAAATATCAGTCTGGAAATTCCCCGGGATCAACTGGTCATTATTACCGGAGTTTCCGGTTCCGGTAAATCTTCATTGGCATTTGATACGATTTATGCCGAGGGGCAGCGGCGCTATGTGGAGTCTTTGTCCACTTATGCCCGCCAGTTCATCGGGCAAATGGATAAGCCTGATGTGGAATCAATCGAGGGCCTGTCGCCGGCGATAGCCATAGAGCAGCGGATTGCCAGTCATAATCCGCGTTCCACCGTGGGAACAGTGACGGAGATTTATGATTATTTTCGTCTCCTTTATGCCGGGATCGGCGTTTGCCACTGTTGTAATTGCGGACGTGAAATAAAATCACAAACAATCGACAGTATTGTGGGGAGTATTCTTGCTCTTCCGGTAAATACACGTTTCAGCATCCTGGCGCCATTGGTACGGGGGAAGAAAGGCGAGTTTCAAAAAGAGATTAAAAAGCTTCAGAAAGAGGGCTTTGTCCGCGTTCGCGTTGACGGCGAAATCCGGGAACTTGCCGAAGAAATTATTCTGGATAAAAAGAAGCGTCACGATATCGATCTTGTTGTCGACCGGCTGGTAATGAAAGAAGGCGTGCGCAAAAGACTGCGGGATTCAGTGGAAATCGCCGCAAATCATGCCGATGGAATGGTGCGCATAGTTTTAGTAAATGGCGAGGAAACCCTTTACAGTGAAAAGTATGCCTGTCCGGATTGTGCAGTCAGCATGCCGGCGCTTTCACCCCGGATGTTTTCTTTTAACAGCCCTTACGGCGCCTGCCCGGAATGCAATGGATTGGGAGCGCTTACCCATTTTGCCGTCGAACTGGTTGTGCCGGATATGGAATTATCGCTTCGGGAAGGTGCGATCGCCCCTTGGTCGGGACGAAATTCTTTATATTATTTCAACATACTTGATGCGCTTGCCGCCCATTATAATTTTGATATCAATAAGCCCTTCAATAAGTTGCCGGAAAAAATTCAGCAGGTATTGCTTTACGGTTCGGGAAAGGAAAGTATCAAATTTTACCATGACCGGGGCGACAAAAGATATTTCATGCACCGCCCTTTTGAAGGAGCGATAAGACAACTGGAGCGCCGCTGGCGGGAGACAGCCTCCACCGCAGTGCGTAACGATCTCGGCCGCTATATGGATTACACCGCCTGTCCCGTTTGTCATGGCGCGCGTTTGAAAAAAGAAAGCCTTGCCGTAACCGTCGGTGAAAAAAATATTTACGATTTATGCCGGATGTCCATCCGGGAATGTTTTGACTTTTTCCAGGGGTTGATTCTCTCGCCGCAGGAAACCATCATTACCGAGAGAATTCTAAAAGAAATCAAGAGCAGGCTTAACTTTCTTTTGAATGTCGGCATGGACTATTTGAGCCTGGAAAGAACGACTCTTAGTCTTTCCGGCGGAGAATCCCAGCGTATCCGGCTGGCCACGCAAATCGGATCGGGATTAATGGGGGTCTTGTATGTTTTGGATGAGCCGACGGTCGGCCTGCATCAGCGAGATAATTTACGTCTGATTGATACCTTGAAAAAGCTGCGCGATATGGGCAATACCGTTCTTGTGGTTGAACATGATGCCGATATGATGCTGGCTTCGGACTATATTGTGGATCTGGGGCCGGGTGCAGGAGCACAGGGCGGCGATATAGTATTTCAGGGAACACCGCGGGAAATATTGCGGGACAAAGATTCATTGACCGGAAAATACCTGTCCGGCGAAACCAAAATCGCCCTACCCGAAAAGCGCCGTTCCATCAGCGGCCGCCATATAATTCTGGAAGGGGCCTCGGAAAACAATCTCAAAAATATTGATATTAAAATACCTGTAGGAGTTCTAACGGCGGTAACCGGGGTATCCGGCTCCGGCAAAAGCTCAATGGTTATCGAGACCCTTTATAAGATTCTGGCCCGCCGGTTAAATCAACGAACCGGGAGCATGGGGAAAATCAGGAAGGTTGTGGATTTGGGCGGGATTGAGCGCATCATCATGATTAATCAGCAGCCCATCGGCCGCACTCCGCGTTCCAATCCGGTGACCTATACGGGAATCTTTTCCTTTATCCGTGATTTGTTTGCCAATCTTCCCGATGCGCGGGTGCGGGGCTTTAAACCCGGCCGTTTCAGCTTTAACGTGAAGGGCGGCCGTTGCGAAGCCTGCGAGGGAAACGGTTTGATTAGAATTGAAATGCATTTTCTGCCGGATGTCTATGTAACCTGCGATGTCTGCCACGGCAGGCGTTTCAATCAGGATACTCTTGATATCAAATACAAGGATAAAAGCATTGCCGATGTCCTGGATATGACCGTCAATCAGGCGCTGGAATTTTTTTCCAACATACCTTCCATCAGATCACATTTGCAGTTTCTTTATGATGTCGGCCTGGGCTACGTCCGCCTGGGGCAATCGGCGACAACCCTTTCCGGCGGAGAAGCGCAAAGAATAAAGTTGGCGCGCGAACTGGGCAAGAGAGTCAACAGCAATACTCTCTACATTCTCGATGAACCGACAATCGGATTACATTTTGCCGATATTCAGCGGCTGCTTGATGTTCTCATGCGGCTGGTTGATATGGGTAATACCATGGTCGTGATTGAACATAACCTGGACATAATAAAGTGCGCCGACTACATAATTGATATGGGTCCCGAAGGCGGCCCCGGCGGCGGCCAAATTATCGCATCGGGAACGGTGGAAGAAGTGGCTTCTGCCGAACAATCGGCCACCGGCGGTTTCCTCAAAAAAATGCTTCCTGCTTAAACAGGTCATTTGCCATAAAAGCAATTAATATCACGCTTCCCCTTTAATGCTCAAATAACCAATCATTATCATCAAACCAGGGAACAAAGGTACTTTTCTCGGGAGCGCTAACAGTAATGGCCAGGCAACATTCAACCTTCCCAACGGAAGCTATAAGTTCCGTATCGACTATCTTGGGCTATCAATACTGGGATATATAGCTGGTCAGGCTGCAGCCTACGGCGAGCGGAGAAACCGGCGGCTTTGGCCATGCTTCAATTTCAGCGCCAAGTACACTTACGATAAAGTTGGAAGCATGGTTTCTTTGGTCAAGTTGCCAGGTAAAGATCAGTTGAGAAGGCGGTGGATTGCTATAGGCAAAGAGTAGCTTGATGAAAGAATCAGAAGATTACGAGTATTTCTGATACATCAAAATTCAGTGAAAGATCAGGATATTAGGATAGATACTTTTGCAGGCTGTTCCCGAGAGAAAAAAATTTCATTGACTTTTAGGGAGATAAAAATGCTTCCTACTTCTTATATATCGAATTTTTTAAGATATAATTGCGGACATTGTCCGGGGTGAGGTAGCGGATTGACTGGCCGGTATTTACCATTTCACGAATACGGGAAGATGATATATCCATAAATGTTACATGCCGGAAATAAATAAAGTGGCCGGTAGGTCCCTTATAGCCGTTAATTTCCTCGTCATAGCTAAAGCGTGAGGAAAACTCTGCCGGGAGAATGTTTTCCAGTCCTTTTTGCTCGTAACCGGGGCGGGTCATGACAGCGAAATTACAAAGTAAAAGGAGCTTTTCCCAGTCTTTCCAGGTTGTGATTGCCTCAAAAGCGTCCTGGCCGATTATAAAATAAAGTTCCAGATCCTCCATGTATTTGTCCAGGATATATTCAACAGTTTCTACAGAATAGGATTTGCCTGCTTTCAGATTTTCTACATCGGAAAAGGAAAAGGAGTTATTGCCATCAATCGCCATGCGCACCATCTGCTCGCGATGATAAAAAGAGGTAATATCGGCTTCCAATTTATGAGGCGGATGCGAGGAAGGGATAAAAAAAATCCTGTTCAAATCAAAGATTTTCAACATTTCTTCTGCCGCCCGTAAATGTCCGAAATGAATCGGATCGAATGTTCCTCCTAATAAACCCCATTTCATGTGCGCACCTGCCCATTGCCGTAAATAATAAATTTGGTGGTTGTTAATTCTTCAAGTCCCATCGGGCCGAATGCGTGAAGCTTTGTTGTAGAAATGCCGATCTCCGCACCAAGTCCTAACTCAAATCCGTCACTGAAGCGTGTTGATGCATTAACCAGTACTGTTGATGAATTTACTTCATTTAAAAAGCGCTGCGAATTAGTGTAATCAGAGGTTATAATGGATTCCGTATGTAAGGAACCATACTTTTCAATGTGAGCAATTGCTTCATCAATATTATTTACTACACGTATTGCGAGAATTAAATCAAGATATTCAGCGTACCAGTCCGCTTCCGTGGCTTCTTCGACATCTTTTAATATTTTTACGGTGTTTGGGCAGCCTCTTAAAACAACGTTCACTTCTTTTAGCTTTTGGGCGACCAGCGGCAGAAAATCTTCGGCAATATCTTTATGGATTAGTAAAGTTTCCAGGGCGTTACAGACACCGGGGCGCTGGGCTTTGGCATTGATGCAGATATTAGCCGCCATCTCCATATCCGCATGGGCATCCACAAAAATATGACAGACACCTTTGTAATGTTTAATAACCGGAATTTTAGACTGGGCAACCACCGCCCGGATTAATTCCTCACCGCCGCGGGGAATGATTAAATCGATATATTCTTCAAGCTGGAGCATTTCATAAATTGCTTCCCGGTCGATAACCGGAATCAGTTGAATGGCTGCTTCGGGCAGTGAATTTTTAATGAGGACTTTCTGAAGGAGGGAACAAATTGCCAGATTCGAATTGATTGCCTCCGATCCACCCCTTAAAATTACCGCGTTTCCCGATTTCAGACACAGGGCGGCGGCGTCGGCGGTCACATTGGGACGGGACTCGTAGATGATGCCGATCACGCCCAAGGGAATACGCATTCTTCCCACAAGCAGACCGTTTGGTCTGCGCCACATCGATGTTACTTTTCCCACTGGATCGGGCAGAGCGGCAACTTCCCTTAAGCCCTGAGCCATACTGTCGATTGTCGCTTTTTTCAGAGTGAGGCGGTCAAGCATAGCCTTCGACAGAACACGTTTTTCTGCCTGGGCAACGTCGCGAGTGTTTTCGGCGATAAGATGATCGCTATTGGTTATTAATTCATCGGCCATTTGCAGCAAGGCATTATTCTTGGCAACCGAAGAAATCCGGGCCAACTGCCGGGATGCCGCCTGTGCATTTTGGGCTATTGTTATTACTGAATTTTTAATATCCATTGTTATTCCTTGAGAAAATAAAATGACTTGATTTTTTCTAAATTATTGATAAAAGCCGCCTTTGCTGTCAAGGTACAAATACAATAAAAATTCAGCAATCTTCAGCTTTTGCCAAGAAGCATTTACAAGACAATAGTTTTCATGTCAAGGTCAAAGCCCTGGTGGAATAAAAAATGAATCAACTAAGAATCAAAGCCGGTGATCGTGCTTATAAAGTTATTAAGGACGGCGGATTTAGCTGTGATTCCATTTCCACATACTTCGGGCCGGCTGTCGGTCCCCGCTGGCTGATCTCGAGCGGTTTTGATTTGACTTTGCTGGCCAATGGTATTTTAGGCCGCTTGCGGCCTGTTCATTTAATTGGTTCTTCCGCCGGCGCCTGGCGTTTTGCCGCCTGGGTGCAGCCGGATGCCGTAAACTGTTACCGGAAATTTCTGGATGCTTATATCGATCTTAATATTACAAAAGCTGATACGCCTTCGACAGTGCTGGAGAAATGTAAAGATTTAATCAACTTGTATTTGGAAGATGATGCATTGCCTTTTGCGCTGGCTAACAAGAAATATCGTCTGGTGGTGATTACTTCCCGGGCGCGCAACCTGGTTGCCTCGGAAAAAAAATGGCTGCAGAAAACCGGCTTGCTTGCCGGCTATCTAATGAATTTTTTCAGCCGCTCTAATGTTTATCGATTTGCTGACCGTGTCGTGTTCTATCAGGGTTCGAAGCCGCCGGCTTTTTGCTTCCGTCCCCGATTTTGCGGCTCATTTGTCGGTATAAATGAAATTAACTTTAAAAGCGCCGTTTTGGCAAGCGGGGCGATCCCGCTCGTTATATCCGGTGTCCATGACATTTACAATGCACCTTATGGAGTTTACCGGGACGGCGGCCTGATTGATTATCACTTGTCGCATCAATTTGCCGTCCGTGACAATGATATCGTGCTTTTTTTCCATCATCAGGAAAGAATTGTTCCCGGCTGGCTGGATAAGAAACTTACCCGCCGAATGCCGGATGTGGAAACTCTCAGCAATGTTTTGATGATCTTTCCTGCGCAAAGTTTTATGGAAAAGCTTCCGGGCCAAAAAGTTCCCGATCGCGATGATTTTCTCACCTACATGGAAGACCCTGAAACAAGAATAAAAAATTGGCGCAAAGCAGTCGAACTTGCCGCTCCTTTGGGGGAAGAGTTTTTGGAGCTTGTCGCCAGCGGCAAGATTAAAGATGTGGTGGAAAAATTTTAAAATTTATAACATTGTCAAAATGTTTCTATTTTTCATATAAGGATTCGCTATGGAATTGTCGGATAAATTGGCTTTTTTGAAAAAAATTTATAAGGATTGCTGGCTATGCCCGCAACAATGCCATATTGACCGTACAAAAGGGGAAATCGGCTTTTGCGGACTTCCGGCAAAAATTATAATGGATTGCGCCATGCCCCATCATGGCGAAGAGCCGCCTCTTTCCGGTACGGGCGGAGCCGGAACCATTTTCTTGTCTTCCTGTAATTTGCGCTGTATTTACTGCCAAAATTACCAGATTTCTTACAATACTTGCGGCCAGGAACTTACTCCTCCGGCGCTTGCACAGGTTATGCTTGATTTGCAAAAGAGCGGCTGTCATAACATTGAACCTGTCACCCCGACTCCTCAGACGCCGTCGATTATGGAAGCGCTCATGCTGGCACGGGAGCAGGGATTAAAAATTCCCTTTGTTTATAATTGCGGAGGTTATGAGCATCCCTTTGTTATAAAAATGCTGGATAAAATGGTTGATATTTATCTTCCGGATTTTAAGTATGGTTTAGCCGAAGACGGCGCCGCTTTTTCCGGAGTTTCCGACTATCCGCGTTATGCTCTTGATTCTCTTAATGAAATGGTAAACCAGGTCGGCCCTGGCCTGGAAATGGAAAACGGTATTGCTAAAAAAGGGATTATTGTGCGCCATCTGATTCTGCCGGGCAAATTGGAGAACTCAAAAGAAGTTTTTCGCTTAATTAAAAAGGAAATATCGACATCGGTAACAATCAGCCTCATGTCACAATATACGCCGACAGTCAAAGTGCGTAATCATCCTCTGCTTGGTCGCCGCATAAATCCAAAAGAATATAATGAAATTTTAAATTTTGCTTTGGACCTTGGTTTTGATAATCTCTTTGTTCAGGAAGTAAATGATAATGAACTAACCCCTGATTTTAACAGTGACAAACCTTTCGGCTAATTGATTTTATTACGGTCTCGGACTAGTTTGCATCCGGAAACTTGTATGACAAAACTAATCATTTCCGAACCGGAAAAGAGCCCTTTCCGGACTATGGCATATTAAAGATGGAGACTCCCTGGGGAGGTTTGAACTGAAACATTTTGTCAGAAAGACCGGTGTTCGTGGCGATATTGGAAAACCTCACGAGAGTGGAATTGCCCAAAGCATCTTCAAAACTGACCTGCAGGATGAGCGACGAATTTTTATCAACCGTTATCCGGAAAGGATATAGTGCGGGACTTTTTTCCAGCGGTGTTAAAATCAGCAGATAATTACCTTGTTTGTCAAGAGCATCAGGTTCGGCATATTTAATTGCAAAATCGTCCTTCAATTTTCCCAATCCGGACAAAAACTTGATTAAAGTTCTGGATTTGAAAATTTTATCGGCTTCCTGCATATAGGCCGCCTTTTCCTGAGGAAGGTAAAGCCATGCTTTGCGGGAATTGATAACCAGCTTTTTGGCCTTCGGCCTGGAATAGTTCCAGAGCATGTTTTTTGGAGTTTTTAAATAAACCGTCCCTTCTTCCGTATCCGTTTTTTTTATTGATCGAAGCGTTGTTGACTGAGTAAAACCGGCTTTAAAATCCTGCGTTTTTTCATATGTCAGTTGAAGCCGGTTAATTATTTCATCAATTGCCGGAGGTGTTGCCGCCAAAGCGCAATTACCTGCACCGAATATTTTTAATAATGCAATCAATGTCCAGATGCCTGCCAGACGAAAGATAAGTTGACTATTTTTTTTTATTAATATTTTCATTTATTTGTCATCCCCAAAAAAAGTGAATCAAGCTTAGTTAATCATTATGAAGTTTATATTCTGATCGTATCCAGCAAGTATAAATAAAGAATAATTAAAAGTGGTTGAAATTATTTAAATTTTTTCTTGCCTAAATCCTATGCAATTTGGTGTTATCTTGAAACAATTAAATACTTGCAATGATTATTAACAACGTTATCCACAGGCTTTTCCACAATGTTGTGGAACAAGAATCCTAATGCCCGGATACAAGAGAAAAATTTTAATTTCCCGTTGGATTTTGCCGCTTGCTTTACTGAGGCGAGGCCGGGCTTGTTTGCCCGGACTTCGCTTCTTTTACATATTACCTTTTTTAGTGTTTTTTCCATCCAGGATTTTGACACGCCAGCCAAAAGGATCATCTTTCAGACCGTATTGAATTTGCAGAATTTCATTATACAGTTTCTCCGCCAGCGGGCCGGATTTTCCGCCATTGATTAAATATTCCGTGCCGTGGAAATAAAGTTGTCCCACCGGAGAAATCACTGCGGCGGTTCCCGAGGCAAAAGCTTCTTTGAGTGTTCCATTTTCCGAAGCTGTTATGACTTCCTGAATAGTTATTGGTCTTTCGACAACTTTTGTTCCTAAAAAGTCCGCCAGTTTGATAACCGAGTTGCGGGTGACTCCCGGCAGGATCGTTCCGGCCAGAGGCGGGGTAATCAATTCATCGCCGATAACAAAGAAAATATTGCTTGTGCCGACTTCTTCAATATATTTCTTTTCGATGGCGTCAAGCCATAAGACCTGGGTGTAACCCATTTTTGTGGCAACCTGGCTGGCAAAGAGACTGGCCGCATAGTTTATTGCCGCCTTAATATTGCCGGTTCCGCCCTTGGTCGCCCGGACGAATTCTTCAGATACGTACATTTTCGTCGGAGAAAATCCTTGCGGATAATAGGCGCCGACCGGTCCCACAACAATAAAAAAGAGAAATTCATGAGCCGGATGAACGCCAAGTGCTGCTTCCGTAGCAACCATTGTGGGGCGGATGTAGAGAGAAGTTCCTTCACCGCGGGGTATCCAGTCCTGCTCCAGGATAACCAGTTTCTTTAGAGCTTCGTAAAAGATTTCTTCGTCCATGGGCGGCATGCACAATTTTTCTGCAGATGCACTCATTCTTTTAATGTTTTCCATTGGACGGAAAAGATAAATTGCCCCGTCTTTGCCGCGGTATGCTTTCAGGCCTTCAAAAATTTCCTGGGCGTAGTGCAGGCACATGGCTGTCGGATCCAGTTGCAGAGGACGATAGGGTTCGATAATTGGGTCGTACCAGCCCGTTCCTTCCTTATATTTTATATTGAAAAAATGGTCGGTAAATATCTTGCCGAAGCCAAGCTTAGATTCGTCAGTTGGTTTAGCTTTCCTTTTTTTAGGCGACGCTTTCTTGATTTTAATTTCCATGAGTTCTTTTCCTCCAAGTTGTCTTCATCGGAATTTGATTCAGTATTAGCGGAAGATCCGTTTGGTCTGAATGACTAAAGTAATATGGTAAGCCATAGCACTAAATTAAACTGCGATCAAGGCTTCGATATTGAATTGCTTCGGCTACATGAGCCGGTTCAATGCCTTCTTTGTTTTCCAAATCGGCGATAGTGCGGGATACTTTTAAAATGCGGTTTATGGCGCGGGCGCTCAAACCCAGCTTTTCAATGGCCATTTCCAAAAGCCTGTGTGATTCTTCGTCAATTGCGCAATAAGTTTTAATTTGCCGGTCAGTCATCCGGGCATTGCAATATATTCCAGTGTTTTCATATCGTTTAATCTGGAGTTCACGCGCCGTATTGACACGTTCTTTTATTACTGCGGAAGATTCTCCTCCTTCTTTATCCGATAAGGCGCGATATTTAACTGAGGGCACCTCGATGTGCAAATCAATCCGGTCCAGGAGCGGCCCGGATATTTTTGTCTGGTATTGCCTGATTTGTTGAGGTGAGCAGCGGCAGGCACGGATTCTGTCTCCGAAATAACCGCAGGGACAGGGATTCATCGCGGCAATCAGCATGAATTTTGCGGGAAATGACGCCGTAACCAGCGAACGGGTAATGGTTATAGTGCCTTCCTCCAGGGGTTGTCTTAAAGCTTCCAGAGCATTTTTTTTAAATTCCGGGAGTTCATCCAAAAAAAGAACCCCCAAATGGGCAAGGCTGATTTCCCCCGGGCGCGGAGTTTGTCCTCCTCCGACCAATCCGGCATCCGATATGGTGTGGTGGGGCGCCCGGAAGGGCCTTACGGCAATTAATGTTTCGGTTTTACTCAAAGATCCGGAGACGGAAAAAATTTTTGATACTTCGATAGCTTCAGCAAAAGTCAAATCGGGCAAGATCGTGGGCATCCTTTTGGCCAGCATGCTTTTTCCCGAACCGGGCGGGCCGATCATAATTACGTTATGGCCGCCCGCGGCAGCGATCTCCAGGGCGCGTAGCGCCTGCCGCTGTCCTTTAATTTCATTGAAATCCACATCATATCGATGATTTTCCTGAAAAATTTTACTAATGTCCAGGGAAAGCGGTTCAATATTTTTCCGGTTGCTCAGAAATTCAACAACATCCGGTAGAGTACTTACTCCATAGACCGCGATCCCATCCACAATTGCCGCTTCGGCGGCATTTTCTTCAGGAACAAAGACTTTATTTATACCCAGTTCTTTTGCTTTTAAAGCGGCAGGCAGTATGCCTCGAACGCTTTTAATACTGCCGTCAAGAGAAAGTTCCCCGATAAAAAAACAATCCTGCAAAGTATTTTCTTTAATTAGTTCTTCACAAGCGAGAATGCCTATTGCAATCGGCAAATCAAAACCGGTACCTTCCTTTTTAATATCAGCAGGGGCCAGATTAACTGTTACATGGCTGCGCGGAAAACGGTAACCGGAGTTTTTTATTGCCGCTTTAATCCTGTCGCGACTTTCTTTGACGGAAGCATCGGGAAGACCGACGGTGGAAAATTGAGGCAATCCTGCAGACGTGTCAACTTCTACGGAAACAAGGTGGGATTCCATGCCGATAATACTCATACCGGAGACTTTAACGAACACACCAAATACTCCACTAAATATTGTATAAGAAAAACAATAGCTAATTACTTTATATATATCAAGAAATATAATTTTTATAAATTTATCCGACTTCCTTGACTCATAATCGGGCCTATGTTAAAGTTCACACACTTAACTCAAAGCTTACCCCGGCTGCCTTAACCGGGGACTATTTTTGCAGCTATCTTTTCTCGTGAAGTTGTTATTTTAGTTTGTATTTAATGTTTTTATTAAATTTATGTTGCAAAACGTCCTCTTGAATACATATCCTGCTTTTTCAATAAGTCATTCTCTTGCAAAGAATACTGTTGATATATAATTACTCCATTTAATCTAACTATTTGAGGAATTATGGGTGAAAGAGTATATAAGATCAGAAGGGCATTTCTTGTACCTTTGTTTGCTATTGTAGTGCTGCTATTTTCACTTTTGGTTTTCAGCCTGATTAAGAATAGCGGAAAATTGGAAATTATAGTTGTTCCAATCCTTTTTTTAGCTTCCCTGGCCGCTTTAATCGACATGATAAAAAGGAAAATAATTATCAGTGATCAGGGATTGAAGATTATCAATATTTTTCGTATTAAAGAATTCGGATGGTCGGAAATCACTCATCTTGCCGTGGTGGTTTTAAAAAAGAAAATTTATTTTTTATTGACGACGACTAAAGGTTTTTATATTTTTTCAAATCTTTTCGAAGATCATGCTCAACTGGTAAGATCTCTTATAGAGAAGATCGGCGAAGAGAGAGTGGAAATGGAAGTCAAGGCATATCTGGATCACCCCGTGGAACGGCTGGCTCTGATAGTGATGAGTTGGGTTGCTGCAGGAATAATCATTGGTACGGTATTTTTAAAAATATTCAGTAATCAGTCTTAAAGTAGAAATTCAATTGTCCTCGAATTGTAACGTGGAAAGGGAGTAACTTCGGAAAAATGCAGTCTAATAAAGAAAATGATCAGGCACTTCTTGTAGAAATGAGCGAATCATCTAACCTGGTTTTCGAAGGATTAATCGAAAAAAACCTGGAAGATATTACCACGGTGTTATCGGCTTCAAGTGGCCGTAAAAGCAAACTTTATGCAGAAGTGATGACTATGGTGGAAAAGGGTCTTCTCAAAATCGCCTTGCGCCGGTCTAATAATGTAAAAAGCACTGCGGCAGCTTTTCTCGGCATCAATCGCAATACCTTTACTGATAAGATGGTGAAACTTGGTGTCAATTGCGAAAAGAAAAAATAAGGATCAAGCTTACCTGCATCTCGTCCTAAATTTTCATAATATCATAAATTCCATCTCCGGTTGATATCCCTGGAATGTTACGGCTTTGAAGAAATATTTTCATATGATCGTCTGCCTATGGTTGAGTCTATTCTGAATCCATTTTCCGGAACAATAATTCAACCATGCTCAGATGACCGTGAAACTTCTTAATAATAAATTTTTGGAATAATGTTTGCATATCTAAATATAAGGATATTTCATTTAATTGACTTTAGAATAATCTTGGTTCAAAATATAAAAATTGATCAAATTCGGCTAGGAAGAGATATTTTTCTTATATGATCTCCAACTCGTGTTTAACAAATAACTCAATTACCGTTTGTAAAATGAAATCGTGAAAACAGAGAGGACATAATGTTTTTAACAAAATTGTTCCATAGCTTGAAAAATTTTCTATTTTTCGTCATCAAATGCCGGATTTTTGCCGGCTGTTCTCCGGCTTCCGTTCAGGCACCGGCGATTATCTTTTTTCCTTTTCAACCCGGTCGGTTCAATTGCGGTTTTGCGGGCTTAATGACTTGCCGCCTGGAAAACAGGCCTTCGGCTACTACATCTGACCTGGCGGCAACCACTCTATGGGAAAAGGTCAAAAACTCCGGTTTGGCTACCATTATTAATGGAAAAAATTTTCCAGATTCTTACTTAAGTGGAGCGGATACAATACAGTCCTTGAATAGGGCCATTCTGGAACTCAAGTGTGAGGATGCTCAGGAATTTCTCTTTTTTCACACGGAACGGGCGGCGCACTTATCCGGTATTGCCGGAGAAATAAAACAGTTTTTGACCGATGAAGAGAAATTGCTGGAAAAGCAAGCCGCCGTTATTCAATCTTCCGATTTGGAGGTAATCAACAGCCGTATTCTTTTGTTGAAAGACATCTGCTGGATGCTGGAAAAAGATATTCTCATCAATCTGCAGAAAGTGCTGACACTGACCGGTGCGGAAATCCCCTCGGCAGTTAATCCCGACGCCTTCCGGAAATACAGAAAATTCAACCTGCTGTTAAACGGGCTGGACCGTTTGGAAGTTCGTGGAAGAGATTCGGCGGGTGTCCAGTTGACCTTTGTTTTGAAAAGCAAAAAAGAGTTGGATGATGCTGTCCGCGGAATAAAGGAAACCGGCATGGCTGATGAATATGAACGTCGGACACAAAAAGGTGATCTCATCAACCATTCTATTTTCATTTCGGCAAGTCCTGTCAACTCTTCGCATGTCTGTGTTACTTTCACTTATAAAACGTTTTCCATCGTCGGTGAATTGGGCCGTAATGTCACCGATTTGAGGAAATCCATTCGAAATGACAAAATTTTTCAATTTTTTGCCTCATCCAATGCAGTTTGTGAAACAGCTCTGACTCATACCCGTTGGGCCTCTGTCGGCTCCATCACCGAAGAAAATTGCCATCCGGTGAATAATTACACAACTATTTTACCCGCGCCTGCTTATCCTTACTATCCGGGAGTCCAGGTACAGATTAATGCGGTTTTAAATGGAGATATCGATAATTATCCGGCTCTGCGGCAGGCTCTGGAGGAAGATGGCGAATTGATTGCTCAGTCAGTTACAACCGATACCAAGATTATTCCTCTGCAAATAGAAAAATATTTGAAAGCCGGAAATAATCTTTCCAACGCTTTTCGCCTGGCTGTAAATGATTTTGAAGGATCACATGCCATTGCGATGACCAGTGACCTTGCGCCCGGCAAAATGTTTCTGGCTCTTAAAGGCAGCGGCCAGTCCATTTATGTCGGAGTAAACGCCGACCAGTATATGTTTTCTTCCGAACTTTACGGTCTGGTGGAAGTCATGCCACGCTTCATTAAAATGAATGGCGAGGCGGGCAACGGCTCGGTTCCCGGCCAGATATTTATTCTGGATCAGAATAACGGCGGAGGGCTTACGGGAATTTCCGCCTGTTCCTATGACAGCACGGCAATTGAACTTACCGACGGCCTTCTGCAAACCGCGGAAATCACCACGAGGGATATTGATCGCAGCGACTTTCCTCATTATTTTTTAAAGGAAATTTCCGAATCCGCTCTTTCGATTAAAAGAACGTTGCGCGGTAAATACCGTGTAGTCAGTTCCGGTCAAAATCCTGCTCAAGTCTTTTTTAATCTGGGGACGGACATAGTTCCCGATGCGTTACGCGCAGATCTAATTAACGGCAAGATTAAAAACATCGTGGTCATCGGTCATGGAACAGCGGCGGTTGCGGGCCAGGCGGTGGCCGATGCGCTGTCACATTATTTACAATCCCGCCTTAATATCCAGGCCCGGGTCGCCTCGGAATTAAGCGGTTTCGGATTGAATAGAGATCTTTCCGACACACTGGTTATTCCAATCACCCAATCCGGCACAACTACCGACACCAACAGGGCGGTGGCGATGGCCGCAGCACGTGGCGCGCGGGTTATCGCCATTGTCAACCGCCGCCAGTCGGATATTACCGCCATTGCGCATGGTGTATTCTATACCAGCGATGGACGCGATATAGAGATGTCTGTTGCTTCAACCAAGGCCTTTTATGCTCAGATTATTGCCGGTCAGGTATTGGCGTTATTTTTTGCTCAACTTTTGAAAGTGCGGAATGATGATGACATCGCCGCCCAGGTTCGCCGCCTGGAATCGACTCCGCGCTTGATGAATCAGCTTTTCGAACACCGGAATGATATTGCCGCCTCGGTAAAAGAAGCCGTAAACAAAAGATACTGGGCCATTGTGGGCAGTGGTCCCAACAAGGCGGCTGCCGATGAAATCCGTATTAAACTTTCGGAACTCTGTTATAGAACAATTTCTTCAGACATTGTCGAAAATAAAAAGCACATTGATTTGTCTGCCGAACCTTTAATCCTTGTCTGCGCCGCCGGTAATCCCGAAGCGGTTGTGGAAGATGTCGTCAAAGACGTGGCGATTTTCAAGGCCCATAAGGCTTCCGTGATTGTTTTTGCTGACGAAGGCGATACCCGTTTCAATCAGGTTGCCGATGCCGTCATCGGCGTACCGGTTGCTCCTGCTCCCCTGCCGGTTATTCTTAACACAATGGCCGGTCATTTATGGGGTTATTATGCCGCCTGCGCCATCGATGAGGAAGCGCAGATTTTCCGTGAATTCCGCGGCCGTCTGGCAAAAGAATTAATGCAAAAGGCTCAGGATAAATTAACCGTTTTTGATATGATCGCTGATATTGGCTTCCATCGCATGATCAATGAATTTTACGAACTTTTCAATAACCGGCGCCGGAGCGGTGCATTTGGCATACTGGGGGGCAAAATAATTGCTGATTTGCCTCTTCTGCTCAAATATTCTACGGGAAAGCTTCCACTTCAGGATATGCGCCTGGAATTTAAAAGCGAAGATGACTTGGTTTCTCCATTTGGGCTTCTGGATATAACATTGGGCATGGCCATAGATGAGCTTACCCGTCCAATCGATGCCATTCGCCATCAGGCGAAAACCGTTACGGTGGGCACGAGCCGGAAAGAGAAAAAACTTGGCGGTATCATTTTCGATTTATTGGAATTACTTAATTTCTCCTTGAACAATTTAACTTATCGCAACATTCAGACAATTAACCGCGTCCAGCCGGCCATTGCAGCCATACGGGGATACACTGTTTATGACTTGAGCGGTCTTGATGAGCAGGGTAATCCGACGGATAATTCAATGATTGCCATTCGAACAAAAGGCGGCATGGCAGCGATGATGAAGTCACGGGCAGACCAACCCACGATATTAATGGGTACGAAAAAAATGATTACCAGTACCGGCCACACTTATGTTGGTCGAGGCAAGTCCGACGGTGTTCCTCTTGTGATAATACCCCTGCTGGCTGAAAACAATGTCGTCGGTAACCTGCTTTTGATTCATGTTTTCTACAATGAAACGTTGTCATTGAAGGAAAAGATAAAGGTATTGGGTTACCGTTACCAGGATATTCGAAACCTTGTAAATGAATATAATCTTCCCTGGCATGATGAATGCCTGGTGCCGATTCCGTTGGAACAGCTTTTCAGCGAGCAGATCGAAGTCATTGCCGAGCAGATAAAATCACAGCCTGATCAGATTGGCTTGCCTTAAATTTCCATCTTCTTCAATATAAATATTCCATTGATATCTTTAAGGTATCTCCTCTTCAAGTGCGCTTTCTACCCGGTTTGTTTTCTCAGGAATGATACAAAATTGAACTAAAAAGCAAAAAAAGAAACAAATTTGTATTTGACAAAAAAGTAATTTGAAAGTAGTGGATACGGCAAATGATAGCCGATTGCCGTATGGATCAAATGAAAGAGCTTTTTAAACCTGAAGATGTAGAACGTAAAATTCTCCTGATTTTGAAAATTTTGCATGAAAGTCCTAAACCGCTGGGTGCGCGGGTCATTGCGCGCCGGATGTCGCAAAGCGATGTTCAGCTCAGTGAGAGAACTGTTCGTTATCACCTGAAAATTATGGATGAGCGTGGTCTCACCCGGCTTGTCGGCAGGCGTGACGGCCGTGTTGTCACCGAGCAGGGGCTTGATGAAATAACCAATGCCCGCGTGCAGGACAAAATGGGGCTTTCCATTTCCCGCATTGATATCCTCTCTTTCAAAACGACGTTTAATATAAAAAAGAAACGCGGACTGGTGCCGGTTAATATTTCGTTTTTTCCCAAAAAACAATTTGCCGACGCCCTGAAGGTAATGAAACCCGTCTTTGCAAAAAAACTGGCTGTCAGTTCCCGGGTTGCGGTGGCCGAGGCCGGAGAAACACTGGGTGATATTGCGGTACCTCAGGATAAAGTCGGATTGGCAACGGTCTGCAGTATTGTGATCAATGGCGTTTTTCTCAAGCATGGCATTCCCATCGATTCCAAATTCGGCGGTATTCTCCAGGTTAGAAAAGGAGAAATCCTGAGATTCGTTGAACTGATTCACTATGCAGGCTCCTCTCTTGATCCGTCGGAAATATTCATTCGCGGCAAAATGACTTCCGTAGGGCAGGTTGTGCAAGAGGGCGAGGGTAAAATTCTGGCCAATTTCCGTGAAATTCCCGCTATCAGCCGCGCGCTGGTTGACAACATCATTAATGATTTTTCCAAAGTAGGCATAAACGGTGTTTTATTAATCGGCGGTATCGGCCATCCTATTTGTCAAACTCAGGTGGATCTCAATAAAATCGGTGTAATTCTTGTCGGTGGCCTTAATCCGGTAGCCGCCGCTTATGAAAAAGGTTTTGATGTGGACAATAAAGCCATGTCCACTGTGATGGAATATGAAAAACTTCAGAATATCGAAATGTTTTAAGGATTTGAAAGAGCGGTATGTAAAGTGATGCTGTAAAATTTAATAACCAATACCCATTCGCCGCCGCCTGACTTTGTTGCCGGAGTTTTCCTTTTTAGGAGTTCGTCCTGCCAAAGGTGGCGCCTTGAATGCAACTTGGTATAATTTTTTAGGGGAGGAATATTTATGTCAGTCATTAAAGATGTTATTGCTAAAGTAAAACAAACTGATCCCGATCAGCCCGAATTCCATCAGGCTGTGGAAGAGGTTATGGAAAGCCTGGAACCTACAGTTAAGAAGCATCCGGAGTATGTCAAAGCGAATATTTATGAGCGGATTGTAGAACCGGATAGAGCCGTAATCTTCAGGGTGCCCTGGGTGGATGATAAAGGTAAAGTCAACGTCAACCGCGGTTTCCGGGTACAGTTTAACAATGCAATCGGTCCTTATAAAGGCGGCTTGCGTTTACACCCGTCCGTTAACCTGGGCATCATCAAATTTTTGGGCTTTGAACAGATCCTGAAAAATTCTTTGACCACTTTGCCTATGGGCGGCGCTAAAGGCGGATCGGACTTTGATCCCAAAGGCAAGTCCGATGGTGAAGTCATGAGATTCTGCCAGGCTTTCATGCGTGAATTATACCGTCACATCGGCGCCGATGTAGATGTTCCGGCGGGGGACATTGGTACCGGCGGCCGTGAAATTGGTTATCTTTACGGTTATTACAAAAAAATCCGCAATGAGCATACCGGCGTTCTGACCGGAAAAGGCTTGGAATACGGTGGAAGTTTGATCCGCCCGGAAGCAACCGGCTACGGCTGCACTTATTTTGCAGCGGAAATGCTGGCGACCCGCGGCCTTGATTTCAAGGGTAAAACTGTCGTAATCAGCGGCGCCGGCAACGTTGCGCAATATGCAGTGGAAAAGGTCAATCAACTGGGCGGAAAGGTCATCTCTCTTTGCGATTCATCGGCCACCATTATTGATGAACAGGGTATTGACGATAATAAATGCAATTATGTCCTGGATTTGAAAAATGTTAAACGCGGCCGCATTTCCGAATACGTGGATAAATACAAGGCTGTCTGCTATGACGGCAAAAATGTCTGGGATGTTGTCCGTGAACAGGGAATTAAAGTGGACATTGCTCTGCCGTGCGCCACACAGAATGAAATCAGTGAGGCAAATGCAGTCGCGCTGGTGAAAAATGGTTGTATCTGCGTGGCCGAAGGCGCCAACATGCCGTCGACACCGGAAGCGATCAAAATTTTCCAGGATAATAAAGTCCTTTACGGTCCCGGCAAGGCAGCCAACGCCGGCGGCGTGGCCACTTCCGGTCTGGAAATGAGTCAGAACAGTATGCGCCTTCCCTGGACAAGAGAAGAAGTTGACAACCGCCTGCTCCTTATCATGAAGAATATTCATAAGAATTGTTTTGACACGGCGGAAGCTTATGGTAAAAAAGGTGATTATGTAACCGGTGCAAACATTGCCGGATTCACTAAAGTTGCTGAAGCCATGCTGTGTTATGGAATTGTATAAATAAAACTAATGTGGGGGCGTAAAGCCGGCGAGGCTTATGCCCCCGCAGGAGCCTGAATGGATTTTCAACCCAAATCCTTTGATAAAATACGCCAACTGCTTGATAGAGGTATAAAGATAAGCAATCCGGAGAGCATTGATATCGGAGACGAGGTTGATATAAATCGTATATCAGCACGAAATGTCAAAATATACCCGGGCTGTAGAATTTACGGTAAAAACACCGTTATATCGGCGGGCAGCAAACTTGGTTATGAGGCTCCTGTCACTATCGATAATTGTCAGCTCGGTTTAGATGTGGAATTGAAAGGCGGCTATTTCTGTAATTCTGTCTTTCTTGATGGAGTTACCATGGGAATGGGCGCACATGTTCGTGACGGGTGTATTCTCGAAGAACAGGCGAGCGGAGCCCATTGTGTCGGATTGAAGCAGACGATCTTATTCCCTTTTGTAACACTGGGCAGCCTTATTAACTTTTGTGATTGCCTGATGTCCGGCGGCACCAGCCGCAGCAATCACAGCGAAGTGGGAAGTTCTTATATTCACTTTAATTACACACCCGATGCCGACAAAACTACTCCGTCTTTGATCGGCGATGTTCCCAGGGGGGTTATGTTAAATCAACCCCCCATTTTTCTAGGCGGCCAGGGGGGGATCGTTGGTCCGCTACGCATGGGATACGGTAATGTCGTGGCGGCGGGCTCTATTTTAAGGAAGGACTATCTCCAGGATAATCAATTAATATTCGAGATGCCGCAGTCCCGGGATCCGAAGGACTTTATTCGCGGGGCATATTCCGGATTTCAGCGCATTCTGGAAAATAATATTTTATATCTGGCCAATATAAAGGCCTTGGAAGCATGGTATATGTATGTGAGAAAACCTTTTTTTGAAGCCCGGGAATACGGTTTGTTCATTTATAACGGGGCAATGGATGTTCTTTCCCTCGCCCGAAAAGAGCGTCTTCAAAGGCTGAAAAGTATGGCTCAAAAAGCCGCATCTTCACCCGCAAAGCAATCGGCGTCACTTGAAAAACAAGCCTTGCATGAACGCATGGATAATATTGAAGGAGCATTGTGCGAGGAAATTCAAGATGATGTAAACCAGGAGGCCCGGGAAGCGTTTCTCCGGGAATTGACATATCCGGTCGGGATGGATTCCGTACCGTATATTGACACCATTCGTAAACTCTCACCGGACAAATCCGCAAAAGGCACTATATGGCTGCAGGGAATTGTGGATTATTATTGCCAAAGAATTTCAAGAGTGCTATCATCAGTCAGTTAATTCAGAACATTTTAATATCTGTTGCAAAATAACCGTTATTTATTGATGCTTCTTTTACGGTTCCTTATGCCGCTTAAACGGCCGGTTAATTTTTTGCAACGGCTTAGTTCAATACTGATGGAAGTTACCCATGGGCAAATTATTCGGAACCGACGGGATCAGAGGAGAAGCTAACCGCTATCCGATGAACGCCGAAATCGCCTTTAATGTCGGTCAAACCGTAGCATATCTATTTAAAAGAAATACTCACCGGCCGCGGGTGATTATTGGAAAAGATACCCGCATTTCCGGGTATATGCTCGAAAGTTCTCTGGAAGCCGGTATCACATCCATGGGAGGCGACGCCTATCTGGTCGGTGTGCTTCCCACCCCTGGAATTGCCTTCATTACGCAGAGCATGCGCGCAGACGCAGGAATAGTTATTTCCGCATCTCATAATCCTTATCAGGACAACGGACTCAAAATTTTTAATGCCGACGGTTTCAAACTTACCGATGAAAAAGAGAGTGAAATCGAAGAGATGATTCTCGGCGGCCGGCTCAAAAATCTTTTGCCGCATCCTAAAGATATGGGAAAGGCCGTACGCATCAATGATATCCACGGCAGGTATATTGTTTTTCTGAAAAATTCATTTCCCCGTGATTTATCCATGGAAGGAATGAAAATAGTTCTGGATACTTCCAACGGAGCAACCTACCGGGTTGCGCCCGATGCATTTGACGAACTTGGCGCTGATATCGAGGTCATCCATAATACGCCGAACGGAATTAACATTAATGACGGGTGCGGTTCACAGCACACAGAGGATCTGAGAAATAAGGTAATCCAGACCGGGGCGGCTGTAGGCCTTGCTTTCGACGGGGACGGAGACCGTCTGATTGCCGTAGACGAAAAGGGAAATGAAATCACCGGTGATCAATTGCTCATCATCTGCGCGAATGTATTGAAAAAAGAAGGCCGGTTGAAAAATAATCTTGTAATCAGTACGGTCATGAGCAATCTGGGATTTAAAATTGCCTGTAAAAAATATGGTTTCAAGCATCACGCATCCGATGTGGGAGATCGCTACGTATTGGCTGATATGCTGCGTCTGGGAGCGATTATCGGCGGCGAAGATGCTGGGCACATGATTTTTCTCGAACACCACAAGACGGGAGATGGTGTCATAGCGGCCATGCAGCTTATAGCGGCGATGCTCAAAGAAGGCAAGCCGCTGTCCGAACTGGCGCGCCTGATGGATATTTTTCCGCAGAAGCTGATTAATATCGATGTTAAAAGCAAGCCTGAGATTACATCTATTCCCCGGCTCGTAGAAGTCATTAAACAGGTGGAACGGGAATTGGGCGAAGAGGGACGGGTTTTGGTCCGGTATTCGGGTACCCAGAATATGTGCCGTGTTATGGTCGAAGGACCATCCATAGATATTACGGAAAAATACTGCCGTATAATTGCCGATGTAGTGAAGAAGGAGATTGGCTGATTTACGGTATTTAAATAAAAACTGCTTTTTCCATTATCCAGCCCGGCCAGGGATTAGTTAATAAGGAAAAGCAGAATAATTCTTTGAGGATATCTTTATCCTTGTCCGATGGAGAGGTTTTATTTGTAAATTATGAAAAAAACAAAATTTATTTTTGTTACAGGAGGCGTTTTGTCCTCGCTGGGCAAAGGTTTGGCAGCAGCGTCAATTTCAGCCCTTCTTGAGAGCAGGGGGCTGAAAGTAACCAATCAAAAGCTCGATCCGTACATAAATGTAGATCCGGGAACAATGAGCCCTTTTCAGCATGGTGAAGTTTTCGTTACCGATGATGGTGCCGAAACGGATCTCGATCTGGGACATTATGAGCGTTTTACCTCCACCCGCATGGGAAAATCCAATAATCTGACAACCGGGCAGGTTTATTTTTCCGTTATCACCAAAGAAAGACGCGGTGATTATCTGGGGAAGACCGTTCAGGTAATTCCGCACATAACCAATGAAATCAAAGATTATATCCGGAATACCGCCGAGGGTTTTGATGTGGCGATTGTGGAAATCGGCGGTACGGTCGGCGATATTGAAAGTTTGCCTTTTCTGGAAGCGATCCGGCAATTCCGTAATGAAGCGGGAAAACAAAATGCCATTTTCATTCATTTAACCTGGGTGCCCTTCATTAAAACCGCCGGCGAGGTTAAAACCAAGCCCACGCAGCATAGTGTCAAAGCACTGCGGGAAATCGGTATTCAGCCGGACATTCTTTTATGCCGGGCAGAAAATTTCCTTTCCGAGGATATCAAAGCCAAAATTGCTCTTTTCTGTAACGTAGAAGTGAGCGCCGTCTTTACGGGCAAAGATGTCGGTTGCATTTATGAAGTGCCGTTAATTTATCATCGTGAAGGTCTGGATGCCAAAATAGTCGATCTGCTTAATATCTGGACCGGCCAGCCCAAGCTCGATGCCTGGGAGGATGTAGTAAACAAATTCAATAATCCCATCCATGAAGTATGCATAGGAATTGTCGGTAAATACGTGAATTTGACCGATTCCTATAAAAGCTTGAACGAAGCGCTGACTCATGGCGGCATTGCCAATAATTGCCGCGTCAAATTGAAATTTATTGATTCGGAAAAGGTCGAAAACGAAGGACTGGGAAATGAGCTCGAAGATGTGGACGGAGTTCTTGTTCCGGGAGGATTCGGTATCCGCGGCATCGAAGGCATGATCATGGCTGCCAAGTATGCCCGGGAAAAGAAAATCCCCTATTTTGGAATTTGCCTGGGTATGCAAATGGCGGTTATCGAGTATGCCCGCAATGTTTGTGGTCTGGAGGCGGCCAACAGTTCCGAGTTTGATCCTCAGACTCCTTATCCGGTAATCGATTTGCTTCCTGAACAGCGTGACGTTCAGGATAAAGGAGCATCAATGCGGTTGGGCGCGTGTCCCTGCACCGTCCTCACGGAGTCCTTCGCTTTCGCCGCCTATGAACAGGAAGAAATTTCCGAGCGGCACCGTCACCGTTATGAATTTAATAACGATTATAAAGAGGCATTGACCGCCCAAGGATTGCAGATAACCGGTGCATCGCCGGACGGCCGTCTGGCGGAAATCGTGGAATTAAAGGACCATCCCTGGTTTTTAGGCTGCCAGTTTCATCCGGAATTTAAGTCCCAGCCGACAAATCCCCATCCGCTTTTTACAAAATTTATTGAAGCGGCTTTAAAATATGCTCAATCCAGGAGTCAGTGTTGATAGATTTTTTAAAAGAGAGATCATAGCATGACTAAATTTAAGAATTGTCTAATTATAACAGATATACAGAATGATTTTTGTCCCGGAGGCGCATTGGCCGTGTCTGAAGGTGACAAAATAATCCCGATAGTGAATAAGATATCGCATAAATTTGATAAAGTAGTTGCAACCCAGGATTGGCATCCGCCGGGACATATTTCATTTGCCACTACTCACAAAAGGAACCTTTATGATGTTATTACTGTTGACGGCATACAACAAGTTTTGTGGCCTGAACATTGCGTGCCGGGAACCTTTGGCGCCGACTTTCACAAGGATCTGGATCTACGTGAAGTCGATTTGATTATTCGAAAAGGAAATGATTTAAATATAGATTCTTATTCGGTTATTAGGGAAAATGATAAAAAGACGATTACCGGTCTTCATTATTACTTGCAGGGTTTAGCAATTAAGGATTTATATCTTTGCGGCCTAGCCACCGATTATTGCGTTTCTTACAGCGCTCTTGACGCAAGGGAAATAGGATTCAATGTTTTCGTTATCCTGGATGCATGCCGGGGCGTTGATGTACCCGCCGGTAATGTCGCCGCG
>CAZWCA010000005.1:0-35942 GCA_964632255.1 uncultured Smithella sp. | reverse complement strand
CGTTATCCTGGATGCATGCCGGGGCGTTGATGTACCCGCCGGTAATGTCGCCGCGGCAATTCAAGTAATGAAAGAACGGGGAGTCCACATTCTTAATCATGATGAATTATCATTTTAGCCGGCAAAGTTGAAGAAAATAAATTTTGCCTTCTATTATCGAATCAATTCTTCCGCTGCCTGCCTCAAACGTAACAAAGATGGTGCAACTTCGACTGGATAAGCCGGTGTCAGGTCAAGCTGGCGCAGATGCTCCGGAAGAGATTGTAATTGACTTTTTGTATAGGCAGCAATTTCTATAAGCCCCGGCGAAGTCCGTAACCGTCTTCCCTCGCTCATAACCTTTTCCACCAGCGGAGTTCCTTCCTGCATATCCTTTTCTTCTGTTATGATATCTTTAACCATTATTCCGTTCTTATGCAAGCGCATCACCTGCTTCCTTCCCGGTAATGTCGCCTTCCCGGAAGATTTTTTCAGCCTGGGCTTGCCATCATATTCCATAAGTTTGTAAGCACATTCCATATAGGGAGCATCTTCAGAGGTATCGAGCTTTGTCCCAACGCCAAATGCATCAATGGGCGCTCCTTCGGCTGCCAGTTTTTGTATCATAAGCTCGTCGATATTACCGCTGGCGAGAATACGAATGTCATGAAAACCGTTTTGGTCGAAAATCGTACGTACCTCTTTGGACAAGGCAAGGAAATCGCCGCTGTCCAATCGAACAGCCTGCACTTTAATGCCTTCTTTAAGCAGACGCCTGGCTGCATTGACGGCATACTTCGCACCTTTTATTGTATCATAGGTATCGATCAGGAAGGTTACATTGTTCGGGTTGGCTCTGGCAAAGGCGACAAAGGCTTCTTCCTCATTCCCGACAGCTTCGATGTAAGAATGGGCCATCGTGCCGAAGATAGGAATTCCATACAGTTTTTCGGCTATAACGGTGGCCGTGCCAGCAAATCCGGAAATATAGGATGCACGGGCAGCCAGAATACCGGCTTCAGCACCGTGAGCGCGCCGCAGTCCGAAATCAACAAGCGTTTTGCCTTCGGCGGCGAGAAAACACCTGGCGGCCTTACTGGCAATAGTCGTTTCAAAATGAAAAAAATTCATCAGGCGCGTTTCGATAAGCTGAGCCTCGGGCATGGGAGCTACAACGCGGATTAAAGGTTCATTGGCGAAACAGACCGTTCCTTCGGGCAGGGCATAAACATCTCCCCGAAAACGGCATGAGGATAGATAATTCAGTAACTTTTTAGAAAATCTTCCGGTTTGAGCCAGATATTCAATTTCTTCCGCCGTAAAATGCATATTTTCTAAAAAAGAAAGAACGGAATCAAGCCCCGCGGCGACCAGAAACCCCCGGTTATTCGGCAGATTTCTTACATAAAATTCAAAAACGGCTGTTTTGTCCATGCCGGTTTGCAGGTAGCTTTCCATCATTGTGAATTGATATAAATCGGTCAAAAGAGGGCTGGTTAATGGATTTATCATTGATTGCCTTTCCATCCTGATATCCGTCGTTTTGCTTCGGTAAGACAGATATGCGGCTGAGCTTGATAGGTAAAATATTCGATAAAGCGGATTCCTGCCGGCTTTCACACACCCAGGAATGCCGGTCCGAGTGAAATAACTTGCCGAAGTATAGGAACTTTATAATTGTCTGTCAAGGATCATCGTGAACGCCATCATGGACATAAGGAATTAAAAAGGATATTGTATGAATTCAGCATCTTTAGTTGTTGACATCCCGCCTGTTTTTTTCGTTGTATTTCCTGATGAAAAATGACAAATTATCTGCAAACCAGTGAAAAGGATAGATAAATATGAGCCCGATTCCCGCTGATGCCGCGACAGTAATGCTTCTGAGGCCTTGTCCGGACCCCGGTATAAAAGACATCGAGGTGCTCATGGTGCACAGAAACCGTAAAAGCAGTTTCGTTCCCGGATATCACGTTTTTCCCGGCGGCATTCTTGATGCGGAAGATTATGAACCGGGCATTGAGCGTTTTATCCAGGGAATCACGAGAGAGCAGGCTGGCAGTATGATTCCTGACATGTCCAGCCCCGAAAAGGCTTTGGGGGCCTATGTCGCGGCAATCCGTGAAACTTTCGAGGAAGTCGGATTGTTGATTGCCAGGAAAAAGGATGGTGCGCCGGTTACCATGCGGACCGCGGATGAACAACGGCGCTTCTCAACTTACAGGCATGCACTCAATAAAAGAGAAATCAAATTTTCACAGATGCTGGAAGCGGAAGATATTTTTCTTGCCGGAGATTGCCTGAGATATTTCTCTCACTGGCTTACTCCTGAACCTTTGCCGTTGCGCTATGATGTACGATTCTTTGTTATTAAGGTTCCCTCTCATCAATCGGCTGCTCACGACGGTATTGAACTGACTGATCATGTCTGGTTTCGGCCTTCCGTAGCTCTCAAGGATTATGAGACGGGAAGGATTGATATGGTACTGCCCCAGATTATGTCCCTTGTTGAGCTTTCCCGCTATCAGAGCGTCGAGGATGTTCTTGAATCAGTAAAATATCGCGATATTCCTGCTAATTTGACCAAGATCAAGCGTTTTAACGGACAGGATGTGGAGGTAATGCCTGACGGCTCTGTTTTTGAAAGCCGTCCCCCTGTGTACCGATAATCCGGCTTAACAGGCTGTTGACAGGATTGAATGCTCGGAGAGTGGCGCAACAAAAACCTGCCAATGAATTTTTCACTTTTGATTATTACGATTCCTTGCGTAAATTATATTTAATCATCTTCAACTGCAACCCCTTGCGGCTTAATCCCAGCAACTTTGCGGTTTTTGTGACATTACCGCCGGATTCTTCCAGACATTTTATAATCATTTGCCGTTCCACGTTTTCCACGTGATCACGCATGAAATCTTTAAGGGGTTTTTTTTCATCGTCAGCCTGGATTTGCGGATTTTCCAGACTGGCTTTAAATTCGGAAGGCAGTTCAGCGACCGTAACCAGATTATTCCTGGCCAGCAGGATCATTCTTTCAATGAGATTTTCCAATTCGCGGATATTGCCCGGCCATTCATAGCTTAAGAGCATTTTTTTTACTTCATCGTCAATTTCGACGGAGAGTTCCAGCTTTTTGTTAAATTTGTCTGTAAAATAATCAACAAGCGGTAAAATGTCGTCCTTTCTCTCTCTCAGGGGCGGCACAACAATCGGAAATACATTGAGACGATAATACAAATCTTCACGGAAATTTCCGGATTGAACATCCTGCAGTAAATTTCTGTTAGTGGCGGCAATGATGCGCACATCGACCTTGATTGTCCGTAAACCGCCTACGCGTTCGAGTTCCTGTTCCTGAATGAAGCGCAAGAGTTTAACCTGCATATCCCTGGGAATTTCTCCGACTTCATCCAGAAATAGAGTTCCTTTGTGGGCAAGCTCAATTTTGCCCGGTTTGGTAATGGTTGCTCCGGTAAAGGCGCCTTTTTCATGGCCGAAGAGTTCGCTTTCCATCAACGACTCGGAAATCGCGGCGCAATTAATTTTAATGAGAGGATTATTTTTTCGCGGCGAATTGCCGTGTATGGCATCGGCCACCAGTTCTTTGCCGGTGCCTGTCTCGCCGGTAATAAGAACAGTGGTGGTTGTCGGGGCTACCCGTCTGATAGAATCAAAAATTTCCAGCGACCTTTTACTGGCGCCGATGATTCCGGCTCGCTCAATTTCTTCAGGCGGAAGAAACAATTCATTTTCATTTAAAGTACGGGTTTTGATCGCTTTAGAGATTACGTTCTTCAGATCATCCAGTTCAAAAGGCTTGGTAATGTAATCCAGCGCACCTTTTTTGAGAGCTTCAACGGCGGTGGCGACAGTTCCATGCGCCGTAATCATAATTACCGGTACTTCGGGATATTGTTCAGTGATGCAATTGAGAAGTCCCATTCCATCGAGATTGGGCATTTTCAAATCAGTAACAACGACATCTATCTTATTTGCTTTTAAAATCTGCAGCGCCTCCCGGCCGTCGGCGGCGGCCGTGATGGCATAGCCTTCTTTTTTCAGCATAGCGGCAAGAACCAGCCGCATGTTTAATTCATCATCAACTATTAAGACTTTATTCATGGGCCATAACTATTATGGGAAGCAATTAAAATCAAGCCCGATTGTGCAAACCGATTCAAATCAAAATTTCCATTTATGTTAGCTGCGCTTATGTTCGCTTACCCGGCGATTTTAAATTGGATTTGACATCAATAGAAAAATTTCAACTGACTGCATTGAGCCGGATGAAAAAAATACTTCCCTGTCCCGGAATTGACTTTACCCTGATCAGCCCTCCATGCTCCCTGATTATTTTCCGGCAGATCGCCAAACCGAGACCGGCGCCTCTTTCCTTGGTCGTAAAAAAAGGTTTGAAAATATTCTTAATTGCATCCTTGTTGATACCGCAGCCGGTGTCACGAATTGTCATTCCGACGGCATTACCAGTGCCGGTTTCAATTTTGAATGTGCGAAAAGTAAGGATGCCTCCCTGGGGCATCGATTCAATAGCATTAAGGGCAATATTTAAAATCACCTGCAACAGTTGCTGTTCATCCGCTTCAATATCGGGTAATTTATCATCCAGATCCTGGATAAGAGAAATATTTCCGGCAAGTTCGTTGGCGGCGATTATAGAAATTGCCTTGGAAATCAGTGTGTTGATATTTTGCTCTTTAAGCTTGAGGGTATAAGGGCGCGCATAGTCAAGGAACTTGCTGACAACGGCATTGAGACGGTTTGTTTCTTCAATGATGACATCAAACAGTTTATTCTGCTCTTCGGTGACGGCTTCAGTTTTCAGATACTGGGCGGCGCCTTTGATCGAACCAAGCGGGTTGCGGATTTCATGGGCAAGGACCGGCGCCATTTCCTCCAGCATCATTGATTTTTCCCGCTCCAGCTTTTTGTCGAATTCATAGAGGGACGTAAAGACGTTTTTGCTTTCCGGATAAAAGAAACTAAAGATTATTTTTAAAATTATTCGTATGGGAGAAAGTGAGATGACGATTAAAAATGAGGCCATGAGAATACTGGTGTAAGATGGTAAGGGAGTGCTGCTGAAAAAACCGGCTGTAAAATAAAAAATTATCATACTGCAGACAGTGCTGACGAAGATAACCAGTGCTCTTGCAAAAAAGTCATGTAATTCATTAAGTTGTGGATAAGCAATGATCAGCAGGATAAAGTAAAGCAATGCCGATACGGCGATCCCCGATAACGGCGGAAAATCGAAACCAAAATAGTTAAATAAATCAATACTGCAAATAATCAGCGCAATTGGACAGGCAAATAATAAATAACCAAGCCGCTTTTTTTCCACACTGGGCGACAGTCTATTAACGTAGCGGACAAGCGCGATATAACATAATCCCAAGGTGGCAAAAGAATAGGATAATAACAGGGGATTGAAATATGACCAGCGGGAAATCGGGGTAAAAAGGGAAAGGGCGCCCATTGAACTCGATGAAATGGCAAAGACAATAAATCCCTGCGTCAGAATTGATTTATTACGGGTCAGCCTGCGGAAAAAAAAGAGAGCACAGGGAGCAATTGCCAGAATGCCCAGATATTCAACGGTATTCCAGAATGCGGGCATAAAAATATTATGCAAAAAAATACCGATTTGTGAGACAAAAACGGCAAGGCAGAGGAAGATAAAAGATGCTTGCAACTTATCTTTCCTGCCTGTTATAATTAATGAGATAGCAATAATAAAACTTGTTGCGGCCAGAGTAAATATATCCATAAGTTCCTAATATAGTGCACAAGTGAAAAAAGCTAATGAAAATTAATAGTAAAAGATTATCAACTTATTTAATGAGAGGAAATAGTGAAAAAAATTATCAGTGCGGTCTTATTATTCGTATTATTGGTTGTCCCTTCCCTGACATTTGCGGACAACAGGATAGTTCAATTAAATCTATCCGGTTGTGCCGACTGCAATGCAACTGCCAGAATTGATAAGATATTAAAAAAAACTAAAGGTGTTGTGAAGCATGTAAATAAAGGGCATGGCTTACTGATAATTACCTTCGATGATGAAATTACTACGCTGAATATCATTGTTAATGAACTCAAAAGAGGAAAATTATTTGTTGAAGGCGAACCGGTATTTTTGAAATAAGAATATATTATTATTCCGGTTCTTTGGTCTTATCTCACGGTAATCTATTAATTCTAATTTATTGACACAAAAAGCTGCTTCCCTTATACTCCCGGCTAAAAAAGAAATTATTAAATTTTTACTTTCCTTCCGGAATATATAATCCGGTTGATGATTTTTATTTATGAAGTGGATTTATGTTTTTTACGGCAGAACTTCGGAAAATATTAATTTCTTTTAAACTTGTTGAAATCTTTTCGATGAAACATAGAGTTCATATAACATCCTGAATAATTGAGGATGACCATTATTTCAAGTCCGGCACTTCTGTCGGTAAAAATCATCAAATAGAAGTAAATTGTTAATGAATAATGCTGTTTTGAGAGTCTCTCTTTCTCTTCTTGGCTGGTTATGCTTCAAATGAGACCAACAATTTTTGCGCGTATTTTAATTGGCTATCTCGCCATATTCATCCCCGCTGCGGCTGTCAGTGCATATGCTTTTTCGCAACTTATTCTTTTTCGCAGGGTAACCAATGGAATTGTGCAGGTAGATAACCATTTGAGGGATCTTGTGCCCAAAATTGCTGATTCTTTTCTTGCTCAAATTCGCTACGAACGGAAGTATATCATTACAAAAGATAAGGAATTTATTAATCAATTTATAATTGCTGAAGCTGATGTCGATAAGCGCATTAAGGAGGCAATATCTGTTGCAGATGATATGCATGAGAAAGAAATGCTGATTGGTATTAAGAATGACTATGAACATTATAAATTTACATTTAAGAAAGAAGTGAAATTTATAGGAAAAAAACGATCATATCTTCAAATTAATTTTAAAAAAGAGAAGGAAAAAACAATAGATGAGATTTTGTGGAAACTGAAAAACTTGAAGCTATACATCGAGCAAAATACCTATAATAAAATAAAGCATCTTGAAGAGTCTGTCATCAAGGCAAATAAGATTGCAATTATAATGGCTGCCGGTTTTATTCTTTTGGGAATCATAACTTCTATTTGCATTACCAGGAGCATCACCGGACCTCTTTCATATATGAGAAATAATATTAAGAAAGTTGCCAGAGGTGATTTTGAAGGCAGTTTAGATACTTCATTTCCTCCCGAGATAGAAGAGATGGCGCGGGATTTTAATCTTATGTGCGGCAAATTGAAAGCAACGGATAAGATGAAGTCGGACTTTTTTTCGTTGATGGCCCATGAATTGCGCACGCCCCTTGCTTCCATCAGGGAAGGAAGCAATCTTTTGCTTCTACATATTGAAGATAATTATAAAAATAAACTCAAAGAGATTCTCACAATCATTGTCGAAGAAAGCAATCGTTTGACTAATTTGGTTAATTCCCTATTGGACCTGTCAAAAATGGAGGCTGGAATGATCACCCTCAAATTCGAAAAATTCGAAATCAGCTCTCTTATCAATAAAGCTGTTTCCGGTGTCGGACCTCTGTCAATGACTAAAAATGTTAGTATAAATGTGGAAATATCGCTGGATTTGCCTTACGTTGAATTGGATGGAGAAAGAATTCTCCAAGTACTTCGTAATTTAATTGGCAATGCCATAAAATTCACACCGCACGGAGGAAGTATAACGATTTCTGCCCGATCCATAGATAAGGGATTGAGAGTTTCTGTTGCAGATACAGGTCCCGGTATAGCAAGGGAGGATTTGAACGCGATTTTTGATAAATTTCAGCAGGCGGCCATGACGAACTATAGTAAGATCAGGGGAACAGGCCTGGGGTTGGCTATTGTCAAACATATCATAAATGCTCATGGAGGTAAGGTTTGGGTGGAAAGCGAAATAGGGCGCGGAAGTATCTTTATATTTGTATTGCCGGCATAATTATAATGTCTCTTAAAGGATGTGCCGTGTTGACGGAAATGAAGGCGAGAGGGGAAAGCCGTGAATATCTCGTTAAAGCTCAGATATTACTTGATCACGAAGATTACGAAGGATCGCTGATAGAAAACAGAAAAATAATATCCATACAGGATAATGCTTTTCTTGGCGATGAATCTCTTTTTAATATCGGGCTCATTTATGCTCACTATGGGTATCCCAAAAGAAACTATGAAAAATCCCGTGACCACTTCAAAAGGTTGGTGAAGGTTTTTCCTCAAAGTCCTTTTGCTGAGCAGGCTAAAGTATGGATATGGTTTCTTCAGGAGTATGAAAGATTAAAAAGAGACGCAGAAGAATTAAATAAGTTAGTTAAGAAATCACAACAAGAACAGGAAAGATTAAAAAGAGAAACAGAGGAATTAAATATTTTATTCAGGAAATCACGGCAGGAACAGGAAAAATTGAACAAAGAGATAGAAGAATTAAGCAAAACTATTAAGAAATCTAAACAAGTAGACATCGAAATAGACGAAAAAAAGAAGGAGCTTTCGAAATGACCGCCAAGTCTTCAAAAAAGATTCTTGTGGTGGATGATGATGATAACTTTTTAAAGTTAATCAGGATTAGGCTTGAATTGGCAGGTTATGATGTTATCACGGCATTAAATGAAGATGAAGCAATAATCAAAGTCAGAGAAGAGGTGCCGGACCTTTCCATCGTCGATCTTAAACTCGTCCATAAAGATGGAATCTCTTTGATGGAAGAAATCCATTCCATCAATCCTTACATGCCTATAATAATTCTTACTGCCCACGGAAGTATCGAAAGCGCTGTGGAGGCTACGAAAAAGGGGGCGTTCAACTTTTTAAATAAACCCTTTGATCCCGAAGAGCTCTTGCTGCAAATAGAAAAGGCAATGGAAAACCAGAGGCTTGTGTCTGAGTTGAAAAGGCTCGAAGGACTTCTGAAAGAAAAATATGATTTCAAGAATATTATTGCCAGAAGCGAAAAAATGAGGATGGTCTTAGAGTTGGTAACCCGTGTTGCCGGAACCGATTCCACTATTTACATCTTCGGAGAAAGCGGTACCGGCAAGGAAGTTATTGCAAAGGCAATCCATCTTGCCAGTAAAAGACGAGATAAACCCTGTGTTGCGATCAATTGTGCCGCCATTCCCGACACTCTTCTGGAGAGTGAACTTTTTGGCCATGAAAAAGGGGCCTTTACTGACGCCAAAAGAGGCTACGAAGGGCTGTTTGCCCAGGCTCATGAGGGAACCATGTTTTTAGATGAAATCGGTGATATGTCTTTCTCCGTTCAGGCAAAACTTCTTAGGGTTCTTCAGGAAAAGCAATTCTATCCGCTGGGAAGTGGGAAACCGGTGGATGTTGATGTCAGAGTTATTGTTGCCACAAATAAGGATTTGCAGGCAAAAGTAAAAGATGGTTCCTTCCGCGAAGACCTTTTCTACAGAATCCACGTAGTACCGATTGATCTTCCGCCCTTGAGGGAGAGGAAAGAAGATATACCCCTTCTGGCGGAGCATTTTCTCAAAGAAATCAGTCAAAGGATGAAAAAAGATATAAAGGGCATTTCGGCCATGGCCATGCAGAAACTCATGCTCTATAACTGGCCGGGAAATGTTCGGGAGTTAGAGAATACAATCGAGCACGCCGTAGCCATAACTCAAGATGATGTTATATGTGAAGAGATAATTCTTCCTTCAAGGGATGTCCCTGTAGAATCGTTAAAATCCTACAAAGAAGCAGTGGAAGATTTTAAAAGAGGCTATATTATTCGTCTTCTGGAATTCACTAAAGGCAATGTAAGCAGGGCGGCAGAGCTGGCAGAAAAATATCGGGCTGATTTTTACAATCTTGTTAAAAGATATAATCTTAAACCGGAGGATTTTAAAAACCTCAGTAGAGAAAAGTAGACCCACTTCATTTTTATTTGCCTTGTAGGGAATTCTATATATTTTAGATAGGTTTAATATACAATAATCCCTACAATTTTATATGCCATTAAGATATAAAGAAAAATTAAATAAGATTTTCTTTTGTAATATAGAGTGGTTAGCTAATCCATCCTTTGCTTGGCATATCCTTTGCTGTTTCGTCGATAAACAAATAAAGGAGGTTAATTTATGATTAAGAAGTTGATGGTTTGTTTGATGGTTGCGGCATTTTCTTTCTGTGTTGCTGTACCGGGGTTTGCGGCGCAAATTGTGAAGGGCACTGTCGTCAAAATTGAAGGCGGCAAGCTCTCTATTATGGATAGCGCGGGTCAGGAAGTAACGGTCAGCGATCCTGCAGCCATGGAAGGCCTTAAAGTAGGGGACAAAGTTATTGTAAAAGATGGTAAAGTTAAAGTTATAAAAGAAAAGGAAGATAGTAGTTCAAATGCTGCGACTTCGTCTGAGTTGAGTAAGTAATTAATGTAAAGTCTGTCCCGGAATGATTATGAAGAAGTTTTCATTCCGGGACTGGATTAAAAAAATTATCTTAGTGGACCGGGCTATTTCACTTAAACAACGCAAGAGAATATCTTTTTAATTTCTTAAAAGTCCAAAATATTTTAAAAGAATTATATCCGTAATTGATCCGGAAACGGTTTATATTGTTTTTGTGAGATTCTTTATAGTGTGAAAACTGTTACGCACTTGCAAATTCAACTACGCAATATAAATATTTCTAAAAACTTTCCTTGGCATTGTCATTTTTATATTGTTTGAATATTTTCAAAAACTTACAATTAACTCCAAAATAATGTTATTGTGGCATTGATTCTGCATCTTTATATTCCATTTCATCTTTAGATAAAATATATGTAAACTTAACAGATACGATTAAGGAGGTTCTCATAGGTGGTAATTAATAAGTGTGTAGTAGTTGTTTTTCCGGGGCAGGGGTCGCAAAGACCGGGGATGGGAAAGGAATTTTATGATCAGATTCCTGTCAGCCGCGAAACTTACCAAGAAGCTTCTGACGCATTAGGTTGGGACGTTGCCGCCATGTGTTTTGGCGAAGATGAAAGACTCAACCTTACTCAATATACTCAACCTTGTATTTTAACAACAGAAATAGCCATGTATCGTGGGTTGTTTGAACGTTACGGTTTCACAGCCCAATGCTTCGGCGGCCATTCACTCGGTGAATTTACCGCATTTGCAGCAGCCGGAGTTATGCCGCTTGCTCAATTGCTTAAAATAGTTGAAACCCGTGGCAAATTAATGCAGCAGGCGGTTCCCGTCGGAGTCGGTGGTATGGCGGCCGTTATATCTGAAGGTCTTGATGCCGATCATTTAAAAGAGCTCTTAAAGGACTTGCCCCTTGATCTTGCCAATATAAATTCGGCCAATCAGATTGTAATCAGCGGCAAAGCTTCCGCCTTGCCGGATGCGGAAAAAATATTATCTCAGGCATTGGCCGGAGAAAAACCCTTTAGATTTGTTCAGTTGAATGTTAGCGCACCTTTCCATAGCCGTTTTATGAAAACTATTGCAGAGCCCTTTTCGAATACTTTTAAAGAAGTTGGTACAGGGTTGACTCCGGCCAATGCTCCGAAAGTAACTTCCAATTTTACCGGCAAATTCCACTCGGATGTGGCTTCCGAAATAATCGAAAATATGGTCAATCAGCTTTACAATGCCGTAAAATGGCGTGAAAATATGCAAGTTTTGGCCGACCGGGCTACTGAAATTTATGAAATCGGACCCGGCCGCCCCTTACGGGATTTTTTCAAAACAATCAATGTCACATCTCAATCAATTACGGGACTTGCGGCGGCTGAAAAACTTTTCAGCGGCGCAAAATAGTTTAAGAAAGGCAATCTTTTCTCTAAGAAAAAAGTGACCGCGTAAAGTTAATCATTTGTACTTAATTTAACAGGAAGGTTTCTAAAATGGATTTTAGCTTGAATGAAAATCAGCTAATGTATGTAGATACGGTACGGAAACTGGTAAAAAATGAGATCACGCCGCATATTCTGGAAATGGAGAAAGCCCATAAATTTCCCTGGGCGGTAATTGAAAAAGCATGGGAAATGGGCATAATTAACTTATGCATTCCGGAATCTGTTAAAGGTTTTGATATCGATGTTATCTCATCGGCGATGATTATTGAGGAACTTTCCTATGGTGATACGGGAATCTCCACTTCGGCAATGTGTAATGATCTGGCCAATGTGGTCATTTCCCAGCATGGCACGAAAGAACAGCAGGAAAGATTTCTCCGGCCTTTTGTTGAAAAGCCTCTTTTAGCTTCTTTTTGTTTGACCGAACCGGGTGCAGGTTCGGATAATTCCGTGATGACGTCCTTCATCGCTAAGAGAGATGACGGCTCCTATGTTTTGAACGGTTCCAAGTGTTTTATTACCAATGCTTCCTATGCTTCTCAATATACCGTCCTGTGCAAGGTAGGAAAACCGACAAGTAACTTTATGGCGTGTGTTGTCATTCCGGTTGAGGAAGTTACCGCGGGAGTGATACCTGATATTGCAAATAACACCCGGGAAATAAGTTTACCGACAGGCGGCAAAATTATTATCGGAAAACCGGAAGATAAACTGGGGCAGCGTCTTTCCAACACGGCCAGTGTTACATTTGAAGATGTTATTATCGCACCGGATCAAATTATCGGCGATAGAAGGTTCGGTTTTAAATACATAGTCGATGTTTTGGATTATGCCAGACCGATGGTGGCGGCAATCGGCCTTGGATTGGCAAAAAGAGCGCTGGCAGTCACCCTGGATTATACCAGGGAGCGCAAGCAATTCGGCCAGCGGATTTGTGATCTTCCCGTAGCCAGGGAAACTATTACTACTATGTGGAAAAAGGTGGAACTGGCTGAGCTTGCACTTTTAAAAGCATCGTGCAAAATCAAGGAAAAAGCTGAAGATGCCGGAATTTATGCCTCGCTTGCTAAAAATACCGCGGCGGAAGCAGCCATTTTCTGCTCAGCGGAAGGATTGCATTTACATGGCGGTTATGGTTTCACGACGGAATATGAAATTTCCAAACTGGCCAGGGATGCCTACATTGTCGATATCTACGAAGGTGTGCGGGAAGTGCAGAATATGATTATCGGCAGGGAGATTGTATAAATTATGCTTTATCTTCATTCCCTTGGACATTTCCATCCGGAAAATATTATTTCCAATCAATTTCTGGAAGATCTGGACATAGGGACGACTAATGAATGGATTATGGAAAGGGTAGGGATTAAGAATCGGCGGACAGTCCTGCCTCTGGATTATATCAGGCAAACAAGGAATACCAACAAGTTTGAATCTTTTGCGGTAAGAGAATATACCAATGCTCAGATGGGGGCTCATGCCGCCCGTATGGCTATTCAGCGTGCCGGAATAAAGCTGGAGGATATAGGTCTTATTGTTGCCGGCACTTCCACGCCGGATAACATTGCTCCGGCGGAGGCATCGGCGATTGCTGCGGAACTCGGTATTGAAGTGCCCTGTTTCGACCTAAATTCCGCCTGCTCCACTTTCGGGATGCAGATGAATTTTCTTTTCCGGATGCAGCCGGAAACAATGCCGCCCTATGTTCTAGTTATCAATCCCGAAGAGATGACCAGAGCGGTCAGTTATAATGATCGTAACAATGCTGTTCTTTTCGGGGATGGAGCTTCTGCCGCAGTGATCTCTTCAACTATTCCGGCGCGTATTGTTGTTTCTAATTGCGGCTTTGATTCCCGGCCGTCCGATTGGAAAAAAGTCGCTATTGACTGGGATTGGAATTTCCATCAGGATGGCAAGGCCGTTCAGGGGTTCGCCATCCGGACAACGACGAAATATCTTAAATTGCTTCAGAATGTTGCAGGTTCCGAAGCTGAACGTCTTATATTTATTGGTCATCAGGCTAATTTGATAATGCTGGAAGCAGTATGTGATCGCGGGGAAATTGCCGCTGAAAACCATTGGTATAACGTTGATCAATTCGGCAATAAGGCCAGTTGTGGCGCCCCTACGGCTTTAAGTATGCGCTGGAATGATATTAGGCCGGGAGATAATATTGCGATGGTTATCGTTGGCGCGGGACTTACCTGGGCGCACTTGCTCTTGCAAGTTAAGGAGGAAAGATGATGGATAAACCGGTTGCTCTTATCACAGGAGGCGCCACGGGTATCGGAGCTGCCTGCTGCCGGGCCTTGTCTGCCGATGGTTTTCATGTCGGTATTCATTATCGAAAAAGCGGCGAAGAGGCGCAAAAAATTCTTGCTGAGATAAAGGATGGTTTTTTAATTAAAGCTGATCTTGCGAATATCGACGATGTAGAAGCTATGGTAGTGAAATTAAAAGAAGAAGCCGGACGCATCGATGTTCTGGTTAACAATGCCGGTCAATCAATCAACGCCGATATTCTTTCTATGAAAATCGGGCAATTTGACGAGCAACGGGCGCTGATGCGGGGTATGTGGTATCTGACCAAAAGAATTCTGCGGCAGTTCATGTTTCGCAGTTCATCCGGCCGCATCATCAATATTTCCAGTGTCGTCGGGCACATGGGTAACGCGGGCCAAATTCCGTACACGATGGAAAAAGCGGCTCTGGATGCTTTTACCAAATCTCTTGCTCAGGAGCTTCGCGGTCGCAATATATTGGTAAATTCCGTCGCACCGGGTTTTATCGAGACGGAAATGACGAAAGAATTGCCGGAAGAGGTAAAAGACAAAGTTTTGTCGGGTATTACGCTGAACCGGATAGGTAAACCGGAAGAGGTTGCAGAAGTCGTCGCTTTCCTGGCAAAAAAAGGAGCTTATATAACCGGCAGTGTGATTCATGTTAATGGGGGCCTTTATGGTGGCTGATGCCGGTATAGTTCAGGAAGTTTTAGATCTTGTGCCCCAGCAGGAGCCCTTTCGCTTCATCGATGAAATTATCGCTCTTGATGAAGAACAGATACACGGAGCTTACCGCTTTCGCGAAGACGCATTTTTCTACCGCGGTCATTTTCCCGGTAGACCAATTACCCCAGGAGTAATTCTGATTGAAACGATGGCGCAAATCGGTGTTGTTGCTTTCGGTATGTATCTCATGGCTTGTCAAAAAAATATCAGACCGAGCCAAATGAAAAGTCCTTTAAGTTTGTTTTCCCTTGCGGACAACGTGGAATTCAGCGGGATTGTGTTACCCGGTGAAAGAGTTATTGTGAAAGGCAAAAAAATTTATTTTCGTAAAGGGGCTATAAAAGTGGATTTAGTTATGGAGAGAGAAAACGGTGAAGTTGTCTGCTTAGGAAAGTTAGCCGGGATGGGAGTGGAAAAATGAAAAAGAGAGTAGTTGTGACAGGAATGGGCGTAGTTGCCCCTAATGCGCATGGCTTGGAAGACTTTGAACAGGCATTGCGGGAAGGACGGTCTGGAGTCCGTTTTATTCCTCGTTTGGAACAATTGAAATTCAGCTGTCAGATTGGCGGAATACCGGAAAATTTCGATGTGGTACTCGCAAAATATTTTGATCATGAAAAACTGTTATCCGTGAATGAAAATATCGGTTACGCCTCAGTTTCGGCGGTCGATGCCTGGATTGACGCAGGCTTTAAGGTACCGGATAGTGACGATAATACGGTAGACTGGGATACAGGTGTAATAGCCGGATCGGGAATTGGAGGAATGGATACAATTACCCAGACGCTTGTGCCGATGATTAACGAAGGCAAGGTACGGCGGATGGGCAGCCGGATTGTTGAACAGGTGATGAACAGTGCAACCAGTGGCAGTATCGGAGGGCTAATCGGCGCCGGTAATCAGGTCACCTCCAATTCTTCAGCCTGCAGCACCGGTAATGAAGCAATCATTGAGGCTCTCTGGCGAATAAGAATGGGATTGGCCAAACGGATGATTGCCGGCGGCTCGGAAGCGGCATCTCCCTACATTTGGGGCGGATTTGACGCCATGAAGGTTATCTGCCGCAAGTTCAATGATAATCCGGCAGCCGGGTCACGGCCGATGAGTGCCTCCGCCTGCGGCTTCGTCCCGGGATCGGGGGGAGCCATGCTGGTTATTGAGGATCTGGAAACCGCACAAGCGCGTGGAGCCCGGATTTATGCGGAAATACTCGGCGGATATGTGAATTCCGGCGGGCAGCGAATGGGTGGTTCCATGACCGCTCCAAATCCTGAGGGAGTAAAAAGATGCATCCGTACGGCGATTGCCGATGCCGGTATAGAAGCCGCCGAGATAGACGCTATTAACGGTCATTTAACGGCGACATTTGCCGACCCCTATGAAGTCAGAAATTGGGCTCAGGCTCTGGAGCGTACGCCGGAGAATTTTCCATATATCAATGCCACTAAATCATTGGTCGGGCATTGCCTGGGCGCGGCGGGGGCAATCGAATGTGTGGCCACAATACTTCAAATTTATAAAGGATTTTTACACCCTTCAATTAACAGTGAGGATGTTCATCCCGACATTGCCCAATATGCCGATCATATTCCGCAAAAGTGTATAGAGTATCCACAACTGCGAATTTTTGCCAAAGCCGGTTTTGGTTTTGGTGATGTCAACAGTTGTCTTATATTTAAAAAATGGGAAGAAAAATAATTTGTTAAAGGAGAGCAGTTTTATGGAGGAAAAAAAGATATTTGAGGAAATGGTTAATATTTTAAAGGCTTATACTAAAGATGTTACGCTTCTGGAGAAAGCGGATATGAGTACCCACATATTGAATGATTTAAAGGTCAATTCCGCACGTCTGGTTGACGTTATCATCAAATGTGAAGACGTTTACGGAATCAGCATTGATGATGATGAAGCCGATAAAATTCGGACAATCGGCGACGCCGTAAGGGTAATTAAACAAAAACTTGGATAAAAAAATGGATAAAGCATCCAAATTATCTCTTCAGGTACAATACATTATAGGATATTTAACCATTATTGTTATTGCGCCTTTATATTTCCTCATTACCCGAATTCTTTTTTACCGGGTACGTAATGTGAGAGAAATACGCCGCCAATGTGCCGTAGAATTGTCTCGGCATAAAGGCCCCTGGATTATTTGCGCCAATCATCTGACGATGGTTGATTCTTTTCTCCTCACTTATGCAATCTTCAGTTTTTTCAGTTACCTGAAAGATTACAAACTTCTGCCTTGGAATCTGCCGGAAAGAAGCAATTTTCAAAAAAATATTCTTCTGAGCATTCTCTGTTACCTTTCCAAATGTATTCCGGTTGACCGTTGCGGTCCGCGGGAAAAGACAAAGAAAATGCTGGAAAAATGTATTTATCTCTTGCGGAGCGGCCAAAATATTATGGTCTTTCCGGAAGGCGGACGATCCCGTACGGGACGGGTTGATAAGGAAGGATTTTCTTATGGTGTCGGCCGGTTTATTCAGGATGTGGAAGAATGCAAGATAATGTGTGTTTATATGCGGGGTGACAAACAGGTTACTTATGGATTTATACCTGCCTGGGGAGAAAAATTTTATGCCGAGGTAGAAGTATTTACACCTGAGCGTGTACCGGGCGGCGGACTGCGTGCCCAGCGTGAATATGCGGCCCAAATTATTGACCATTTGGCGCAAATGGAGGAAAATTATTTTGTCTTGCATCGGCAACGACGTCGTGGACTTACAGCACCCGGCAAATGCGAGGAAAAGCAAAGATTTTCGGTATCTAAAGAAAATCCTCACCGATGTTGAAATTGAATTTGTCCGTGATTCGGGAAATCCGGATAGGGCGCTCTGGGCGCTTTGGGCCTGCAAGGAAACTGCCTTTAAAGCGATCAGTAAGTCTTATACCGGATTATCTTTTTTACCGCGACTCTGGCCGGCAAAGTTGAATCAGTGTAATGAGGAGTTCACGGATGGAAAAGTTATTATTTCCGGAGAATGCACTGTTTTTTTTCGACTTTTTTTATCCGAAAATTATGTGCATTGCATCGGATCGAATAACTTGGCCGATATTGATAATATAATCTGGGGCATAGAATCCTTACCGGTATCCTCGTCGGAAAAAGATGTTGAACCTTCATTATTTGTGCGTAAATGCCTGTCGGCAAGAGTGGCCGATACCTATCAATTAAATTATGGAGCAATGGAAGTAAGGAGAACGAAAAAAGGCGGTCAGCTTCAGCCGCCGGATTTATTTTATAAAAACAATAAAATTCCCTTTGAAATCAGTCTCAGCCATGATGGACAATTCATTGCCTACGCATTTCTTTTCTGTGGTAATAATTTCCAGCGAAATTCTCTTTCATAGACTTTTAAAGTCATAATTATCATCGAAAGTAGAATTTATTCCAGGCGGAAACCGATCCGATAATTGAACTATATGCAAGCTTCCGTAATGACAACTAAATTTAATAGAATATCATTATTGGAAAAAATTGAGTTGATTCCTATTCATTTATCAATTAAAAGTCATAAAGAAATTAATAAATAATTTGGCCGGGTCCCGCGCAACGGAGGCTTGTAAACCCCGTCAGGTCCGGAAGGAAGCAGCGGTAGCAATGTCCGCCGTGTGTTGCGGTAAACCTGGCCACCAGATATTTAATGTGCCATTTTGCTTTCCAGAGATCCGATTCGGCAGGAACGAGACGCAGGCGAAATACTAACGCGTGATTTTCATGTCATCAATTTTTTATTGGGATTGGTTTGTCAGCTGAGAACGCCGTCAGGCAGACTCCGCCGAGAAAGTGAGTTTGCGAGCGCCGTTTGGCACCAGGAGTTAAATGGAATATTTAGTTCTAGCCCGCAAATTCCGGCCTCAATCTTTCGAAGACGTCGCCGGTCAGGAACATGTAGTTAAAACTTTGCGCAATGCCATCAGTCACGGGCATGTGGCCCATGCCTTTCTTTTCAGCGGACCGCGCGGCGTGGGCAAGACAACGATTGCCAGAATCCTGGCTAAATCTCTTAATTGCGAAAATGGTCCGACGCCTACGCCCTGCAATGCCTGCTCCATCTGCCGGGAAATCACCGATGGTTCTTCTCTTGATGTGCGTGAAATCGACGGCGCTTCCAACCGGGGTATTGATGAAATCCGGGAACTGCGGGAAAATGTTAAATTTGCTCCTGCTGTGGCGCGCTACAAAATTTACATAATTGATGAAGTACATATGCTGACGCGCGAAGCCTTTAACGCGCTTTTAAAAACACTGGAAGAGCCTCCCGGTCATGTAAAATTTATTTTTGCCACAACGGAAAATTATAAGGTTCCGGCGACAATTCTATCCCGTTGCCAATGCTACGATTTTCGCCGGATTTCGCTTCAGGAGATCGCGGTGAACTTAGAAAAAGTGGCTCAGACGGAAAAAATTCAAATCACTCCCACAGCGCTTTCCTGGATAGCCGAAGCCGGTGACGGCAGCATGCGCGATGCCCAGAGTATTTTTGATCAGGTTATTTCCTATGCCGGAGCGAATATAAGTAATGCCGATGTGGAAGAGATCCTTGGTCTCGTCGACCGCAAATACCTTTTCCGCCTCTCGGAAGCGGTTTTGCAAAGAGATGCGGGTGCCTGCTTGATTATTCTTGAAGAAGCTTATTTAGCCGGTATGGACATGAAGCAATTATACCAAATGATGCTTAAACATTTTCGTAATATGCTTTTGGTAAAGATTGCCGCCGACAGCAGTTCTTCCTTTGATATTGCCGCAGAGCAAATCGAAGCACTGAAAAAGCAGGTAGAAAATTCCACACGCGAAACATTACAGCGATATATTGAAATCCTCATTGGAGAAGAAGAAAGTTTCCGCCGTACCCAGGAAACAAAATTAAAACTGGAAACAATCCTGGTCAGAATGGCTTATCTGGAACCGATAATTCCCGTGGGTGAAATTGTATCAGCCATCGAGGCCATTGAACAAAAACTAAGGATAGAAGTTGTTGCCGAAGAAAATCTTCAGCGGAAATTAAATGATAAACCACCGGCGGTTATACCGGCCGAGCCGATTCCGGTAAATATTAAGGAATTTATCGCTTCGCCTGATAATTTGTCTGTTGAGGGTGGACAGCCAATCGACACTGCCCGGCTTTGTAAAGATATTAAAAAATTTGTCCAAAAAGAAAATCCGATCCTGGGAGCAAAAATCGCATCGGCGGAAACTATCAATCTTGCTGATGGTGAACTGACTCTGAGTTTCGCCAAAGATTATGTTTTTCTGGAAAATATCAATGAAAAATCGCAAAAAGAACAAATGGAACAAATTATAAAAAAATATTTCCATCAAGATGTTAAAATAAAGATAGTAACAATTGATGTTGATAAGACCGGTGTTAATTCCGGCAATGGGCGCAGCAAGGCAAATAATATAAATGATATTAAACGGAAAGCAATGAATCATCCGCTTTTGCAAAAGGTTCTGGACGAATTTGCCGGTGCGGAAATAGTGGATATTAAAGCAAGAACAGAGAAAAAACAGGAGGTGTAGATAAAGTGCATAATCTGGGCAATATCATGAAGCAGGCAAAAAAGATGCAGGAACGAATGACCAAACTTCAGCAGGAACTGGAAACGCGGACAATTGAAGCACAGGCCGGCGGCGGCATGGTGAAGGTAGTGGTCAATGGTAAGTTTGAAGTTGTTTCTCTGCAAATTGAAAAAGATGTGGTAAATCCCGATGATATAGAAATGCTGCAGGACTTAATTATAGCTGCCGTCAATGAGGGAATTCGCAAGGCACAGGAAATGACATCTCAGGAAATGTCGAAAATAACCGGTGGATTGAATATTCCCGGTCTGTGCTAAAAGGTAATTTATGAAAGCATATGCCCAACCAATTAAGCGCCTGATCTCCGAATTGGCTAAACTTCCGGGAATTGGCGAAAAAACGGCTGCTAGATTAGCCAATTATATCCTGCGGGCGACGGAAGATGATGTTCGCAAGCTGGCGGAAAGTATTGTCGAAGTTAAGCGGAAGATAAAACTGTGCCGTATTTGCCTGAATCCCACAGAAGATGATATTTGTCATATTTGCCGCGATGAAACCCGCGACCAAAATGTAATTTGCATTGTTGAAGAACCGGATGCTCTGGCAGCAATTGAAGAAAGCGGAGTGTTTCGCGGAACATATCATGTTTTACACGGGGCATTGGCACCGCTTGACGGCATTGGACCGGAGCATTTACGGCTTGGTGAACTGCTTGCCCGGATTACGGAAGGGAATATTGAAGAAATAATTCTCGCCACCAATCCTAACGTGCACGGCGAAGCAACCGCTTTGTTGATTACCGGCATGCTCAAAGAAAAAAACATCAAATTAACTCGGATTGCTATGGGCGTGCCGATGGGCGGCGATTTAAAATATATTGATAAAATGACTATTTCCAAGTCGTTGGAATTCCGGCGCGGCATGTAGCATGGCGTTTTAACAGCCATATGCTGCATCGCGCTTCGTCCTTCGGCAGCGCGGCGTATGAAAATACGTCTCACTTCTCAGGACTTGCTCGTCTTGCCTCTGAATGTTTAAAAACGTCATATATAGATAAAAATTATGGATCTGGAAAAGAAAACAAGGAGAACTATCCGGCGGATTGATTACAGGCGCATAACCGCCGCTGTAAGAAAGCTTTTTATTGAAGCCAATACTGACTTGGGCGAAGATGTTATGACCTCTCTGCAGGAGTCTCTAAAAAAAGAAGAATCGGTCATTGGCAGGCATGTGATTGAAAAGATAATTGAAAATGCGGGTATTGCCTGCCGGGAGAAAATACCGGTTTGCCAGGATACAGGTCTTGCGGTGCTTTTTATAGAGATAGGGCAGGATGTCCACGTTACTGGAGGGGATCTGCGGCATGCAATAGAAGAGGGCGTCAGACAGGCTTATAAAGAAGGTTATTTACGGAAATCCGTCTGTGATCCATTGTCGCGAAAAAACACAGAGGATAATACCCCGGCGATAATTCATCTTGATGTTGTTGCCGGCAACGGCTTGAAGATCATTGCCATGCCTAAAGGGGGCGGCAGTGAGAACATGAGCGCCGCCCAAATGTTGACGCCGGCCGTCGGTGCCGATGGCATTAAGCAATTTGTCATGGAAAAAGTTAGACAAGCCGGTGCCAATCCCTGTCCGCCGATAATTGTCGGAGTCGGTATCGGCGGCTCCCTGGAGCAAGCTTGCATTCTCGCGAAGAAGGCACTTTTGCGGCCGATGGGCGAAGAAAATAGGACGGACGAACGTCTGGCGAAAATGGAAAAGGAATTATACGACGACATCAATACACTGGGTATCGGTCCCGCAGGTTTGGGCGGTCTGGTTACGACACTGGCAGTAAATATAGAAATGATGCCCTGCCATATTGCTTCATTGCCGGTCGCGGTGAATATTCAATGCCATGTTGCGCGGCATAAAGAAATAACTTTATAAAATTATTAAATTTTGTTGAACTTAGCCTTCGACATTGCAGCGTATGTAAAAAATCGATCTTTTTCTCAGGCTTTGCCTGCCTTGCCTTCGTGCTTTTAACAAATCCATAAAAAAATGGAGAAGAATATTGTTTTGATCGCAAAAAAAATGCCAAAATATGTACAAACGCCTCTTACAACCGAAGTCATTGCTTCGCTCAAGGCCGGCGATATGGTTTTGCTCAGTGGAGAAATCTACACAGCCCGGGATGCTGCTCATCGCAGACTTTATGAGGCATTGGAAAAAGGAGAAAAACTTCCTATTAATATCGATACTGTAACTATTTTCTATGCGGCTCCATCACCGACTCCCCCAGGCCGCGTAATCGGTTCCATAGGCCCGACAACCAGTTACCGGATGGATTTTTTTACTCCGAAGTTAATTGAAGCCGGTCTGAAGGGAATGATCGGCAAGGGTAATCGATCACCGGAAGTAGTGGCTGCAATCAAAAAATACGGAGCTGTTTATTTTGGTGCAATTGGCGGTATTGCCGCTCTTACAGCGCAGTGTGTAAAAAAAGTCGAGCTTGTCGCCTACGAAGACCTTGGTCCGGAGGCAATTCGGAAAATTACTATGGAAAACATGCCGTTGATTGTTGTGAACGATATGCAGGGAAATGACCTTTATCAAATTGCCCGGGAGAAATGGCATGTAAAATGCTAATAATAAATGGTTTTATTCTTGCAAGGAAGAAAACCATTGACAGAAAAAACCAAATATACTAAGAAAACGACGGTTTACTAGTAATAACCTAATCCATAAGGGAGAACATAATCCATGATAGAAGTGAGATGGCACGGCAGGGGTGGCCAGGGAGCAGTAACATCCGTGGAGCTGCTTGCTCAGGCTGCCATTGGAGTAGGAAAGTATGCTCAGGGCTTCCCCAGCTTTGGTCCGGAAAGAAGGGGCGCGCCGGTTGCTGCTTTCAGCCGCATTGATGACAAAAAGATAAAAGTCCGTTCAGGAATTTATAAACCGGATGTGGTCGTAGTACTTGATTCCAGCTTAATAGGTTTAATTGATGTGATCGATGGTTTAAAGCCGGAAGGAAAACTTATTGTCAATACGCCGAAGGCTCCGGAAGAAATTCGCAAAGTACTTAAATTCAATGGTGAAATTTCAACCGTTGACGGCACCCATATCGCGCGCGAAGAAATGGGAGTACCTATTGCCAACACAACAATGATCGGTGCATTATTAAGGATAACCGGCGTTATGGAACTTGATGCAGTAAAAGGAGCGGTAGAGCACCGCTTCGGTAAAATAGCGCAGAAAAATCTTAAAGCGATGAGACGAGCTTACGAAGAAATTAAAATAAGTAAAAATTGAGGTGGTAAAGTCATGACAAAAAAAGGCGGGCCGACTGGCTGGCGGGAAGTAACAACAGGGTGTGTTGTTTTTCGACCGGGCAGTGCCAGTGAATATCATACGGGTAGTTGGCGATCGCAAAGGCCTATCTGGGATAATCAGAAATGCATTAAGTGTGGTATTTGCTATGTATTTTGTCCGGAAGGCTGTGTCCAACAGACAGAAGATGGCTTTTTCAAAGCAGATATGGATTATTGCAAAGGTTGCGGTATTTGTGCCCACGAATGCTGGCCCCGGGCGATAAAGATTGTTGAGGAGGGATAGATAACATGGCCAAACGTGTTGGAATGGAAGTAGCAATTGCCGTTGCCGAGGTAGTCGGGCAATGCAATATTGATATGGCGGCCGTTTACCCTATTACCCCGCAGTCGCACATCGGAGAACACCTCTCCGATCTGGTTGCCGACGGTAAAATCGATGCAGAATTTATAACAGTCGAGTCGGAACATTCAGCAATCAGTGCTGTTATCGGTGCTTCGGGAACAGGTGCGCGTGCCTATACGGCGACAAGTTCACAAGGACTGATGCTGATGCACGAGATTTTGCCGATTGTTTCGGCAATGAGATTACCGATAGTAATGGCAATTGCTAACCGGGCAGTCTCCGGTCCTTTGAATATATTAAATGATCATTCGGATATTATGCCGCAGCGTGATTGCGGGTGGATTTCCCTGTTCGTAGAAAACGGGCAGGAGGCACTGGACTTACAAGTACAGGCTTTCAAAATTGCCGAACATAAAGATGTTAATTTGCCGGTTTGTATAAATATAGATGGTTTCCAACTTACCCATATGGTGGAACCTTTAGAATTTCCGGAACAGGAATTGGTTGATAAATTCCTCCCGCCGAGAATTCCATATGCCTCGCTTCATCCGGACGTACCATTGACAATGGGTGCGTTTGCCATGTCCGATTATTTTACGGAAATTATGAAGGCAAAAGATGAAGCCTTGAAAAACTCAAAAAAGGTAATTCTTGAAGTCTGGGATGAATGGGAAAAATTGTTTGGCCGCAAATATAAACCGGTGGAAACATATAAGACCGATGATGCCGAGATAATTTTATTGACAATGGGTTCAATGGGTGAAACGGCGGAAATGGCCGTTGATGAAATGCGGGCAAAAGGCGTATCCATTGGCTTGGCTAAACTGAGATTATGGCGCCCGTTCCCATTTGAAGAAGTCGCAGAAGTTTTGACGAAAGCGAAAAAAGTAATAGTTACCGACCGCGCGGTTTCATTCGGCGGTTCCGGTGGGCCGGTTTTCGTAGATATTAAGGCAGCTCTCTATCATGAACCAGTGAAACCGGCAATGTACAATTACATTATTGGTCTGGGCGGCAGGGATGTTCCTGTGACTGATTTTGTAGACATGATTCAAAAAGTGGCCGGGGACGGGATTAAGGCAGGTGCCTATGAATTTTTGGGGGTGAGAGAATGATGAATACCGTAGAAAATTTTGATTTATTTGCCCCGCGGCTGATCAATAAAAAAGAACTTTTATCCAGTGGACATCGTGCCTGTTCGGGGTGTGGTGAAATTCTGGGTGTGCGTTTGATGTGTAAGGCTCTTGGAGAGGATACGGTTATTGCTTCCGCTACAGGTTGTATGGAAATCGTGACCAGTATGTATCCAACGACCGCTTGGAGAGTTCCCTGGGTTCACGTGGCATTTGAAAATGCAGCCGCTGTGGCGTCAGGCGTAGAAGCCGGACTTAAAGCTTTGCGAAGAAAAGGAAAAATTGCCGACCGCGATGTTAAAGTTGTTGGTATGGCGGGTGACGGCGGAACGATGGATATCGGCATCCAGGCTCTTTCTGGAGCAATGGAGCGCGGCCATGACATGCTTTTTGTATGCTTTGATAATGAAGCTTATATGAATACCGGTATTCAACGTTCCAGTGGTACGCCAATGGGCGCATCCACGACAACCGCTCCGGCCGGTAAAGTCAGTATGGGACAAAAGACGTGGAAAAAGAATATGGCCGAAATTATGGTTGCTCATAATGTTCCTTATGTAGCGACGGCTTGTCCCAGTTATCCGTTGGATTTCATCAGCAAAGTCGAAAAGGCTGTAAAGGTTAAAGGTCCTTCCTATATTCACTGTTTTACCGTGTGTCCGACCGGATGGCGCTGTGGTTCCGATCAAACAGTCTCCATGGGGCGTCTGGCTGTAGAAACAGGCATCTTTCCGCTTTACGAAGTGGAAAACGGTAAATACAAACTTTCCGCAGAAATGCCCAAGAAATTGCAACCGATTAAGAATTACTTCAAAGCACAGGGGCGTTTCCGTCATCTGACCGAAGATCAGGTAAAGATGATTCAGGAAAAAGTTGATAATGAATATAAGAAGTTATTAGACAAAGTTCAGTGCCTGAAAGCATGGGATTGAAATAAGGGGTAACCCTGATCCGATGTTATTTGAGCTTGGAAAAGCCACGACAATAAAGGCAAAATAAAAATTAAACATTGTTGGCGTAATCAATATAAAAATACAGGATAAGGTGGCTATAAGCATGAATACTGTCACGTTTAGCAGTTGGAACGGTAAAATATTGGATAATCGTAAAGGCGCCGGAGCCAATGCAGTTGAACCGGGACTTCCCACTCAGGTGGGCGGAAAGAATGTGACCGCCTTAATGGGCTGGAACGGCATGGTGGTAACGGATCCTCAAGCGGATATCCTTTCATTGACCATGGCCTATATCAGGGAAGCTAGAAAGCTTTCCTGCGGAGAATGCACTGTCTGCATGATCGGCTTGGACAAAGTCTTGGCGATTATGGAAGGGATGGCGGCCGGAAAAGGAAATAAAAAAGATATATCAGAAATTGAAGCGATTGCCAAAGGAGTGGCTTTGAATTCCAAGTGCAACTTTGGCCGTTCTGCAGCACTGGTTCCGGTGCTGGATGCAATAAAAAATTATGAAGCGGAATTTACCGCGATGTTGGATGGCAAAAAAAAGCCGGTACAAAAAGCATACAAAGTGGCTGTTTCGGCTCCCTGCATGGAAGCATGTCCGGCAAATCTGGATATCCCCGGTTATATTGAACTTATTAAGAATAATCATTTCGAGGAGGCGCTCAGCCTGATTCGGGAAAAGTGTATCCTTCCCGGCGTTATCGGTCGAGCATGTACCCATCCTTGCGAGAGTGCTTGTGTACGCAAGGGGATAGACGAGTCAATGTCAATCCGTTTACTGAAAAGGGCTGCTGCGGATGCTGACCTTGCTGAAGGTGCTTCGGCACTTCCCGCCCCGGTTGAAGCCAGACAGGAAAAGGTAGCCGTAGTTGGAGCAGGCCCGGCTGGTTTATCGGCGGCTTATCATCTTCGCCGGTGGGGTTATGAGGTTACAATATTTGAAAAGCTTCCGCGTCCAGGTGGAATGGCTGCGGTTGGCATCCCGGATTACCGACTTCCCAAAGACATCTTGAATCATGAAGTTGATTTGATTAAGCGGATGGGAGTTGTCTTTAAATTCAAAAGCGGTATAGAAACGCTCAACTGGGAGGATCTTAAAAAACAGGGCTTCCAAGCCCTCTTTATAGCCGTCGGCGCGCATGTTGGAGTAAAGATAGGGTGCGAAGGCGAGGAAGAAGGGTATGATGGTTTTATCCAGGGAGCGGAATTCCTGCGAAACCTGAGTTTGGGCGGCAAGGTAGCGCCAAAGAAAAAAGTTGTCATTATCGGCGGCGGCAGCGCGGCGATTGATTGCGCCCGTAGTTGTGCCCGTTTAGGTTTCCAGGATATCGAAGTTATTTACCGCCGCTCACGGGCAGAAATGCCGGCGAGTGTTGAAGAGATCAGCGGAGCTGAAGAAGAAGGTGTTAAATTCAGTTTCCTTAAGGCGCCGGTAAAAATAATTGCTAAAGACGGCGTAGTTACCGGGTTGGAATGTGTTAAGATGCAACTTGGTGAGCCTGATCAGAGCGGTCGGCCGCATCCAATTCCGGTCAAAGGATCGGAAAAGACAATGAAGGTTGATATGGTCATCGCCGCAACCGGTCAAAAATCAGATCTGTCATTCCTGACGGGTAAAGACAACATTGTTGTAACAGACAGAGGAGCTATAAAAGTTGATCCGGTAACCTTCAAATCAACAGTGGAAGGAATTTATGCAGGCGGCGACTGTGTAAGCGGTTCGGAAACGCTCATCGAGGCTCTTAATGCCGGAAACAGAGCTGCCGTAAGCATTGATTGCTATCTACAGGGTAGACCTCTTGCTGAAGTAAATTCTTTTATTGGTATTAATACTAATGTTCAGCGTGAAGAGGGTTTTGTCGCTAAAAAAGCGGCGGCAAAAGTGAAGTTTGTTGAAGTGGATCAAAGATTGGAAAGCGAAGCCGAGGTTGAAGGTGGTTTTAGCACTATGGAAGCAATAACCGAAGCTGCTCGATGTCTCCGTTGTTATCGTCTGATGGTCTGGGAATAGCATAGTTGCCCAAGTTGTTCCGTGTTCGTTACGGTTTTGATATGGGTATAAAATAAAATCCTGTTTTGCAGGAGTGATAAAACTTAGAAATTAATAAAGGGGCTTTAAATGGTAAACATTACGATAGACGGGAAAAACGTTCAAGCCCGGGAGGGTTCTAATGTCTTACAGGAGATCCGGAATTTAAGGATTGACATGCCGACCCTTTGCTATCACGAGGAACTGGTTCCTTTTGGGGCATGTCGCCTCTGCACTGTAGAAGTTAAGGCAAATGGAAAGTGGAAACTTGCCGCCTCGTGTGATCTACCTGTCAATAAAGGTATGGAAATAAGAACGACTTCGGAAAAGGCGGTAGAAGCAAGAAAGCTGGCAGCAAAACTGCTTTATTTTCAATATCCAACAACGGCGGCGGTACGAGATATAGCCGGCAAACTCGGAGTTGCAGTAGAACCATCTGTTGAAGAAGGTCATGACTGTGTCCTTTGCGGACTTTGTGTCCGGGCATGCAGGGATATCGTGGGTGCGGGTGCGCTTTCGTTTCAGGACTGTGGATTAGGTCGTAATGTGGAAAAAACCAAGATCGAATTTACAGCTGAAAAATGCTTAGGCTGCGGTTCATGTTCCTTTGTTTGTCCATCCGGCTTTGTGAAGCTGGAGGATGATGAAGACAAGCGGGTAATTTGGAACAAAGTTTTCAACATGGCGGCATGTGAAAAATGCGGGCGTTATTTTGCTCCGGAAGATCAGTTAAAAATTATTAGCAAAAAAACCGGAGTTCCGTTAAAAGAGCTTGCTATTTGTACGAATTGCCGGTAAAGAAGTGCGCCAATGAGTTATACCGGTTTATCCTCAAGAGGAATTGACTCGGATACTATTTGGTAGTAAAAAATAACTATTGAATTAATTTTTTTAAAAATTGCTCCTCAGTAGCTCAGTCGGTAGAGCGGGTGGCTGTTAACCACCATGTCCGTGGTTCGAGTCCGCGCTGGGGAGCCAGTATATGTCAAAGTGGCTTCCTTGATTCCACAGTTGACCCCCCGGAAAGTGCACTTGAAAGAGCAAAATGCTGTTCTTCAAGTGCACTTCTTTTTTTATTAAATGAAATTCCTATAAAAATCAGTTATTTCTTAAATCCATAGGTAAGAGAGATACCAGACTGTTGATAGCCTGGGGTACAGATCAGTTTATGTGCGCCGGGAAAAACTCGGCAAGATTTTTTGCATATAGCTTGCTGCTTAAAGACTTTTGCAAACCAGACTCTTTGTCAAACGGAGCGAATTATTTTTTTAAGTGATGAATATTAAGAGAGATTGCCAGCCCGCAGACGTTCCTCGAGAAATATAAATTAATATTGCAAAGGTCCGGCTCTTTATTACTGATTAAATTGATATTTTTCGTATCTTGCTTTCCGCTTTCCTCTAGTTCTTTTTCTCGCAAAAAAAGAGTTTTCCTGTTTTATAAATTTTTTACTTATTTTGCCCTGGCTTTCTCTGGTTTTGCTCTTACCTGCATATTCAATCTGTATCCGTCGGCCCTGAAATTTTTGTTTCTGTAGCCTGATGATAAGCATTTCTGCCTGGTCCGCATCGATATCAAAAAAAGAACAGGAGCGTGTAAGCTCAATACGGGAAATGCGCAGATTATCCATTACGGCGGTACGCTCCAAATAAGCTCTAAGTCCGCGTTCATTAAGGTTTTCCATTTCCCCTAAATTAATGAATAAACGGGCCACATGTTTAGAAGGTGGTTTGCATGTTTCCTTCCTTATTTCAACATTGATATCAGCGGCACTGTGATAGTAACTCAAAAAACGATTAAATTCGGCTGATATATATCGCTGAATGATATCTTCCTTGCTGAGATCGTTTAATTTTTCGTAAGCGGCAGGCAAAAATGCTTTAATTTCTTTATGCTTGACCTCTGTATTTTTTAATTTTTCCACCAAATGCAGCAACTGTTTGCTACATACCTCTTGGCCTGTGGGAATTTGAACCTGTTGAAACTTCTTTCCTATTTGTTTTTCTATCTGTTTAATCCGAAAATGTTCCTTTAGGTTAATAATAACAATGGAAATTCCTGATTTGCCCGCCCGGCCGGTCCGGCCGCTACGGTGAGTGTAGTGTTCAATATCGTCGGGAAGGTTGTAATTGATGATGTGCGTTAAATCCGTCACATCTATTCCTCGGGCGGCAACATCGGTAGCCACAAGCATTTGCAAGTTCCTTGTTCTAAAGCGATTCATCACGCTGTCTCTTTGCGTCTGAGAAAGATCGCCATGCAGGGCGTCAGCGTTGTAGCCATCTTTCATTAGAGCATCGGCAATCTCCTGTGTTTCGATTTTTGTCCGGCAAAAAATAATCGCATAGATATCAGGATAATAATCGGCGATCCGTTTGAGAGCCGCATACCGGTCTTTGGCGTGAACTACATAATACTGATGTTGAATATTTTCGGCTCCCGTATTTTTAGAGCCGATTGTTATTTCTACCGGGTTCTTCATATAACTGCGGGCAATGATCTCAATTTCACGGGGCATTGTTGCGGAGAAAAGCAGGACTCTTTTCTCACTAGGTGTTCCCGACAAAATTTCATTTAAATCATCCTGAAAGCCCATGTCGAGCATTTCATCGGCTTCATCAAGCACCAGCCAGTTGATTACGGATACATCCACCTTTTTACGCTTGAGCAGGTCAAGCATTCGGCCCGGAGTGGCAACGATAATCTGTGCACCGGCAGCCAGATGCTTTATCTGACTGAGAATATTGGCGCCACCGTAAACCGGCACTATATTCATACCCTCGATATATTTGGAAAAATTGCATAGGTCATCGGTAATCTGAAGGCAAAGTTCTCTGGTAGGCGCGAGGATTAAAGCCTGCGTCGAAGTTGAGAGAGGATCGACTTGTTGAATAATGGGTATGCCGAAAGCGGCTGTTTTGCCCGTTCCCGTGTGAGCCAGTGCAACCAGATCCTTTGTATCTTCCAGTAAAAAAGGTATAACCTTTTCCTGAACAGGCATAGGCGATACAAATCCCATTTCCGTTACTGCTTTGAAAATCCTTTTGTTTATACCCAATTCTTTAAATGTCTTAGTATTTGTTTTTATAATGTTTTTCCTCGCTTTATTTTATTGATGAGATTGCCGACTTTATTCCTGCTGAAATATGAAAAAGAGACGGTTCTTTATACTTAATCGGCAAAATTCTCAAGATAAGGTTTTCTTCATATCTTTGATTGCATTGGCTGATCTTTGATTACGGGATGCAATTGACGGCTTTAACTTGCAAAATTTCTTACTATTTTCCTTACTTTGAATAATAATATTTTTTTGTTTCTGCTTTTTTGCGGCGTCTTTTTCGACAAAAATTTTCCTGCCAGTTGCCGGATCCAGCTCAGTCCAATACATTAAACTGGAATAAGTTGAAGGCGTAGGTGTGAAAATCTGCACTTGCCGTGGATTGATCTTCAGTTCCCGGGAAGTAAATGCCTTAAGATCGCGCATATCTTCATCGGTACACCCTGGATGGGCGGCAATAAAATAATAAGTAAGAAATTGTTGGTTTCCCGTTGCCTTGCTTAACTTGTCAAAATTTCTTTTAAATGTAAGCAGCGTTTCAACACATGGCTTGCCCATAATCTTCAGGACATTATCTTTTGTATGCTCCGGCGCAACCTTGAGCTGGCCGGAAATATGATGATTTACCAATTCCTGCATATAACTCAGGCAATATTTTTTATCGGCAAGAAGCAAATCATATCTAATGCCGGAAGCAACAAATACTTTTTTGATTCCCTCAATCTTCCGCAGGAGACCGAGCAAATTGATCTGCTTTGAGTGATCGACATTTAAGTTGGCACAGACGCGGGGATAAAGACATCTTTTGCTCGTACAGGCACCCTCTGTTTGCTTGCGGGCGCAATCAATGCCGTACATGTTTGCTGCCGGTCCGCCGACATCGAGTATATAGCCTTTAAAATCCGGTAATGCAGCCAGCTTCTGCGCTTCGTGTATAATTGCTTTTTCCGAACGTGAGACAATATTTCTGCCTTCGTGGATGCCGATTGAACAGAAATTACACTCGCCAAAGCAGCCCCGATGCGATCTAATGGAAAATTTTATCGTATCCTGCGCTTTTACTTTGCCTTGAGCTTCATAAAAAGGATGTACACTGCGGGTAAAACCAAGGGCGTAAACCTGATCCAATTCATCCGAAGTAAGAGATGGCTGAGGCGGATTGTGGATTAAAAACCTGGTACCGTGTTGTTGAACGAGCCCACGCGCAGTGAGTGGATCAGTGTTTTTGTAAAATCTGTCAAACATGCCAATAAATGATCTCTTATTTTTAGCGACCTCTTCGAACGCAGGTAGTTCCAGATAACCGGAAGGCTTTGAGTTATCTATATAACATATCCCTCCGATATCTTTAAATTCCTGTTTGTTTCGCAACTTTTGAGCCAGCTCCAGAATAGTTTTCTCGGCCATTCCGTAGACAAGAATATCGGCGCGCGCGTCAAAGAGAATGGAGCGGCGGATGGAATCGGACCAGTAATCGTAATGGGCAATGCGCCGCAAGCTGGCCTCCACACCGCCTAAAACCAGGTAGCTGGTATTCTTAAAATACTGCCGGATCAGGTTAGCATAGGCTATGCAAGCCCGGTCAGGCCGCCGGTTATTTATCCCACCGGGAGTTAAATCGTCGTTACGCCTTTTTTTTCCCGTCGCCGTGTAATTGGCAACCATTGAATCCATACAGCCGCCGGTTATTCCCCAGAACAATTCCGGTTCGCCTAAACGGGAAATATCATCGGCATTATGCCGGTCCGGTTGAGCAATTATGCCCACGCGGAAACCGGCCTGCAGGAGAATCCGGCCGATTATGGAAACACCGATGAAAGGGCTGTCGATGTAGGCATCTCCCGTAACAAGGATAACATCCAGCTTATCCCATTTTAATTTTTTTAATTCTGCTTTTGTTGTTGGTAAAAACATGATTTCCAACTCCTACCTTAAGGAGTTTTTTGAATAATTTGCATAGTAAACCCTGATAAAAGCGGCGATAACCAAAGCCTAAGATAGCTGAGCTATTAAGAGCTATAATAAAATCGGTATCCTTTGCTGGTAAATAGATATTTTAAGAATAGTATAAATGAGATGAAATATCAGACTATCAGTTTTGATCCCTGGCTTACGGCAAAACATTCCATATCAGCCCCGTAGCGGGCGATTTCTTTTTGGCATTCCTTGACTATAATCTCGACTGCATCATCGACTCTTTCCTGATTATGATGAAACAGGCCTAGTTTTTTTACGTTGGCATTCAGGGCCAGTTTCAAGGCATCTTTATAAACTGAATGACCCCAACCTTTGGTTTTCTTGTATTCTTCTTCGGTATATTCCGCATCATGAATAAGCAGATCAGCTCCATGGGAAAAATTTAAATAATCCTGATAATCAAGTCCGCCTTCGTGCCGGAAGCCCAATTCATTGTCTGTAAGAAAAATAAAGCACTTGCCGTCTTCTTCAAGTTTGTAGCCATTTCCTCCATTAGGATGACTGAGCGCAATAGGTGTTATTGTCACTGAGCCAACCTGGTACGAATCGGCACAGGTATTCTGATAAGATATGCGGGCGGAAATTGCGTCAAAATTTACCGGGAAATTTGGAGGCATCATAATTCGCGAAAGAATTTCTTTTAAGGAAGCTTGTGCGTAAGGGCAACCCAGAATATTAATGCCTGTTTTATGAGAATAAATGGGTTTGAAAAAAGGAAAGCCCATAATATGATCCCAATGGGCATGTGTCAATAGAATGGTATACTCATAACGATTTTCGGAAAGGAGAAGATTACCCAATTCCCGGATTCCTGATCCGGCGTCGATAATGATGATATGGTCATTTTTTGTTCTGATCTCGATGCATGTAGTGTTGCCGCCGTAACGCAAATATTGCTTGCCCGAAACAGGTATGGAACCTCTTGCTCCCCAACAGCGAACTATCATCTTTATCCCCGGAATTTTTGGCATTAATACAGAAATTTAGTCCTTCAAGCAAGCTTTTAATGAAGTTTTTATTCAAAAAATTAAAAAAATAGTCAATGGGCTTGCTATCTTATAAAAAATCCTTAAACTAAATTAACTATTGAAAGGAGGGATTAAGAATGAAAAGTATAAAAGTAAAAGGTATGAGCTGCCAGCATTGTGTCATGGCTGTGGCTAAAGCGCTCAGTGGTGTGGAAGGAATAAAAGATGTTAAAGTTGATTTAATGAGCGGAAAGGCAACTTATGAAGAAACAAAGCCCGTAGATCCTAAAACTATCAATGAAGCGATAAAAAAGGCAGGTTACGAAGTTGAGTGAGAAGGTTACGTTGAATATTTCCGGAATGACCTGCGCCAATTGTGTGCGGCGCATTGAGGAAGGCTTAAAACAAACACCAGGAGTGCTTAAAGCCAATGTAAATATTGCCACGGAAAAAGCATTTATTGAATACGATGCCGGTATTATCGATATAAACGGCCTGCAAAATAAAATACGTGATTTGGGCTATGAAGCTTTTGTTGATGAAGGCGAATCAATTTCCGGGCCGGATAAAGTTACTGTTTCCATTGGCGGCATGACCTGTGCCGCCTGCGTACGCCGTGTGGAAAATGCCATCAAAGAAATCGAAGGCGTACGGGATGCCAGCGTAAATCTGGCAACGGCGAGAGCAACGGTAACTCATGGCCCCGCCTGGGGAGGGTTATCCGCACTGGAGAAAGCAATCACAGATTATGGTTATCAATACCTGGGTGAGATTGATTCTTCCCGTCCGGACCCGGCGGAAGCCGCCCGGCTTCGTGATCTTAAAGAGTTAAAACTAAAAGTAGCCAGCGGCGCAATATTGAGCATTATTATCTTTTTCGGCTCGATGCAGCACTGGTTCGGCTTTTTGCATGCTATTAACAGGCAAACTATGCTTTACGCGATGTTTGTGCTGACGGCTCCGGCTGTCTTCTGGGTCGGCAGCCGGTTTTTTATTGGCGCCATCAAAGCCGCCCGGCAAAAAACATCGGATATGAACACTCTGGTTGCCGTCGGCGCTTTATCCGCTTATCTTTATTCAGCCGCAGCAACATTTTTTCCGCAATTTTTCATGTCAGCCGGTGTTATGCCCCATGTTTATTATGATGGGGCAGCAATGATTGTTACTCTTATTCTTGTAGGACGCCTGCTGGAGGCAAAAGCAAAAGGCAAGACCTCTACGGCAATTAAACAACTTTTAAGGTTAAAACCGAAAACGGCCCATTTATGGCATGAAGGTGGCGCATTTGACGTTGCTGCCGACCAAGTCAAAGTTGGCGATGTTTTACTTGTTAAACCCGGCGAAAGTATTCCTGTTGACGGGCTTGTTCTGACCGGTGAATCTACCATTGATGAATCCATGCTGACCGGCGAGAGCATGCCTGTATCAAAAAAGCCCGGCCAAAAAGTATTTGCCGCTACGTTAAATAGAATGGGAAGCTTTACATTCCGGGCTACGGGAATCGGGGCTCAAACGGCACTGGCACAGATAATCCGTTTGGTCGAAGAAGCGCAGGGTTCCAAAGCGCCAATTCAGCGGCTGGCGGATAAAGTTGCCTCGATTTTTGTTCCGGTAGTTTTTGTCATTGCCTTCATTACTTTTGCTGTCTGGTTTTTTATTCCTGCAGAGAGCAATTTCAGCCGTGCTTTGATTAATTTTGTCTCCGTTCTGGTAATTGCCTGCCCCTGTGCGATGGGACTGGCTACGCCTACCGCAATCATGGTGGGAAC
>CAZWCA010000004.1:89515-90714 GCA_964632255.1 uncultured Smithella sp. | reverse complement strand
AGCCAAGGGTATGCTTATGATTTTAGGCGAAAAAGAAATAAGTATAGTAATCGCCGGATGCTCGCAGGGTTCCGGTCATATGAGTGCTGCTCAGAACTTATTGGAATCCATTAATGAAATGGACAAGTCGGTGAGCACCGGGGTCGTCAATATTCTTGATTACATCTCGTCTTTTGACAGGTTTCTCATGGAAGAAGTCTGGGAATACAGTTCACTACATTTAGACAAGCTGTACAGCAGCATTCATGGAATTCTGATCAGATCCAAATCTCTTTCCAGCTATTTAAGTGCGCATTTTACATCCACCGCCAGTATGCTTGTGCCTTTGCTGGCGGAGAGCCGGACTAACGTATTTGTCGCCACACATCCATTAGCCGTCATTGTAGGTTCGCTGATAAAGAAAGAATACCAAATGTTGTGCTGCGCTGTTCCTACGGATTTTGTGGTGCATAATCTTCACCTGCATCCGGCTGTCGATTATTATTATCTTCCCTCTGAATGCCCAATAATTGCACCGGATCGTGTTTCACGCCGTTTGCGGAAAAAAATGGTAGTTACGGGAATTCCAATTTCTCCTCAGTTTTGCCGTAAAACAAATAAAACCGAACTTTTTAAAAAATACAAATTAAAGGATCATGTTTTAACGATACTTATCAGCTTTGGCGGGAAAGGCCTTGGCGCGGCTATGCATCTTTCAACGCTGGCTGCTCTCTTTTCTCTTCGATTTCCACTGCAATTTATCGTCGTAGCCGGAGAAAATGAGCCATTTCGCAAAGACGTTGAAAACCTTGCGGGAACAATAAATGATAAGGTAATTAGAGTCTTTGGAAAAGTGGATAATATGGTGGATTTAATGACGGTGTCTGATGTTTTTATAGGCAAAGCGGGTGGCTTGTCTTTGAGTGAAGCGCTGGCCATGGAATTACCTGTGGCAATCATCGATCACCTTGCCGGGCAGGAGGAGTATAATACAGAGTTTATTGTCAGTAATCGACTTGGAATCCTGGCTAAAAATAATGATGATTTTTTGATTGACTGGCTTATGTCTTTATCGTCACCTGAAGTTTTAGCCGAATGGAAGGGCAGGGTCAGAAAATACAGTCGTCCTTTTGGAGCTTTTTCAATTTCCAACCATATTCTCGGATCTCTTAAAAATTCCCCAAAACATTGAAAATGTCTATAAGTAATGCCCGGCAATC
>CAZWCA010000004.1:64641-89415 GCA_964632255.1 uncultured Smithella sp. | reverse complement strand
TCTCTTAAAAATTCCCCAAAACATTGAAAATGTCTATAAGTAATGCCCGGCAATCCTATAATATTTCCGCCTTGTGAAATTGCTTCACTCCGTCTGTAATGAGAAAATTAGCTACTTCTTCAAAAAAATAGATTCTATGGGGCATGTTCGTCCAAATGCCGCTCTTCGTACTATTTCGCTCCTACGGAGTTGGCATTGTTTTACATTCTACAATCTGCTATTAATATATTGCTGCTTCAAACGTCAATTAAAGGAATAAGGCTATGTTGGATATCGATGTGCTGGTCATTGGCCGGAGCTGTCTGGATGTAATTTCCGTTGTTGAACATTTTCCTGTGGAAGATACCAAAGTTCCGATTTTATACAGAATGGAAGAGGGCGGTGGTCAGGGTGGAACAGCCTCCTGCTGCATCGCCCGGTTGGGAGGCAATGTTGCTTATTACGGCTGTCTGGGAGCGGACAACGAAGGATTGTTTTGTCTTGAGCGCCTCAAAGATTTTAACGTGGAAATGGATTTTGTGGAAGTTGTTGAAGGCGGCAGAACACCGACGGCATTTCTGTTTATAACCCGTGCAAGCGGAAAACGTACAATTATTTATGAAAAAAGCACGCTCCCGCGATTGAGTGCAGACCGGCTGGTCCAGATTCTCGTCAATCCGGTCAAGGTTGTCCATCTTGATCCTGAGGTGACTTATCTGGCTGAAGATATCAGGGCTTTAGCCGGGAATGATATTAAGATTGTATATGACTGCGAAAGATGGCACGAGGATATCAGAGCAATGATGGCGGCAGCCGATTATTTTATTCCCAGTACTGATTTTTTGCAGGCGGAGGAATTGAATCTTTCCAATCTTTCTTTTGAACAGCAGATGTTTCATCTGGCCGGTATGATAGGCGGCACCCTTGTTGTGACTCGTGGTGAAAAAGGGGCGTATTTTATTGAAAATGATCGACTGATCAACGTGCCCGCACCAAAAGTGGATGTAAAAGATACGACTGGTGCGGGAGATAATTTTCACGCGGCCTTCAGCCTGGCGGTAAGCCGTGAGTATGCTCTTTCCGAAGCTGTTAAATTTTCCGTGGCTGTAGCATCTCTTTCCTGCCGTGAATACGGGGGCAGGCAGGGCGTTCCGGAAATAACCGAAGCGCAGGAAGTGGCGGACCATTTAGAAGAACGGATTGTAGCAACATAATGAAAAGGTAATTTCCAAATTAATTTTTCATCTACTTAAAAGAATATTTTTTCTGCAAATATGTGAACGCAGGTTTGCAACCATATTTCTTTACTGAATTGCCCAATCAAGTTGGGCAATGACAAAGAATTTCCAGCGCGGCAAAAGAATACCGAAAATTTTCCTTCTATTTTTTTTATTATATTACCTCGCATTAACCAGTCTCAGATTCGTCAATCCTTTCTCTTATTCATTAAGTTTTTAGTAAACAATAAATCCGATTAAGGCCGATTGTGTTTTACTGACCATCCATATACAAATAGATATAAGCACTGTCCACTGTAAGGCTGGGGATGAAGAAGATTGGATAAGAATTTATCATTTGCGATCAAAGCAAGAATCAGGAATGGCGGGAAAAGGAATTTATCAACAAAATTATTTTTTAAAAAAGGAGGTTAAATTATGTCGAAATTAAAGATGATTGTGCAATTGTTTATAAGTATGATGCTGGTTTTTGCTCTTTTAAACTGTGCTTCAACTGAAAAATCATCAAGTGCAGGGGAATATGTCGATGATTCCGTCATAACCACTAAGGTAAAGTCTGCTCTCGCCGATGATGAAGGACTGAAGACATTTCAAATCAGCGTGGAAACGTTTAAAGGAGTGGTTCAGTTGAGTGGTTTTGTCGATACCCAGGCAGACAAAGATCGGGCAGGAGATATTGCGAGAAGGGTTAAGGGAGTTGTCGGTGTTAAAAATAACGTAAACATAAAGGGTGAAAATTCAAGTCAGCCTTGATTTCCATATAAGCATATAGCCGGAGACAGGACATCTGTCCTGTTTCCGGTTCTGCGATTCCTGTAATAGATGATATTCATGTCCGATTGAATGGATCGGCATTTTCAGGGAATAACACACGGCCTGCATATCATTCCTTAGTCGTCAACGCGCTGAAGATCGAAGGCTTTGGTTGGATTCGACGCGTGCGTTCTATTCAAAAGTACCCAAGCAAAAATTGACATATACAAAAATAGAATGCATTAAATAATAAATTAGGTTGTAGCTTTTTTTCAGTATGGCCGTATGGGCTATATTAAACTTATGTCCATTTTGCTTTGGCGTTTTCCTATGATTATTTTACCGGTTATGTTGCTATTGGCAGGCTGTGGTTCACTGCCTAGAATCAATCCGGACATGGCCATGCATCCGTCCCATCCTGTCCGTTTCAAGGGTGCGCAGGGACCCTTAAGCGTCGAACAAAGCAAGGCCATATTAGCCTGTCTTAAAAACAGTACTGAAAAAAAAGGCATCTTTGAACGGCACCTGGCGGTGGAAGAAGGAATCGGCAACGGCCCATTGGTTATCGGTAATAAAGTAAAATTGTTGATTGACGGCCCTTCCACTTATGCTTCCATGTTTTCTGCAATCGAAGGAGCAAAAGATCATATTAATATAGAAACATTTATCCTGGAGCCGGATGAAATCGGCCAGCTCTTCATGACAGCTCTATTGAAGAAGCAGCAAAAGGGGATAACCGTAAACCTTATCTATGACAGCGTTGGTTCTTTAAGAACGCCGAAAGAGTTTTTTGATCAGCTTAAGGAGGCGGGTGCAAACATAGTCGAGTACAATCCAATTAATCCTCTGAATACCCGTAATGACTGGCTGGTTAATGAACGTGATCACAGGAAGCTGCTGGTTGTGGATGGCAGAATAGCCTATGTAGGAGGCCTTAATATCAGCAGTGTCTATTCTCGTAGCTCATCGGGCGGGCTGTCTGCAAGTAAAGGTGCATCCGGAAATCTGCTAAAGAATAAAAAAAACGAAATCGTGCCCTGGCGGGATACGCACCTGCGCATAGAAGGTCCCGCTGTGGCCGAATTTCAGAAGATTTTCATTTTGACTTGGGAAAGGCAAAAAGGTAACTTATTGGCCCGCCGCAAGTATTTTCCCAAACTCACCAATCGGGGCAGAGCCATTGTACGCGCCATCGGCAGTTCACCCAGTGATCCATTCAGTCTCATCTATGTCACACTGATATCTGCAATTAACAGCGCGGAAAGCAGTGTATATATAACTAATGCCTACTTCATCCCTGATCCTCAACTGAAAACAGCCCTAAAGGATGCCGTAGCGCGGGGCGTGGATGTCAGGCTTCAGCTACCCGGTGAAACTGATTCGGTAGTCATGTTATACGTTTCTCATTCGTATTATGACGAACTCCTGAGAGCAGGAGTCAAGATCTATGAACACCAAAATGCTGTTTTGCATGCAAAAACTGCCGTAATAGACGGTGTATGGTCCACAGTCGGCTCAACCAACCTCGAATGGCGCAGCTTTTTGAATAACCAGGAAATAGACGCTGTGGTGCTGGATCGTGATTTTGGAAATCAAATGCAGGCCATGTTCAACAAAGACCTTGAATCTTGCAAGGCTATAACTTTGGAAGACTGGGAAAAACGTTCATTGTTCATGCGGTTTAAAGAAAAGGCCGCCCGTCTATGGGCGCGCTTTTTATGAAATGCAAGTGCAACTGTTGTAAAATCTAAGTTTTGTTTCACAATAACAATCCGGCGGCAAAATATGGGCTGAAAGAGAAAATGGCGTACTGTACATTGCACAAGCAATACCGCAGGTCGACGCCGCTGGAGCGGAAAAGGCCCTTTCCGGACGGAAGCTATTACTAATTCCCGGTAAAAAATTTCTTAAATTTTCGGCCCAATTCCCGGAACGCGTCTCCAGTTTTTTTCCCCGTTCCCCGGAACCATTCTCCTATGGAGCGGCCTGTTTTTTTTGCCTCGTGCCCCGCCTCTTTGCCCGCTTTCTTGAAATCCCGGCCGAATTCTTTACCGCCTTCTTTGAATTCCTTACCGGCCTTCTTGAAACCTTCGCCGATTTCACTACCGCCTTTCTTGATTTCCTTACCTGCTTTCTTAAAACCCTGACCGACTTCCTTGGCTCCCTGTTTGAAGCTGTTATCAGTAAAACCCGGTGCGGCCAGCCACAATATCAGTACGATAGCCATTATGACAATTCGCATATCGATCTCCCTTTATCGATTCACTTTTTAGCATAGAATCACCATGCAGGTAAATGTTCAGTTTGCTCAGTTGAAGCACGGTGTTGATTTGTTATCTTAATCCGAAAAAAGTATAAAAATAATGCACTTTTTTGAAGACTGGATAAATCTTTTCCATGTGGATACTGCATTTGAGTATTTTTTGACCGGAATCGCCGGGAGCTTGACGGGCTTGAATTCTACACCCTATTGGATTTCCGTGTGATTTTTGCCTTATGCCGGAATGGCATGAAACTGGCTATGTCGGGCTGATAAAAGCGTTGATAAGTATTAAAGTAAAAAGGAAACAAAGAACAAGGAGGTCAATTTATGAAATTTATCAAAGTAACGATTTTTGTAGCAGTACTCGGTCTGGCATCAAGTCTTTTACCAAAGACTGGTTCGGCTGCTGACGTGTCGGTTGGATTTTCTTTCGGTATGCCCGTTTCCGCTGTTGCCGTCTATCCGGCGGTTCCGCATGCCCCGCCGGTTGCAGCAGCACCTGTATTTGCTCCAGCGGCTTTTTATCCGGCGGCGTATTATCATCACCCCTATCATCGCCATGCATATGGTTATAGAACACACTTTCGCCACCATCAAGGCCATGGATACCGGGGAAGAGGGTGTCGCAATGGATGGAATAGACATTAGGATGATTAATACATGGTAAGTATAATATTTTCTAAGGCTTGTGAGAAATAAATTTAAATCTGCCGTTTTCGATAAGGGAATTCAATTTTTTTCTCTATTAAAACCGGCAGAAAGGAAAATTCAAAATGAAAAAATTATTTTTTGGAACAATATTTATGTTGGCAACGGTTATCCCTGTGACAACTATGGCAGGAGTAAATGTAGATGTGCATATCAACGCTCCTCTTCCCCCGGCTATTGCGTTTCCCGCTCCCCCGGCGCTCGTTGTTATACCTGATACTTACGTTTATGCTGTGCCTGATATTAAAGAGGAAATTTTTTTCTGCAACGGCTGGTGGTGGCGTTCATGGGAAGGACGGTGGTATCGTTCACGGAATTATGACAGGGGTTGGGTCCATTACAGAGAAACGCCGTCATTCTACTCGAAAATTCCCCCGCGGTGGCGGGACGATTATCGAAATCATAACTGGAAAGGATATCACTGGAATCACCAGAAAGTTTCACCCCGGCAACTTGAACAAAACTGGAAAGATTGGGAGAAACATCGCTATTGGGAGCATCAACAGACCTGGGGTGTAAAGGGACTTCGTCCGAACCAGTCTGAAAAATATGAGAAAGAGGCATTAAAGGCACGGTTCAAGGCTGAAAAGCAGGAAGAAAAGCAATTTAAGAAAATGGAAAAAGAAGAAAGAAAACACGCCCAGGAAATGCAAAAAGAGGAACGTAAACATTACAGGGAAATGGAAAAAGAAGAAAGAAAGCACGAAAGATAAATTAAAGACAGTATGCCGGACAAGGTTACAGGCGGTATCGAATTAAGTCCAAAGGTAAAAATAATAAAATTCAGGCAGGGTTGAAACTCACCCTGCCTTTTTTCATTATTTATCTCATGGTGTTTGTCTTGTCGAGCGCTGCTTTTATGCCTCCGGCGAGTCTTTCCGGATAGTCGTAACCCCAGAAATGAAGAAAGAAAAGGCGCGGAGACTCATAGATCAAATGGTTATGAATGGCAGTGACGGCAATGCCATGATCTATAAGGGTCTTGACTACAGGATTTACTTCATCAGCCGTCAAGACAAAATCACCGGTTGCGGCTGCCTTTTGACCCGCAGACTGAAAATAAAATTGAGTCGCCACCCCCATGTACGGCGGTATTACTATTCCATTTTCCAAAATTGTTTCCATGCGTTCAAAATTCAACTGGAGCACGTTATTATTCCTCTGTCCTTTTTTTCTAAAAACATCTTCAATTCTTGACCAAAAGCCGTTGGAAATTTCCGGTGATGCGATGGGGTTTTCTACGTTCATCGGAGTAGCGGTACTCATCAATATAGTCCGTATTTTTTCGGCAAGTCTCTGAGGATTGCCGTTTCCGCTGAAGTGTAAATACATTACGACCGGAGTTGTGCCCATCAGGTGATTATGAAGGGCCGTAACCTTGAAGCCTTCTTTCATTAATTTGCTGATAACCGGCGTAACCTCTCCCTGCAAAAGAACCAGGTCGCCCATTATCATCGAGTTTTCCTGTGTTCCCATCATCCCAATCCATGAAGTAAGACCAAGGCCTGCATCCACCGGTATATTTCCTATTTTTACTCGAAGATCAGTGCGTGGATACATTGCCTTGAACACACCCATTTGAACTTCCCCTTTCCGTCCAAGGGCATTCTCCACTCTTTGCCAGTCAGCCGTTTGTGCAAAAGCAGTTGAGAAAGAAAAGACAATTACTGCAATTATCAGCATTATTCGTTTCATGTATAGTCTCCTTTTCTGGTTTATTTTTTGGAATTATTATCCAGTAAATAAAATAATAAATGAAATATCCATCGGTCATTTCCTGATCTTCTTCTTTAAATTAACTGTTACTTGTAATGTAAATTACTAAGTGAAAGCTGAAAATTATTATGACTTGGCTTAACTCTTTTTGCAGATAAGTTTTTATGATCAATTTTTTATGTTGTTCATTTGCATTAATTTTTGTTAATAATTCGTGCCGGATATGGATAAGCAACGAATTAAATTATATTGGAATGTAATAAGGCGGAAGGGCGAAGAGTATTTTATTCAATTTATTGCCTGGCGTAGATACAGGACCGCCCGCTATCATGAATTATCCCGCTGGGGTAAAGTAGGGAATAAAATCATGACCTTTTGCGGCTTCTTCCTGCTCTATCTGATGCTGGTCGATATTAATTTTCTATGGCTTTTCGGTAAGTCACCTTCCCTGAGAAGTATCAATAATCCGCCTCAGTCAATCTCATCCGAAATTATCAGCGCGGACGGACAGGTTATCGGCAAATATTTTGATGAGAACCGGAAACTGGTAAAGTATGAAGATATTTCTCCGGCTTTAATCAACACGCTGGTCAGTACCGAAGATATCCGCTTCTATAAACATTTTGGTATTGATATAGAAGGGGTGTTGGCGGCTTTTAAAGATATGCTTCATGGCAACGCCCGTGGCGCCAGCACCATCACTCAGCAATTGGTTAAAAATATGTATAAAACACGCAGCCATTATTCAACCGGGCTTCTTGGTTACGTGCCTGGACTTAGATTGCTGATTGGAAAAACCAAGGAATGGACGGCGGCGATCAAGATTGAAGTGCTCTATTCAAAAAAAGAAATTCTGACAATGTATCTTAACACCGTTTATTTCAGCAGCAATGCCTATGGAATTCATACTGCGGCAAAGACATATTATGGAATCACACCCGATAAATTAAGTTATGAACAATCAGCCGTACTTGTTGGAATGTTAAAGGCCGTGACCGTATATAATCCCTATTTGAATGCGGAACGAGCAAAAGAACGGCGCAATGTGGTATTGCAACAGTTGGCGGACAATAAATTCATATCGCAACAAACTGCTGATTATTTAAAGCAAAGTCCTCTTACTGTCAGCGTGCGCGCTGAAAAGTTACAGGGGAATATGGCTCCGTATTTCCGTGATTATCTTGCAAAATTCCTTGAAAAATGGAGTGAGAGCAATGGCTACGATATTTATGCGGACGGGTTGAAAATATATGTCACTATCGATTCCCGTTTGCAAAAGTATGCAGAGGAAGCAGTTCAAAAACAAATGAAACAAATTCAAGGACGTTTTTCTAATTACTGGCTGGCAAACAATTCCCGGCTTCAGGAAAGAGAAAACCCGCTCAACCGGAATTCGAAAGATTCGAATTTTAGCCAGTCACAGACGCTCAAGGTATTTGATTATAACAAAGAGGGATATAAACTTCTTAGCATCAGTAAAGCAAAATTTGATCAATACATGGATCAATTTCTTCATTGTGGTTTTGTTGTAATGGAACCTGCTACAAAGCATGTAAAAGCATGGGTTGGGGATGTAAGTTATGATTTTTGGCAATATGATAAAGTTGCCCAAAGCAAGCGTCAACCGGGTTCAACGTTTAAATTATTTGTTTATACGGCAGCGATGCTGGCCGGGAAATCACCCTGCGATCAATTCGTTGATGAGCCCGTAACCATTAAATATAATGGCGGTGTATGGGTGCCTAAAAATGCAAACGGCGAATATGGCGGATATCCGATGACTTTAAAGGCCGCGTTTGCCCGATCTGTAAATTCAATTACTGCGCAGGTAGCTCAGAAAATCGGTATTTCCAATGTGGCAAAATGCGCAAAGATGCTGGGTATCCAATCCAAACTGGTGGAAGTTCCTTCTCTTTGCCTTGGTTCCTCCGAGGTTTCATTGCTTGAACTGGTCAATGCCTATACAACAATAATATCGGAAGGGATGTATGATTCTCCCGTTATTGTCAGACGGATCGAGGATAGAGCCGGAAAAATAATTTACGAAGATAATACTAAACCAAAGCGGGTAATTTCCTACGAAAATGCGTTTCTTATGACGGAGCTTTTAAAAGGCGGTTTTACGGAGCCGGGTGGAACATCCCGTGCTTTGTGGAATTGGGATTTATTCCGCTGGAATACTGATTTCGGCGGAAAGACGGGAACAACATCAAACAATTCAGATGCATGGTATGTAGGAGTCACGCCGAAACTGGTCGGAGGAGCCTGGGTTGGCGCTGAGAAAAACAGCAATCGATTTGGTTCAATCAGATTGGGAGAGGGAAGCCGCGCTGCATTGCCTGTATTTGCCTTGTTTATGGAGAAAGTATTATCAGACAATAATTTTGCTCATTATCGTGCAAAATTTCCAACAGAACCTAAAGAACCAATTCGCCGCGCCTATAAATGTCCTTCATTTGTCCCTCCTGAAATAAACGAGGCGGATCCTTTGGCCAATCCCCAAAAAACGGAAGACGTTGATGTTTTCGAAGAATTTCTCAAACCGGAAAAGGAATTTAATGAGAGTAACGAAACGTTAAAATAAAGATTTTATTTCAATGATTCTTTTACCTTTTGCTGCATGGTATCAAAGTATTGATCGGCTTCCTGAATGCTGGCAAAGAGTGTCATTCCGTGCAACATATTGACAATCTCAAACACCTTTTTTATTTGAGGCTGCATATTGATTAAATGAACAACTCCACCTGCGCCTTCGATGACTTTTCTTGCCTTAAGGACGATTCGCAGGCCCATACTGCTTATGTAATCCAGGCCGGACATATCAAACATTAAAACTTTTGTTTCAGGGACAATAATTGGATTAATTTTTTCTTCGCAATCTGAACAGGTTGCGCCGTCAAGACGGCCCTTTAAAGTAACGACGAAGCCGCCGGCCATTTTGGATTCAATGTTTACGGCTAAAGAAGACATTTCCTTCCTCCTTTTATTTACAATCTAATCGTGGGCAGTCCTGATTTCCCGCTCTTCCGTTACTCAAAATCTTTTGCCGTGCTTTTGCTTGTCAGCCACGCGCCAAGCTTTTGAATGAATAACTGTATTTAAGAAGGCTAAAATAATTTGTAATCGATAACATCAATCAAAGCGAATTACAATAAAATTGGTTACCGGTTTCAATTTATTTCCTCCTCGATTAATCATAATTTATTATGTATTCGCCGGTTGATTAATTCGCAATGATTCTGTATGAAGACTTGAATATGCAATACATGCGAGGTGGAGATCAAGGAGCTAATCAATGAACTTGTTTAAATTTTCTATTTTCATTTTACTCATCATCATTCTAAATTTCTTTTTTATAACAACTTCCATGTCCGCCGATAAGAATCCAAACTTAAATGCAGCCGCAGGAGAAAAGGAGAAGCCGACCGGAGAAGCCGATATAATCAAGAAAAAATATCCTGATGCAATTAAAACATCATCCGGGCTGATGTATATTATTTTGAAAGAAGGAAACGGTCCGGTTCCGGCAAGTGGAGCACTTGTCGAGGCTCATTATACGGGCCGGTTGGTTGACGGAACCAAATTTGACAGCTCCGTGGATCGGGGACAACCTCTGCATTTCGTGGTCGGAAAAGGCAATGTCATTAAAGGCTGGGATGAAGCCTTTCTTTCCATGAAAAAGGGAGAGAAACGCATTCTTATTATACCGCCTGATCTAGGTTATGGCGATAAAGGCATGGGGGCAATTCCACCAAACGCGACTTTAATTTTTGAAGTTGAACTGATCTATTTCCTTCAGTGACTTTCCGAAGTTTTTTGCAGAACTTCGTTGTTAATTCGTATTACTTATTTTTGTGTGAAAAATCATGATGTTACAAGAGCAGTATTGTTTAACGGAATCCAATCTTAAGGACTTTAAAGATTGGTTTTCCAAGTATGTAAAATCGTTTTATTCCTCTGATCCGACCATTCAAAAGGGTCTGAAACTTAAGGAAGAACACAGTTTAAGGGTTTGCAAGGAAATTTTGGATATCGGCAGAAAACTTGATTTGAGTCCAAACTATCTGAGGATCGCCGAGGCCGTGGCTCTGTTCCATGATACTGGCCGTTTTGAGCAATTTACCCGTTATCAAACCTTTGCGGACAGGAAATCAGAAAACCATGGAGAGCTGGGCGTAAAAGTGCTCAAGCAGGAAAAGGTGCTGGAGGCTTTAGAAGAAAGCGTGCAGGAACTGATACTGAAGGCTATCCTATATCACAACCGCCTGGCTATCCCGGAAAATGAGAATCAGACTTGTTTATTGTTCAGTAAATTAATCAGAGATGCTGATAAGCTTGATATTTATAATCTTCTTTCAATCTATTATTGCCTGGATAGTTCAGAGAGAAGCTCCGCAGTTGAATTGGACTTGCCGGATAAACCCGAAATATCCAAAGAAGTTTTAAACGGCCTTTACCAAGGCCGCGTTATCAATATGCAGCATCTAAGGTCAGTAAACGATTTCAAGCTTCTTCAAATGGGATGGATATACGACATCAACTATCAGCCGACTTTTCAGATGATTTACGAACGCAATTATCTCCGGAAGATCAAGAATACACTGCCGTCAACCAAAGAAATCGATGATATTTATCTCAGGATGATATCCTTTCTTAAAGAAAAATCTAAAAAGCTGTAACATTCAAAACAATCTCATTAACTTAATCACCTCGTGTCATGCCCGAGTGTTCTTGTCGGGCATCCATGTTCCGTAATTCCTGGATTCCCGCCAAAAAAATGCGGAAATGACCCTTAAGTCAATGACATTGGCATTCAAAAAAAGCAAATGAAAACAGAACCACGTTTTCATTTGCTCACGATAAAAATTCAGGCGGAAACGCTGATAAAAGGTGAGTTTATTGCAGAAATGCTTTTTTCGGTTTCAGCGAGGGATTGATTGATCTCGGTAAATACGTTGTCAGTGGAAGACTTTCCAGCCTGCTGCAAGCGTTGTTTCTGCTGCCGGGCAAGAAATTTTAACTGAGCAATCAACTTGCGCACTTCCCAGGTAAATGCACGGTCGTCATCGGCAGGCAATCTTCTCGAAGCAAGATCAAATTCTTTATTCCAAAAATCTTTACTGGATTGAGGCAGCAGGGAACGCATATCCTGTCCGGTGCTTTTGCTTTGCTCCGTATTTTCCTGAGATTGCTGGTTAATGCCTGCAGGGACCTCCCTGCATACCCCTTTTTCTCCGATGGAAGCTGCTTCGCTGGAAGAAGTCGCGGTTGATAAAGCCGAAGACATTGATTCACTACTATCGCTGTTTTGTAATGTGGTTGCTGGATTATCGTTCGAGACGCCTGCGGCTTCCGCATTACCGGCATCAATTGAGTTGTTGCCGGATGAAGAAGCATATTCACGGACTGCCGCAGCCAGTTCCCGCGAAAGTTGAGCAATCTTTTTCGCGATCATTTTCGGATCGCCTCCCATTAACATCAACATTTTAATCTGGTCCTTGATTTGCTGGACTTTACTTGCCGCCGTACCTTTTGCTGATTTTGATATATTTTTCTTGCATATACGCAATTGAGTAATTAGTTGATTTGCATCATCAATTTGCTTTTCAAGCAAATCGGCTTTTTCGGGATCGGTCTGCTTGATAGAGCTCAAAATATACTTTTGTGACGAATTTAATCCTTTGCCGGTAATTGTTTGATTAAAAGGGAAAAAAGGATTGGTTAAGGTTGCGATAATCATTATAGTCTCTCCACTTTCCATATTGATTATCGGTCATTTCAGCTAAGACTTAAATTACCGATTATCAACAATAATACCCATACCATTGCCTTTAAATATCAGATATGTCGTTTTCATCATTTTTTTATCAGCATTCTATTTCGTCAATTTTAGAAACATCAATCAATTATTGACAAAAAAAAATTATTAGTTATGCTTAACATCGTTAATTTAAATAACGAGGTTAATAATGGGTACAATAGAAAGAAGAGTGAGACAGAAAGAGTCTCTTCGTCGGAAAATTCTGGACGCAGCCCGTCAGATACTTTTGGAAGAGGGATTACAGCAACTTTCCATGCGCCGGATAGCCCAGCGAATCGAGTATACTCCTACGACGATTTATCTTTATTTCAAGGACAAGGCCGACATCATCTTTCATCTCTGCGAGGAAGTTTATGGGCGAGTTGCCGAAGTTATGCAAACTGCAGGAGCCGGAGTTGAGGACCCTATTGAATGTTTGCGCGTTAGTATGCGTTCCTATATTGAGTTTGGTCTTTCGCAGCCTGATAGATACCGTATAGCATTTATGATGGACATGACATCGAGTGTTGATCCCGCCAGTTTTCGGAAGTCGGGAACTATGGGACTTACCGCGTATGAACTTCTCCGCCAGAGAGTAAAAAAGGCGGTTGATAAAGACAGCCGGACAGTCGAAGAAGTTGAGGCGCTTGCCCAGACGCTCTGGGCTTTGGCACACGGTGTTGTTTCGCTTTTTATTACCTGTCCGGAATGGCCCTGGGGTGACCGTGAAATACTTATTTCGACAAGCATTTATCTCATGGAGCAATCTTTCTGCCGCAAGGTAACGGGAACGTAATTTATCTGAACCGGAAGAATTGAAACAGAGGAGGATGACGATGCCAGAGGCAAAGGAGGATCACCTGAAAATCGATGCAAGGCGGGCCTGCTTTTTTTTGTTTCTCATTCTATTTTGTCTTTCCTGCTCGGAAAAGAAGCAGGAACAGACCGTTCCGGTTACCGTCATAGTGAGTAGAGTAAACCGCGTTCATGATTTTCAAACTGTCGCGGCCACGGGTTCCATTGTATCGCCCGATTCCCCTTCCAGTGCTTCCTTCCTGCTTCCCGGAAGAGTTGTCCACGCGGGTCCCCGGGAAGGAGAATACGTGAAAAAAGGTCAGCTTCTCGCCTCCATCGATCCGGTGGATTACCGTCTGGCGGTTAATGCCGCTCAGGCTCAGTCCGGGCAGGCAAAGGTCGCCCTTCAACGCGCCGAAGACGAATACGGGCGCATGAAATTCCTGTACGATTCAAAAAGCCTGGCTCCCAATGATTTCCAGAAGTTCAAAGCCGCCTTTGAAGCGGCAGGGCGGCAGATGGAACAGGCGCGGGTCGGCGAGGAAATATCCAGGAAACGGCTTTCCGACACCGTTCTTCATGCGCCGGTAAGCGGATTTGTTACAAAACGATTGATCGAACCGGGTGAAATGGCGTCCGCGGGGAGGCCGGCATTTGAAATCGCCCGTCTCGATCCGGTTGAGGTAAGCGTCGGTGTGCCGGAAACAGATGTCCACCTTGTGAAAACCGGTCAGAAAGCCGCTGTAACTGTGCCGGCCCTTCCCGGACAGATATTCAGCGGTGTTGTTAGAGTTATCAATGTTGCCGCCGATCCGGGTACCAGGACGTATATGACCCGGATTGCGGTACCGAATCCCGATCATGTCCTCAAGCTTGGAATGGTGGCCGCAGCCCGCATTCGTTCCGACAACAAAATCCAACTTACCACCATTACAGGAGACGCCGTAATCCGCGATTCCCGGGGTGTCACCTCCGTCTTCGTTTATTATCCGAAGGAGAAGCGTGTCTACGCAAAACGGGTTGAGACAGGCGTAGTCTACAACAGGAATGTGGAGGTCAGATCCGGGCTCACCGGTGATGAGTTGATCGTTATCGGCGGCCAGGACCGACTGCGGGACGGCACTCCGGTTACGGCAACGAACCCCGTAACCGGTGAAACTGAGGCTCTGCCGGGAAGGAATTGACGAAAATGAATCTCATCAAAGGTTCTCTTCGCTACCCTGTCGTCACTGTAATTCTGACCATTCTGGTTGTTGTGGTGGGCGTAAACGCCTTTCTGAACATGCCGAGAACGGAAGATCCCGCCATTACGATTCGGACGGGTTTGGTGATTGCCCAATATCCCGGTGCGACCTCGGAACAGGTCGAAAAACAGGTAACCAGGACTCTGGAAAAGCATATTTTCAAATTTCCGGAAGTGTTGAAGGAAAAGACTTTTTCCACCAGCCGCCACGGTTTGGTGGTAATCAACGTAGAGCTCCAGGACTACGTTAAAAACGCGGATCTGTTCTGGAGCCGGCTCCGGCACGAAATGAACGAGACCAGGGCAACTGAGCTTCCCCACGGAATACGCGGCCCTATAGTCAACTCCGATTTCGGAGACACGGTGGCCATGCTCATCGCTATCCACGGGAAGCACTACGGGTACCGGGAACTGCGGGACTACGCGGACCTCATTGAGGATGAGCTTCGCTCCGTCCACGAGGTAGGAAAAATCGCCCGCTATGGAGAGCAAAGCGAACAGATCAGGATAACGGGTAACCTGAATCGAATCGCCCAGTATATTACAGATCCTCTTCGTATAATCGACGCTCTCCAACAAAGGAATGTCATAGAAAGTTCGGGCAGTATGGAGCTTGCCCGTACAAAGGTTCCTCTGAGAACAACGGGACTCTTTACCACGGAAGAGCAGATAGGCAATGTTCTCGTGGACGTGTCGAAAACGGGACAACCCGTCTATATCCGAGATTTCGCCCGTGTGGAGCGCTGCTACCAGGACCCGGTCTTTCTTGTTCGCTCCAACGGCGAACCCAGCGTGCTCCTTTCCGTGGAGATGCAGAAAAAAAAGAACATTGTAGAACTTGGCGACAAGCTGTCCCGTGTCCTGAGCCATTTGCGATCCCTGCTTCCTCCTGACGTTCAGCTCGATCTCATTGCCGATCAGCCCAGGGTAGTGAAGGAACGCACCACCACCCTGACTCATGAATTCATGCTTGCTATTGGTTCGGTTATTCTCGTGACACTCTTGCTTCTTCCCATCCGGATTGCCGTCATCGCCGCCATCGCTATTCCGGTCACATTCTGCACAACCCTGGGTATAATGAACGTCCTGGGTATAGACCTCCACCAGGTGTCGATTGCCGCGCTCATTCTCGTACTCGGTATCGTTGTGGACGATGCGATTGTCATTGCTGATAATTATTTGGACCTGCTCGACAGAGGGATCTCCGGGAAGGATGCGGCCTTCCGCTCGGCCGCCGATATTATTGTACCCGTTTTCACGGCGACAATTACCATTATCTGCTCCTTCCTGCCGATTCTTATACTGGCCGGCGCAACAGGCGAATTTATCATGGCTCTTCCCTTGACGGTTGCCATTGCCCTGTCCGTTTCATTTATTGTCGCGGTAATGCTGACCCCTATCCTTTGCCGGTTCTTCATCAGGCAGGGGCTTCACAATCATGAAAAGAACGAAGAGACGGGAGCAAAAAAGCTTTCACTCCTGGACCGCCTGCAGACGATATACAAGAGGGCCATCACCTTCTTTATGGCAAGAAAGAGTCTGGCGCTTGCCGTGGGCGGCGGTGCGGTGTTGCTCGCAGCGGGGCTCTTCATGCTGGTTCCTCAGCAATTCTTTCCCTCGGCGGAGCGTAATCAGTTTGTTATCGACGTCTGGATGAGGCAGGGCACTCGCATCGAAGCCACGGATGCGGTAATTAGGCGTATCGAGAATTATCTGAACAGACGGCCTGAAGTGGCGGGCCATGCGAGTTTCGTCGGCCAGAGCGCCCCGCGGTTTTATTACAATGTGAATCCCCAGCAGCCGGACGCTGCATACGGCCAGCTCATCGTAACCACAAAATCGGAGAAGGAGACCCCGAAACTGGTGGCCAAACTCCGGGAGAGTTTCGATGTGCTGATTCCCGAGGCCACGGTCATTGTCAAGGAACTCCAGCAGGGAATATCCATGGAAGCTCCTATCGAAGTCCGGATTACCGGCGACGACATCGGGGTGCTGAAGAGCATTGGTATGCAGGTGGAGGAAATACTGCGGGCCGTTCCTTCCTCTCAGTATGTGCACAACGATTACTTCAACGATTCCTATATGGTGGACGTAAATATAGAGAACGAGCTTTCCAACAGGCTGGGATTGACTGAAGCTTCTATATCGCGATTACTTTCAGGTTCTTTCGATGGAGCTCCGGTCAGCACCTTCTGGGAAGGAGACCGTCCGGTCACCATACTTCTCCGTCTTGAGCAAGACGCCCGTTCTTCCTTTTCCGATGTAAGCAACGCTTATGTTACTTCTCCTCTTACGCACGCAAGCGTTCCGCTCCGCTCCGTTGCAACACTGACACCTGAATGGGAAACAAGCCGCATCGTACGGCGCAACGGCATGAGAACACTGACGGTAAGAGGCTTCGTGAAACAGGGAGTTTACGCCTCCACACTCCTTGAAAAAGTGGATCCGGAGATACGCTCCCTGAAATTACCCTCCGGGTACCGGATCGAATACGGAGGTGAAAAAAAGGAGCAGGACGAGACATTCCCTCAAATGCTGGTGGCTCTCGCAATAAGTCTTGCGGCGATCTTCCTTGTGCTTCTCATTCAGTTTAGAAACATGGCAGAGCCGCTCATCGTCATGGCCTCCATACCTCTTGCCCTGTTGGGAGTGGTAGTCGGCCTCCTCGTTACCCGCAACCCCTTTGGGTTCACTGCCTTCATGGGGATTGTCAGCCTCTGCGGGATTGTGGTGAGAAACTCGATCATCCTTATTGAATACATAAGAGAGAAGGTAGCTGAAGGACGCTCATTGGAAGAAGCCGCGACGGAGGCGGGTGAACGCCGCCTGCGTCCCATATTCCTTACCACTATGGCGGCGGCGGTAGGTGTGACGCCCATGATACTCTCCGGCTCGAGCCTCTGGAGTCCCCTGGCCAGCGTTATTTCAGTAGGGCTGATCTTTTCGATGTTCTTTACCCTTCTCGTCGTACCGGTCCTGTTTGTCGTAGTCCGCTCCCGGATAAGAAAATTTTCAGCCCCTGCCGTGGGAATGGTAGTCGCTATAATTCTGCTTTTTGGCTCAGGTCAGGTTTACGCTGAAATAAAACAACTCAATTTACCCGAAGCCATTAATCTTGCCCTTGAACATAACTCAAACATCAAAATTGCCAGGGCCAGGGTCGAGGAAAGCCAGGCCAAGGTTCGTTCGGCTCTGGCTGACTACTTCCCGCACCTTTCCAATGAATCAACGTACACGCGCCTGACCAATGAGCAACTGCTTACCATCCCGCAGGGAAGTCTGGGGACTGTCCCCGGTCTCGGCCCTTTTCCCCTGCAGGATACGTCCATAGATCAGGGGTCGAAAACCCTTTTCGTTGCCAACATTACCCTGAGCCAACCTCTTTCTCACCTCTTTAAAATAAACGAGGCTCATAATATTGCATCTGCCGAGAGCAGGGGAGCAGAAGCGGAACTCAGGAAAGCTGAGACGGAAATAACCTTTACCGTCCACAGACTCTATTACAGCCTTTTAATGGCGCAGAAGCTGAAAGAAGTAGCCCGGGCGGGCATTGCTGCATCAGAAGAATCCTTGCGGGAAAGCGGAAAGGGAGTCGATTCGGGTGCCCTTCTTGACGTTGCCGTCATGGGAAGCAAGGTCCAGCATCTGCAAAATAAACAGACTCTTCTCTCTACGGAGATTCAGATATCCGACCTCAATGCCGAACTGAACGACCTTCTCGGTTTGCCCCTCGATACGCAGCTGATTCCGGCTGATGTAAAGGCTTCTGCTGACAGTTTGCGACCACGGGAAGTGTGCATCAAAGAGGCGCTTTCCCGTAATCCCGAAATAATCGTGGCGCAGGAGTCGGTAAAAAAGGCGGAAAGTGCGGTCAATGCCTCGTACTATGAATATATTCCCGATATAGGCGCTTTCGGCCGTTACATCTACCAGGATGGAGTTCCTTTTGTAACGAATAATATCGGCGTCTTCGGTGTTCAGATGAAATGGAACATCTTCGACTGGGGTAAACGGGGCGGTGTAGTCGGGCAGTGCAAGGCTCAGCTTACTCAGGCCAAAAAAAATCTCTCCAAGCTGGAAAAACGGGTGGAAGTCGAGGTGGACAAGGCGTACAGGAAGCTGGACCAGACTAAAATGATGATTGCCGTGGCGCAGGAGGAGCTGGCTTTGCAAAGGGAAAATCTTCGCCTGAGTACGAATCGGCTCACGGCGGGCACCGTCACCGAGGCCCAGCACGCGGGAGTGATTGCCTCCGTTAAAAAATCGGAATGGAACGAACTCCAGGCTCGCCTCAGTCATGAGCTTGCTCTGGCCGAACTTGATCGTGTTGTTGGTGGTTCTGCACGCAAATAAAAAGTAGAGACGAACCAGTTATTCCAATCCCAATTCAAGCGCTACCTTTGTTGGCATCGTCGTCGGCTTCCTCAACGCATTATTACTTCGGCAAATAAAGTTCAAGTTCTTAATGGTCACACCGGGTCATTACCAACAAGCTTAACTAAATATCGCACTATTACTGGATTGCCCGCTCGGAGTCGGGCAATGACAAATTCATTTGTTATCGGTTCATTTACCTGATTCCGTTAATATAAAAAGAGTTCAGCCATAGCCGGAAGACCGGCTCGAGTGGCGAATAAGCTGAAGCGGATCGGATCAGTCCGGCCTGATAAAGGGATAGCGGTGCAGATCTTCCCGCTTCCAAATGGAAAGGCCGGCCCAGGATCCGACAGTTTCAATGGCAATTATAAAATCCGGATCATCAAATGTAATATGCCCCGGTCTCTCCGCCCTTTCCAGAGCTTCCAAAAGAAGGGTATCGAGGAAACGCTCTTCATCCTGGCTGGATAACTTTCCTTTAAAGCCGCGTCTCTTCATTCTTACATGGAAAGTATGTCCTGCCAGTTCCGGAATCCAACCCAGAACCACTTCTTTTGCCTTTTCCTCAAATTCTTCAGGTGATTGAAAAGCAAAGGTGTGAGTAACCGGAATCAACCGCGAAAGGAAAGACCACGCTACGGGATCAACCGCCATCTCTTCCTTCACTTTTTCAGGAAGTATTTGCAAGTTGTCGGCTTTGAGGAGCAGCACGTTAAGATAAGATGTTTTGGTCACTGTCCCGAAGCTATCCAGCTTTTCCAAGGCATCTTTCCAGCCATATTCATAGACGCTGACAACTGCGTTCCATTCCGGCATTGCCTTCACCTGAGAACGATCACGGAACTGGCCTGCGGCCCCTTGTCGCCCATCTCTTCTGAATAAGTAACGTCCATTCCTACAGCAAGCTTTTCAAAGTCTTTATTGACCACGCTGTTTCCATGAAAATAAACATCGTATCCTTCCGGCGAAACGATAAAGCCATATCCCTGATCCGGAAAAAGAGTGCCGATGCTGCCCCGCAGCTGGCTTTCATGGCTCTTGACTTCTCCGCGCTGCTCACGCGAAAAATCTTCGAGTTTTCGCTGTGCTGCCAGGAAAGAGTCACGGATTGCCACGTAAAGATCTCCATTTACCTCCCGCCTGGTCACGATTTCCCCGCCGGGGACGGTCATAACGATGTGCACACTGTAGAGTTTACCCTCGTGGGGATGCCGTTTCGGCTCCTCCACGACGACCCTGCAGCGCATAATCCGCTCGTAGAATTTATCCAGTTTGTTTGCTCTTTCCTCAATTTCCGCCCGGACATCATCATTGAGTTCAATTCCGTGGCCCGTAATCTGAAGTGGAATAATCATCTTTTTCCTCCTTGATCTCTGTTTCGGACATTAACGTTTATCCACTTTTTCATATCCGGTATAATTTACTACGGCAACCCAACACCGGATACTTCTGCCCCGCAATTCAAGCATTTGGAATTTTTAATCTTTATTGCACCTAATCTGTAGCCGATCCGGCCGATCAGCACCTCTCCGCAGGAATGACAATAGGTGTTTTCACCGCCTTCTCCCGGGACATTGCCTTCATAAACATATTTCAATCCGGCTTCCAATCCGATTTCCCTGGCCATTCTTAATACTCCGACTGGTGTTCGCGGCTGATCCTGCAGCTTGTATGTCGGATAAAACTGAGTTACATGCCAGGGTATGTCGGGACTGACCGATTTTATGAATTCAGCCGTCCACTTCAGAAAGCTTTCAGAATCATTGTAAGAGGGAATAATCAGCGTTGTCAGCTCTACCCAGACACCCAACTCCTTCATTAGCCTGATCGTATCCAGGACAGGTTGCAGTTTGGCCCCGCAAAGCTTTTTATAAACGTTGTCATCTCCTTTCAGATCGATGTTATTGGCATCAAGATAAGGAGCGATGAGTCTTGTGGCCTCGGGTGTTATATAACCATTGCTGACAAAAACATTTTTTATGCCCTTTTCCCTGGCAAGCCTTGCGCAGTCATAGGCAAACTCAAGGAATATAGTTGGTTCAGTATATGTGTAAGATATACTTTTGCATCCGGCCGTTTCCGCTTCTTTTACAATCTGCTCCGGTGTCGTTTCCTCGCCGGGGATATCCCGGCGTTTTCGAGGATATTGCGAAATATCGTAATTCTGACAGTGCTCACATCGGAAGTTGCAGCCAACTGTAGCGATAGAAAATGATTTCGATCCCGGATAAAAATTAAACAATGGTTTTTTCTCAATAGGATCGATATGTTTGGCAATGATTTTTCCATATACAAGAGTATAAAGTGTACCATCCCTGTTTTCCCTGACCGCACATATTCCTCTTTTATCCGGACTGATCCGGCAACGGTGAGAGCAAAGAAAACATTGGACCTTTCCATCAGCGACTTTTTCATAAAGTAATGCTTCTTTCACGGCCTTCTCTATCTCCTCGTTTAAGATTGATTTTAATAGTTGTCATTTTACGATTTTACAAGACCATCTTTATTCCTTGGTTTCTTTTTCTTTGACTTGCTCTCTCATGAAGGCCTTTACCACATCCGACAGCTCTCCGGACAACAAATCAACCAGATCATCACTGGAAAGAATTCCAACAAGATTACCTTTTTCACCGGTCACGACAATTCGCCTTATGCCTTTTCTCCGCATGCATTGGATAGTATTCCAAATTCCCTGATTTTCATTAACAGAAGCCAGATCGGCGCTCATCACATCTTCGACAAAAACGCTGTCCAGCGGTACTTCCTTGGCAATCAGTTCAATAACAATGTCGCGATCCGTGATGATTCCCACAGGCACAACCCTGCCTTCTTTCGCCTCCACTACTATAACATCCCCCACATGATAGTTACGCATGAGTTTCGCCGTTTCCAGGATACTGTCTTTCTTATCTATGATGACCACTTCGCGGTTGCAAATTTCTCCTACTGGCATAAGTTTACCTCCATTAATGATGACCTCGTAAAAAGGCCGGATGCTGCGTTGCGCTTCATCCCTCGTCACTGCAGCGTACGCTAAGTACGCCTCATTCCTCGCGATTCGCGCGCCTTGCCTGCGACCTTTTTACGAGATCGTCAGAATGAGGTCGCCTTAAAAGAAATCTTAATTCTAGTATATAAGCAAAATTAGGTAAGTCAACACATGCATCTTCTCATGAAGCATTCGGCAATCCGGGAATTTAAATAATCAAGAATCAAAATTTTTGAAATTAATACAAATACTTGCATGATCAGGCCTGCCCGGGGAATAGTTTTAAAGATATCTTTCCAGCCGTAACCAATGCCTGCCATTCCTCCCGTATTTAATTATCATTGTTTTGCAGCTTTGTTTACATTAACTTTCAGCAGGAAACACAATTATCAGGAGTGGGCCTTTTACAAATCGGGATGTATAAGTGGAAATTGAAAAAAGCTTGCAGGAACTGCCGATGAAAATCAGGTATCGAAACAAAATAATAATTGGACTTGCTCTAATCATTGTTTTTTCCGTCGGGACCTCTTGCCGTTCTCAGGTATTTGACGCCGGCAATATAAAGCTTCCACCGGGGTTTACGATCAGCCTCTATGCGCATCCCGTGGAGGGAGCAAGGTCAATGACGATAAGTCCACAGGGTGTGCTTTTTGTCGGATCGCGCAGCGAGGGCAAAGTTTATGCAATTGTCGACCGGAATAAGGATAACAAAGCGGATGAGGTAATTGTTATAGCTAAAGGACTTAATTCTCCAAATGGTGTGGCGTTTCGCGGTACATCATTGTATGTGGCGGAGATCAATCGTATCCTGCGCTTTGATGATATCGAAAAGCGTTTGAATAGCCCTCCCCGGCCGGTTGTGATCAATGACAGTTTTCCCGATAAAAGTGCTCATGGCTGGAAATTTATCGCTTTCGGTCCGGACGGTCTTCTTTATGTTCCTGTCGGCGCTCCATGCAACATATGCCTCAGTGCGGACAAAATTTTCGCCACAATTACGCGGATGAAGCCGGATGGGTCTTCATTAGAGATTTTTGCCCAGGGTGTGCGGAACACGGTCGGTTTCGACTGGCATCCGGTAACCAAGGAGCTTTGGTTCACTGATAATGGAAGAGACTGGATGGGAAATGACGTGCCGCCCGATGAACTGAATCATGCTCCGGAAAAAGGGATGAATTTCGGTTTTCCTTTTTGCCACGGGGCATCGATCAAGGATCCAGTCTATAACAAAGGCCGCAATTGTAAGGAATTTACACCGCCCGCAATTGAATTGGGACCCCATGTTGCTGCATTGGGAATGCGTTTTTACACGGGAGCAATGTTTCCCGCTCAATATAAGAACAGGATTTTTATTGCCGAACATGGCTCCTGGAACAGGACCACGCCAATCGGCTACCGTATAATGACTGTCACGCTGGATGGGAACAAGGCGCTCCGATATGAAGTTTTTGCCGAAGGCTGGCTGAAAGGCCGAAAAGTCAGCGGCCGTCCTGTGGATGTACTTGTTATGCCGGACGGCGCTTTGCTAGTCTCCGATGACAAAGCAAATGCCATCTATCGTATCTCATATAATCAACAGTGAATCAATTTCCCGATAAATCCATTCTTTTTGCATTTCCTGAATATTTTGGTTTTTTTATTGACAGAAAGCTTTGGCAGGAGGTAGAAAAATCATTACATTAATGGAGAAAATCTTGAATTTAAAAAGCGAAAAGATAAGCCAAATCTTAAATGCTTAGGAGGAAAAAAGGATGACGCCGAAGGAAATGAGGAAAAAAGCACTTGAAATGTTTGCTGTTCAAAAATTTCATTGCAGCCAGTGCATTGTAGCAGTGGGACAGGAAAAACTGGGAAAGGGCAATGATGACGTCATCCGGGCCATGGGCGCCTTCGGTGGCGGCTTATGTGGCAATGGCGAAGTATGCGGCGCTTTGGCAGGAGCTCTGGCGGTTTTGGGCTTACGCTACAGTCGCGCGAAAAGCGATGAAAAAGAAGATACGAAAATGTGGAAAGTCGCTGATGAAGTTTTCCGGCGCTTCCGTGACGAAATAGTAAATAAAAATGGTTGTATCCGTTGCTTCGATATTGCCTGCGTAAATTGGAAGGATCGCGAACAGGCGAAGGCTTTCTACCAGGGAAGTGACGCAATAAAGAGATGTTACCACATTGTCGGTGAAACGGCGATGATGCTGGGAGAAATACTGGAGAGGGATTAACTGGAATTTTGATCTCTTGCTTCGGTTTCTTTAGGCAGCAGGAAGCCCAGCAGCACCATTATTAAATTGGCAAAGCCGAGCAGCGTCAAAGTCCTGGATGCATTATTTCCCAGGCGAACATACAGCTCGCCTACTATGCTGGGGACAGTGCCGCCCAGGCACCATGCCCAGCCCATCAGGATTGCTGAAACGATGCTCACATTTTGTGGCGGGGCAATCCGCTGGCCGAATGCCACGCCCAGCGGATTGACCGTTCCCAGAAAGGCTCCTCCCAAAATACAAAGGATGATAAATGCCGGGACCGGCAACGTCAAACGGACAAGAGCGTGATAGCTTATAGCTGAGAGGATCATTATCGCCAGGAGTGTCCTGTGCCGTCCTATACGGTCTGCCAGGTGTCCCATTGGTACCATGAACACCGTTGCACCCAGGACAATCAAACCAAAGGCCCCGCCCTGTCCGATCCAGGCGGGATATCCTTTTTCATGGGCAAATTCCGGCATAAGGAAAAATAATCCGCTATTCACACCGGCTGAGATCGCCAGAATTAAAAAAAGGGCGAAAATCGATCCCGCTACCGGCCGAAGTGCCGAAAGCGAGGCAATGACCGATAGCCTTTGAGATCGCTGCTCTTCTACCGGTCGGCACCACTTCCAGATAAAAATCCAGAGAATCATTACAGGTAAAAAAAGGATTT
>CAZWCA010000004.1:0-64541 GCA_964632255.1 uncultured Smithella sp. | reverse complement strand
AGGAATGTCGAACCGCGCTGGACGGAAAAACTCCCGGCAAGGCCTGCTCCCGCAGGGTGAAACATGTCCTGTCCAAGGCGGCCGGCGGCGAGAATAATGAAAATTACAAGGTAAAAACCGCTCAATCCGAACAGCGCCGGAAGATGAAGATCAAGTGTTGCCCGGTAATCGGCAAGCGGGCCGAGAAGCAGGGCAAGCGAGGTGAGCAGTGTACCGAGCAAAATAACACGCCTCGGCCCGAACCGGTCGGCGATGGAACCGAACAATGGCTGCAGCGCAGTTCCGCTCATACCGATAACGGTGGCAATCCAACCTGCTTTGGCGACATCCAGGCCGGCCAGTGTCTTGTAAACCGGCCAGACGCTTAAGCCCATGAAATCAATCATGATATGCGCAACGAGAAGAGCAATAAATGTACCTACTGCCCGGCGTGTTACAATCGTCCCTGAAGATTCGTTATTGGTAGGTAGTAAAGAAGACACGAATTTATGTTTTCCTTTTTTGCAAAATCATTTGAATACTACAACTTCCTTGAAACAATGCAAGGACAAACAAGCAGGCTGAAAGCTGGTGTGGCTAGGAAATATATTAAGAAATCGTTATAATTTCGATTGTTAGCATGCCGCACCTACGGCGCTATCAATTGCTACCCTATGGGCTTAATGCATCTATATCGCCGGCTATGTCGGCGGCATTTTAAGTGCGGTTGTTTTTTTCTTCCTGGGGCAGGTTTTCATGATTGCGGCAATATACGTCCATGAAAAAAATTACCGGTTTGACATTGTTCAATGTTCAATGTGTTAAAGACGGCAACTTGAGCGCGGTGTAACCGTGGCGGGATTACTGGTAGCTTACAGCGTTATTCTGCGGGCAAGCATAGCCGGTGGCGTCAGCGATCTTTTGCTTTTCAAAAAAATCATTGTAGAATCTTTCCAATGGTCGTTGGTCGTTCTGAATATCCTCTTCGAATGCAGGCAGCAAGAGGGCAACTTATTGTTTTGTATTGCATTGTTCTTAAGAAATTGTTAATAACCTGAATTCAAAAATGGTACTGGACTCTGAAATTGAAAAAAATGAAAACACTGCACAAACAAAAAGGAGCCCATGCCCAATCTTTAGAAATAACGCCGTTATTGTTTTAACGAGAGAAAGTTAAAAATTTAACAGCGTTCCAAATGTGCAGATCAGAAACTTATGAATTCAATAGTTATTGAAATATTTTTAATCTTTTTACTAATTATCTTGAACGGTTTACTTGCATTGTCTGAGATTGCTCTTGTAGCTGCCAAAAGAACCAAACTTGAACAGTTGGCCAAAGAAGGTAGTTCCAGAGCGCACATAGCGCTTCAGCTTGCTAATTCGCCGGACAGCTTTTTATCCACCGTTCAAATCGGTATAACATTTGTCGGTATTTTAGCCGGCGCTTTTGGAGGTGCAACCATTGCTGAATTGCTGGCTCGATACTTTGCCGCTTTCCCTTTGCTTGCCCCATACAGCGAAACAATCGGTGTTGCCATCATAGTCATCTTTATAACGTATTTATCAGTAATAATAGGCGAATTGATTCCAAAACGTCTTGCACTTAATAATCCGGAAAATATTTCTCTTCTTGTCGCTCCCTTAATACATCGTCTTTCGCAACTGGCTCGTCCCTTGGTGATCCTGCTCAGCGGCTCAACAAATTTGCTGCTTCGTATTTTTCGATTCAAAACTTCACCGGAGCCAGCCGTAACGGAAGAAGAAATAAAGCTGTTAATTGACAAAGGAACACAGGACGGGACTTTTCAAGAGTTTGAACAGGATACAATCGAGCGTGTTTTTCGCTTGGCTGATCGTCGTGTAGCAGTCCTGATGACACCAAGAGCGGATATTGTCTGGCTTGACCTTAATGAAAGCGAAGATGAAACAAAGCACAAAATTGCCCAATATAGATATTCTGCATATCCGGTGGCGGAGGATACGCTCGATAACGTTGTTGGGATTGTCAAGGGAAAAGAATTACTTTCACTAGCCATGGAGGAAAAGCCGCTTGACCTTAAAAAAACTTCCCGTAAGCCGCTTTTTGTTTTGGAGACGACTCCGGCAGTAAAGGTGATGGAGTTATTCAAAAAATCTAAAATGAATGTCGGTTTTGTGGTGGATGAATATGGTACAATCCAAGGGCTCGTTACCTTCGGCGATATCTTGCACTCTGTGTTTGAAGATGTCGAAGATGAGGTTGAAGGTGAAAAAGACATTGTGAAACGGGAGGATGGATCATTGCTCATATCCGGCAGTCTGCCGCTGGATGAGTTCCTCGATTATATGGAAATTGCAGGACTGAGCGACAAAGAGCATGCGGGGATTAACACTGTAGGCGGTTTCGTAATGGCGAAACTTGAGGCTGTGCCTTTAGAAGGACATTATTTTGTATGGGAAGGGTTAAGAATCGAAGTTGTTGATATGGATGGCAGGCGTGTCGATAAAATTTTAGTATCAAGAGTAAATGACGATAAAAAAGATACCGAAGTTCAAGATGAAAAAAATAGCTGAATCTCTAAGCTTGAGAGTCATGAGGGAGTTAGAAGGTAACTGACCACTCTTTTTACTTATTTGTCAAGTCAAGTCCGTCCTCGTATAATTAATGCTTATTTCCGATCCAGTTCCTTCCTGATTCCAAGGCTAATCTGCTCCATCGTGTAGGGCTTTTGAATGAAAGCTCCGGCACCCATTTTTTGAACTTTCCTGATCTGGTCAGTTTCAGAAAAACCGCTAACAATAATTGCTTTTTGTCCAGGGTTGTATTCCAGTATTTTCTGATAGGTCTCCAGCCCGTTAATCCCAGGTTTCATGATCATATCCAAAACGATCAGATCAGCTTTCTTATGTTTGATATATTCAACTGCTTCTTCTCCACTGGAAACAGCCGTAACCCTGTATCCCATGCTCTCCAGCATGTCCATAGCCAGCTCACGCTGTTCTTTAACATCATCAACGACAAGGATGGATTCCCCTTTGCTTATGTTGGAATCAGGTAATGTTGCTTTTTTTATTTTTCCGGCTTCCTCTTTGATAATGGGAAAGTAGAGAGTGAAGGTGGTTCCTTTTCCTTTTTTACTTTGGACATCAATATAACCATTATGATCCTTTATCGTTCCCCAAGCAACAGCCAAACCTACACCTGCTCCGCTTCCCATGACTTTCTTCGTATCAAAAGGTTCGGATATTTTTTCCAAATCATGGGTTGATATGCCATCGCCTGTATCAGATACAGCTAAAACCGCATAGTAACCTTCCTGTATGGCGTCATAGTTGTGGAGAGGATGGTCCAGGTAGCGGTTCTCCGTTCTTACTGTCACATTTCCCCTGCCTGATATAGCTTCTGCCGCATTGGAAACAAGGTTCATGACTGTCTTGCTTAGATGTACGGGGGAGCCTTTAATATCCAAATATCCAGTTTCGAGTTCAGTTGATATTTTTACATTCGGATAAGAAGATTTAAGTTTTTCAAACTCTTGTGAATTAAGATAATCAAGGACCAGTTTGTTCAGATCAACTACTTCCGAAACATTTACACCACGCCTTGCTAAAATCAAAAGATCCTGGATTATGGCGGCTCCTTTCATGCTGGATTTCAGGATATTATCAGCGTACTTTCTGGTAAAACTATCTCCAGGCAGAGATTCAATAAGCAGTTCAGAATATCCGATTAATACTCCCAGAATATTGTTTAGATCATGGGCAACTCCGCCGGCCAGAGTACCCAGAGACTCCATCTTTTCCACTCGTTTTAAATGTTCCTCTAATTTCTTACGTTCCGTGTTATTCCGGATGCATTCTATAGCTGCGATGATCTCACCTTCCTCATTACGAAGAACAGATGCCGTAGCGGAAAGATGTATATCCCCTGGCGGCAGATTCGGTGTAAAGGATTCACCAAAAAGCAGGTTTCCCTTTCTCTGGATTGTGGTGTATTGTTTTTCTCTTTCTTTGTCCGGATGAAGGGCCAGATCAATTATGATAGGTCTTCTTTCAGAATAAAAGGGCAGAGCGTACTCATAATTACCCTTGCCCAGCATATCTTCTTTCTTAACACCGGTCATGGTCTCCATAGCCCGGTTCCAGACAATAACTTTTCCGTCCTTATCAATAATCAAAGTAGCATCAGGCAAAAATTCGATTATATCAGACAGTCTCCGTTGTGATTCCTGAAGAATTCTCTCGGCTTGTTTACGTTCAGTTATGTCATGAAGGGAAATTATGCTTTCTTTTGTGCAGGGAATCCTGTCAAAGCTAATGGCTATATCTTTTATTTTGTCATGCCTGTCTCTTAATCTACACTCATACTTCCGCGGTACAATATCTTTACTTGTTCTTCGCAGTTGACTGTACTTCTTCATCCGGCTTAAATCCTCTTCGATAAAAAATTCCGTCCATCTTTTTTTCCCTTCAATTTCTTTTTTAGAATAACTGGACAATATTTCAAACTCAGGATTTGCCAGAATTATTTTTGTGTTTTCGTGCACGACTATATTCGCAACACCTGTATTTTCGAAAATTGACCAGTATAAATAAGCTGATCTCTTCGAGGCCTCCTCTGCCTGTTTGCGTGCGGTGATGTCATGAAGAGCGAACTGTATAAGGGGTTTGCCCTTACGATAGAAAAGTTTCAAGTGAATTTCGGCATCCCATATCTCGCCATTAGGCCTCTGATGACGCCGTTCGAAGATATGCGAACCATTTTTAAGGCATAATTGAATATGCTTCTGAACATCTGTTGCTGAAGCCAAGCCGTTATATCGGATCGGCGCAGATTTTTCATCAATATTGAAAATTGTTTTATTTATAAAATCTCCTCTGCTGGCATATCCGTAGATCTTAACTGCGGCTTCATTACAATCTATGAAGGCACCGGTATTTGCATCCATAACAATCTGAGGTATAAAATTTACAAACCGCACATTCGTATTCTCCTTTAGTAAGGATATTCTGCGTAATTTCCTGTTTGCAACTTCGAAGATAAAATATTTTCCGAAGTATCATGAAAAATATGGATAATCTCTTATGAAATTGATTTCATCCTCCATAAACATATAACTTTTTTGCAAAGCCGGATTTACACTAAGAGATATCCTTCGGAAGTTGTCTGAAATATATCTTTAATGGTGATGTCAAAAATTTTCCGGTACTTTCCTCGCTGGTTTGAGCGTTGCCTCAGTTGGCTTATGATTGGAGTGATGTCCGGAAAGGTTCTCTATATCCCTGTTAGATTACTGTATGAGTGTATTGGCCGTTACTTAAAAAAATCTTTATACCACCTCTTTTCCGCAAATTTTTGTGCAGGATTATTTTATTTAGAGGATGATTCGATGGCCGAAATGAAGAATTTTTAGTTGTTATATTCCAATTAATTATTTCAAATATTTATTAAAGAAAATAGATTGTAAAATTAAAAAAAAAGAAAGAAATATACAATACTAAGTAAATAACAGATAATTTACAATTATATTTGGTATTCATAACAGCATAAAATACTTTATGCTTATTTTCAAAACAGACATTAGGCAAATTTTACCGAAGAACTTGCAAGTCCATGCTTTTACGTGCTTTTAGAAAGAAGTGGTTTAATTTATTCATGTTTCGAACCCATCTTCTTGCCTTCCAAATGATGCTTGGACTGTTTATGATTATAATCTCGATCTTCATTTAAAGGTATTACAGTCTTCATGTATCCTGGTGTTTCCTCCATATTTGAGGAAACATCGTAATTATGAAGCAGCATCTGAAGGTTGCAGCTCTTATTTTTCAAGCCAAGTTTGTCTCTGATTCTTCCTCTGTGGAAGTCGATGGCACGCTGAGATAAATTTAAAAGTTCTGCTATTTCCTTTGATGTTTTCCCCTCTTTGACGAGTGCAGAAACCTGGATCTCTTTTTCCGTAAGATTGAAATAACTTGAAGATAAATTATGTATAAAGGGTGAAGCAATTCTTTCCAAATAAGTTTCAGTCATTTTAACTAATTTTCTTTGGTTATTATTTAATGGCGTCTTCTCCAATTTATCCAGGAATGGAAGAACGAGTTCTCTTATATTGCATATAAACCTTTCCTGTAATTTATTCTGTTTCCTTTCCATAGCTTCCATAATAAATTGTACACTTGTATAAGCTTCTTCAAGTTTTCTTTCTTTAATATTTAATTCATTTTGAGTTGCCAGAAAATTCTCTTCAGTCTGTTTCTGAATAGTTTTGTCAACAATGACAAAAAATGCAGAAAATGAATCATGTTGATTGTGCACAGGAATGGCTCTCATCTTACCCCAGCGCAGAGAATTATCCTTGCAGAGAAAATGAATATCAATGTTAAAGCAGTCTAATTGACAGGCCATTTGCTTCATGTTTAGATCTTGAATCTGCATAAAAGAGTTAGGTGAAAAAAAATCTGAAAAGCTCATATGCTTTAATTCCATATGTGAGTAACCGGTAAATTCAGCAAAAGCATCGTTGAAAAACAAATGCCTTCCCTTGGCATCGACATGGACAATTGGCAGTCCAATACTTTCAAATAGTTCCCAATAATAAGCTTTGTTTTTACTTAAAGCTTTCTCATCTTTTTTAAGTTGAGATATATCCACCAGAGAAGCAACCTTTTTTTCTGTTCCCGGTATCAGGGCGATTGTTACATATGTATCTCTCATAGCGTTATTGCGGTCAACTACCTGCGCCCGATAATTTTTTATGAATATTTGTGAGTCGTTTCTATGCATTAGAAGATACTCCATCAACAATCCAAAATCTTTATTCCTGAAAAGATCTGTCAACTTCTTTTTGCCTTCAACCTCATTTCTCGTGTACTTCAAAAAATTTTCAAACTCATTATTAACTAATGATATGATACCATCTTCTCCATAGATGAACTTAGCAACGCCAGAGTATTCAAAAATATTTCGGAAGAATATATTTGATTCTTCAACATCTTCTATATCCGCCATATCAACCTCATTAAAAATTAATGAATTTTTAAGAACAAAACATATATAGTTTTCTCGCACCTTTTGTATAAAGGCTTAAGCTCCTTATTTTTAGCCAGGAGACAATTGTATAAATCGGTTGACTATTAATTTAGACTGATTCCGTGCACCGCCTATCTGTTTTGGAATTTGAATATATGCGAAATCAATATTTTAATATTTTAGAGCGAAATGATTGGTTTATAATTGAATTGCTTTTGATCATTTTTACCGTAGTTGTCATACTAAAGGAACCTATAAAAAAAATTTATGATTAAAGGATATTTTAGAAAAGTTAAGTAGAAAAAACATTTCGGATTATGTCTCTGTAAATTTCAAAATAGAAAAAATGCTATGATATGATAAAATCATTTTATTATGTCAATCGAGACACAGCATTCAATACAAAAAAATTAACTAATATCTAACAGTAAAAATTAGTATAAATTAATTTTCCGCATTGAGAGATTAGCAGTTGTTGCCCAGCCAATGCCGATGTTATTTGCAAAGATCTTTCTTATAAATAAAGTTGAACTTGACAAACTATCCGTTGTCGGGAAAATGAGATTTCGTAAAAATTAATTTAAACAAAGGTCAGATAGATATTTTATGATTTACCTTGCACCAATCCAGGGAACGACCGACAGGATTTATCGTACTCTCTTTCCTATCTACTTTAAGGGAGTTGATTTGGCGGTGGCGCCATTTATTACTCCAACAAAGAATATGTCCCCGGAAAATAATCTCCTTCGCGAATTGAATCCTGACGGGTACACGGGTATTCCCACGGTTCCGCAAATAATGAGTTCCGATCCGGATGATTTTATAAAACTCGCCAATATCCTCTACGATATGGGGTATGAAACGGTAAACTGGAATATCGGTTGTCCCTTCCGGATAGTTGTGAAAAAGGGAAGGGGAGCGGGTATGCTTTGTTATCCGGCAAAGATTGAATCATTTCTCGAGAAGACGATACCTGCCATAAAATTGCGCTTATCAGTAAAGCTGAGGATCGGCTTGAAATATCGTGATGAAATATTGGATTTACTTCCGATCTTTAACCGGTTCCCGCTTGAAAAACTGATCATCCATCCCCGAACCGGTGAACAAATGTACACAGGAGAGGTTGACCTGGATATGTTCGAGAAATGTCTTAACCTGTCACTGCATGACATTGTCTATAACGGGGATATAAATTCAGTTGACAAACTGAAGATTCTCTCTGAACGGTTCGGATCGATTGACCGGTGGATGATCGGCAGGGGTTTGCTTGCCAACCCGTTTCTTGCTGAAGAAATTAAGTTCGATGTAACAAAATCTTATGATGAAAAAATAAGAATTGTCAGAGCCTTTCATGACCGGCTGTTTGCTGAATATTCAAAAATTTTATCCGGTCCCTCGCACATCACCAATAAAATGAAAGAAATCTGGACCTATCTCGGCGGCTTTTTTGAAAACGGTGTAAAAATTCAAAAGAAAATATATAAAACTCATCATCGGGATAATTATATTGACATAGTAAATAAAACTTTTGATGAGCTGCAAAACAATTATGCTTAATTATGAACAAAGACTTAAAAAATAATAAGGTTTTAAACTCAAGTGATTTAAATGTTTGCTCGTAACTGCTTAGTCAACCCAACTGCCGGCGATATTAAGTCTCTTTAATTTTTCTACAAGAGTTGTACGGTTCAAATCAAGGAGTTTGGCCGCCCTGTTTTTCACTCCGCCGCTCATTTTCAAAGCTTTCATCAGGAGATCTTTTTCCAACTGATTTACGCAATCGTTAAAATTGATACCTTCTTCCGTTAAATCAATACCGGAGCCGTTATCGGCCGGTTTTTGAATATTGCGGAATTTCGGCGGCAAGTCTTCCGCACAAATTTCACCCTCTTCTTTCATAACCACAAGCATCTCGATTAAATTCTGCAATTCACGAACATTGCCGGGCCATGGATATTGTTTGAAAAAATTAATGGCATCCGCCGCAATGCCTTTTACATTCTTTTTTTTCAATTTATTAAAATACGACAAAAAATGATTTGCCAGAATCAGGATGTCCGAACCGCGTTCACGCAGTGCCGGCAAATGAATCGGGATAACATTAATGCGGTAATAAAGATCCTCACGAAATCGTTTTTCTTCAACAGCTTTTTCCAGATTTTGATTGGTCGCAGTTATTATGCGGACATCGGCATTGATTGTTTTTACTCCGCCGATCCGTTCGAACTGTTTTTCCTGAATTACTCTGAGAAGTTTAACTTGCAGCGCCGGACTCATATCGCCTATTTCGTCGAGAAATATTGTTCCGCCCTGGGCAAGTTCAAACCGTCCCATTCTACTGCGAATTGCTCCCGTAAAAGCACCTTTTTCATGACCGAACAGTTCACTTTCCAGCAAATCTTCAGGTATGGCGCCGCAGTTTACGGAAATCATGGGCTGGGTGCTTCGGTCGCTTTTAAAATGAATAGCCCTCGCCACCAATTCTTTGCCCGTTCCGCTTTCACCTTCAATAAGAATTGTACTGTCTGATGTGGAAACTTTATCTATTGTATGGAAAATTTTTCGCATACAATCACTATAACCGATTATTTTATCAAAATTTTGTCTCTCTTTGAGATGTTCTTTTAGAGAAATATTTTCATCGCGCAGGTTGGCGAATGACATGGCTCGATTTACGGCAAGGATAACCAGGTCATCTTTAATAGGCTTGGTAATAAAATCAAACGCACCGATTTTCATCGATTCTACTGCTGAATTTATTGTGCCGTAGCCCGTGATCATGATGACGATGTTATCTCGATTAATTTCTTTAATATATTTAAGGAATTCCAGACCGTCAACGTTCGGCATGCGCAGGTCTGTAATTACTAAGTCAAATTTATTTTCCAGAAAGGATTCGATTCCTTCCCTTCCATCACAGACTGTATTAACTTCATGTCCATTTTCTCTCAGTAATTGTGCAAGGTTATCTCTATTGAGCTCATCATCTTCCGCAATCAGAATTTTACCGTGTCTCATTTCATGTCCATTTGATTATGAATATTGTTGAAGAACTGCCGCCTTAATCCAAAGCCGGGCGGCATTTTAGGATAAAAGTGGTCAAAATACAATAGTAAAACCCTATTAATGTCAGAAAAATAACACTGTTTTACTTAAATCTAAAAAAAACGAAGGTTTTTTGACGTTCTTCTTGTCTGGTTCGTCTAAGATCTCAAGGAAAGAATATTTATTTAAGTAATTTATGGTTTTTGTCGATTTCCAAATATTGAAAAATAATATTGAATTCTTGGTATTACTTTTACGAAAAATCTTTATTTTTTTTATAAAGATAGGTATAGAGCTGATCAAAAATTTCTATAATTTAATCTTATGATTGATTAACGGTTGACAATGATATCCGAACTTAAAGATAGCGATTTTGGAAAGATCAGCAGGCTTGTTTATGAATTGTGCGGGATAAATCTGCATGAAGGTAAGAAGGAATTAGTTAAAGCCCGTTTAGGCAAAAGATTGCGCGAAGGCAACTATAAATCTTTCACCGACTATTGTCATTACGTGACGACCGAAGAAGGTAAAGACGAATTGATCGCCATGATCGATTCCATTTCTACCAATTTAACGTCTTTTTATCGTGAAGAAAGTCATTTTGCCAGGTTGCAGGTAATAGTATCTTCACTGCTTGAAAAAGCTGATTCCCACGGTTCTATTCCCAAATTTAATATTTGGTCTGCCGGCTGTTCCACAGGAGAGGAGCCGTACACTATCGCCATAACGATAAAAGAAGCAGCCCAGTCAAGGCCTTTAGACATTCGAATTCTTGCTACGGATATTTCCACAAAAGTATTAAAAATAGCTCATTCGGCAATTTATCCCGCAGAGAGAGTTAAAAAAATCAACTCTTCTCTCCTTGCGAAATATTTCCAGATAGGAACGGGCCGTTCTGAAGGATACTATAAGGTTAAAAAAAATTTAAGAGATTTAATTGTCTTTCAACGGTTTAATCTGATGGAAAAATTTCCATTCGAAGCTAATTTTGATATAATTTTTTGCCGTAACGTGATGATTTACTTTGATAAATATACCCAGACCCAACTGGTTAACAAATATTATGAAAGTTTAAAAAAAGACGGCTATTTTTTTGTGGGGCACTCGGAAAGCTTAACCGGCCTCAAACATCCTTTTAAATATATCGAACCAAGCGTTTATCAGAAGTGATTATATGAGTGATTTGATTGTAGGAATATCAGATATTAAGGTGAGTAGTAAAGCGGAAGATGTTATTATAACCTATGCATTAGGTTCCTGTATCGGAATAGTTGTTTTTGATCCAATTGCTAAAGTCGGCGGCCTTCTACATTACATGTTGCCGGAATCTGCTCTTGATCAAAATAAGGCCAGAGAGAATCCGGCTATGTTTGCCGATACGGGAATTCCTCTCCTGTTTAAGTCCTGTTACAAGTTAGGCGCTGAAAAAAGAAGAATGGTTGTCAAGGCTGCAGGAGGAGCCAGCATATTGGATGACACCAATTTTTTCCGTATCGGACAGAAGAATATTATGGCCATGCGGAAAATATTTTGGAAAAACAATGTCATGATCGACAAGGAAGACACGGGATTGAATTTTAATCGGACCATTCGTCTGGAAATGTCCACTGGGAGAGTATTTGTTCGTGGTTCCGGAGGTGAAATGAAAGAATTATGAAGCCGCTAGATCGTATATTAAAATCAATCAATACAATCCCCGCTTTTCCGGCAACCGGAAACAAGGTGGCGCAACTGCTGACAAATCCGGATTATTCGATCAATGAAGTAGCCAACGTTATTAAATTTGATCCTTCCATTACTGCAAACATTTTAAAAATGGCCAATTCCGCCTATTTCGGGCCCCGGCACAAAATCAGTAACATTAACGACGCCGTGGTCTATCTTGGGCAGAAAAACTTATTAAGAGCGATTCAGATTGCGGGTGTTTCCAAATATTATAAAAAGGGTGCTACGGGTTATTTCGACAAAGTGACCGATTTATGGGAACATTCCGTGGCCGTAGCGCTCATGTCACAGATTTTATCCAAAAAAATAACCGGCGAGGAAGATAATACTCTCTATACAGCAGCTCTTCTTCATGATGTAGGAAAAATAATCATGGGTGAATTCGTCCGTGATGCGCTGGTTAAAATCTCTGCTTTGGTATCAACCCAAAAAGTATCTTTTTTAGAAGCGGAAGAGATTGTCATAGGAATTAACCATGCTGATTTAGGGGGAAAAATTGCTTCATACTGGAAATTTCCGGCGGAGATCGTAGATGCCATATCTTATCATCATCGACCGGATCTATTGGAAAAAGAAGAAAAGATGATGCCTTGGATTGTCTATATTGCCGACCAGGCGTGCTTAATGCTGGGTGTCGGCGGCGGAATTGACGGTCTGTCGTACCGCGCCGTAGGCCAGGTTTTGAAGAAATTAAATTTGAGGATGAAAGATTTGGAAATGAGCATGGTTTTATTGACTGAAGATTTGAACCGTGCCAGGGAACTCATCAGTATCATATGACAATAACATAATCGAACATAAAAAAGGGAAGGTAACGTTATGTCGTTCAATGTATTAATCGTTGATGATTCCAATGCTATGAGGGCCGTTATCAAAAAAATTGTAACTATTTCCGGATTCCGGATGAATCAATGCCTGGAGGCCGGAAATGGCAGGGAAGCCTTGGAAATTCTTTCTCAAAATTGGGTTGATGTAATAATTTCCGATATAAATATGCCGGAAGTAAATGGTCTGGAACTTCTTGACCAAATAAAAAAGGATGAGACTTTTAAAGACATTCCGGTAATCATGATTACAACTGAAGGAAGTGCGGAGCGAAAGCAGGAAGCCTTCAACCGGGGGGCAAAAGGCTTCATAAAAAAACCTTTCTTGCCGGAAGATATAAAAAAAATCCTTCATCAAGTTATAGGAGTTTCCGAAAATGGAGAATACGGAGAAGATACAAGAGCTGCTGACGAATGCGATTTTTGAGGTATTTGAGAAAATGTTCTTCGTCTTTCTGGAGCCTGTAGATGAAGATATCAAATGCGACATGATTGCATCAATTAACTTTACCGGTCCGGTAAAAGGAACTATCGATGTTCTACTTTCCGCCGATCTGGCCTCCGCTATGGTGCAAAATATGCTTAGTATTGATGAAGACAGCATAACTACCAGGCTGATCGAAGATTGTGCAAAAGAGTCTGCAAACATGATCGCCGGTAATTTTTTACAAAAATATGATTCATCAAAAGTATTTGATCTTTCAATTCCAGCTTTTAAAAATGAAACCTTAGACTTTGCAGCGCAGGAGGCAGCGAAAGGCGGGACTATGTGGAATTTATGTTTTGAATCAGGTGAAGGCTTGCTGGGAGTAAAGATGAATTTTTTTTAATTAACTGACAATCGCCGCAAATATTTTGGCCGGCATTTGCAGTTTCTATAAATTAATTTAAAAGCAAGGCCCGGAAAATGCAAGAGTCACTAATCGCTGCTGCTTTAAAAGATTTTTTTAAAAAATTATATTAATTTACTTATTTAGGTCGAGCAAATTGGGCAAAATAAAAGTTCTTATAGTTGACGACTCTGCAATAGTTAGAAAGATTTTTTCTGAGGAACTTTCCAAATATTCCGATATAGAGGTTATCGGCGTTGCACCGGATCCCTTTGTGGCCCGCGACAAGATAGTCAATCTGAAGCCCGACGTTATCACTCTGGATATCGAAATGCCGCGAATGGACGGGCTTACTTTTTTAAAGAAGTTGATGAAATATTATCCGGTACCGACAATCATTGTCAGTTCCTTGACGCCCAAAGGCGGTAAATTAACCCTGGAAGCCATGGATATAGGAGCTGTTGATGTTATTGGTAAACCGGGAGGCTCTTATAGTGTCGGAGACATGTCTGCTCAGTTGGCGGAAAAAATAAGAGCTGCATCAAGGGTGATCGTCGGAAAAAGAGAATCCGGTACGGCCGAAAACGGTGCAGATAATGAACCGATAAAAGCTTTAAGCCAGACTACAAATAAAATCATTGCCATTGGCGCCTCCACCGGAGGAACGGAAGCTCTAAAAAAAGTCCTGGTAAAAATGCCGTCCAATTCTCCGGGAATAATAATTGTTCAGCATATGCCCGCCAATTTTACAAAAGCATTTGCTTCGCGGCTCAATGAGCTTTGCCAAATATCGGTAAAGGAAGCGGAAGACAATGATTCCGTTATTCCCGGTACGGCTTTGGTTGCTCCCGGCAATTTCCATATGATTTTAAGAAGAAGCGGAGCCCGTTACTATGTAGAAATAAAAACTGGACCAATGGTTCATCATCAGCGGCCGGCGGTTGATGTTCTTTTTAAGTCGACTGCTCAGTATGCCGGAGCCAATGCCATCGGAGTAATCCTTACCGGCATGGGGGCTGACGGTGCCGAAGGTCTTTTGGAAATGAAGAAGAAAGGCGCAGGTACTATAGCTCAGGATGAAAAATCCTGTGTTGTTTTCGGCATGCCCAAAGAAGCGATAAAATTGGGTGCGGCTGATAAGATCGTTTCTTTAGAAATGATTCCCTCGGAAATAATTAAAATGGTGTAAGTATGGACTATGATGAAATGATCAGCTTGCTGGATGCATTGGCTCAAGAATATCTTTTCCTGGATTGTAAAGATATTGATATTCCTACAGCGGGAAAACTGCTGAATCATCTGGAAAACATCGGTAATGAATCAGAGAAAATCAAAATACCTCAGTTAAACAGTTGCGCTACGGGTCTGAGTCAGGTTTTGGAAAAAGTCATTCTTGATGCGATTCCTGATAAAAGTAAGGCTGCTGATTTACTGGAAGAGGGAATCCGTTTAATGCAGCAAATTACCGACAATTTTAAAAATACAGGCAAATTTGACGGTGATATTCAAGAATTTATGGGAAAATTAGCTGCTGTAGTTCCCGGTATTACTATTGCAAGTGAAAACTCTTCACCATCCACAGAAAATACTGGGAGCAGTACTTTGGCGGAAAAGGAAGAGTCCTTTCAAATCCAGGATGAATCTCTGCTGAAAGATTTTATTGCAGAAGGATTGGAATATATTGAAGAAATTGAAGTCAATATTTTAAATTTAGAAAACGAACCGGGAAACAAGGATTACATTAACACAATATTCAGGCCGTTTCATTCTATTAAAGGGGTGGCCAGTTTTCTTAATTTAGAAAAAATCCGTGATTTGGCACACAGCCTGGAGAACCTTCTGGATAAAGCCAGGAATGATGAAATCTCGGTTACACCCATGCTCATTGATGTGGTTTTGGACGGAGCTGACGTTCTAAAAACATTAATCGGCGGGCTTCGGGAAATCCTGGAAGGTAAGAAATTTGACGAAAGTGTGGTTGATGTTCCTTCTCTAAAGGCAAGAATCAAGAAAATCGAGCAGGGATTTGAAAATGAATCGGGTCCCAAAAAAATCGGTGAAATTCTGATCGATGATGGCGTCATTTCCAAAGAAGAACTGGAAAAGACTTTAAGAGCAAATGAAGCTACACCGGAAAGAAAAATAGGCCGGGCTTTGATTGAGGAGGGAGTAGTAAAACCTAAACAGCTTTCACAGGCTTTACGGAAACAGGCTGATCAAGTCTCTGATATGACCACGATACGTGTGGATACAACAAAGCTTGATGATTTGATTGATATGGTGGGGGAACTGGTCATTACCCAGTCGATGATTCAGCAGGATTTGAATAATCAGGTAAATGCCGACAAACAGCTCATAAGGGATATTTCACAATTTTTCCGGATTACATCGACTCTGCAACAGGTTTCCACAACACTCCGGATGATACCGATCAAACAGACTTTTCAGCGCATGTCCCGGCTTGTTCGGGATCTGGCAAAAAACACCGGTAAATCCGTTTTTGTGGAACTGATCGGCGAAGATACGGAAATAGACAGAAATATGGTTGATGAAATATATAATCCCCTTGTCCATATGATCCGTAATTCAGTTGATCATGGCCTGGAAACTCCTGAGGAAAGGATAAAGCTGGGCAAAACTGAAAAAGGCTTGATTCAACTGAAAGCTTACCACCGGGGAGGGAATATTGTCATTGAAATAACGGATGACGGAAGAGGCCTTGATAAAAACAAAATATTACAAAAAGCTTTGAAAAACGGAATGATTCAAAGCGATGAAGGCCTTAGCGATCAGGAAATATATAAGTTTATTTTTCTGCCGGGTTTATCTACGGCGGAAAAGGTAACCGATGTATCCGGTCGTGGTGTTGGAATGGATGTTGTCCGGCAGGCTGTAGAAAAATTACGGGGCAAGATCGAAATTGAAAGTTCCCTAGGTATTGGAACGACTTTTATTACGAGATTTCCGCTGACACTGGCCATCATTGACGGCATGATCGTGAAAGTGGGTGCTGAAAGTTACATTTTACCGACAATATCAATACGCCAGGCTCTGCGGCCTTCGCTTGATGCTTACACCAACGTAGTCGGCAAGGGAGAAATGATCAATGCGATGGGCCGTTTAATGCCTCTGCTCAGGCTTTATGAAATTTTTGATATCGAACCAAAACATAGAGAACCGTGGGACGGTATTGTCGTGGTGGTTGATAGCGAAAGCGGTTCCAAATGCCTGCTTGTTGATGAAATTGTCGGTAAAGCGGAAGTGGTCGTCAAGAGCCTTGGTGAAGGTTTAAAGAGCATTAAAGGTGTTGCCGGCGGTGCGATTTTGGGTGACGGACGAATCGGTTTAATTATTGATATTGAAGGATTGTTTGAATTAAGTGAAGGACGTTGTTAATAAATTTTATCGTGAAAAGATAAAAGCGAGGTTGAATTATGAGTGATAAAAATCTCAAAATCCTGGTCGTTGATGATTTTGCGACAATGAGAAAGGTCGTCCGCAACTTGTTAAAGCAAAGCGGATATGACGATATTGTGGAAGCTGAAGATGGTGTTATGGCTCTAAAAGCTCTAAAATCGCAAAAGATTGATTTTGTTGTTTCCGATTGGAATATGCCGAATATGTCAGGTTTGGAATTGCTTAAGGCGGTTCGGGCTGATGCTGAATTGGCGAAAACGCCCTTTCTCATGGTAACCGCGGAAGCGCTGCAGGACAATGTAGTTGCTGCTGTAAAAGCCGGAGTAAACAATTATATTGTTAAGCCGTTTACGGCGGAAGTGCTAAATGAGAAAATTAAGAAGATCATAGATGGTTTACAGAAATAAGAAAAGTCCGGTGTTTATATGAGAAAGGCAATTTATGAACGTAAAATTTATTAATCCGTTTCTTGAAGGTACTGTAAGCGTTTTAAAGACAATGGCTTTCGTAGAACCTCGGGCTGGAAAACCCTATCTGAAGATGGACAGTCTGGCTAAAGGTGACATTTCCGGCATTATCGGTTTGACGGGATCCGCCGCCGGATCTCTAGCCTTGAGTTTCAGCGAGGGTGCTATATTAAAGATAGTATCCAATATGCTGGGAGAAGATATAAAATCAATTAACGGTGATATTAAAGATGCCGTAGGTGAGATTACAAACATGATTTCCGGTGTGGCCCGGAAAAATTTGGAGGCGGAAGGATTTAACATTCAAGCAGCTATTCCCACTGTTGTTTCCGGTAAGAATCATTCCATAGCTCACGTTATGGGCGGCCCCAGTTTAATTATTCCTTTTGAAATTAATGAAGGCGTTTTTGTTGTGGATATCTGTCTTGCAGAATAATACCGGATATTATGTTGCGCTTTTCCTTCATCACAACGGCGTACGCTGAGTACGCCTTTTTTTATGATTTATTCGCCTGGCCTGTGCGGCCTCTTTCAAGGCCAATCCATAAAAGGCAATTGTTAAAATTTAAAAAAACAATTTTTATTAATTTTTAGCATTCAGAACAATAAGACTGATCCTTCTGTTGCGCGGATCCCGGGCATCAAGGGGGATCAAAAGTTCAGTATCTGCATAACCTACAACTCTGGCAATCCTTGTCGAATCGATCCCGTTTTCTTCCAGTAATTTACGTGCCGATGAAGCCCGGGATGTGGAGAGTTCCCAGTTTGTTGACCTGCCTTTTTGAAACGGCGCGGAATCGGTGTGACCTTCGACAATAATGCGTCCGGGCATTTCTTTCATATTGTCCGATAAAAGCTTCAATATTGCCTTTGCCTTTGGCGTCGGCTGTGCCGATCCCAAAGAAAACATTTCACTTCCTTCCGTATCGATAATTTGAATTCTGATACCTCCTTCAACTACATCAACCAAAATTTGATCACGAAAGCCGGCCATTTTTTTGTCAATTGATGCTCTTATTTTTCTAACTGATTCTTCGTCTTTTATTTCTATTTTTTGTTTCAATCTACGAAAGGTTTCACCTGATTTATTTCCCTGTAAAGCCATGGAAGAAGCTTCCATTTTTATTGGTGTAACAAAGTTCGGATCAGTCACTTTTGCATTTTTAGTGGTTATTGCTGATCTACCACTTTCCTGAAAAAGACTGTACTTATTAAAATACTCGGAAAGAGCAGCTTTTTTTTCCTCGGAAACCATGCTTAAAAGCCAAAGCATAAGAAAAAAAGCCATCATTGCCGTTACAAAGTCGGCATAAGCAACTTTCCATGATCCGCCATGGGCACCGCTTTGAAGTTTCTTTTTTTTCTTTATTATTATTGGTTGAGGCCGTTCATCCATATCAATCCTATAAAATTAATCGTTTCCATTATTATCATGGTTATGCTTGTATTTTCTTTGCTTCCCGGAATGCATCTTCCATTTCAATGAAAGAAGGTTTCATTTTTGCCGGTATAACCCGGCGGCCGAATTCAACTGCGACTTTTGGTGCGGCACCACCGCCGATGAAAGCGAGCAGGGCGACTTTAATTACATTCATATATTGCAGATCTTCTGCAGCAATAAATTCCAGATGTTTTCCCATCGGGCCGACATAACCGTAAGATAAGAGAACACCCATGAATGTTCCGACCAGAGCGGCGCCGACACTGGCACCCAAAATTTCAGGAGGTTCCTTGATTTTACCCATGGTTAAAACAATTCCCAGAACGCAGGCAACAATTCCCAAACCGGGGAGTCCGTCGGCGATGGTGTTAACACTATGTGCAGGGATCAGCGCCTCTTCATGGTGGGTTTCCAATTCGTGGTCGATGAGTGCTTCCAGTTCATGGGGGGCAATTGTCGTTGTCATAACTGTACGCAATGTATCTGTTATCAGATCAATCGCCGCATGATTTTTTAATATAATGGGATACTTTGTAAATAAAGGACTTTCCTGAGGTGAATCTACATCGGATTCGATAGAAACAAGTCCCTGTTGTCTTATTTTATAAAAAATTCCATTGAGCAGCATTAGAATATCAATATAATCCTGCTTGTTCCTGGGTGAATGTTTGAACAGACCGATAAAAGCAGAAATTACGGATTTAATGACATGGATTGGGGATGCTATAACAAAGCTGCCGATAGCTGCACCACCGATAATCATAAATTCGACGGGCTGAAAAATAACGGACATGTTGCCGTGTTCCAGCAAATAACCGCCGATTACGCAGCCAGTAACAATGATAATGCCGATTATAGGAAACATGAATTAATTAGGGCTACTTCCTTTTTTCCCGAAGAATTTCCCTCTCCCTTTCAAAGACAAATCTGATAATTTCATCCCGAACAAAATCATCAATTGCGATAAATCGAACAAATGTATTGTATTCAGTATTGTGGTTGCATATTTCAATTACTTCGCCGTATAAAAAAAGTGATAAAGGATATTGCATGGTCAATATTAATTTGAATTCAATGATCTCTCCGGGTGTGAATGATGAATCCGCAGAAAAACTGATTCCACCACCGCTGATATTCACTTTTCTTAAAGGCATTTGATCAAATCCTTCATGATGCATAGTCAACATACGGATGATGGTATTTAATTTGGTGTTAATTGTCTTCAACCATTCAGCTATTATTTGATCGTCAGGATCAGGTAAAGACTTGAATTCGGAAAGAACTATATCTCCGGCCACGCGGGAACGCATATATTGCCTATGTTCGGGATCTATTAATTTATACTCCAGAGGGATGTAAGCATCGACACGTGAATATTGTCTTTGACTTTCATCGTTTAGTATATCCTGATCATCCATGGTTCATCCTAAAATGTTTTTTTAAAAAATATCATGCAAATAATTTGCCATTTTTATTAATCATAATCTTTATACAACATCAAATATAATATCGGTGGATTAGTATGGTTAGGCTGTTTGAAATTTATCGGGACCACATATTTTTCAGAAGTCATTCCGAACTTCTTCTAAAAAAATCATGATTGACTTGAACAAGTCAAAATATTGGCTCTTAAGCTGACTAATTGACAGAAACAGGATTTAAGAAGAATTTAAAGAGCTTTTTAAAGACAATACCTGAATAAAACAGGCAAAAGACGATCTGGTATATAAATTGCTTAATTATGAAGAGTAAAAATGAATAAAAAAAAGAATTTTTATAAAAAATGGCAATAAAAACTCTAAATTTTTTTATTATATTTACCGTTCTTCTTTCATTAAATTTCTCCGGTATTGCCTGGGCGAATTTATATACTGTTCATTGCGCTTCTTATAAAACAAGTAAACAGGCTGCACTTGATGTTGAGAATTTGAAGGCGAATGGATATCCCGCTTTTTTTACGCGGGTAAAAATTAATAAAAAAGGTATATGGTACAGAGTATGCTCCGGAAAATTTGAAACGAGAGACAAGGCTGTACAGTCTGCGGAAGAAATGGTGAAAAAAAAGGTACTCAGTAAGTACTTTATATTACCGGTTTCCGGAAATCAGGCAACTCAAAGTAAAGAAAAGAATTATAAATCCGCCGGTGCGTCAACAGATAAAGCAGTGATCGTTATCGGGAACAGGGATTCAAAACGCTATCACCTGCCGGGGATGCCTTTTTATAACAAGGTCAAGAAATCTCACCGGGTATTATTCAAATCGGAGAGCGAAGCCATTAAGGCCGGCTATCGCAAAGCCGGCGAAAACAATAATATCAGTCAAAATGCACTAAAACAGGAGAATCATGAATCAAAGGAAGAAAAACCTGATAAAAATAACTGGTCGCAGATTATAAATGAAAACAAGCTTCGCGAGTCTCTCGTAAAAAATAACGCCGTAATCGCGGAGAAGAAAGCAAAAGCCGGGAAGAAAATCCAGCAAGTTCCTAATAATCCACTATCGGAAAAATCAGCCGGCAAACTCAAAGCGCCTGAACAATTTTACGCGGAAAAAGATGAAGCCAATTCCGGTTCAGTACTTTACGACAAAGCTTTGGGTGAACTGAAAGATAAAAATTATGAAAAAGCGCTGGTCACATTCAAAGAATTTGTAGCGCGTCCGGATACCGGGAGTGATTTAGGAGAACGAGCACTTCGGCATATGGCGGATTGCCACTTCTTTCTGGGAGAAAAGGGAAGTAAAGAACACCAATCTCTTGCCGTTAAATTTTATCAAAATACATTGCAAAGTTTTCCTGATGAGAGACGGGAAAATGCCGCAGTCTATTTCCGGCTGGCCAGAACTTTTGAATTTTTGGATAATTTCCTCGAAGCGATGAAAAATTATGAAAACCTGCTTAACAAATATCCCCAATCTGTTTATGTTTCCGAAGCTTCTTTCAGGATTGGTTCATTGTTACATAAGACCGGAAAATACGGATTGGCATCAGATAAACTGATCGCTTATCTTCTAAAATACCGGGGAGGAACTTTTTCCAAACAGGCTTTCTATTTGGTGGCCGATTGTAATTACAGAATGCAACAATCCGCCAGTGCTGAGGTATGGTTTCATGATGCACAAAAAAAATGGCCGAATTTCAGCGGTGTCCCGAAAGAAGTTATTTGGGATATGGGACAGCATAAATATTCTGTGCGCAGCTATGTCGAAGCAGGCAAAATATTTTCCTTTTATGCCAATATTTATCCAAATGATGAGAAGATAAAAGAGGTTTTGCTATTGCTTGCCCATTCCTATAAAGCGGCGGATCAGATATCAGCAGCTCTGAACATCTATAATTTAATAATTGATAGATATCCGGAAAGTAGAGAAGCCACCGAAAGTATTTTGGCCATGGCTTCCCTTGGCATTGACAAACCGGGATATCGAGTGTTTTTTGCAGCCGGCAATTTTCAATATTATAAAGCCCCTCTTGAAGCATACAATCTGCTGCTTAAAAAAAATAGTACAGGAGAAATTGCTGAGAACGCCCTCTTACAGAAAGGCAATGCATTATATAAATTAAAGCAGAACAAGGCTGCTATTGATACTTATTTGGAATTTTTTAAAATGCATTCACAAAGTAAAATGGCGAATGAGGCAAGAAGGGGCCTAAAGCAGGCCGCGGTTGCTTTGATTGATGAAAGTTTCAGGAAGAATGATTTTTTTACGGTATCCGACACTTATTTTAAAGCCTATATAGCTGTTCCCCTTCAGCCTGAAGAATATGAAACCGTTGATAAGATAGCAGTCAGTTTAAGGAATGTCGGCCTTATCGATGACTGTATCCGGCTTCTGAAAAATTTTAAAAATATCTGCAAGGATAGTAAAACCGCGGCTAAAATTAGAAATCGAATAGCCGAGGCGGAAATAGGAAGTGGTAAATTTGACGAAGCGGAAAAAGTTCTGCATGAATCGCTTGCGCAAACATCACCCAAAAACAAGAAATCATTGGCTTCAATTAAAAAAGATATGGCAGGCCTTGCTGAGCGAAAGCGGGTAAATGACGCGGCTTCAACACAGTCTCCGGGAGCGGATAATAGGTACTGGTCAATGATTCAAATGGGGCAGGATCATTTGAAAAAAGGTGAATATGCCGAGGCTCAGAAAATATTTACTAAAGTCAAAACTGAATCGGGACCGGAAAGTTTCTGGGCGAAGATTGCCGATTATTGCGCGGCCGATCGTGAATGGTGGGATAAGTATGGAGATTATTTGAAAAAGTAAAGGTTAAAGAACGCCGATGAAAGACATAGCTTTGCTTCAGCAGACTTTTGAAAATTTTAACAAAGCCACAGCCGACCTTCAAATGGCTTATGCCAGGCTGGAAGATCGTTTTGCCGGTTTAAATAAAGAGCTGGAAGAGAAAAATGCCGAATTGGTCAAGACTGTTCATGAAAAGGAACAAACAAAAAATTATCTGCAAAACATTTTGGAAAGCTTGATCACCGGCATTATTGTCACCGATCTGGATGGGAAAATTCAGACGATGAACCATTGCGCGGAAATGTTTGTCGGCACGAGTCAAGCCGGTGCCGCCGGACAGCATATCAGTATTCTTTTTGAAAATATTGTTGTCAATGACTGGCCCACCATAAATTTGGCTGAATATTTCAAAGGTGAATCGGGAAACAAAGTTAAAATAAATGGCCGGACGCTGGAAATATTCTGCTCACCGTTCAAGGCGCCGGGAGGTGCTGCGATTGGAAATGTTTTTGTGTTGCGGGATATTACCCGCATTGAAAAACTGGAAGACATGGCCAAGCGAACGGAAAAATTTGCGGCAATGGGGGAAATGGCGGCAAATATCGCTCATGAAATTCGCAATCCTTTAGGCAGCATTGAACTTTTTGCTTCGCTTTTGTTAAAAAATCTGCCGGAAAAGAAGGATCGGGAACGTGTTGTCCATATTATTTCTTCAGTGAAAAACGTCGATAACAAAATATCCAATCTGCTCATGTTTACCCGCAAACAACGGCCGGAAAAAAAGAGAATCAATATTCATCATATTTTAAATGAAGTCATTGATTTTTCAGAACAAATAATGGAACAGGGCGGCATAGATATTGCTGCTGAATATGACGGTGGTCATGCGTGCATCGAGGGTGAAGCCGATATGATCAAACAGGTGTTTCTAAACATAATACTAAATGCACAACAAGCGATGCCGGATGGCGGAACACTGAAAATTAAAACAATGACATCATCAGAAGAATTTATTCTCGAAGAACCGTCCAGGATCGAAATTATCTTTCAAGATTCCGGGCCGGGAATACCTAAGGAAAATTTATCGAGAATATTTGATCCTTTCTTCAGTACAAAACAGGGAGGGGCAGGCTTGGGGCTGGCTATAGTACATAATATCGTCAGTCAGCATAATGGCGCCATTAATGTGGAAAACTCACTCGCGGGAGGGACGGTTGTTAATCTCAGCTTCCCTCTCCTGCCGGAAGTTAATGAAAATTGAGAGATCATTGAATGATTAATTCCGAAAGACTACTTGTTGTAGATGACGATGAATCGATGCGCACGGCTCTCTACGAATCATTAAGCAGTTGTGGATATGAAGTGGAGACTGCTGAAAACGGCGCCGATGCATTAGTAAAGTTCAAAGAAGGTCAATTTGCCGTTGTCGTAACCGATATGCGCATGCCCATGATGACCGGTATGGACGTTCTGCGGGGAGTTAAGAAGATATCACCGCCAACGCCGGTTATTCTGATCACAGCTTATGGAACTGTTAATACGGCAGTCGAAGCAATGAAAGAAGGGGCGGCGGAATTCATAATGAAGCCCTTTTCACTGGACGACCTGGAATTTGCAGTGAAAAATGTATTGGCGGGATGTGCTCAAGTAAACGCGGGCCGGAAAGATTCGGCAATCGACGATATTTATCCCGTGAGAGAGATAATTACGCAAGATAAGAAGATTCTGGCCATTCTGGATATGCTGAAAAATGTGGCCAAGAGTAAGTCCAGCATCCTCATCCAGGGGGAAAGCGGCACGGGAAAAGAACTTTTTGCCCGTTATATTTACAGGTACAGCAACCGCCGCAATATGCCTTTTGTAGCGGTAAATTGTGCGGCGATTCCGACTCAGCTTTTAGAAAGCGAAATGTTCGGTTTTGAAAAGGGAGCCTTTACGGGAGCAACTACACGAAAAATCGGCAAGTTCGAACTGGCCAATGGAGGCACTCTTCTGCTTGATGAAATATCGGAAATGGACGTTCAACTTCAGGCTAAATTGTTGCGCGTAATCCAGGAAGCTGAAGTAGACAGGGTAGGTGGAAAGATGCCCATACCGATTGATACCCGGATAATCGCCACGACAAATGCCGATCTGCAGGATCGAATTGCCCAAAAGACTTTTCGCAGTGATCTATATTACCGGCTGAATGTCATTCCGGTTATCGTGCCGCCGTTGAGGGAACGAAATGGTGATGTCATTTTATTGGCGGAGCACTTTATTAAAAAGTACAGTCAGGTTAATGAAAAAAAGGAACCTATTCTTACAGATGCCGCCGAAGCAATATTAAAGGCCTACTCCTGGCCGGGAAATGTACGGGAACTGGAGAATGTAATGGAAAGGGCTGTTTTAATTTGTAATGCTGCCGGCATTGGCGCCGAACACTTATTGCTGGAAAACGTTGTCTCTAATTCCAGGGCTGACGAAGAAACGCCGGTACAAGAAATAACGCTGATACAAAATAATAATGACGATGATGATGAAAAAATATCAACTCTATACGAGATGGAAAAAAACATGATCTTCGATACATTAAACAAATTCAACTGGAATAAGACCAAGGCGTCGAAAATACTGGGCATCAGCGTGCGAACAATGAGGAATAAGCTTCATGAATACGGAATTAATGATCTTGCCGCCGACGAAAAATGACAAAGAAATTATTTGGTACATGATTTGCAAATAATTTGGCAAAGGATCGAAGATGGAATCATTATTCGGGAAGACATTTAATTTACTATCCACCATGCTTGATTACCGTTCGGAACGTAACAAGGTGATAGCTTCTAATATCAGCAACTTGGACTCTGCTGATTATAAGGCGGCGGATTATGTATTCAAAGAGAACCTGCGTAGGGCCATAGAAATGAAAGTTCCTCTGACAAGAACAAATGAGAAACATTTTCCCAACACGAAGAAAGAAATTACCAAAGATGATTTTGAATTGGTAAAATCTGATGAAAAAGCCGATTTAGATAAGGAAATGACGAATTTAGCTGAAAATCATTTAATGTTTAATTTTAATGTTGAATTATTGTCCAGAAAATTCAAAGGTATAAAAAATATTTTAACCGAGGCTAAGTAAGATGGAATTTTTTACCGCTTTCAAGATTTGTGGCACAGGGCTTTCAGTCCAACGGGCTAAAATGGATGTAATTACAAGTAATTTGGCTAATGTCAACACAACCAGCACTCCGGAGGGCGGCCCTTATAAAAGAAAAATAATCACTTTTACATCCGACCCTTTAAAAAATGGTTTTGATAAAACTCTGGAAGGCGCAGTACGGGCAGTGAAAGTCAAGGGAATAACTGAAGAAAAAGAAGGATTCAAAAGAGTATATGATCCCGCTCATCCTGATGCTGATAAAGACGGCTATGTATCTTTCTCCAATGTCAATGCAATGCTGGAGATGGCGGACATGATAATGGCCGGCCGAACTTACGAAGCATGTGCCACCGCCTTTGATGCGGCGAAGAGCATGGCGGTAACAGCCATTAGTATTGGTAAATAAATAATAATGGAGCCAAAAACATGACGGATGTCATTATTCATGGTGGTATAAACCCAACTGGTATAACTCCTGAAAAACCGGATGGCGAAAAACAGGCCGGTGGAAGCTCATTCGGTTCCGTGCTGAAAGATGCTATCTCGGACATCAATAAACTGCAAAATGATGCGGATAAATCAATTGCCAAGGTTCAACTGGAAGATGCAGGCTCAATTCATGAAGCAATGATCGCTTTGGAAAAAGCCGGTATCTCCTTCCAGGTTATGATGCAGGTTCGCAATAAAATTCTTGATGCTTATCAGGAAGTTATGAGGATGCAGGTATAAATTTGTTTAATCTTCTTAATCAGGTTTCTCCATGGATTCAATTTTACTGTTCTTAGCAAAATTATGGGCAGGTTTTAATTCTCTGAGTTTAGGCCGCAAAATCATGGTGATGTCGGTTGCACTGGCTGCAGCGGCCAGTATCGGTCTAATGGTCTACTTAACAAATCAAATCGATTATAAAGTTCTTTTTTCTAATTTATCTGCTGAGGATGCAGGTTCTATCGTTGCCAAATTAAATGAAAAAAAGATTCCATATAAAATATCGTCATCCGGAAACGCCGTTTCCGTACCTTCGGAAAAAGTATCCGAATTACGACTGGAACTTGCCGCTGCCGGACTTCCGCAGGGCAGCGGGGTCGGATTTGAAATTTTTGATAATAAAACACTCGGAGCGACTGAATTTGAACAACAACTGAATTACCGGCGTGCCTTGCAGGGCGAGCTGGCGCGAACGATTAACGGTCTCGATGAAATCCAGTCCAGCCGTGTGCATATTGCGCTTCCGAAGGATTCACTTTTTTCCGAACAGCAAAAGAGGCCGACTGCTTCTGTTACCCTGCGGTTAAAATCAGGGAAAACTATCCGGCCGGGACAAATAGAAGGTATAGTTCATCTGGTGGCCAGTTCCATAGAAGGTATGAATCCTGAAGATGTGATGGTTGTGGATTCAAGGGGAACTATCCTTTCTTCCTCTCAGAATGATTCCAAATTTTCCAAGTTAACCGTCCAACAGGCTGATTTTCAGAGAAATACGGAAAAAGAATTATCCAACCGAATTCAGTCTTTGATAGAAAACGTAGTAGGGAAAGAAAAAGCCGTAGTCAGGGTAACTGCGGAACTTGACTTTCGTGTAACTGAAAAAACCGAAGAATCATATGACCCGGAAGCACAGGTGGTCAGAAGCGTACAGCGTAATTCGGAAAAAAATAATGCTGTCTCAAAATCGGGAGCAGTGTCGGATAATCCGGAAAAGGAGAAACTGGATGAAGTAATTAACTATGAAATTAACAAGGTGGTAAATAAAACGGTTATGCCTTTAGGAGATACAAAAAAACTTTCTATTGCTGTTCTGGTGGACGGTACATACAAGAAAAATGAAAAAGGCGAAGAGATTTATCAGCCGCGCACAAAGAATGAAATCGACTCAATTGAAGAGTTGGTACGTAAAGCAGCAGGGTTCAATGCACAAAGAGGCGATCAGGTTGTCGTAACAAACATGCCTTTCCGCAAGGTTGATGCGGAAGAAAAAGAGACTCCAACATTCAAAGAAAGAGTAGAAACATTCACACCGATATTTGGTTATATGGCAATAGCCGGCGTAATAATATTCATTTTGTTATTCATTGTGCGCCCGATGATTACCACTATTACAAAAGCAGCTCCCGAGCCGGTTCCACAATTACCGGACATGCCTTTCCCGGTCGGTCTTCCCGGAGAAACTCATTCAGAACAATATACACCGCATGTTGCAATGCGGCAGGCTTCAGGAAACCACGAGCTTACTGATGCTGAAATTGCCAGAGAAATGGCAAGGGCTGATTCCAAACAATTTGCCGATATATTGCGAAACTGGATTAAATAGAATCCCTTTGAATTGTAAGGATAAAATCCGATGACAGGCGAAGAAAAAGCGGCAATATTGCTGTTATCATTAGATGAAGATTTAGCGGCAAATGTTATGAAGAATTTGCGGCCGGCGGAAATTCGCAAATTGGGAAAACAAATGAGCCGGGTTACGAGTATCCCTTCAGAAACTCTGAGTGCCGTGGCCAAAGAATTTTGTACCATGGCTAAAGAGCGGGGCGGAATGATTTCGGTGCGGGAAGGCGCTCCAAAAAATCTTGTTGTTTTGGCATTGGGTGAAAAAGATGCTCAAACGATTTTAACCGAAGTTGAGAATTCAACTGTTGATAATCCTATTATTGACAGATTACATGATATTGATCCCAAAGTATTGGCGGATTTCACCCGAACGGAACACCCGCAAACGATAGCCTTGATTCTGGTTCATTTGAAACCGGAGAAATCAGCCCAAGTGCTGGAACATTTCTCTCCGGATATTCAGTATGAAATTTCCAAGCGTATGGCTACTCTCAAAAGTGTGCCCAAGGAATTTATTGAGGAAATCGCCAGTACACTGGAGAAAGAATTGATTATCGGCAATACGGTTGATCAACAGTTGGGTGGCGCCGAATTGATGGCGAATATTCTGAACCGGATGAACCGTTCCACGGAAAATGCCATTATGACGTCACTTGAAGATTCCGAGCCGGAATTGGCGGCTCAAATCCGCAACTTCATGTTCAGCTTCGATGATGTTTTGAAGCTGGATGACAAATCACTCCAGGAATTAATGAAAGATGTCAGTTCTGAAGATTTGGCTCGTGCGCTGAAAATGGTTGATGAAACAATGCGCGAAAAGATTTTCAAGAATATGTCCAAACGCGGTGCGGAAATGTTACGGGAAGAGATTACACTTATGCCGCCGATCAGAATTTCCGAAGTGGAAGCAAGTCAGCGTAAGATTGTGGAAGTAACTAAAAAACTGGAAGCAGAAGGCAGAATAGTCATTCTGCGCGGCGATGAAGAAGATGGATTCGTATAAAGCTAAGGTTATTAAGGCCAGCGAGGTAATTGATTCCCGCAAACCGGTATCTTTATCCCAGAATTTTCCTTATAAAAAAGAGGGGGCTAATTTACCGGCAGAGGCCGAATCATCGCCGGCGCCGGATCAAATCCAGCAGGAAAAACTCAAGGCTGAAATGGAACAGCATCTCAGCCGGGTGAGTGATGAGTATTATCGAAAAGGATTTAATGAAGGCTTGGAATTTCAAAAAAAAGAGATTTCTCCGGTACTTGATGCCATTGCTGCGATGATCGAAAAAATGCCCCCTGTTCGAAAAGATATTGTGGCAAAAATGGAGGAACAGATAGTTAAATTGGCGCTCGCCATTGCTGAAAAAATAATTAATCAGGAAGTGGCAACAAGAAAAGAAGTTATTTTGGGAGTGCTCAAAGGCGTACTGAGGAATATCTCAGAAACAGAAGGAATGAAGATCAGAATTAACCCTCAGGATTTCCGGCATATAATGGAAGTAAAGAAAGATTTTTTGCAGTCAATTGACGGTGTCCGAAATGTCATCTTTGAAGAAGATCTGTCCATCAAAAGAGGGGGGGCAGTTGTGGAAACAATGTTTGGTGAAGTTGATGCCAGACTGGAAAGTCAGTTAAAAGAGATAAAGACGGCGATGCTGAAGCTTTAATTCCATTCCGGATCAGACGCTGCCTGCTTGGTGCTATATCACTCTCAGATAATGTAATTATGAACGAAGCTATCGATTTGACCAGATATGAAAAGCTTTTGGAACGAATTAATCCGATTCGTGTCAACGGCAAGGTGACTGAAATAGTGGGATTAATCGTTGAAGGGAGCGGACCGGCGGCGTCAATAGGCGACATATGCGGCATAATGCCGGTGAATGGCGATGCTCTGCTGGAGGCGGAGGTAGTTGGTTTCAAAAAGGGGCGTGTCCTTTTAATGCCTTTGCAAAGCATTCAGGGATTAGGGCCGGGCTGTAAAATACTTTCACTCGGACGAAAAGCTTCAATAGGAGTAGGCAATGGCCTTTTGGGAAGAGTGATCGACGGATTGGGAAATCCCATTGACAACAAAGGACCGATTAATTTCGCCGATGAATATCCGATTTATGCAGATCCGATTAATCCTCTGGACCGGGGCCGTATTATTGAACCCATGGATTTAGGCATCCGTTCGCTCAATGCGCTTTTTACCTGCGGCAAGGGGCAGAGGATGGGTATTTTTGCCGGATCGGGCGTAGGCAAAAGTGTGCTCATGGGAATGATTGCTCTGAACACGAAAGCAGATGTAAATGTAATCGGATTGATTGGGGAACGGGGCAGGGAGGTCCGGGAATTTCTGGAAAAGAACCTGGGAGAAGAAGGCCTCAGAAGATCGGTTGTTGTTGTTGCGGCATCGGATATGCATCCGCTGGTTCGCATGAGGGCCGCCTATGTTGCCACGACAGTATCTGAATACTTTCGTGATCAAGGCAATGATGTCCTTTTGATGGTTGATTCTTTAACCAGATTTGCCATGGCCCAGAGAGAAGTAGGCTTATCTGTCGGTGAACCGCCTACTACAAAAGGTTATACGCCTTCCGTCTTCAGTTTGCTTCCAAAACTGCTGGAACGCTCCGGAATTGTTGAAGGAGTAGGCTCGGTAACAGGACTTTACACCGTTTTAGTCGAGGGCGATGACTTTAATGAACCGATTTCCGATGCGGCGCGCTCAATACTGGATGGCCACATTTCGCTTTCCCGCAGCCTTGCCCATAAAAATCATTATCCGGCAATTGATGTCCTGCAAAGCATCAGCAGGGTGATGATCGATATTGTCAATAAAGAACAAAAAGAGAAAGCCGGCGAACTTTTAAGAATTGTTGCCACTTATAAGAAGGCAGAGGATTTGATCAACATCGGCGCTTATGTGCAGGGTTCCAATCCGGAAATAGATTACGCCATCAAAATGATCGATAAGGTCAATTCTTTTCTCAAACAAAATATAGGAGAAAGAATCGACTTTGCATCGGCGGTTCACCAGCTTTTGGAACTTCTTAAAAATAAATAAGGAATTATGTTTGTTTTTTCTCTTCAAACAGTTTTAGATTATAGAAAAAATATCGAAGAAAGAACTCTTAATGCCTTTTCGGAAAAAAAGCGCGAACTCGAATTGGAAGAATTAAAGCTGCAAAAATTGATCGAAGAAAGAAACAATTCAATCGGCGAATTGAGAAACACGCAAAACAAATCACTGCCTATTGACGACATAGCCCGCTATGTTTCTTATATCGAGCGGATCAGAGAAAATGAAAAAAAGCAAAATATAGTAATTGCCCAGGCATCCGAACAACTGGAAGCCAAAAGAGTAGAGTTACTGGAAGCAGTAAAAAAAAGAAAGGTCATCGAAATGCTCAAAGACCGGCATGCTGAAGAATATGCTAATGCTGAGCGGGCATTTGAACAAAAAAACTCCGATGAAATGGCTGTATTAAAATTCGGCAGGAGAGAAAAATGAAAAAACTGTTAATCGGCGCCCAGATACTGATATTAATTTTGATTCTTACTAAAGTTGCATTAGTAATCGGCCTTATCAAAAAGCAGGATATTCTCCCTGCAACATCACTTGTTACCAGCCAAGCCCTGGCGCAACAGCGGCCCGCATCGGTTCTTCCTTCGGCAATTGCCCCTGCGCCCCAGGAACAGACGGCGAATGGGATTTCCAATGATGATCTGTCTAAAGAGAAAGATTTAGCGGCTGCACTTATAGCCAGGAAGAATGAATTGGATATTCGGGAAAGTAATCTTCGCGCGGATGAGCAGCGCCTTCTTGCATTAAGAAAAGAAATAACCGATAAGATTGCATTATTAAAAAGTCAGGAAGAAAAATTAACTTCATCCCTGGATGCCGGCAAAGCCGCGGAAACAAAGAGATACAAGGATTTGGCGAAAGTTTATGAGTCTGCTCCTCCGGCAAAGGCCGGAAAAATGCTGGAGCAACTGGACATAAAGACAGCAGCGGGACTTACCATGAATATGAAGAAAGATAAGGCGGGTGCCGTCTGGGGATATATTACACCACAAAAAGCTGCCGAGATCACGAAAGAGATAACCCGCAACGGAGGTCGTCAAACTGACTAATGCCGCTGTCCAAAGCTGACCTTGCTGAAGTTATTGCCGGCTTTTAGAAATAGATTATAATTCGTTTGGTTTCGACCTTCTCAGGATTTGATTTTCATTGCCGTTGAAAGCCCTCTATTATGGGGGCTTTTTTTGTCGATGGTACAGGCAGCAAGTTACTTTCTACTCGGTAAATACCATACCATTTTCCTTTACCTTCCTTTCCCGTTGTCGCGCTTCGTGCTCTGAATAAAGTCTGAGATAATGATCCATATTTACTGTATCGGCCCGGAAATATTTTCCCATTATTAATTTCCCCAAAAGACATTGATTTGTAACTTGCCGTTATTAAATAACAAAAACCAATATGATTAATGGCATGCCTTTTGCTCATTAGTCTGTAGAAAAGATTAGAGGAAGAACATGGGACAGATAATACCGGCAACATCCGGAGAAAATGCTCAAAATAAAGGACTTGAGTTTGCAGGCTTGTTTAAAATGACCGGTTCTTCTATTGACAAGATTAGAAATGCAAATGATCAATCCGCAAAAGATGAAGATGTGAATAATCTTGTTCCTTTTCTTCACTTCCTGAATCAGCAAATGTCTCAGGCCGATAAACATTCTGATTGTGACAATACGGCAAAGATAAATATTGGTCTTGAACAGGCATTGTCCCGGGAAACGGCTGGCATAGACGAGGAACAAAAAGGTCAAAAAGATATTTCCGTTCATAATCTGTTAAATGAAATGAATCGGTTAAATAATAAAACAGATACGGGAGTAATAAATCATTTATTTTCGGCAAGCGTTGAACAAGTCAACAATCAAGAGGAAGTTTTAAGCAAAGGCAATGCAGCGGATGCGTTATCTGCAATTACGGGAAAAAAACCGGAATCAGAAAAAAGCAATGAAAAAAATGAATCAGCAACACTAAACAATCAAAATGCAGCCTTGAATCAGCCAGGTTTAATGACTTTGGAAACAGTGAAGAATAACTTTCTTCAAGGGGATCAATCTTCCGAAGAAGCTCAAATTGAAATAATGAAAATGGAATCGACAAATACAGCCGCTAATAAGTTTGATGCAGTAAAAGCTGATAACGCCAACTTTCAGTCAAGGCTGGAAAAAGAAGCTGCCGATAGCGAAACTGCTTTTAACATGCAGAATAAAGACAAGGAGTCTGCAATAAACGATTCTGAAAAAACAGTAAAACAGCAGATGATGAATTACTTGGAAAATCCCGATCAGCTTGCAGAGAAAGTTTTTGATAAAATCAACCTTGATTCATCTAAAACCTTCAAAGAAAATTCAATAAGTCAAGCTGTTCCGCCTGAAGATGCAAAAAATGAAGATTCTGAATCCGGCACTAAAATCAGTTCAAGCATGCCTGAAATAAAAGAGTCTCAAATGGGCAAAGAGAAAAGTATTCATTTTGCAGAAAAACAACAGCGTCCGGATACCACCAATCCTGCTTCCGGAAATAAATTTCAGGCGGAAAAGGTGCAGGTAGTCGCAAGAGAAGTATCCGGTATCAAATTTGAACAAAAAGGAAAAAATATTGCGAATGAAAAAGGCAGGGAAGAGGTTCCTTTGGGTTCGGTTAATACATTCGCCGGCAATTACGCAGGAAATGAGAGAATCAATGATGTTTCCGCTGATAAACTAGTCGGGCAGATAACAGGTGAAATTAAAGAAGCGGCGGTAAATGAAGGCGGACGGATAAAAATTACGTTAGATCCGCCTTCTTTGGGGAGACTGGAAATGGACGTAACCGTCCGCAATGGAAAGGTAGACGTCGTATTGGTTGCCGATAATAAAGATGTTCAACAAACATTGAATATTCATATCGATAAATTAAAAGGTGGTCTGCAAAATCAGGGACTGACAATTGACCGCTGTGATGTGTTCATGCAGGACAACCGGGGTGAATATCAACAAAATTTCAGCCGGCAGACATTCTATCAGGAAAGTGGTTCAAGGCAAAACGGTAACAATCAACAGAATAAGCCTGAGGAAAAAGTTCCGGCCGGCGCAACTATTTCCATGAGATCCGGAACCGTATCCGGAATATCAACGGATAATATTAGTTTATTTGCCTGAAAGGGCAATATGGGGAGGGAAAATGACGACAGTAGATTATGTAACAGCAGGTCTCACGAGCGGTACAACAAGCAGTTCAAAATCAACAGGCAGTGCCTCTTCTTTGGGGCAGGATGAATTTATGACCATGCTTCTGGCCGAATTAAGAAACCAGGATCCGCTGAATCCTATGGAAGGTAAAGATTTTGCCGCTCAACTGGCGCAGTTTTCTTCATTGCAGCAATTGAGCAACTTAAATACGACGATGAGCTCCTTGCCTACTTATCTGCAGGCATTCAGCAATGCCCAAATGTCGGACTTAATCGGCGATGTAGCCACCGCTTCCGGAAATACCATTACCGTCAGCGGTTCCCAAACCGATATTTCTTTCAGTCTGCCTTCGGATATCGCCAGCGGAACTCTTAAAATTTATGACTCAAACGGCGCCGAAGTGGGCAGTGCCGACTTGGGCAACATGAGCTCGGGCATCAATTTTATTTCATGGAATACCAGCAGTGTCAGTCCCGGCGAATACACCTTTGATATCAGCGCCCAGGATAAAAGTGGAAAGGCCGTGACCGCCACGACATTAATTTCCGGCACAGTTACCGGAGTTACGTTTAAAGATGACACGGCCTATCTGACCATAAACGGTCAGGACGTGGCCTTCTCGAAAATTATATCAATAACTAAACCAACAAATTAATTCCATAAACAGCATAGACAGGAGGAATATATTATGGGCAGTGCACTATGGGCGGGGATATCGGGATTAAGCGCCAGCTCCAAGCAACTGGACGTTATTGCCAACAATCTGGCTAATGTGAATACAATCGGTTTTAAATCCGGCGAGACGTTCTTTGGAGATGTATTGAGTTCCAGTATTTCGGGCGGTGCATCGGGAACAATGCAGGTGGGGCGTGGTGTTGCCGTTTCCGAAGTTCAGACGCAATTCGGCGCCGGATCATTTCAGTCCACAGGCAACGCTACGGACACGGCCATTGATGGGGACGGCTTCTTTATGGTAAACGACGCCGAAGGCGGTACTTATTATACCCGCGCAGGTGCGTTTCATTTGAATTCCGATGGTCTGCTGGTGGATATCAATGATTATAAAGTTCAGGGGCAAATGATTATAAACGGTGTGTTGAGTCCTCTGGGAGATATTAATCTGCAGGGGCTGCAATCTGCGCCTGCTGTGACCACAACCGTTTCTCTAGGCGCTAATTTAAATGCCACAACCGCCACCGGCGGAAAATATACCACGACGCAAACCGTGTATGATTCTCTGGGTGCCAAACATACGTTGAATACCACTTTTACTAAAACAGCATATGCCGGAGCGGATGATTCGGCCAGTTGCTGGTCGGTGCAATGCTTTCTGGATTCAAGCCCGGTAAATTCAATTTCCGCCAACGGATTTATTTTTAATTCTGATGGTATTTGCACGGGGTTGTACACGGGAACCTCCAGTACGATCACAGCCGAGCATAATACAGTGAGCAGTGTCGGTACTGTTTCTCACGCCAGTTCAGCTGCTCTTGCCGGAACGACGGGCGGAATTACTGTACCAGGCGGAATTATTGTAGATCAGGCGGCAAATATTTATAAAAACAGCGTAGGTAACTTAGTTTGCTCATGGGATGAGGTTGCCGGAACTTGGACCCTTTCCAATGACGGCGGCTTTGCCGGAGCCACTTTAACTGATGTCGGCGGTGTAATCAACATTAATCTCGACGGTGTGGGTGGCCCTGATTTACATTTTACTCCGGCAACTGCCGGAGCCGATGGCACAGTATCTTTAAGCTTGACTCACGCTGCTACCGCAACTGCCGCTCTGGATCATCCGGGAGCGGTTTCTCTGACCGGTACAATGACTTTAAAGTGCGATGATATCAGCACCAACTCCTGGTCAATCTCTAACAAAGGCGGATACACCAATGCCAATATTGTTTCCGCCAACGCGACAACAGTGAATGTCGATCTTGATGGTGATGGTATAACAGATGCGCATTTAGCTTTAGCCGGCACCTGGGCGAACGATGATACGGCCACATTTACACTGAATAATGTTCCCGATGCGTCTACGGCAACAGTTACACTTGACCGGCCGGGCATGATTTATCAGACAGGAGAAATACGGATAACCAGAGATGGGGCGGCCTGGCGTGTAGAAGGCGGTAGCGTATATGCTAAAGCCATTGTGACTTCCCCCGGTCTTACAGAACCTGTCACGATCAGTCTCGACGGTACCGGTACTACAGATATAACTTTAACCCCTACCAGTGTTTGGGCTAACGGAGACACGGCGGTCTTCACACTGACCAATACACCCTCAGCCATTAATGATATTACACTTACTTATACCACTCCGCCTCTTAACGGGGGGGCGACAATTGGCACTGAAGGGAATATAAAATGGAAATTGGTAGGAGATGGCGCCCTTGATATTACGCAATACTCTTCCTCTTCGGTTACCCGTTCCATAAGCGCCGATGGTTACGCCTCCGGTCAGCTAAAGTCATTATCCATTGATAACGACGGCAAAATCAGCGGATTTTTTACCAACGGTCAGACATCTGAACTTGCGCAACTTATTCTGGCTTCATTTCCCAATCCATGGGGGCTCAGTAAATTGGGAAAAAATCTTTTTGGTGAAACCATCACCTCCGGATCATCACTCCGCAATATACCGGGTGCTTCCGGAATGGGCTCACTGACCCCAAGTACACTGGAAATGTCCAACACGGATATCGCTTCGGAGTTCGTTAAAATGATTACAGCGCAAAAGGCTTATCAGGCCAATGCTAAAGTTGTAACAACCGAGGATCAAATGATGTCGGTATTGATGAGCATTAAACAATAAAAAATGCTTTTCAAGTATATTGTTATTCCCAAACCATAACGGGCTGAAGACTAAAGATTTTGCCTCTCCTTTCTCTCCCTTTAGCTTCAGCCTTTTCCATAATTACCCTTTCATTTCACGTCAATTATTTGACTTTTCGTCAATAAAAAGAATCAATACCGGCCAAAAGATTTATATTTCCGTTAGACCTAATATATGATTTTTCAAGTAAAAATTATATCAATAAAAGCATCTTTCATTTGGTATGTTTTTTGCTAAATAACAAAGCAAAAAGAAATATTACTGCTTAGGGAGAAAAACAATGGCAGATTCAAAAGATGAAAAAGACGAACAAGAAATAGAAGAGCAGTCTCTGGAAAAGAAAAAAGGCTCGGCAATGAAATGGATTATTATCGCCGTTATAGCTGTGGTTGTTCTGGGCGGCGGCGGGGCAGGGGCGTATTTTTTCCTGTTCAAGTCTCATTCGCCTGCTCAAGATAAAAAGCAGGCGGAATCGGCAAAACCCGCGGCAGCCATATTTTGGCCTCTTGATCCTTTTATTGTCAATCTTAATGATAATGAAGGAGAAAGATATTTAAAAGTAATAATGCAATTTGAATTATCTGATCAATCAACAGTAGACGAATTAAATATTATTAAGCCTAAAGTGCGGGATAGCATTCTTGATCTGCTTTCATCAAAAAATTTCAAAGAAATGATGGACCCTATCGGTAAACAGCGATTACGGGATGAAATCGCACTGCGGTCAAGCGGGTATTTGACAAAAGGAAAAATTATCAAAGTATATTTTACCGAATTCGTAATTCAATAATGAGAAAAGATTGGAAAAATCATTAGTGAGGCTTCATGACCAATATTCTTTCACAAGAAGAAGTTGATGCCCTGTTGCGCGGTATATCCGGCGGTGAAATTGAAACCGAACCGGAAGAATATCATGAGCCGGGCGATGTAATTGCCTATGACCTGACCAGTCAGGACAGGATAATTCGTGGACGCATGCCCACTCTGGAGATGACTAATGAAAAGTTTGCACGCATGTTTCGCACGACTCTTTCTTCCATGTTGCGTAAAGTAATTTCGGTTTCAGCAGTTTCAGCCGATATGATTAAATTCGGGGAATTTTTAAAGACATTGCCTGTCCCGACAAGCCTGCATTTGTTCCGGATGGATCCCATGCGCGGCAATGCAATTTTTATTTTGGAATCCAAGATAATTTTTACATTGGTGGACATAATATTCGGTGGTTCGGGAACTGCTGCTTACAAGATTGAAGGCCGGGAATTTACCGCAATTGAAAATAACCTGATTAAAAAAGTTGTTTTGTCGGCTCTTTCCGATTTGGAAAAATGCTGGAAACCTTTAATTGATTTGAAGATAGCTTATCAACGTGCAGAGGTAAACCCGCAGTTTGCACAAATTGTGCCGCCTACGGACGTTGTTGTTGTTATGAATTTTGAAGTCGAAGTGGAATATACATCGGGCGTTATATCAATTTGTATTCCTTATTCCATGCTTGAACCTGTTAAAGAAAAACTGGCCGCCGGTTTTCAAAGCGAACATCTTGAAGTAGACAAGGCATGGGCAAACAGATTCAAAGCAGGTCTTCTTAAATCTTATGTAAATATTTTTGTCGAATTGGGGCGGGCTCAGGTTTTGAGCAAAGATGTTATAAATCTTAAGAAAGGTGACGTTATTCAACTGGAGCATTATGCTTCTGATCCGCTTGACGTTTACGTGGAAGGTATTAAAAAATTTAATGCTTATCCTGGCAACTACAAGGGAAACCAGGCTGTGCAAATTTCCGGTATAGTGACGGGAAAAGAGGACGATTAATATGGAACAAAGTGAAATAGATGAATTGATGAAAGGTATAAATTTATCCACGGAACCGGCGCCTGCAAATAATGACGATAATATCAGCTGGGATGACGTAAAGGAGGAGATGGAACTCTCCAGAGCGCCGATGCAGCCAAAAACGGAAGTTACTAATGTTAATTTCGATGAGTTAAAGAATAAAAAGCCGGATAATAAAGAATCACTTGATTTGGATTTCATTCTGGACATCCCTCTTACTTTAACATGCGAGCTCGGCAGAAGTAAAATGTTGATCAGCGAATTACTGCAACTCGGACAGGGTTCCGTACTGGAACTGACCAAACTGGCCGGTGAGCCTATGGATGTTTATGTTAATCAAAGGTTGATTGCCCGTGGTGAAGTAGTTGTCGTGAATGAAAAATTCGGTGTGCGACTGACGGATATAGTCTCTCCGGCGGAAAGAGTTAACAAATTAGCCTAGCATCCATCGGATACTATGGATGAAATAATAATTGTTTCCTAACCGTGAAAGAGCCTTTCCTGACGGAAACTAGTCTGGGTGTGATTCTAAATGGAAATTTCTTTAATTGCTTCATTTTTAAAAATGATTTTTGCGCTTGCCGTTGTCTTGGGCTTATTAATCGGTGTTATGTATTTCGTCAAAGTTTTTATGCAGCAGACGAGTCCCGTATCCGATGGTCAATTAATCAATATAATCTCATCTAAATATTTGGGTCCGAAAAACAGAATCATTTTGGTTGAAGTTTTAGGCCAAATCCTGGTTGTCGGTATTTCCAATCAGCAAATGACGACCCTGGCCTCAATTGACGATCCCCAGGCTGTAATGAAAATTAAGGCCGGCATGGTTAATCCGAAAATAGTTGATTTTCCGGGAAGTAAGCTGGCGAAATATATGTCTCAGCTTAATCTTTCTCTGAATAAGACAAAGGACAAGACGGGAAAATGAAAAAAGAAACGGTACTGATAATATTAATTCCCCTGCTTGTCGTCATTGCCGCGGCAATTACTTCGACCAGCGCTTACGCTGCCTCACCCTTTGCTCTCCCGAATATCAATTTCAGTATGAATGGCGGCACAACTGAGCCGGAAAAGGTTTCCTCTCTTATTCAGATTGTAATTTTACTGACGATACTTTCCATGGCTCCGGCCATTTTGTTAATGGCCACTTCTTTTACCCGGATTGTGATCGTTTTATCCCTGTTGAGACATGCTTTGGGAACGCAAACAATGCCTCCAAATCAGGTCATTATCGGGTTATCCTTATTTCTGACATTATTTATCATGTCTCCGGTTTTTAACCGGGTAAACAATGAAGCTCTCAAACCTTACTATGATGAACAAATTTCCGGTGAACAGGCTTTCGAAAAGGGCTCGGCTCCAATAAAGGCTTTTATGCTGAAGCAGGTGCGGGAAAAAGATCTGGCTCTTTTTGTCAAAATAGCAAACGAGAAGCGTCCGGCGAAACCGGAAGATATTTCCTTTTCAACCTTAATTCCGGCTTTTGCGATCAGTGAATTGAAAACGGCTTTTCAGATCGGGTTTATGATTTATCTGCCTTTTTTGGTTTTGGATATGGTTGTGGCAAGTGTTTTACTTTCCATGGGCATGATGATGCTTCCGCCCATTATGGTCAGTTTACCGTTTAAATTGCTTTTATTTGTCCTGGTTGACGGCTGGTATTTAATTGTCGGTTCGTTGGTACAGAGTTTTCATTAATTTAAGGAAGGGTAAAAAAATGACACCGGATACAGTTGTGGGATTGATGATTGAAACAATCAAGGTAACGCTTATGATATCCGCCCCCATGCTGATCGTTGGTTTGGTCGTGGGTGTTTTGATCAGTTTATTCCAGGCAGTGACGCAAATTCAGGAAATGACACTCGTATTTGTACCGAAGATAGTGGCGGTCATGATTGCTATGGTGGCGGCCCTGCCCTGGATGATGAGTTTGATGATCAACTTTACTCAAAATATCTTCACCAATATACCGGCATATATCAAATGAGGGAACGCAATGGAAGGGAAGGAAGAGGGAGCCGCGAAAAATGAGTTTACCCTTTTTATCGCCCGGCCAGTTGGATGCTTTTATTCTTATTCTATTGAGAGTCGGTGCCATTATTGTCACCATTCCGGTGATCAGCGAAGCCTCTGTTCCGGCGCGGTTTAAGGCAGCTTTAACTATTCTTATAACCTTAATCATATTTCCGCTTGTTGCACCGAAGATTCCACAAACATCAAATTTCCAGGTGTTGATTCTTATGTACCGGATGGCCGGTGAAGTAATGATCGGCCTGATCATTGGTTATGCGGCGAGGCTCGTTCTTGCCGGTATTCAGATGGCCGGCGATATGATCGGTTTTCAAATGGGATTGTCAATCGCCAATATTATCGATCCGATGTCCAGTGAACAAGTATCGATCGTTACTGAGCTGCAATATCTTATCGCTTTGCTCGTTTTCCTGACAATTAATGCTCATCACATTTTTTTTGCCGCTTTAATCCAGAGTTATTCCATTTTAAAGCCTTTGGAATTTCATTTTTCGGGTCCATTAATGCAGGCAATTTTAAGTTATTCGAAAGAAATGTTTGTAATAGCGATAAAACTGGCTGTCCCTCTCATGGCTGTAATGCTTTTTACCAATGTCGGCCTGGGAATTGTCGCCCGTACAGTACCGCAAATCAATATCTTTATTGTCGGCATGCCTTTGCAGATAGCAATCGGACTTATTTTTCTTGGTTTGACTGCGCCGATGTTTATTAAATTGACTCAGGGATATTTCCTTAATATTGAGTCAAAAATCATAACACTGTTGCGCCTGATGTGAAACAGCGGAATATTGACGCCTATGTCATTAAAGCGATAGGTATGTATGGCGGAGAACGACCAGGATCAGGAACGAACCGAACAGGCGACATCGCATCGCCGTGATGAAGCCCGCGAAAAAGGCCAGGTTGCCCGTTCGACGGAAATTGTGTCTGTAAGCATTCTGGTGGCCTGTCTGATTTATTTTTACTTTGGTGCTGCAGGCTTTCTCGAAAATATCATGGATTTGATGAGTTCCGGATTCCGGGATGTTAATGTAAACGATCTTACTCCATCCAGTCTGACCAGCCTGATCAGTAATTATATTTTTAAAGGCTTTGTTATTCTTTTCCCGCTTATGCTGACCGTTCTGGTGGCGGCTGTTTTGGGAAATGTTCTGCAAATCGGGGTAATGTTTTCCTCGGAATCAATAACTCCAAAAGTTTCCAAGATTGATCCCATTAAAGGTTTTCAAAGGCTGTTTTCATTGCGTTCGATCGTGGAATTGATAAAGAACATCTTCAAAATTTGCATTATCAGCATCGTTGCCTATTTGGTTATAAAAAGCGAACTGGCTAATATGATCCTGCTGATGGATCAGGGCATTTCGGGAATAACGGCTTATTTAGGCCGGATATGCTTTAAAATTGTTCTGAGTACGGCGATAGTACTCGTTATTCTGGCAATTCTCGATTACATTTATCAGCGCTGGGAATATGAAAAAAGCCTGCGGATGACCAAGCAGGAGATTAAGGATGAATATAAGAATACCGAAGGCGATCCCCTGATCAAATCCCGGATCCGCCGGCTGCAGCGGGAAATGGCCAAAAAGCGGATGATGGCCGAAGTGCCGAAAGCAGACGTCATTATCACCAATCCGACCCACCTGGCAGTGGCTGTCAAGTACGATCCCGAAAACATGATGGCGCCCAAAGTAGTGGCTAAAGGAGCAAACCTGATTGCAGAAAAAATAAAAGAGATCGCCCGGGAAAATGATGTGACCATAATCGAAGATAAGCCTTTGGCACAGGTATTGTATAAGATGGTTGATATAAATCATCCCATACCGGAAGATCTCTACCGGGCGGTCGCGGAAGTACTGGCATTTGTTTATGAACAGAAAAGAATTAAGATATTCGGATAAAGAAATATGACCACTGCTGCAGCGGACAGGGGCACTTTTTTTGACACCATGCAATCCAGTTCGGCAATGACGGCCATGGCTGTTATTGCCATCCTGATGATCATGATCATCCCTATTCCAACCTTTTTACTGGATATTTTTCTGGCTTTCAGCATTACCATTTCAATCATTATTTTGCTGATGTCCATGAATATATTAAAACCTCTGCAATTTTCCGTATTTCCTTCCGTCTTGTTAATGGTCACTCTTTTGCGGCTGGCGCTGAACGTGGCGTCCACCCGCCTGATTTTATTGCACGGCAATGAAGGCGCCGCCGCCGCCGGCCAGGTTATTAAATCTTTCGGCACATTTGTTGTGGGCGGTAACTATGTTATCGGATTGATTGTTTTTATGGTTTTGGTTTTGATTAATTTTGTCGTTATCACCAAGGGTGCGACTCGCGTTGCCGAGGTGGCAGCGCGTTTTACTCTGGATGCCATGCCGGGAAAGCAAATGAGTATTGATGCGGATTTGAACGCCGGTTTGATAACCGACAATGACGCCCGCCGCCGCCGCAGTGAAATTGAGCAGGAAGCCAATTTTTACGGATCGATGGATGGCGCCAGTAAATTTGTGCGGGGTGATGCAGTAGCAGGTATTATCATCGTTTTCGTCAATATCATCGGCGGTTTGATTATCGGCGTGCTCCAAAAAGGGATGCCGGTCGCCGATGCCGCCAGAAATTACACTCTTTTGACTATCGGTGACGGTTTGGTGACGCAGGTGCCCGCGCTGATCGTTTCCACGGCGGCGGGCATACTGGTGACGAGGAGCGCCGCGTCGGCGGACCTTGGAGAAGAAGTAAAAACACAATTATTTATGCAGCCACGGGTTATTGCCACCGCCGCCATTATGCTTTTTGTCTTCGCCTTAATTCCGGGAATGCCCAAGTTTTCCTTTATTGTCGTCTCGGCTGTTGTTGCTTTTTTAGCGTTCCGCATCGTTCAAAGCATCAAAAAAATCCAGGAACAGGAAGCAGCCGAGCAGGAAGCGGTTCCGGCTCCCGCGGAAACGGTGGATACTATTGCGCCGCTCGATCTCATGGGCCTTGAAGTAGGCTATGGTTTGATTCCCCTGGTTGATTCCGCTCAGGGAGGGGAACTGCTGCATCGTATCAAAGCGCTGCGCCGTCAACTGGCTTCGGAGATGGGTTTTATCGTTCCGTCAATACATATCCGGGACAACTTAAAACTCAAGCCCGATGAATATACCGTGTTGCTTAAAGGCGTAGAAATAGCACGCGGCAGCATAATGATGGGCCATCATCTCCTCATTACAGCCGATGAAGGTGATTTGAAGATTAAAGGCATTCCGGCCAAGGAACCTGCTTTCGGGTTGCCCGCAATGTGGATCGCGGAAAGGGACAAAGATCTGGCTCAGTCAAAAGGTCATGTTGTTGTTGATCCGGCCACAGTGATAACAACCCACATTACGGAGCTGATCAAATCTTATGCCGATGAAATTCTGGGACGTCATGAAGTGCAGGCGCTTCTGGATAATCTGGACGAGCAGTATCCCCGGATGGTGAAAGATATCGTTCCCAAACTTGTTCCGGTAACGGTCATACACAGGGTTCTCCAGCGGTTGCTGCGCGAGCGTGTTTCGATTCGGGACTTAATGACGATTGTGGAAACAATCGGGGAGTATGCGCAGGTTACGAAAAACGCCGATATTCTTACCGGATATGTAAGACAAAACCTGGGGCGGGCAATAACAAAACAGTATCAGGATCGAGACGGGAACATCACTGTGATGGTTATGTCGCCGGATGTTGAGGAACAAATCAACCGTTCTATCCAGCATACTGATTTCGAATCCTTTGCTTTGCCTGATCCCAACATTGTGAAGAGACTGGCAGCGAATTTACAGCGGCTGGTAAATGCATTTACCACTGCCGGTCTGCAGCCGATAATTCTTTGTTCGCCGAACACCAGAATTCATTTCCGCAAAATACTTGAAAAATTTTATCCCGGTATCGTAATTTTGTCGCACAATGAAATTACCCGGGAAACTAATGTAAAATCTTTGGGGATGGTAGAATTATAAAATGCAGGTTAAACGTTACGAAGTATCCAGCATCAGTGAAGCTCTGGCTAAAATAAAGGAAGACATGGGTCCTGATGCAATTATTCTTTCATCAAAGAAGTTAAATAATACGGTCAACTCCACATTAGAGGTAGTGGCAGCCCGTGATGAAAGGGTAAATCAGCCGGAGAAGCGTTTCCATCCTTTGCCGCCCGAAAACAGCCGTTCAATAGAAAGCAGGGAGGATGTTTGTAAAGTTATTCGTCAGGAAATAGGGGAATTAAAAGAAATTATCCAGTCGGAGCAAAGACGGAAATCATTGGGCGGAGAGCTGGAAGAATTAAAAGAAACAATGGACAAATTCTTTGATATCCTGGGAGCGCGAAAAAGAAAAGGACAGCAGGATATTCAGTCCCGGATTTATTATCATCTGCTTACCTGCGGGTTTACACGTATGAGCGCCTGCGGCATCATGGAAGAGATCGGACCGCAAATATCCTCTCTGGATGAATTGACAGAAGAAAAAGTTTTCCGTATTGCCGAGGAATTTATTATTAAATCCATGCCGGCAATAAACAAAGTAAAGGAAGAAAAACGAATTAAAGCTTATATCGGTGCAACAGGTGTCGGGAAGACAACAACTCTGGCCAAACTTGCCGCACGCTATTCGTTAATGAAAAAAAAGAATATCGGTTTGATTACCATTGATACCTTTCGTATTGCGGCCATCGAACAACTGAAAACTTATGCCCGGATAATGGGGATAAGGATGGAAGTAGCATCGACAAAAGAATCATTTCAAAAATCACTGCAGTTATTAGCGGATAAGGATATTATCCTGATTGATACTCCGGGCAGGAGCTGTGTTGATGACGGCTATCTTGGTCTTATGGATTCGATGCTGCAAAGTAAAAATATTGAAACCAATCTCCTTATCAGCTCAACATCCAGCGAAGATAATTTACTGGATACAGTTAAGAAATATTCTCCTTTTGATTATGATAATCTGATCGTCACCAAGGTAGATGAATCAAGGCGTTTCGGCATTCTTTATGATGTGATCAATAAGGCCCGAAAACCGGTCAGCTTTTTGACCTGCGGACAAAATGTTCCGCAGGATATTGAAGAGGTGACGCCGCAAAGAATGGCTGATTTAATTATGAGAAAAGTTATTCATTAATTTGTTGCCAAGGAGATATATGGGAACCGATCAAGCAGAGGCTCTTCGCACGTTAAGAAAAAAGGAAAAATCTTCTAAAAGCGAGGCCGTGAATAGTAAAAGCACATACAAAAATTGTTCTGCATCGCAAGTACGGATGATGTCTGTTACCAGCGGAAAGGGCGGAGTGGGCAAAACAAATATAACGGCTAACCTTGCTTATCTTCTTGCCAAAACGAACAGGAAAGCAATGATATTGGATGCTGATGCCGGGCTTGCCAATATCGATGTTATTCTTGGAATTAATTCCCATTATAATTTGTATCATGTATTAAGCGGGGAAAGAATGCTTTCCGAAACCCTGGTAGAGGGACCGGGCGGCATCAAAATCCTGCCTTCAGCTTCGGGAATTCCGGAAATGACGGATCTTTCCCGTGGTCAGAAATTAACACTGATTGATGAATTGAATTCTCTCAACAGGTTGTTTGATTATATATTAATTGATACTGGCGCCGGTATTTCGTCAAACGTCACGTATTTCAATATGGCCGCGCGGGAGATAATTGTAGTTACCTCTCCGGAGCCGACCGCTTTAACCGATGCTTATGCTTTAATTAAAGTTCTTTACCAGCGCCATGCCAAGAAGCGTTTCCGCCTGATTGTCAATATGGTGAGAAATTCTTTCGAAGCAAAAGAAGTATATGAAAGATTAAGCAATGCAACAGATCAATTTTTAAATTTAACTATTGAGTATTTGGGGCATGTGTTATTGGATGAAAAGGTAAGACAGGCTGTTTTACAACAAAAAGCAGTGGCCGAAATTTATCCTAATTCTCCTTCTGCGAAATGTCTGGCGGCAATTGCCGAGAAGATATGCAGTGAGGCTATACTGGATAATGAAGACTGCGGCATAAATTTCTTCTGGGAAAAAATCATTGATAAAAATGGCGGGTAAGAAAAAACGGGATGAACTCATAATGCAGTATGCGCCGCTGGTAAAGAATATTGTCGGGCGTCTGGCTGCTAAGCTACCCATTGATTCGGCGGATAAAGAAGATTTAATCAATGTCGGTATTATGGGTTTAATGTCCGCTTTGGATAAATTTGATAAAGCAAGGAATGTGCAATTCGAAACATATGCCAGCTTCCGGATCAGAGGAGCTGTGCTTGATGAATTAAGAGCTAAAGATTGGGTGCCCCGGGCGACCAGAAGCAAAGACAATAAACTGGAAAATGCAATGGAGGTACTGAGAAAAAAATTAGGAAGAGCACCGGCTGAGGAGGAGATCGCCCGGGAACTGGATATTACACTGGAAGAATATTATAAACTATTGGACGAGGCCAAATATATTTCTCTGATCTCGACTGAAGATTTACCGCCTGATTATCTGGAGCGCTTCAGTAGTGAAGATATTATGGAAGAAATCAGTTCCGGAAATCCGCTGAACCTGCTCATGACAATGGAAACAAAAGATAAGTTGAAAAATGCAATCGATGATCTTCCGCAAAAAGAAAGACTTGTTCTCTCACTTTATTATTATGAAGAATTGACCATGAAGGAAACAGGCAGAGTAATGGATTTAACTGAATCGCGGGTTTGTCAACTTCATGCGCAGGCTGTTTTAAGATTAAGAAGTTCGGTCAAATTTTCCCGATAAATTTTTCCTATAGCTATGGTAAAAAAAGCAAAATTAGATGTCATTGAGAATCTGCCTGATATAGATTTGCCTGACATAGATTTGATAGATGACACAATTCCGATTGACCCGGAATTGCCGCTTCCTGTAACTTCGGAAAAATGGGCTTTAAATAAGCTTCTTGTAATTTTTGCTCCTGTAGTAATCGTGGTTCTCATCATGGTTGGTTTTTTATGGTTTTATTTTGCCCGAACAACAAATATCGCACCAAAACAATCCAAAGCGCCCACAGAAACAGCGTCAATTGTAATAGAGAAGAAATTTCAAGATGCTGATATGGTAAATGGACGGGCTGCAGTCCAACCCGTAATAGAAAAAAGCGTAAATTTTAAAGATTTTTTAATTGATTTAAAGGATAAAGCAGGTAAAAGCAAAATTCTGGCATGTGATTTCGTTCTTGTGGTAAATACGGCGGAAAACCTTGCCGGATTAGAAAATAGAGAAGACATTAGAAATATAATATACCAAACTGTAACAGGGAGAAGCGCCGTAGCCTTAAGATCCATTGAAGAACGAAATAATTTGAAAAAAGAATTATTACAGGAATTAAATAAAACGCTGGGCGCCGGCTTTGTTAAAAATATTTACTTTACTAACTATGTTATTATGTAGGTCTTTCACGGAAAGTGAATCGGACGGCAAAGATAAAGACCGATTGATGTTAAAAAAATAAGGAGAGCAGCAAATGGATAAAGGCGAAATATACCGGGCATTGGAGAAAGATTTTTCAGCAACTTTTATTGATGAACTCATCCCCGGTATTTTACATAATTTTGCCAATCCTTTAAACGGTATAATGGGCAGGTCAAAACTTTTGCAGCGCCGTATTGAAAATATCATAAAAAAGATGGAAGAAAATCATCCTGATGTAGCGGCGGGAATGGCTGATGATCTGCAGCGCATCCGGACGGATATCCGGGCCGTCAGTCAGGAATCCGATTCTTTCTTCGATATGTTCAAAGATGTTGCAAGTAAGTTTTATGCACTTGCCGCAAAAAATGAAGACAGAATTAATTTTTCCCAATTACTGGCGGCGGAAATGCGCTTTGTTGATTTTTATCTGGATTTTAAGCATGAAATAAAAAAAGATATTCAATTAGATCAGGATCTTCCCGAATTTAAAGGGAACACGGCGGATTTGTCATTGGCTTTTTGGAGAATTATTCGCTTTGCAATGACTCAGGCGCGGGAAAGCCGGCTTAAAGAATTTACTATTCAGACGGATCACGATGATAAATACATAAGTATATTGATTAAGAGCTCGATAAATTCCAAACCTTCAACTGATTTTGCGGCTTTAATGGAAAATTTGGATTCGGTTTCCCATCAAGTATCCGATGCCGTTAATCAGGGAATTTTGTTATCTCTGATGCTCTTTGATAAGTATCAGGCAATAATTAACTTTTTTAATGAGGAAGGCTTTAGTAATATTTCTATTAGTTTTCCCTATCGAATAAAGAAATAATTGGAAAGGAATTTAAGAAATTCTGCTATTCTGACGATTTAATATTAAAACTCCTGTTTTTCATGGAAAAAAAAGTCGGAGGTGTATCGTGGTCAGGGCAATAGATACACAACAAGTGATTCTCCAATCAAGTATAGCAGAAAAAATTCAACAAATTCAGCAGCAAAATCCGGATATGCAGCAACGGTATTTTGCCCTTGATTTATCCGAGCAGGATAGCGTTTTAAAAGAAAAGATTAAAAAAGCGGAAGAGTCGGAAAAGACCTTCATAAAAGAAAAGGAAGAACACGAAAGCGGACGAAAAAGTAAAGATCAACGTCATGCAAAAGAAACCATCGTTGCAGGCGAAGACAGCGTTTTCGAAGGTGAAGGCGAAAATATCAATATTAAGGTTTAAGAATGAACTTTTTCGATCCCGTATTTTTGCAGATTATTCTCGATTTCATTTTATTTACAGCGGTAATTATTCTACTTTGGCGGGTAAATGCCAATATTAAAAATCCCCCTCTGGAGCCACTGCGGAAAATGACTGCGGAATTACAAACTTTAATTACTGATTCTCAAACCAATGCCGATAAATTTTTGCAAGCTATGGAACAAAGCAGACTTGCCTTGAAAGAAATAGCTTTGGAACTTGAGCTGAAAGAAAAGAGGGTAAAAGCAATTCTGGAAAAGGAAAAAGAAATTAATACAAAAGCAAGAATCAAGGATTCCGCCGACATTTCTCAAAATAAATACTCAGAAGTAATAAATATGATCAATGATGGCTGTACAGAAGAGGAAATAGCGGGCAAAACCGGCTTTACCCAGGCTGAAATTGCGCTGATTATTGATCTTTCCCGCATTAAAAACGAGAATACCTGATGTTTATCACATCAATATCTCAAGCCAACAACATCACAATTGAAAGTAACGTAGCAACAGTCCGTTCCAATGGAGCTCTTTCGGGGCTGGTTTTGGGAGAAACCATCGAAGCAACTGTTTTGGAAAAGCTGGCCGGCAACAAATATATCCTTGCCTGGAAGAATCAGCAGGCTTCGGCAATAAGCGATATTCCTTTGAATAGAGGCGAAAAACTACTGGTAAGAGTCGACAATCTGCAGCCGCAAATTTTTTTAAATATTATCGACAGAAAAAGTCAAAATAATGCGCAAATTAATGAAAAATTATTGCAATGGAGGATGAATCCCGAATCATTTTTGCAGGTTATTGATAAATTCGCCGGACTTGCCAAACTTTTTCATTCCGGAGAACCGGCGTCGGCAATTTTTAAAAGTGATCTTGAAAAATTAATAAAATTATTTGAAAAAGTCATATTTTCACCACGCACTATGAATAATCCCTTATTTTTAAAAGAGTTTGTTTCCCGAATCGGTTTAATTCAGGGAAATTCATTGAAACAACTTGTCGCCGGCATGGTTGAAGCGGGAATGGAAAATCCGCAGGAGGATAATTTAAAAACTTTATTACAAAAAATAGCAATTTCCATAAATGCTATTCTAAGGGAAAACCCGAAGCTTGATGACGGAATCATGGCGAAGCTTGTCAATATCGCGTCATTCACTGATGACGCAATCAACACTCTCGAAGTACATCAGATAATCAATTCGGTTTTTCAGGAGAGTGAAAATGGATTGATGTTGCAAATTCCAATAGCCCTGGCCGATGGTTTTCGTTTGGCGGATATATTTATTACTCCGGAGGGAAAAAATCCCGAGGCGATAAAAAAATTTTCCTCCTGCTCAGTCGCCATTTTTTTGGACTTGGATTGCTTAGGGAAGATTGCGGTCAAGGCAAATGTTCGTGAAGGAAGTTTCAATTGCGTAATCAAATGTGAAAAAGAAGAAGTCAAAAATTTAATCAGCAGTGATCTCGATAAACTTAAAAATTCACTGGCGAAGACCGGTTATCAGGTCGGCTATATTGATTGTATTCAGGAAGAAGGGCTTATGCAGAAGAAGGAAGAATTTTTATCAAGTCAATCTTTTTTCGCTGATAATTTGGTCAATTTTTTTGTGTAAGGAACCAATGTCATTGACTTAAGCACCTCGTGTCATACCCGAAATTTTCTGTCGGGTACCGAATGTTCTTGTCGGGCATCCATGTTCGGTGATTCCTGGATTCTCGCCAAAAAAATGCGGGAATGACCCTTAAGTCAATGACATTGTATAAGGAACTATGAAAAAACAGACGAAACCGGAACAAACTCTGGCTGCTGCAATAAAGTATGACAGTGCAAAGGATAATGCTCCGAAAGTAACGGCAAGCGGACGCGGTCTTATTGCAGAGAAAATAATCGCAATAGCGCAGAACAATGACATCCCCGTCAAGAATGATCCCGACTTAATCCAGGTATTGAGTAAATTAAAGGTCGGTGCTGAAATTCCGGTGGAATTGTACCGGGCCGTAGCTGAAATTCTTGCCTTCGTTTATTCAATCAATGAAAATCAAAGATAAAAATTCTTAATCTTAAAAAGGAAAAAATTTCCTTCCGGCACTTTATTTCCTACTCCTTATTTTTCAATCAGGTTTAATTAATAATTTTTTAAAGCCATGCAAACCCTAGATATCTTTTAATAATTGACCATAGATCGATTTCGAAAATTGCTTATTGCGGATATTCCATTCATGATGATCGGTGAAAATCATATGGCACATCTATTGCAAAAAGAAATGCAAAGCTAAAAGGAGATAATAATGAGTTACGATATTAGAGAAATTGCTATCGGCGGCTCAAGAGAGCTGACTCAGTTGGATTTTATAGCTAATAATCTTGCCAACATCTCCACCAGTGGATTTAAATCAGAACATCTTTATTATGCGATGAAGGGAAGGCAGGCTCAAGAAGGAGCCCGGGCCGGCTTGGGAACAACATCAATTACCACTGATTTTACTCAGGGCACTATCCATCGTACCGGTAATCAACTGGATGCAGCAATTGACGGCGACGGTTTTTTTTCAATTCAACAAAGTAACGGCAGCACTGCCTATACCCGCAACGGCAGCTTTGTTATTAATAAAAATAAGGAGTTGGTGACAAAAAACGGAGCAAAGGTCTTGGGTCAATCCGGACCGATAGTCATCAACGGTTCACAAATAAATATAGATACCGACGGCACTATCCGGGTTGATGGAAATATGGCGGGAAAATTAAAAATCGTTTCATTTGCTTATCCCGATCAACTTATTCGGGGTGCCGAAGGGCAATTTATTGATAATGGAAATGCCGGAATAAAAAAAGATTCCGGTCGAGTATCGGGCGGCTATCTGGAAATGTCCAATGTCAATGCAATGAAAGAAATGGTGGAGATGATGGGCGGTCATCGTTCTTTTGAGGCATATGAAAAAATAATTCAAACTATGTCCGACCTGGATAAAATTTCGACCAATAGAATAGGCAAATTGGCTTAAGGAGGTATTTGATGATCAGAGCTTTGTACACTGCGGCAACAGGTATGGTTGCACAACAGTTGGAGCAGGATGTGGTTGCCAACAACCTGGCCAATGTCAACACCGCTGGTTTTAAAAAATCCAGGGCCGATTTTAGCGATCTTATGTATCAAATAATCAATAAGGCCGGCTCAGAAACCACTCAGGGCAATCAATTGCCGGTCGGTATTGAAGTCGGAATGGGCGTAAAGCCAACATCAACGCAAAAAATATTTACTCAGGGTGATTATCAGCAAACAGGAAATAAATTTGATTTGGCAATTGAACAGGATGGCTTCTTTCAGTTCGATAATAATGGAACGACTGTCTACAGCCGTGCAGGCAGTCTTAAAATCAGCAAGGAAGGTGTCCTGGTTAATTCCGAAGGATTGAAACTTCTTCCCAATATAACTATTCCAACCGGAACAGTATCTTTTACTGTTGATGCCGGCGGAACATGGACTGCAGCCGACAGTACCGGAGTATCACTGGCCACAGGCCGCATACAACTGGCAAACTTTATCAATCCATCGGGATTAACCAGTCTTGGCAGAAGTCTCTATGAAAAAACGGAATCTTCGGGGGATCCGACAGTAGGTAATCCGGGAGAAAATGGTATTGGAACAGTATCCCAGTATTACCTGGAAATGTCTAATGTAAGTGTCGTCGATGAAATGGTCCGGATGATCGTCGGCCAGCGCGCCTATGAAATCAATTCCAAGGCCATTCAAACGGCGGATAGCCTTCTTTCCATCATTAACAACCTCAAGAGGTCATAATGTTTAAACTACTTGGCGGCAAATTAATAATTTTTTCTGTTATATCTTTTCTGCTCATTTGCCTTAAGCCGGGAATTTTATCGGCCGCGGAAAAGCCGTTAATTGATCAGGAACAACTGAATAAGGCAATTGGATTGAGTATAGAAAAAAATATGCCATGGGCGAAAGATACCGTGCGCTTTGAAGTACTTTCACCACTGCCTGAGTTTGTTCTGCCATCAAAGAAGGTTGCCTGGAAAGTGGAGATTAAAGGAAACGAAGGTTACCTTGGTGATACATACTTTGTCCTGAAACTTTATCATAAAGGGGTTTTGTTTAAAGAAGAGCCAATCAAAGTAAGAATTGAAATTCTCCAGGGATTTGTTCTCAGCGCCAAAAATTTAAGCAGAGAAACCATTATTAATGAAGACGACGTCTTTGTTCAGAAAAGATGGGTTCGTTCAATTCCGATAAATTCAATATCCGCGATTGATGAAGTCATTGGTAAGTCACTTGGCGTCAGTCTACGTCAAAATACTGAAATTACTCGTAATATGATCAAAGAAGTTACAGCCGTGAGAAGACATAAAATGGTACAGGTTATTCTGGAAAACGGCCCGATAAATATTACCACCACGGGTATGGCCGAAGAGGATGGCGCTGAGGGATCTTTTGTCAGAGTACGCAATATTACATCCAATAAAATTATTTATGCCCGGGTAATCGGGGAATCAAAAGTTAGAGTTGATTTTAGATAATGGAGTTTTCTCATGTTGAATAGAATCCGGAATAACAGACGATCGATGAAGATAAGTGAGCAAACGCAATTATGTTTTGCCGGAAAAAAGATTAAGATGATTTCTAATTTACTGGTGTTGACAGTCTTTATATTAACCGGTTGTGCTGCACAAAAAGCGGAAAAGGCGCATCTGGATAATAATGTTATTGTTCCTCCCCATGTAATTCGGTCTCAACCTGTGGCAGGCTCCATCTGGAATGGTGAAAACGGCAATAATTTGATTTGTTCGGCTAAAAAAGCGCGCTATATGAATGATCTTGTTACCATAATTGTTTCGGAAACAGCAGCCGGCGGAAACAAAGCTTCAACGAATACCAGCAGGGATACCAGCACATCAGCCGCCATTACATCACTTTTAGGACTGGAGAATGAAATTATCGGTAAAAATGCCAACATGAATGGAAAAATCGCTTTGAGCGGGACATCCAGCAATTCACTCAAAGGAGCGGGGGACACCGACCGCAGCAGCTCGCTGGAAGCAAGAATCAGCGCCCGTGTCTTAAGAGTGCTGGATAACGGTAATATGTTAATTGAAGGGAGAAGACACCTGACCGTCAATGCCGAAGACCAGTTTATCATCATTTCCGGCATTATCCGGCCGGAAGATGTTTCGGCTGATAATACCGTAGCTTCACGATACATAGCCGATGCCCGGATAGTTTACACGGGTGATGGTGTAATCAATGACAAAATGAGGCCGGGATGGCTGACGAGAGTTGTGGATTGGGTATGGCCTTTTTAAGTAAAAATTTTAAAGAATTCAGTAAAACCGGCGGGAGTGGAAAAATGAATAAAGGTGGAATTACAATTTATTCGGCCATAGTTTTATTGACACTGCTGCTATTGACAAGCACTGTGTTTGCCGCCCGTATAAAAGATATTGCAGCGATCGGCGGGGTCAGGGATAACCAGTTGATCGGTTATGGGATGGTTGTTGGTTTGGCCGGAACCGGAGATGACTTGACAAAAAATCTTTTTACTCAGGAATCTCTCGCCAACATGATGGTCAGGCAGGGGCTTTCCATGAAAGATAAAATATCGAATTTAAAAGCAGATAACGTAGCCGCTGTTATGGTCACCGCCGCACTGCCTCCTTTTGCCAAAATCGGCACGAAAATCGATGTAAGTGTTTCATCTTTAGGATCATCAAAAAGTCTTTTGGGCGGAACGCTTTTATTAACTCCGCTTCGCGGTGTTGACGGTGAAGTATATGCAGTAGCGCAGGGAGCCGTGACATTGGGAGGATTTTCAGCGAGCGGAGCTGCAGGAAGTGTATCGAAAAATCATACTACAGCCGGCAATATTGCCAATGGGGCCTTTGTCGAGAAAGAACTTAAGTATGATTTTGATCAACGGCGATCACTGGTAATTAATTTACTGCGTCCTGACTTCACCACTACCACCAGAATGGCCGCAATGATCAATAAAACGATATCTTTTGTTGAAGCAAAACAAATTGATTCCATTTCAGTCTCGGTAAAAGCAAGAGATTCGTTTGAAGGATCTTTGTCCGAGCTTGTTTATTTTATTGAATCTCTTGATGTTCCAGTCGATGCCGCCGCTGTGGTCATGTTAAATGAGAAAACCGGTACAGTTGTCATGGGCGACAATGTACGTATATCAACGGTGGCTATTGCCCATGGAAACCTCAGCATTCAGATAAAAGAGGACGCCCGGGTATCGCAACCGCTGCCTTTTGCTCCCGGTGCTCCTGCCGGTTTGACCACTCCTGCTCTCGGTCCTGGGGGTACAACGATTGCTCCCGGTGGACAGACAGTTGTCGTTCCCCAAACCACGATCAATGTTGCAGAAGAGAAAAGATCATTGATGATGCTTCCTCAGGGGGTCACAATTTATGATGTGGTGAAGGCTCTTAACGCTCTGGGAGTTTCGCCCCGCGATTTGATCACTATCTTGCAGACGATCAAGGCCGCAGGCGCATTGCAGGCGGATTTACGCATCATCTAAGATCGAGGAAGAAGTATGAACACTATAAATAAAAATCCCCAAAATACAACTCAATTGATAAAAGATTCGGATATCGCTTCGAAACAAAACCGGGCTGATTTGCAAAAAATTAAAAAAGCATGCCAGGATTTTGAATCAATTTTTACTTATCAGCTTTTAAAAATAATGCGTCAGACTGTTCCCAAAAATTCCAGTGCCGCCAGTTTGTCAGGACCAGGCAAGGATACATATTATATGATTATGGATCAAAAAATTGCTGAAGATTTATCAAGAAAAGGAAATGGACTGGGGTTGCAAAAGGTTCTTTTTGAACAATTGACAAGAAATTACCCAAAGGAGGAAGTTTCCCCGGAGAAAATTAAATAGGATTAAAGTTATTTGCTATTTTTGCCGATAGGTGTGATAAGACAAATCAAGGAGAAAGTTAAATGAAAATTTCCGATGTTAAAGATTTAAGCTCGCAAATGGTTCAGCAGTATCAGAAAAACGATAACTACGTCGTCAATTCTGATAAGCAAAATGCCGGTGCGGCGACAATAACGGAAGAAAAAGTTAATCTTTCCACCCAGGCAAAAGATATCCAGCAAATAAAAAATACGTTGTCTCAATTACCTGACGTTCGTGAAGAAAAAATACAGGAAATAAAAAGTCAGGTGGAGAAAGGCACATACAACGTTAGTGGAGAAGACATTGCCGGAAAAATGGTGGGAGAGTCAATTGTTGACCTTTTTGCCTGAAAAAGCAAAAAGATTCCGTTATTTAAACAGATTATTCCTCATTTGCATTTCCTTTCCGGCAGGTCTCGGTCCGTCTTTTTTCAGGCCCGCTTTCAGGCGGGCGTACAAAAGCTAAATTACTATCTAATTAATATAAGGATATTATTATGCTCGATCAGTGTATGGGGTTGATGAACTCGCAACAGGAAAATTTCTGCGAAAGTATTTTTGCTTCTCTGATAGATATATTGAGAAAAGAACTGATGGTTTATCAGGAACTGAGAAGTACGATTATTTATGAGAAGAAAATACTCAATAAACCCGTTCTTGAGGAACTCAATCGGAACAATGCCCTGAAAGAAAATATAATTCTGAAAGCACGGATGCTGGGGGAAGCAAGAACAACCGTCTTGAAGAAGATCGCCCGTAATCTTGATCTGGATACAAAAGATATCAAACTCACCCAATTAGCCGGTTACGCCGGTTCTGAACAAAGGAAAGAAATCGAGGAAATTCGTGATAATTTGTCGATAATTTCACGGGAAGTCAATGCATTAAATGCAGCGAATAAAGATTTGCTGGATGCCTCGCTTGGCAATATTAAAAGCTCCCTGGATTTTATCAATTCCATCATATCTTCGGAAACAGTTTATCTGGAGAGCGGAAAAATGAAATCAGGGCAGAGAAACGGCACATACTTACATAAGGTAGGCTGATTTATGGGCGATATTGGAAGAGTTTTATATACGGCGCAGCAGGCTATCCTCAGTAATCTGGCGGCGATCAATGTTACCGGGGCAAATATTTCCAACGTTAATACCGAAGGCTATACAAGACTTCGTCCGGTATTCGAAGCCGTAGGTTCGAGTGATTCCACATCGAGCCAGGAGCAGGTCGGTGTAAGAATAGCCGATATTGAGAGAGTCTATGATAAATTTCTGGAATCGCAGATAGTTTCGCAAAACGCGTCCGTTGGCAATGCCAAAACCCGTAAGGATTTATTAACTCAAATTGAAGGTATTCTGAATGAAAGCAAGGGAAACGGCGTAAATGATGCGCTGAGCGCCTTTTGGAGCGCCTGGGACAATCTTTCGGCCAATCCTTCGGGCCAGTCCGAGAGGGACTCAGTAGTATCGGCAGCCCAAAATCTCACCTATATTTTTAATCAAAGAGCTGATCAGCTATTAACTATCCAGAATAATGCCAACCAGACGATAGCCGATGATATTGATAAGCTGAACGGATATCTCAAAGACATGTCTTCTTTAAATGCCGGGATCGCCACAGCAGAAAGTGCGGGTGGTACGGCATCGGCACTGCGGGATAACCGGGCCGCCCTGCTTAACAAAATAAGCTCGCTGATTGATATTAATTACGTTGAGAAGAGCAACGGGTCTTTGTACATTTATCTGCCTGAAAGCGGCAGGGCGCTTGTGGAAGAAAGCAATAACTGGCAATTAAAAGTGCAGAGGAATGTCAACAATTCTAATTTAAATGACATCGTTTTTACCAATGATCCGAATACATCATTGAATAATGAAATCACCGGGGGTGAGCTGGGCGGATTATTAAATATCAGAGATGTCACCCTGCCGTCTTATATTAATGATCTGAACCAGACAGCGTCCAGCATTGTCAATAAAGTAAACTCCCAACATATGGCGGGTTATGATCAGGACGGCAATATCGGCGGTTTGTTTTTCAAAAAAACTACTGAAGCCAAGGATATGGCGGTAAGTGCGGCGATAGCCGCTGATACAAGAAAGATCGCCGCTTCCGCCACAGCCAACGCCGACGGCGATAATGCTGCAGCCATGTCCGCAATTCAGGATGATAATATATATGCGTCACTGGGACAGATTTCGGCAGGGGGAGGCGCTACAGGTTCAGCTACGGGAATTATTAATAATACCGGACAAGCTTATAAAAATACAGATTCACCAATTGTGATTACCCGCGGGGCCACGGCCAATTCCTGGTCAATTGCCGCGGCATCCGACAATGGCGGCTATGACAATGCAGTTGTCCTATCGTCCAGTGACAGCAGGTTGACTGTTGACCTGGATAACAACGGCACCGCAGACATCACTTTAAATTTATCCGGTTTCTGGAATGCCGGCGATACACTTTCGTTTTCTTTATCCAAAAAAGACAGCACGACAAATATCAGCGGCTATTACAGCACATTTATTGCTAAAGTCGGGCAGGATGTTTCCAATGCAGCTGCAAACCTGACTCGCGAGCAGGCCATAGCTTCTCAGAAGAATGATCAAAGAGAACAGCTCTCCGGTGTTTCTCTGGATGAAGAAATGTTGAATCTGATTAAATATCAGATGGCTTACAATGCCGCGAGCAGAATGACCAAAACCATTTCGGATATGATGGATATTTTGATTAACCTCGGCCGATAAAAAGGGGACGATCATGATTAACCGGGTTACGGAAAACATGAAATTTACTACGCTGACCGGCAGTTTGTTTAATGTCCAGGGAAAAGCCGCGGAACTGATGGAAAAGATCTCCACGCAAAAAAATATCAACCGGCCGTCGGATAATCCCATCGGCGCCGGTCAAATATTAAATTATGCTTCCACCCTGGCCTCCATAGATCAGTACCAAACCAATATAACCAGTGCAAAAACATGGTTGTCTTTAACGGATACAAATCTTGAGGGCATTAAAAACATTCTTGCCCAGGCCGGCTCTATCGCCACTGGAACGACGGCGGATACGATGGATGCCAATGCCTCGATTGCCTCTTCTTTAATTGACAGCGCTTTATCACTAATGAATGCCAAGTCAGGCGACAGCTATATATTCGGCGGATCAAGAACGGATGTCGCTCCTTTTTCGGCAACTTCCGGTGTTGCCGGCATAGGAGGCGCTGAGACGGGAGCATCCAATCAGTTTGACGGCACAGCTCTTTCCGGCGGCACTTACACGGGAACAGAAGATAAGACATACAAAGTAAAAATTATTGATGGCGGAACAGTGGCTGCGGCGACTTATCAAATCTCCGCCGATAACGGCGAAACCTGGGGAGAGGTACAAAATTTTCCGCCTCAAATTGTTCAGGGAAGCATGGCAAATATCGCCGGCGGATTACCCATTACGGGAGCGACCGTGTGGAATACAATTACCGGCGGTAATGTCCAGAATGGCACAACCATTGACATCTCAGGATTTGATCACGATGGTAACGCTGTCGGGCCTGATACATTTACTATAACCGATGCAGCTACAGGAACAGTGCAGGATTTACTGGATCAAATTGAAACAACATTCGGCGGCGGCAGCGAGGTATCGGCAACCATTGATTCGTCAGGGAGAATCACCCTTACGGACCAGGCGACCGGAGCCAGCAGTCTGTCGATGACTCTGAGCATTACCAATCCTGTGGGTGGTTTTCTGAATTTCGGCGCCATCGCCGCATCGACAAAGGCATCCATCCCCCTGGACGAGGGAATAAACTTAACTCTTGACGATTCGGGAACTCATCACCTGGCGGCCGGGGATCTTTTTTCAATTCCGGTGACTATCGCTGCGCCCAGTGTTAGTGCAGCCTCAGCATCCGCAGCCAATAAATTCAATGGCACAGTTGCTTCCGGCGGCACTAATACGGCTACAGAAAACAAAACGTACGCCGTAAAAATTATTGATGGCGGAACATTGACAACAGCGACCTATAAAATATCTACGGATGGCGGTATAACCTGGGGAGCCAAGCAAACACTGCCGCCCCGGACAATTCAGGGAAGCGTGGCGAATACGTCCGGCGGATTGTCCATTACAACTGCGACCGTGTGGAACACAATTACCGGCGCCAATGTCCAAAACGGCACAACCATCGATATTTCGGGAGTTGATCACGATGGCATTGCTGTCGGGCCTGATACATTTACGATAGCCGATGCAGCTGCAGGAACAGTGCAGGATTTGCTGGATCAAATTGAAACAACATTCGGCGGCAGCAGCAAGGTATCGGCAGCCATCGATTCGTCGGGGAAAATCACCCTTACAGATAAAGCGACCGGAGCCAGCAATCTATCCATGACCCTCAGTGTCACCAACCCTGCCGGTGGTAACCTTGCTTTGGGCGCATTCACCCCAACCGCCTTCACCTCTATTGCTTTAGGCGACGGGGTAACGATGAACTTTACCGCAGGCACGCAGAATCTGGCCGCTGATGACTTGTTTACGGTTAACGGTTATGCCGGCGGCTACTACCGGGGCAACGACGGCCAGCTCGCCATGCAGGTCGGTAAAGGCAGCAGTTTTGTTTACAACATTACCGGGGCTTCCGCCTTTACCGCGGCGAACGGACCCGTTGCTTCCGCATCCGTTCTCGGAGCAGGGACCGGTCTGACTGCGGATGATACGATTACTCTTACCCGGGGAGCTGCCGTCGGCAGCTGGGCCATTACCGGCAGTGCCCTATATCCACATATGACGATAACCTCGATGAGCGCGGCTCAAGTGACCATTGATGCCGATAATGACGGAACGGATGACATAAAAATCGCTCTGTCGGGCCAGTGGAATACCGGCAATACGGTTTCTTTTAAAATTACAGCGGGTACCAAGCCACAGGTCAACTCCATTGAAGTTCATGGCCCGGGAACAGTTGATCTTTTAAAAACGCTTAAAGCCCTGAAAACTGCACTGGATAATCATGACTTAACGGCAGTGGCTGCACAAATCGATGATTTAAAAAATATTCAAACACAGGTTTTGCAGGCGCAAACAAAAGTCGGCGCCAAATCCGGCTCCTTAACTAATACCAGCGAAAGGCTTACATCCCTCAACGAACAAATAACGTCATTGAAATCCGGGATCGAAGATGTAGATCTGGCTAAATTAATCGTGTCCTATCAGTTGGAACAGACAGCCATGGAGGCATCATACAACATGGCGGCGAAGATCGGAAAAATGTCAATTCTTGATTATCTGTAAAATAAATTCACTAAAACAAATTGCTTTGTTTAGCATGAAAGATCAATGAATTAATTATAATTGACAAAAAACACTGCAAGTGCGTTTGCACCTATTACCTATTACCTATTACCTATTACCTATTACCTATTACCTATTACCTATTACCTATTTTTTATACTATTTGAGAAAACCCGCTATATTCATCGGCGGACGTATCCATTGCCTTGCCATAAGTATCCACACCTGAGAATTTGAAGACAATATGCTTGGGATCAATCGTCGCGTTGGCATTGGCGTTTTGAGAAACCCAGAAACGGACGGTTGCCGTATTATTTTCCGGATTGAATAAAATATATGCAGGCTTGGGAAGAATGGCGGCTTCCGTAGCCGGCGGTGTCAGCCCGTTGTTGTATACGCCGCCGTTATTCCGGATGGTGGCCCGGGATATCTTCCAGTTGTAAGGATTGATAATGGATGCTTGATCCATGTCTTTGGAAAACGCGATCTTCATTGAGAACAGTTTGGATGTATTCGCAGCTGTCAGTGAGGAAGAAAGAGATGAAACTTTGGTATTCGGCCCCAGATTAGTGTTGAAGCCATCGATGCCTAAGGCGGCGATCATTTTGGGTTTTGCGGCCAGTGTAATATAAGACGAAAGTGTGGTGGCTTTATCGGATTTTTTGCTCTTTAAAGTCGCCAGTTGGTCATCGGCGCTCGAAAAATCTCCCTGATCAGCATAGACATAACCCAGTTCCAGGTAGGCAAGTTCAAAATTTTTATTGACGTTAATGGCATGAGTTAATTGGGAGACTGCATCGGTCAAATTACCGGAGAGATGGGCGACCTGGCCTAAACCATAGAAACCAGCTGCACTGTTAGGGCTGATGCGGGTAACAGCTGTAAATTGTTCTTGAGCTTTGCTTAGTTCACCTGCCGAGAGATAAGCTTGTCCAAGAGAATACAGGTTGTCGGCAGAAGTCGGATTGGCATAAACCGCTGCCTTATATTGCCTAACGGCTTCATCCGTCCTGTTCTCCTTCAGGTAGAGATCACCCAGGGCTTTGGAAAATGTATCATCCGTCGGATAAAGCCGGACTGCTTCCTTATAAGTCTTAATTGCTGCATCCGTATTATCCAGTTGAAGATAAGCCAGTCCCATATACTCATAAGACTTGGCGGAATTATCGGAATAGGGCGACAGGGCTGCAGCGCTTTTGAAGGACTGAATCGCCCGGTTATAATTCCCATTTTGATAGAAATCGATTCCCTGTAACAAAATAGTCCCGGCCAGAGAGTCAAGACCAGCCTGAGTACTGCCTCCTGACGTGGCAAACAAATCATCTATCGCGTTCGCCGATACACCATAGGGGCTCTCATACAAAGGTACGGCGTATCGGTTTACATAAGATGTGATGAAACAATCGGCCATAAAATAGTCTCCGTTAGATATCGGATTGTCTATTAGAATTATCGGCTGATAACGGAAGAAACTTGAATACGAAGAATAAAAAAAGCTGAAGGCGGAAAGCAATCTCTCCCTCAATTGGATCACAACGTCTTTGCCGGAAACCTTTTATTTTCCACCTCCGTCACTTCGTGACACCTCCGCCGGCGGAGGACACTAACGTTCTCAGGAGTTGTTATTTGTTTTTTCATTCGCAGAAGAATAACCTTCAATTGTCAGCTCCAGTCTTCAGCCTTCAGTCTAATAGTCTAAAAAATTATTCCGGATTCTAAAGTTTTGCATGCATTATCCGATAATAAAATTAACAAAAGGTTTACAAAAATAACAAAGAAAGGAGGCAATATCAAACAAGGCAGTTCGAATATCAGTAATAAAGAACCAAAGCCATCGGCAAAATAAAAACTCCGACAAGAATTGTCGGAAAGAAACCTAGAAAAGGAGAAAAATCATGGCTATTAACGATGTATCATTAACCTCGGGAATGAGGTCCAATCTTTTAAGTCTGCAAAACACGGTTAATCTTTTGAACCGGACACAGAACCGCCTTTCTTCAGGCAAGAAAGTTAACACGGCAATCGACAATCCGGTGTCGTATTTTGCTTCTCAATCTTTGACGTCTCGTGCATCACTCATTGACAGTTTGAAAGATGCCATGGGGCAGGCGGTCCAGACGATTACCGCCGCTGACAAAGGCATCACGGCCATCACATCGATGATCGAGCAAGCCAAAGGTATTGCACAGTCAGCTCTGAGCGCTACATCAGGTTCATCGGTGACGACGGGCAGCATTTCTTTATCCGGGAT
>CAZWCA010000003.1:73665-91009 GCA_964632255.1 uncultured Smithella sp. | reverse complement strand
TTAAAAATAATATTATCTTTTCCAGGAGGTGTATTATGCGTGAGGAAAAATCAAAAGAAATGGTACCATTTGACGAGGCATTTCGCCCTCTTTCACGGTGGGTCGATTCCTTCTTTGATGAATCGTTTTTACGGCCGTTTAGCCCTTTCAACCGCTCACTGTTGGGCATGAGAACTTCCTTATTGGAAGAAGTTTCTCCATTAGTAGATATTTACGAGGATGCCGGAGATATAGTTTTGAAGGCTGAACTCCCGGGCATGAAAAAGGAAGATATTGATGTTACCCTGTCCGAGGATTGCATTACCATCTCCGGAGAAAAGAAAAAAGAAGAAGAAGTAAAAAAGAAAGATTATTATAAATGGGAACGGTCATATGGTTCTTTTTCCAGATCCTTCGACCTTCCCGGAGCAGTACAGTCCGATAAAGTAAAATCAACCTTCAAGGATGGTGTTCTGGAAGTGAGAATACCGAAAAGTGAAGAGATAAAAAGCAAAGAAGTAAAAGTACAAATACAATAAGATTATAAATGGACCTGGAAAGCCGGCAACCCTTTCAAAATACTTCTTCAATCAAATCGGAACCTATTACCTGATTATGAAAACATACCTTATTTACAGGTGAAAGCCGAAACCACCGGCTTTCACCTGTTTTGATTAATATATTATTCATTTTTCTCTTCCAATCCTGATGGTGCCGTTTTTTTAAATTCAGGAAGTAAAACCGGCCATGATTAAATTATATTTTTTACTTTATCCGTAAAGCATCACCGTCTCTCCTGCCTGTAAGCCTCTACACCGGCCTCCAGGGCGTTTTTCAGCCTGCCTTTCTGTTCTGCAATCATTTCCTTCTCTTTTTCGGCCAGCTCCTCTATTTTCCCGATTATTTGTTCATACTGCTCCTTTGCTTTTTCCAATGCCTCCTCGGATGATCTGCAAATTTGCATCCTCGTTTCTTTTCCACTTTTTGGAGCGTAAAGAATTCCTAACGCAGCACCAACTAAGCCGCCGATCATAACTCCTTTCATGCAATTATCTGTTGCCATATAATCCTCCTTTCATTATTTTTCATTTTCCTGAATAAATGTTATTAGCGGGTTTATTCTAAATCAACACTTATTGATTGTAAGTTTATGAACAGGCCGCATTTACCATTAATTTAAACTTCTATTTATTCTGACTTATTCGATATTCAGGAAAACAAACAACATCGGTTACATCAGGTAGGCTTGGAGAGTTTTATAACTATTAAAATCAGCATCAATAAATGAGGCTCCTATACAGATGTTGTCCTCGTTATCAATTATTCTCCTCGATTCACAAAATAAACTCAGCGGCTGTTGTTCAGTAGATAAACTGAATACAATCTCAAATCTTGAACCCAGTTCATCAATCGGGATTTGATATTTAAAATTCTTAGGAATCAAGATTTTTACGCCGCCCAGAGAAATATCCGCAATCGCCCCTATCGCCACTTGTCCCGATTCCCGGAGATTCATTACAACAGGAACAGAAAGAACTTTTCTTGGATATTGTCTTTTATCGTTTACAATACTCTGGAATGCTTTTCTTTCTTTAGCATAACTGGTAAGGGCCATTTCAATTATTGACGATAAAGACCGCCGGCTTTTTTTTGCGATGTATGACAAAGATTCGTGCAAATCTTTGCTGGTACGGAAACATATGAGACTCTCTTTTCTCATGAGGCCCCTCAATTATTTCTATTAACCGAATATTTCATTTAGAAACTTTGTCATTTCCATCCATGATTTTTGATCTGCTTCTGCATTATAACCAATGGGAAGATTAAATTTCTTTGCATTTTTATCGGCATCGGGATTCGTAAAACCATGCATCGCTCCAGGATATGTGATGAACTGAAAATCAGCATTTGCATTTCTCATTTCCAACCGGAATGAATCGATTTGTTCTTTTGTTACGAACTTATCATCAGCTCCATTCAGCACAAGAATTTTGGCTTTGATGACACCGGGTTTTGCCGGCTTCACCGGCACTAGGCCCCCATGAAGGCTGACAACACCTTTCAAGCCAATTCCTTGCCTGGCCATATTCAATACAATTCCTCCGCCGAAGCAATAGCCTACAGCAGCAATGTTTTGCCCATCCACGTTTCTTTGTTTTTTGAGATAATTCAAAGCAGCAAGAAAGCGTCCTTTAGCTACATCGAAATTATTCATAAGTTCTGCAGAAAATTTCTGGGCATCTTCAGGATGCGTTATTTGCTTTCCGTTTCCATACAGATCCACTGCCATTACTACGTATCCATGAGCGGCAAGCATCCTTGTGCGTTGTCGTATATAATCGCTCAGTCCCCACCATTCGTGTACAATAAGAATCCCCGGCCTTTTTCCCTTAATTTTGGGATTATAGGCAAGGTATCCTTTCATAATCGTGTCACCGTCACTATACGTTACATCCTTCGCCTCGGTCTGACGATTATTTAGAACTTTGTTCATTAATGTTACAATTAGAAGATTTGCAGTAAGTTTACTTTCATTATTTTGACTTGCCCAGGCATTAATGGGTAAAGCTGACAGAATTGATATCAACAGTATAAATATTTTCATAATGCCCATTAAAATACTTTATTGTGTCATGATATCAGCGCAATGAGTCATAAGAAACCCTGAATTTTTGCGCACATCGATAATAAAACCGTCACCCAGCACATCCTGAGGATCAATAAGCAGAATAATGTTGCAATTTGGGCACTGATAATGAAGATGGCCCGACAATGGATTATGACCGAAATACTTGAATATTCTGGAAACAGGAAGCTCGTAAAGACAACCCGGGATTTCAGGAACTCCTTCAAAATCACAATTTATGCATTTTAAATTAAGCGTAAACATCATACTCCTTGACGAGTGGATATTCTCATTTGCTCTGAAAAATATGCCGCTCGTAATTTTAAATTTTATGTAATTATTAATTTCTTTCAGTGTGAAAACAATAAGAATTAAATAGCTAAACATTGACAGGCAATAACTACAAATTTCACATCAAGTCTAAATCTTGAAATAATTTATGAAAATTTAAATTAAATCCCGGCATGAGACTGAACATGTAAAGAATTGTAAGAACCGGATTATAACTGAGTATACAATAAATTCCGGTTTGCTCCGGTTGGCCTTCCTTTTGGTAACCGCATTTAGAAGTAAGATTTTGTTGCCTTAATTTCCTGCATTGCCTTGGTTATCCTTTTTCTTACAAGGAAATCGGATACAAGGCAGTCTCGATCAAGCTTTTGCCTTATAGCGAAACAACATCGAAAATGTAATATTTTCTCTGAAATATCTTGGAGCTTAATCTGAAAAATATCTCTGTATTAAACATGGAGAACTAATATTGATCATGCTTTTTCAACGGCAACGCGGACAAAAGGGCTTTACTCTTGTGGAAATGCTGGTAGTCATGGTTATTCTGGCTTTACTTGCCGCTCTTGTCGGTCCCCGTCTTTTTCCAAAGCTTGGTAAAGGCAAGGCGGCGGCGGCAAAAGCGCAGATAGAACTTTTAGGACAGGGATTAGATCATTACCATCTTGATGTTGGGCGTTACCCAACAACACAGGAAGGACTTAATGCACTCATGGCAAATCCGGGTATAGAAAAATGGAATGGACCATATCTTAAAAAAGAAGTTCCAAATGATCCCTGGAGCAAGGCGTTCATTTACCAGTCTCCCGGTTTACACGGGGAATATGATCTTTCATCATACGGGAGAGATGGCGTCCCCGGCGGCGGCGGTGAAGATGAAGATATTGTGAATTGGAAATAACTGCAAATAGGATGTTAACTTTGTACAATAAATACTTTTGCATATCTCTTTATGTCTGGTTGCTATTACTCGGCGGAATGCCGGTTTCCTTTTCATGGATATGCCGGGTTGAAACAGTCTGGGCACAGAGCCCGTCGGATATATCCGGGATGATTAAAGCAGGCCATAACAGTTTTTACTGCGAGGAAACAGTCTGCTGGGCAAAGGATAACCGATCATCTGAATTAGGCATAAAACCGACCGCCGTTGCGGATACCAAAATTCAAGCGCCCGCCGACTTACATACTCCCATTAAAACTCAAGCAATTTTGGAAAATGAAGAAGAGATTTCGCAACAAATACCCGATGAGAGTCAAATACCCGCGGAAACCGGACCAGAAGCAGAAACGCCCCAGCCTGCTGCCGAACCTGAAAATAAAAGTAATATTAAAAAACAAAGACAAGATTTGCCGGCTGCTTCGACCTCGCCGTCTCGCGGAAAGAAGCGGCCTTTAACCGATAGAAAGGTATCTAAAAAACCTTCGAAAAGAATGGTCACTTTGAATTTTGATGATGCCGATGTATTTACAATAATCCAGACAATATTCGGTGAAGTTTTGAAGGTCAATTATGTGGTTGATCCCCGTATTAAAGGCAGGGTGACATTCCGGGCGGTGACTCCTGTGCCGTTCGAACAGGTTCTTCCTCTGATGGAAGTTATTCTGAGAATAAATGGCATCGGTATCGTCGAAGAAAGTGGCCTTTATAGAATTGTACCGATAAGCGACATTTCCAAAGAACCGTCGCCCGTGAGCTTTGGAAGAGATCCGTTGGATATCAGAATAACAGGCAAAGCTTTAGTCCAGGTAGTTCAAATTCTTTATGTACAATCTTCGGATATTCTTAAACTGCTTACTCCCTTTACATCCGGTAATGCCGTACTCATAGATGTGCCCAAAAGTAATCAAATAATCATCGTTGACACGGACGCCAATGTCAAACGCCTGCTTCAACTGGTCAATATTTTTGATAATGAAAATTTAAAGACCACAAAACCGCAGGTTTTTGTCTATTCTGTACAGAATGGGAAAGCAAAAGATATCGCTACAATATTGCAACAGACCTTTCTGGGAACAAAATCGGCTGTACCTGCAACTGTAACGGCAACGGAAACAGGTGCTGGAGCTCCTACAGTTACACCGGCGGCAATGGGCAGCCCGGTAGGATATTCACCGTCCGCACCAGGCGGTAGTCCAACCGGACGTTCACCAGCCGTATCAGGCGGCGGTCCAACAGTGCCTTCCTCATCTCCTGTCGGACAATCGATTGTTTCCGATTTTACAAAATTTATTCCCGATGAAGTTACAAACTCAATCATAATTTTATCTACACCTGAAGAATATATACTGATCAAGTCAGCTATTGACAGGATAGATATTTATCCCAGGCAGGTTGTTATTGAGGGAATGGTTGCTGCGGTAACCCTGACGGACAATCTTACTTTGGGACTATCAGCATGGATAAATGGGAGGATAGGAGAGTACAATGTAGGTGGAGGCCTATTTGGGACAAACTTGAGTGGAGTAGATTTCACGAAACCTTTCGGTAATAATTTTACCCTTTATGCGATTAATGATGCAGGATCGATCCAATTTTTGATTACTGCCCTGGCAACCGACTCAAAAGCCAAACTTCTGGCTACGCCTCATATTCTTGTTTCAGACAACAGGGAAGCAAAAATCCAGATAGGGCAGTCAGTTCCTCTTGTCACGTCAGAAACATATGGTTCGACAACTGTTGCTCCGCAACGGACTATTCAATACCGGGATATCGGCGTTATTTTGAAAGTTAAACCAAGGGTGAATGAAAGCGGTCTTGTGGCACTGGATCTGTATCAGGAAGTTTCGACTTTCAGCACAATTAAACTTTACAATAATGAAGATCAGATTATCCTGAACAACGATAATGCTGCGACCAATGTCGTAGTACAAGACGGCCAGACTATTATTATTGGAGGCCTTATCAGGGAAGACTTATCAAAGTCCCGCTCCGGCATCCCGTTTTTAAGCAAGATCCCCTATATTGGCTGGCTCTTCGGCAACTGGAGTGATGATAAATCAAGAACGGAAATAATTATTCTGCTGACACCTCGCGTGATTAAAAGCCAGAAACAAGCCAGTGATGTAACCAAAAAATATATTGACAACATGGCTGGTGAAAGCCAGGGAAGAATTACCAGAGAAGAACTCATGAAAGGAAGGCCTGAAGGAAAAATAGAGTAGAGTCCATCCGGAAACTTGAATGACAAAACACTGATCGTTTCCCAGCCTGAAAAGAGATATTTTTCGTTCCGCATGTACATCAAGGCATTGCTGAAGGCACACTTCCTGTATCCCCCACAAGCATTACCCCAGAGTGATACCGCTAGAGCGGAAAAGAGCCTTTTCCGGATGGAAACTAGAGTAACTCCGCCTTTTTCATTATAGGAATTGAAGTTAACCTTTGTTATTTTCCTAGCTTTTTGTACCTATTCAAATATCTTATTCGGCTGTTCTTTCAGTATTTCCGGGTAGTGGAAAGCAGTTTTACCTTCCCGTTGCCTTCGGCGGTTCCTGGATGGAAGACGGCATTTGCATTTGACCTCCATTCGGGATCTCCGGAGGAATCGCCGGCGCGGCTTCCTGCGGATTTATGACCGGCTCCTTTCTCTCTTGGGTTTGCTTCCTTTTTTCTTCTTCCAGTCTGACAACGATTCGGTCATTTCCTTTAACCAAGATAATCCTGTCCGGCTCAATCTGCTGAAGAATATAGCCGTTTATATTATACCCCTTTCTGGCGGCGATCTGCCTCTTGCCTCTTCCCGGTGTCATCTTCGGCGCTTTTCTGTCTTCAATAAAAGCAACTCTCATATCACCGGTAATCAATGTTCCATACAAAACAATTTCCGGCTTGGAAACAATCTTTTCTCCAACACCTGCAGGCGGAATCCTCCGCGCCGGATTAAAAAGATTTTGATCGCTTATCTGCGCATAGTCGGAAAGAGGCGGATTGGCCACTACGGTTGCTTTCGCACTCTGTCCGATTGCAGTGCGGGGCACTTTTGGAATAGATAACCAGATATCCATAGTGAGATAAGGAATCGCTATGAAAATAATCAACAAGGCAACCGCCGCCAACAAAATGCCGTTGAGGATGTTTAAGTTTTTTAATACATATGTAAACATTGACTCTTCAGCCTCCACTTCCTCCTGTCAATCCCGAAACTTTCAGTCTGACAGTCAAGTCCCGTGGATTATTGAAATTTCTTATCCGGACATCGAGCTCTCGAATAACCAGGTAAGGGGTTTGAGTTTCAATTGCATACAACGTTTCAGTTAAAGCTTTTGTATCCGGAATAATGGCATCAAATATTACTGAAACAATCCTGAACTTCCCCGTAGTTTCAGCTCTTTCCACCCGCTCGCTGGCTATACTTCCTCCTCTTGATGTAATCATTCCCTTAATGACACTCTGCAGCCCTGCTGCGGCAACCGATAAGGTCTGTCCTTCTATTAATCGAGAATTTTCCGCTTTTCTGGTTTCTCTTACAACCGTCAGTGTTTCCTCGAGACGCGGCTTATCAGCGATCAATGCTCTGTACTTTGCAAGTACCTTCGATCTGGAGGCTACCGTATCTTTTAAATTGCTTAATTCAGACTGAACCCGAAGATAGCCGTATTCATAAATAACGGCTCCTAAAAGTATGATTATAAAAGGGATTGCTATAATTAAAATTCTATTTCTTTTCCCCATTTCCCAACTTTTCCTCCTGTAGCCCCTCCATCTCCATTTTTATCGCGAAACGATCGGCGTTCATTCGGAGATCTCTGGATGTCGGTGAAGAAAACTCAACTTTTTTAAAATAAGGTGATGCTTCCAGTTTTGGAACAATCTCTGTTGCCGATGCAGCATAACCTTCAATTTCTATTGTAGTATCCGCTATTCGAATCCGGCTGAGCCATGTGCTTCTGGGCAGAATACTGGTCATTTCTTTCAAAATATTCAGCATCATGGGTCTGGAAGTTTTAAACGTTCTGATGGACAGTATTTCTTTTTCTATATTTTCAACATTTTTTTGCAGGACATCTATTTTCTTGACTTCATCCTCCCGGGCTTCAATTTCACGATTAATTGTTTCAAGCCTTAATTTCTCAATCTGCAAAGGAGATATTACCCAGAACAGACTAAGGGCGATAAAGATAACAATCAGAATAATTGTAAGGGACAAAGGAGTCCTGTCCGGTTGATGTTTACCCTGGTTTAGGAGATTCATATTGGAAGCTCCCGGCAGCAAGTGCTCCAATGCGCCTCCCAGAGCCAGAGGGTAAATTTTATTGAGATTTTTCCTATTTGAAAAATTAAGTTTCAGATCAAGTTCTTTAAGGAATCGGACCGGTGCATGAATACTTTCCTTAAGCTGCAGACACCATTTTTCGGATGGAAGATGATCAACGATGACTTCCGTGTTTTCTTCTATCGATTCTATAATGGGGTTCACTTCCGCGGCTATTATGTGGATATTTGACGGTTCGTCTTCTCCTGTTAATGTGCCGGTAAAGGAGGCAAACCATTTATGATCACGAATTACTCCGCCTTCATATCCATCACTTGAAATTTTTGTAAAAATAATACTTCCAGCTCCATGAGCATGGTCACAAAGTGTTCCGAATGCTGAGGTACTGACCGATATTCTCCTGACAATGATTTTTTTTTCCTGAAGTAAATCAAAATAAGGCTGCAAAACATCGCTGTTTATCGCCGCAACAATAACCCAAAGGCGACTTTCTTCTTCACTAATGATTTGGAAATCATAAAAAGCTTTCTCCGGGCTGAGGGGAGTAAGCCGGTCCAGTTCGTTGGATATGACGGCGGAAATATTCTCTGAAACCGCTAAAGGAAAATCCGCTGTTTTTACGATAGTCCAGGACTTCGGAACTACCATGATAGTCTGCGCATGGACAACCCCGAGCTCGCTTGATGCAAGCGTTATGGCGGAGACAACATTTTCCGGAGTTGGATATTTCCCTTTCTCGAAGGAATAATAACCGGCGCCCTTGATTTTTATCCGGGAAAGAAAGCGGGAGGCATAGACGATGGAAACGCCCCCATTCTCCAAAGCAACCGACAAAACCTGCATCGGCAATACTCGATCATCGGCCAGGTTCAAAGATAATATCCGCCATAGATGCCTGCCTAAGCGGGATGCCCGTAATTCCGTTTCCGAAATAACCGATTTTATTTTTTCGTATGTTTCCGTTACATTTATGTTCATGGGCTGAGTTCCGCTGGACTTTTATAATAAACATAATGGTATTTTTGAAGACTGTCAAAAGACACCGTCGCGAGTATGCCGTAACCTTTCTTCTTATCCCCCTTATAGCCCGTCGCTTCAATCGAATAAACCAGGGCTGTTCCGCCCTCCTGGGAGAATACTATGAATGGAGCCATTGCGTTGTAGCTGTCACCTAGAATATTCTGCACATCTTCTACTCCTCTGATTTCCGTCACTGCTCTTAATTCCTTAATCCGGTCCACCATAGCAGCATTCATTCCCGGAAGTGCGGCGAGGATTTCTTCCGGTGCTACGCTGAAATTGATCTGGGGTGACTTGTTTTGAATCGACAGGAAATGAATGATTCCTTTATTTTTACCGTCACCATAAAGGATTTGCGGTGTTATTCCCCGAACAAGGATCAGTTCATCCAATGTTTCAAAGTCTGCATTTCGAGCTTTATAAGGTTTAGCAAGCGACATATAATAATCGTCTTCCGCACCGTTCAGCCGATGAAGATCATCTTCATCCTTCCAGTCCAGAATGGAATCGACGATGATATCGGCATTTTCCTGGGCAACACCCTGGTTGATCAAAAGATTTTTCAAAATGATACCGGAACTTTCGGTCATGTCGTTAAGAGAAATTTTTCCCGATTCATCAATGATTCGCACCCGGTAACCGCCATCATTCATGTCGGAATTGTAATAAGTTCCATCCAGTCTCCAAACTTCTCTTCCCGCAAGCGTTGTTGTTTGATTTTGATTAACTGAGTGATATATAATTTCCATAATACTTCTATTAATGCCCGCTTCTGCAAAATATTTTTTTTCCATCCCTTCTTTAAAAGCCAGTAAACCGTATGTATCAGACCGCGTTGTCACGGAAAATGAAAGCACCATCACCATTAATACGGCCAAAATCCAGAGTACAACAAGCAATGCAAAACCTTTTTTTCCTCGGCAGGCCTTTTTATTCCTCACGTTAGTAATATCCGGAAGTATCCCGGGGAGCATCAAATCGCCTCCTCATCTCCAATTTAAAGATATGAGCAATATGTGGTGCAATCATATCTTACTGAATACTCTTTGCCGGGCTTGCCTCAAGGGGTGCTCCTCCCTGGATGTTAAGAATACTTCCACTGACCCTGACCGGAACAAGCAAAGAGATTTTTTTTGTTCCCTGTATAAAATTAATTCTTATTTCTTCAGGTATTATATTTTCAGTCAAAGACTCTGCCCACTTTCCCTGCTCTTCACCCGGCTCTTTCCAAAAATACTCGAAAGAGATTGAAGATGCCTCCAGAAAACGGACATTTCCACCGCCCTCTATACCGGGAACCGACTCCGATGCATTCATTATATCTTTACCTGCACCATCGTTCTCAATCTTGTAATCAACAATCACATAACCTCTCCTGCCGCCCCATATGGAATAGTTCGTCGTAAAGCGCAGTGTTTTTGGCCCGGCCTGGAAATAATATCTCGTGCTTCCCTCCTCTTGATATGTCAGCGGAACTTGTGATTGAATCTGGGCATCAATTAAAAAAAAGACTGTTCTAAATCTTTCCTGCGCTTCCATTTTTTTTTCACCCGCCGCCATTGAACGCGATGACAACCTTACAGCTCCTATCAGTAGGACAATAACCACTGTCAGCAAAGATATCGAAATGAGCAGCTCCAGCAAAGTAAACCCTGTATCATTTATGAATAACCATTCCCGGTTATTTTGCCTCGATGTTACGGCTATGTCATCGCGGTCATTCATTGCACTCCCTGTTGCATATTATTATGCACAAAGCTGAAAAACATCATTAAACGCCTTCACTTTCTCTCTGGGCCGCCGCCCTATCAATCATCTTTACTGTTTCCAGGCTGAAATTTTTTTCCTTCATTCCGGCAATCCAAGTTATCTTAAGGTCTATTTTCATAAGCTTTACAGGCAAATTATCCGTTCGCTCCTTTAATATTTCTGATATGGAAATATCGAAGCGATAGCCATCATCGGTATTCTCGTTTAAAACTTTTTCAGTCAATGAATCACCGGATATCAGCTCCCTCATCCGGGACTCAGCTCTAACCATAGCAAAGGTCATATCTTCGGAATCGGCCACCGTTTTCAAATTAGCTGAAAAAAGCCGGGCGATTATTGTCACCGCTATAGCCATAATGGCAAGAGACACTAATACTTCCAGAAGAGTAAAACCTTTTGGTTCCATTTGCTTTTGCATGGAAGCCTCAAAACTTTTCCTTTGAGAAAAAAGACCGTATTGATAATGCTTTGCCTAAGAGCTTACATTTTCAATGCTTAAAATGCGATAGGGATAAAACTTGATTCATTAAACTATTTAGATTTTTTTTGCTCAGAGGATGGATGAGAAAGGATATTATCAGATACAGGATTCTTTATTTAAAATAATCATCGGAAAAAGCTGTGGAAACAAAGGCCTTTTCCGCAGATTTTTTTCTGTACTGCTTATACTTGTCCATAACCATACGTACATATGATCTTGTTTCGGCATAAGGCGGCATACCGCCATGTTTGGCCACGTTGCCTTCTCCCGCATTATAAGCCGCCAAAGCCAATCGCAGATTTCCATTATATAAACCAATGAGATAGGAGATATAGCGGATGCCGCCGTCAATGTTGTTCTTTGGATGAAAACAATCACTTACACCAAGCATCAAAGCGGTCTGAGGCATAAGTTGCATTAGTCCCTTTGCCCCTTTTTTAGAAACTGCTTTATGATTGAAATTAGATTCAACCTTGATAATTGCTTTTATGAGATCACCATCAACATTATATTTATTTGCGGCATCGTCGATTATTGCATCATAACACTCGGAAAGTAGAACAGAATTTGAATTTGATTCGAAAAGCTTTTCTTTCATCCCTGATTTATGTTTCGGCCCTGCAGCAACATTGGTCATGTGAATAATCTGATTTTCATTCACAGATCGGTAAACTTCAGCCAAAGTGGAATCTGAAAACAAAAACAGAAAAATTGACATGCTGATAAAAACAGAGCATACTAATATATATCGGAAATGATTAGCAATCATGGTTACAACCTTTCTTTTTTATTAGATTGGTTACTGCCTAATAGCCTCTAATTCCGCTTTTAAAGCTGCTCCCTGCAGGCTACCTCCTTAATGATAATTTTGTGATTTTTTGGTTCCGTGTACGAAAGTTTGATATATTTGTCTGTTTTGAAAAATCTTTTCTTTGGAACCGGTTATCAGTGTCAGTTCTAACTTAAAAATTTTTATTGTTATTCACAATCGGGTGTAATATGAGAAGACATATCGGATATTCTTAAAGACAAATATCTAAAAGATGATTTAACAGGTGTATTGAGTGTCCTTTGGTGTGAAATCTAAAAATCTGTAGAAATGTAATTGTAATTCTCTTCATCCTATCCATTATCTCATCTCGTTTAAGAAATTATACGCCGGGTATCGAGTTTTCTTCTTATGGAAAATATCCATAAAGATGAAATAATTTAAACCCGACAATGAGTTAATATTATCAGCTTTAGCAAAAAAGGGCAAAAAAATGAGTCAAATTATAAATTTTATCAAAGCGGCAACTCTCCCCAAAGTCCCCGTTGTCCTGGATGCTTTATCCTCCAGATTCATTCGGGATAACAGAATAATACCACTGGAAATGAAAAATAATATTCTTAAAGTCGTCATGGCGGACCCGACAAACAAAGAAGTAATTGACGCTCTAAGGGTGGCCCTGAGCGCGACTGTTCAGGTATTTTCAGGAGATGAAAAAGCAATTGATGATTATATAACACGATATTACGGCCAGGAAAGCCAGGAAATCAATAAAATCATCGAAAATATTGAAGATAAAGAGTTGGAGTATGCAAAAGATGAAGGCGAAGATGTAGGCCATCTCAAAGATCTGGCATCGGAAGCGCCAATTATCAAGCTGGTCAATCTGATTATCGCCCGGGCATTGGAAAGCAGGGCAAGTGATATTCATGTCGAACCTTTCGAAGATGAATTAATTATCCGCTATCGTATCGACGGTGTACTTCATAATGTAGAAACGGCGCCAAAAAAACTGCAGGCAGCCATTGTCTCCAGAATAAAGATCATGGCCAAATTGAATATTGCCGAAAGGCGTCTGCCTCAGGACGGTCGAATAAGAATCAAAGTCAGCGACAGGGAAATCGACCTTCGTGTCTCCAGCATCCCCGTTCTTTACGGTGAAAGCCTGGTCATGAGAATCCTGGACAAAGAAGGCATTGTCATTGACCTTGAACGCCTCGGATTTGCCGACGATATGCTTATGCAATTCAAGAATCTCATTGAAAGGCCAAACGGAATCATTCTTGTCACCGGACCTACCGGGAGCGGTAAAACCACAACCTTATACGGCGCCCTGGATAAGATGAATTCGCCTGACAAAAAAATTATTACCGTTGAAGATCCTGTTGAATATCAATTAAAAGGAATAAATCAGATTCAGATTAAACCACAGATCGGCCTCAATTTCGCCACTACCTTGCGCCACATTGTCCGACAGGACCCGGATGTTATCATGATCGGAGAAATCCGGGATCTGGAAACAACGGAAATTGCGGTTCAGTCCGCCCTCACGGGACATCTTGTGCTCTCCACACTCCATACTAACGATGCACCGAGCGCCGTAACAAGATTACTTGATCTGGGCGCAGAAAGCTTTCTTTTATCCTCGACACTTACGGGAATTCTGGCGCAGCGTCTCGTACGAATTATTTGCCCGCATTGCAAAGAAGAAGATCTCTCTCAAGTTCAGCCGGGCCTGCCGTCAGCAGTTGCCCCTGCCGGTTTTTCCGTTTATCGCGGTAAAGGATGTGAAAAATGCACTTTCACAGGATACCGGGGCAGGTTGGGCATTTTTGAACTGATGGTAATAGATGACAACGTTCGTAGGCTGATACTAAGGAAAGCCGATGCGAATGAATTGAGGCAAGCTGCTATCGAGCAGGGAATGCAAACTATTCTTACCGACGGCTATGCCAAGGTGGGAAAAGGCCTTACAACCCTGAATGAAGTATTCCGGGTAACACAGGAGGTATAAATGCCCATTTTTTCTTACCGTTCAACTACCCTGGAAGGAATTATTACCGAAGGAGTAATTGAGGCTGCAGATGAAAAGACGGTAGTGGATAAAATTAAAACTACCGGCGCAATTCCTTTAGAAGTAAAATCTGTTGCACCGAAAGGATTCCTGACGAGATTTAAATTCAAAACGGGTACAGGAGATCTGGTTACTTTCACAGCCGAACTTACATCGCTTCTCGAAGCGGGACTCCCTCTGGACAGGGCGCTGAATGTTCTGGCCGAAATTTCAGAAAACCGGGGAATGAAAGAAACCATCAAGTCCCTGCTCAAATCAATCCGTAGCGGACTTTCATTCTCCGACTCGCTTCAAAAACACCCGAATACATTCCCCAGACTTTACATTAATATGATTCGGGCCGGTGAAGCAGGCGGGCTTCTGACTGTAATATTGGAACGGCTTAATGAATTTCTTGAAACGTCCAGGGAATTAAAGGATCATATTATTTCCTCCATGATTTATCCGGCAATACTATTTGTAACCGGCGGAATTTCCATTATCATCCTTATTACCTTTGTCTTGCCCAGATTTTCCGTTATTTTCGCCGAAATAGGCAGTTCCTTGCCCGTATCGACGCGCATGCTCCTTAGTTTCAGCGAAATACTTAAATCATACGGATGGATATTTCTTATATTAATTGTACTGATGTGGTTCATGTTCAAACATTATATTGCTTCCGACCAGGGAAGATACAAATGGGATAACTTTAAACTTAAACTTACGGAAGACATCATTAAGAAGCTGGAAACGGCCAGATTCTGCAGAACCCTCGGCACTCTTTTATCCAGCGGTGTTCCGCTTCTACAGGCACTGAATAATTCACGGGAAGTAATCGGCAACCGCGTCATGGCGCTGGCCATAGAAAATGTATCCAAAGGCGCCAAGGAAGGACGAGGTATTGCCGATCCTCTTACCCGGTCCGGTGTTTTCCCGCCTCTGGCTCTTTCCATGATCAGGGTCGGCGAAGAAACGGGAACTCTCGATCAAATGTTGATTAAAGTTGCCACGATTTATGAAAAAAGTTTAAGGCAGGCCGTTAAGAGATTCATGTCTCTTTTGGAACCGCTCATGATTTTATTTATGGGACTGGTTATCGGCTTTATAGTTGTTTCAATGTTGCTTGCCGTATTCAGTATTTCGGAATTACCTATATAATTTCCGGATGGAAAGGGCTCTTTTCCGGCTCGGAAAACGATTCGTTTTTCAGTTTCCGGATGGACAACATATAATTCTAAAATCCAACCGGATGGATGTTTCAAATGAAAAAAAATTTTAAAGGCTTTGTATTGCTGGAGTTGATAATTGTTTTATTGCTGGTCATCCTTATACTCGGCCTGTCTACCTTTTTTTTCTCCGGTTTTCTGCCCAAAGCAAAATTTAATGCAACTGGACGAGAAATATCGGCCATGATTCGTCATACCAGGGCTCTTGCCCGTATAAATATGGAAAGTCAAACCTTCACGATTGATCTGGACAATAAAACATACAGTAATCAAACAACGGTAAAGAATATTCCCAAAGATATTTTGGTCAAAGTGAGCGACCCTTTTTCAGGTGAGATCGATCACGGAAAATATTCAATTGTCATTAATCCGGTTGGGGGAGTGGCCGGTGGGACGATAATCCTGTTTCAAGGGAAAAGAGTATTACAAATTGAGATGAACCCTTTAACTGGTGCCGTATTGACCAAGGGATAATCATTAAAGCTGAGAAGGTCTCTTTTTTTACTTGCAAAATTTCAATTCAAAAAACCCGTAGCATCCAATGCAGTTTTACAAAATTATACAATGTTAATCAAAGTAATAGATTTTTCCTATCTTTAAATTCCTATTTCTTTCTTATTGTTATTTGCATACTTCCGACGTTTAATTTGGTGTGTTGTCGGCCGTAGTTCCTCAATTCATTGCTGAAAGAGGATATTCGTCTAAAGTGTAACGTTTTATCATCCGGACACAATAGAAATAAAAGTGGAGGTTTTCATGCAAGTGAATATGATGTTGTTTACAATTTGTTTTATAATGTTTTATTCCTTAGCCGGTTATTGTCAGGAGACAAAGGAAATCCCGGCCGCTTCCACGGCTATGGAAAGTCTGCAACAGCAAGACGATCCCCAGATCGAAGATTCGCAGATCGAGAATTCACAGATCGAAATTGATGATGAAGATGATCTGAGTACCGCCGAAAAAACCGGCATGAACAAGAATATGCCTCCGGTAGAAACCGTCGTCAAAAACGATTCCCCTCCATCAAAAGATGCTCCTGTGGTAGGTGAGGAACGGCAGAAAGAAAAAAAGTCTATTCAGGTTGCTCCCGTAGAAAAGGGGGGATCGTTATTACCTTCGGGAAGATTTGTAGTAGAGCCTTTTTTCGAGTATGACCACGTTTCTACTCAGAATGTTTCAATCAGCGGATTTACTATTTTTGAATCCATTTTAATAGGCCAGGTTTCCGTACAAAAAGTAACCAGAGATTTATATATACCGGGTCTCACCTTGAGACTAGGTTTGAAAGATACCGAATTTAACGTGAAGGTTCCTTATGTTTACAGGCATGATGACTTGGTATTCCCCGTTTCCGGAGCAAGCACAGCACAACTTGCGGAAAAAGGTATTGATGATAATGGCCTTGGTGATGTTGAAGCTTATATGTATTATCATCTGATTAAAGAAAAAGAGTCAATTCCCGATACTATCTTGCGGATCGGAGGCCATTTCCCGACCGGTAAGGACCCTTATGGTTTGAGGCAGGAATATGATCCTCAATTGGGAGCGGTCATGCCGGTTGAATTTCCGACGGGTACGGGGCATTACGGCGCCTCTCTCGGTTTCACATTCGCCAAAAGCGTCGATCCGACGGTTCTTTTTTTAAATCTCGCTTATTATTACAATTTCGAGCGTTCAGTGGGCGTTCAGGGCGGACTGGATTACGGCAATATTAAACTTGGCGACAGCATTGAATTTGGATTCGGCCTTGTTTTCGCCTTACAGGAAAAGCTTTCCCTCAATTTCTCCTACAATCAGCGCATTACACAAAAGACGACCCAGAACGATATGGGGCTGGCCAATACCGGCATTAACGCCGTATCATTTAATGTCGGCGCAACCTACGTTGCTTCACCGGTATTTACTGTGGATATGCTGGT
>CAZWCA010000003.1:58953-73565 GCA_964632255.1 uncultured Smithella sp. | reverse complement strand
TTTTATGAGAAGATTTCCCAGGATAAAAACAAATATCGATTCCGCGGTTGAAAGTCATGGCAAGACTTTCCAGGTCGTGATTAAGGATTTAGGATTGCGGGGAGCCTTGATCGATGCGCCGACCGCCGATTTTCCCTATTCTATAGTCGAATTGAAATTTACCCTGAAGCCTCAATCAGTTCCTCTGGAAGTGCTCGCCCGCAAAGTCCGCTCCGATTCACCCCGGCTTATCGCTGTGGAATTTCTGCACCCGGATAAAAATTTTCTGGCCGCTCTTTGGAACTATTGTGCTTCTGTCCTTCCTCAAAGACCGGAAAGATGCCCCTATTGCAATACGGCCGTCCCTAAGACTGAAAGCCGTTGTCCCGGCTGCAACAACTCATTTGACTTTCAAAGCAAGGATCATTTCCATCGTCTCTCCAACGATGACGACGATCAGGAAATGATCGGCACGTGTGAAGCTATTAAGAATGTCTTTCACCTTATCCGTAAGGTGTCTCCGACAGACGTGCCCGTATTGATTATAGGACCCAGCGGTACAGGTAAGGAAATGGTGGCGCGAGCTATCCATGAACGCAGTGAGAGAGGCAAAAATCCGTTCGTGGCGATCAACTGCGGAGCAATCCCGCGTGAACTTTTAGAGTCGGAGCTATTCGGTTTCGAAAAAGGGGCATTTACCGGGGCTCATCAAAAAAAAACGGGCATGGTGGAACTGGCCCAGGGAGGAACTCTTTTTCTGGATGAAGTCGGTGAACTTCCGGTTGAGTTACAAGTAAAGCTTTTGCGCTTTTTACAGGAGTTTTCCATAACGAGAGTCGGAGGACAAAAACAAATCCATATTGACGTCAGGGTGCTCTCAGCCACGAATTCCAACCTGAAAGAAAAGATTATCCAGGGGCTTTTCCGGGAAGACCTCTATTACCGGCTTAATGTTGTCACCATAGAACTGCCTCCGCTCAAGGATCGGGGGGATGATGTTCTGGTCATAGCTACCGTCCTCTTGAAACGGTTTGCCGGAAAAGGGAGAAGCAATTCGCTGAAATTCAATCTTAAAGCAGAGAGAGCTCTGGTTTCCCATTCATGGCCCGGTAATATCCGTGAACTTATCAATCGTGTAAGAAGAGCGGTGGTCATGGCCGAAGGTTCATGGATAACTCCGGAAAATCTGGGGTTTGATTCATTGGATGTATCGTCTGCGCTTTTGCTTGACGGGCAAGGGCTTAAAGAAGCAAAAGCTCATTTCGAAGCCAGAATGATCGTCGAAGCGTTGAAAAAATGTCATGGTAATGTACCTTTGACTGCAGAATTACTCAAAATAAGCCGTTCCATGATCTACCACCTCATCCAAAAATATAACCTTAAAGAATGCGTCCTTCCTCTCATCGACGAAAATCTTTCCACGTCTGCACCTATCAATAATCAAGTCAGCAGAAACCGGCTGCAACGCTGACTGTCCAAAAATCTTTACTTCAATCCAACCAGTCATTTTCCATCCGGAATAGTGGACAACATATATATACCTTATTTATCAGCTTTTTTTTCTTTCTTCCTTGAATTTGTCTAAAATTTTGGAAGGGCCTTGTAAAAGGCCTACAGTAATTATTAAGTATTTTCAATATCTTACAAATTGGCACGATAGATGCGTATCCCTTTTAAAAAAGAGAATGAGGAATAAATCATGAAAATTGCAAAACAGGTAATATGGTTCACCGTGGTTATACTGGGTGCATTGCCCTTCCTTTGTTTTGCCGATTCTCTGGAAAATCTGGAAAATTTGAATACTGATCAAAGCAGTATTGTCATAGTTAACGAGTCCGGACTGGCGGATGTCGCAGGGCACGGTTCACCAATCATGTCAGCCAAGACCAGCGGAAAGATCATATTATGGGATGAAGTAGTTTTGAGCAATTCCGCCGATGCCCTGTCCAAGCGTAATGAAGGCGGAAACACCCGTAGTTCCATAACAGCAAGCTGCATTAATGTAAATATGTACCAGCAGAGCGGAAGGAGGTGAGTTGATAAGGCTTCGACAAGAAAGAAATAAATATTTTTGAGGAATTTTAATTAAATTTTTTCCGACACAAAATAAAAAACCAAAAAATAAAAGGAGGATTTGATCATGAAGAAATTGACAGTAGTAGGATTAGCAATGGCGATTAGCGTTTGGGCTCTCCCGGTCATGGCAGGAGGACACGATAGTAGTGATCCTAATATTACCATTCCTATTGCATATGAGTCTCCTCAAGCATTTTCCTCATTTGCTAATCTGTTGGCCAATGCGGATTTCGCCGGTGTTAAAAATGCAAATGAAATCGAGCTCAAGCAGGTCAATGTCCTGAAATATTCGGACGTTTTGATCGGCAATACCAAGGCTACGGCAAACGGCGGGTACAGCAAGGTCGATTCCGACATTGAAACTTCACCTGCATCCGATTTTGACAGAAAATATAGCAAGAAGAGCAGCGGCGCTTCCGTCGATGCCGATGTCGACGCTAAAGTAAAAATCGGCCCCGCCAAGGCAATCGCCAAAACCGCGATTAACGTAGGCGACAGCATGACCACAAGCACTGTCACGGGTATTTATGGAGTGACCTTGAGCGGTGCTTCCGTGAATGTCAATCAGGCAGCTTTAAATACCGTAACCGCTGTTGCTAATACGACATTCAATCAGGGTCGTCGATAAGCAAATAAAAAAAACAAAAACCGGGCGGTAATCCGGATACACCGCCCGGTCTTCAGGAAATAGAATCCTCAAGGGCGGTGCTTTATATGACCTCCCTGAGGATTATTTTCCTGAAAGAGGAGTCAATCATGAAACGTCGATTTTTAAGCCTGTTCATAGCGATTGTCCTGTCCGGTGCACTTTCGCCCGGCGTTTCTAATGCAGCCGAAGTTCCCGTTAATCTTAGAGGAGGCGGGGTGCTCATTAAAAAAGTGGAATCATGGAAAGAGAAGCGTATGCAAAAGATGGTTCCCCAGGCCTTTGATTTCAGTTGTGGAGCGGCAGTTGTCGCCACGGTAATGAAATATTATTTCGGAAATGAGATCACGGAAAGAGATGCAATTCTGGGAATGATCAAAAACGGCAATGTTGAAGAACTAAAACAGCGGGGTTTTTCTCTTCTGGACATGAAACGCTACGTGGAAAGCATCCACTATGAAGCCGGAGGTTTTCAGATTCCGAATATTCAAATTCTCCAACGCCTGCCCATGCCTTTGATTGCGCTTATCAAAACTCAGCGTTACAACCATTTCGTCGTTATTCGTCATGTGGACGATACTTTTGTTTATTTAGCCGATCCTTCGTGGGGAAACCGCCGTCTTTCATTGACTGATTTTGACGAGGCCTGGTCTCCGAAAGTTATCTTTGCCATTGCGGGCCCGGTCATCGGCTCACCGGAAGGGCTTTATCGTGAAGCAAATAATTTCAAAAAGGCTGCTTATGAAACACTGTGGTCAGGGCCGAAAGGGGTTTCGGGGTATTTTGTGCCTACAGATCCTTCTCTTAGAATGTTTAACAGATATAACGGGTCAATAGGGCTGCCTCTCCCATTTGTCAGCGGGCGGTGAATTTCCGCCACACGAAACGTTCATTAAGAAGTAAGGAGGAATTATAAATATGTATTCAATAATAAAATCCAGAATTTTTTCCCAAATAATTTTGATCGTGCTTTTCTGTGCAATCACCTTACTGTACCCCGGCAAAAATATAATGGCGGTTACCATGCCGGCGATAGAGAAGGACGCCGGAATGAAAATGACAACTACGCTTGCCGATCTCAGCTGTATGAATGATTACATTGAACTTGAAGAAATCAATCTCAAAGAATTGAGGGGCTGCTACGACAGTTATTACTTTGCTTTGGATATCGGCGTAAATATGACCGGCCCCACTCCGTCGGTAAACGTTCAATTTTTCGCTCAACTGCCCGAAGGGACAACTAAGCCCGGCTTTTCCGGTAAATCGGTTAGTTTTAACAATGGCGATGTTTCATTTCAGGCCGGCATGGGCAATAATTCATTGGGCACCGGTTTCTATCAAGTTATCAGTGTGGCCGGCAATCAGAATATTATTATCGCCAACACAAATATTACAATTAATGTGGAAAAAATGGGCAACCTGGCTATCCCTAACGCGCTGAATGCTTTAAATACAAGGCAATTACAGACAAAGCAGATGTTGGGTGGCTTAAGGTAAATAGGAGAGATATTATGGCAAGTAATAAAAAAAGACGCTGGATAATCAAGGCATTGCATTTAACCGCAATTTTGACAGCCATAGCGGCAACCGAAGCAGGCATCCTTTTATTTTCAGGAACAACCTGGTGCAAAGCTGAAGAGCTGCCCGCAATAACACTCCAGGAAATAAAAACTTACTCATCAAAAGGAATTCTGACCGTCAATCAATCCACGTCCAACCTGGAAATCATTGAAAAATACGTATCAAGGAATGTATCAAGCGCACTCAACAATTTGACACTTTCCGGTATTATGAATATTAATATAGCCAGTGGCTTCGGGATAAACCAGGCCGGCGTGATCCGGGTTGACAGTTCTTTCAATAACGAGATTCCCTTCTTTTCGCCGCAAATGGAACTATTGGGAACAATGTCTCTCGCTAACAACCGCTTGAATTCTTCAAATACCGAGTACTCCGCCGTTATTTCCGGCAATGGTTTGCACGGCTCAGGAGTTATGGTGCTGAACCAAATATCGGGTAACCTGAATAACCAGCTTACGGCAGTCGGGGTAAACGTTGGACATCTAAGCCCGAGGAAAAGCCAAATAACCTCCATGTCGGAGTTTGTAAATTCGGCCTCAGCTCACGGTATTAACGCCGCCATTCTTTCCACTCAACAATTGGAAACCGTTACCGCTACTTACAACAACACCCTGAAAGCAGCACAACAAAAAGCATCCGCCACGATAGAGGAAGGAGCGTTAACTAATTTTTCCGGAATATGCGCAGTAAGTCAAATAGCGGGAAATATGAATCAGGTCACCAATAACCTCACTGTCAACGTAAATACTCATAATTGAATTATAAGTTAAATTGTGATATTTTTTGCGTCATTCGAGTTTAAGCATGTTCACATTAATGAGTAAAAGGCCGAGATTATCCTTAAGACAAAGGATTAATATGTTTAAGCTAAAGGCTGAGTTATAATAAGAACAAAACCGATTCCTATTAAAGATAAATCTTCGTAAAATGATTTTTAAAAGGTGAGATTTCAGAACTCACCCTTTGATAAAAATCTTTAAAGTTACCGGTAAATTTATAAATGCAAATAATAGAACAAAAAAAACAGGAAGGAGTGTCGCAAAGAAAGATGAAAACAACAGTTCTTCTTGTTGACGATCACAAAATTTTCAGGGATGGCCTGAGAACGCTCATTGAAAAAGAAGGAATGGAGGTTGTAGGTGAAGCTGAAAACGGCAGAAAAACGCTTAAATTGGTGGAAAAGCTTTTGCCGAATGTAATCATTATGGATGTAAGCATGCCCGATATGAACGGGATAGAGGCGACACGGAAAATAATATCAAGTTTCCCGGAAATAAAAGTAATCGCGCTTTCCATGCACTCGGACCGCCGGTTTGTACTCGGTATGCTGGAAGCAGGAGCGGCGGGTTATCTTCTTAAAGATTGCGCTTTCGGAGAACTTGCCAGTGCCATCAAGCAGGTTTTGACGGGCAACAAGTATCTCAGTCCTAAAATTGCAGATGTAGTTGTAAAGGGATACCTCAACAAATCCAATGAATCTTTTGTCAGCGGCGGGTCAATTCTGACATCGCGAGAACGTGAAGTTCTACAGCTTATTGCCGAAGGGCTAACGGCCAAGGAAATAGCTGATCATGTCTTTCTGAGTGTAAAAACCGTAGAAACCCATAGGCGAAATATTATGCAGAAACTCAACATGAGAAGCACGGTAGACCTGACAAAATATGCAATTCGCGAAGGATTGACATCACTCGATAATTAAAGTCCGGTTAGATTTTTTCAACATCAATGGTTCATGCAAAATTAAGACTTGTTACAAAATTTCTCCTGTAGATCTCGTCCTGGCCCGAATATTTCTAATTTGACAAAAATTGAGCATTACAACCCGCATCAAGGATGCAAAAAGGGCAAACTAAAAATTGGTTTGCCCTTTTTCCGGAAAAAATTGCTAAATTATTTTGCAGAAGCCTGCTTCTTTTTGGCTGTTTTAGTTGAATCTTGGGCCTGCTTCTTCTTGGCTTCATTTTCAGCTGCTGCTTTCTTTTTCGATTTGGTCTCTTTTCCCGCCTCTTCTTTCTTTGGAGCAGCTAATTTCTGTATTTTGGCCTGAGCTAAATCCTCGTTAAGTTTTTCAATTTTTTCAACTGCTTTGATTCTGGAATTGGTTTCTCTAATTTTTGCTTTAAGATTTTTAACAAGGGGGTCGCTCTCGGCTTTTTCTTGGCCAGTCCCCTTCTGAGCCAATTGCTGAAATCGCAAATCTAATTTCTTTTCTAAAACACTGCGTTGCTCAATTCTAACATCCTTACTTTTCGATGACATTTTACCTCCCTTGTTCCTTTTAAAAATTAAAGAAAAGAAATATCAATATTTTCAAGGAAAAGCTATAAATAATTTAAAAATTGTAATTTTGTTTTTTAAGGGGAAAAGATAAATTTTTTTCTTTTACAAGGTTATTTCTTAATAGATTCGTAGCATTGAAAATTGTCACGGCCTTTTTCTTTAACTTTATACATGGCAATATCGGCATTTTTCTTTAATGTATCAAAATCCGTACCGCTGTCGGGATAAATCGCAATACCAATACTTGCGGTAATCTTTAGTTCATGGTTTTCAAGAATAAAATTTTGATGAAAGGAATCAACTATTTTTCCGGCAATAGCTTCCGCATCTTCTTTTTGATTAATTCCCTGCAGCAAAAGCATGAATTCATCTCCACCCATCCTGGCTACCGTATCGCTTCTGCGTAAGTGACTGCGCAGTCTATAACCGGCATTTTGCAGGAGCAGATCGCCGGTATCATGGCCCAGCAAATCATTGATAAGTTTGAACCCATCTAGATCCAGCATCATTACAGCAAATTTTTTGTTGTTTCTCCTGGCAATCGAGATAGCCATATTCAGGCGGTCATTAAAAAGAATACGGTTCGGCAATCCTGTTAGTGTATCATGATAAGCCATATGCAGAATTGTCGATTCCGCTTTTTTACGCTCGTCGATATCTCTTGCAATACCGCGGAAACCAATTGGATTTCCTGATAAATCCCTTACTAACGAAGAAGAAATCTCTATGTGCCTTTTAAAACCGTCTTTACAAATAATTTGAAAATCAAAATGCTTTCGCGGCAGGCCTGATTCATAAATCTTTCTGGATACATTTGAAATTTTTTTAAAGACATTTTTATCCATATATTGACCGATTTTTGTTCCCGTTAATTCTTGCCTCGAATAACCGGATATCTTGCATAAAGATTCATTGAAAAAAGTTAAATCACCTTTTAAGTCCACTTCATAATACCCGTCTTCGATGTTTTCCAGAATTGTCCGGTAGCGTTCTTCGCTGGCTTTGAGATTTTCTTCGGACTTTTTGCGGTCATTTATATCCATATAATGGCCAAGAACACTTCTTTTGCCGTCAAAATACACCGAAGTAACTATTTCCATTGTCCATTTAATCTGGCCGCTTTTGGTGATAGTGCGAAATTCATAAGGCTGATTCTGTTGCATTTTGAGCATTCTAACAGCATTTGTTCTGACTGCCGTCCTGTCTTCGGGATGAACTATCTCCAATGAATTCATGCCGATTAGCTCGCCGGCGCTATAACCGACATATTCCTGAAATTTAGGATTAACAAAGCGAAATCTGCCGTTATGCAAAACATAAATGCCTATCAGCGAACTGACCGCTAACGTTCGGGAAAGCTTTTTTTCATGTTTACGTTCCGTTACGTCGCGGGCAATACAATATATCAACTTTTTTCCATGGAATTCCAGGCAATTGAAACTGACTTCGGCATAAAACCCAATATTGTCCGGTCTGATTAATTTCAATTCAAGAAACTGAGCTTGCTCCTGAAAAGTGTGATCTATCACCTGTTTTAGCTTTTGGCGGGAATCAACACCATCCGGCTGAAAGGCCGGCAAATATATTAACAGATTTTGGTTAATTATCTCACCGCCGCCGCAGGCAAACATCTCCAAAGTTTTATTATTGCAATCAATAATTTCGTATCCATCCAAAATAAAAACAGCATCGCTTACGGAATCAAACATAGGATAGAAATTTTTTTTAATTGGCGAGTTAATGGGTGAAGACTGTGCATTTTTCAAGCAATGTGAAGCAAATAAATTATCTTCCTGCTTAAGAGGTGGTTGGTCAATCCTTTTGTTGACATTCATATTCCCGCCATGACTCCTCACGAGTAACTTTCGAATTTGTACCGTCGAACAGCAACCTGAATTTAAGCTGCATTGTCGACCTTCAAAATAAGAAGAATACGTATGCCCAAAATATTTCTATACTGCTACAGTGTCTCAAATGACATAAAAAATTTTAATTTTCCTATAAAATTAGTTTTAGCCCGTGTTGATCGGCATATATAAGATTTATTCATACTCAAGTAAAGCAACGACTTCAATATGCTGCGTTTGTGGAAACATATCCAAAGGGAGAAGGCTCAAAAGCCTGTACCCGGATTGCTTTAAAACTTTAACATCGCGCGCCTGAGTAGCTGGATTGCAGGAAACATAAATAATTCTCGCTGGCTGCAAATCAGCAATGGCATTCAGTACGGATCTATCACAACCAATGCGCGGCGGATCAAGAATCAGTAAATCTATTGCTCCTGACAGCTTCGAAAAATTGCCTTTCATCAATTCTTCCGCGGCATCTCCGCATATAAACTTCACATTTCTTAAATTTTCCTTTTCGGCATTTAATCGAGCAAACTTTACTGATTTCTGATTTAATTCAATGCCAAAAATTTCCCCGGCAAAAGGAGCCAGAAAAATGGAAAAAAGGCCGCAACCGCAATAAACATCGATCACGGTATTTAATTTACCGGTTAAAGCCATTTTACAGACTTCATCTACTAACTTATCGGTCAAATACAAGTTATTCTGAAAAAATCCATCAAATGGAACTAAAAATTCCTTACCTTTGACTATACGACTGATTTGTCCTTTTTTAGTACCTTGCTCGCCCGGCACAGCGGACCAAACTGTCATGCGGGCATCTTCTTTTCTATTTTGAAGCAACGCCTTCTCTCTCAGCCGGCGGATTTTTTCATTAATGGATTCTTCCATTATTTCGCATCGTTCAATATCCACAACTTTACTTCCCGAGATATCCAGAAAACCAATTCCGGGTCCGGAAGAAGTCATTATTTTATGGCATTGTGCTTTACCCCGGTAATGATAGTCAACCTTGGAAGCCGCCACCGGCAAAACCGGCGGTTCATTGATTTCACCAATTCTGGAAAACGCATCTTTAACTTGCCTTCTCTTTATTTCCAGTTGCTCCTCATATTTTATATGCTGGTAGCAGCATCCTCCGCATCTTTTATAATAAATGCATAACGGCCTTACCCGCAAAGGCGAAGCTTTAACGATTTTCAATATTTTGCCACGGGCAAATTTCTTTTTGCATTGCGTAATCTCAATTTCCAGTTCGTCACCGGAAACTGTAAAGGGGACAAAAACAACCAGATTATCTATACGGCCGACCCCTTCACCGCCGAAGGCAATTTTATCTATTTTAATTGTTGTGCGATCTTTGTATTGCAAATGACTACCTCAACCTGGAGTGATCAAATGTTCCACACTGTACCATTGATGCGTTTGGGAAGAACATGACCAAACCTTTTTCTTCGAGGAACCACCGATGATATCAGCAAAGTACAGCTCGACCCAAATGTGACTAAGGGTATTTTCTTTACAACTCTTAATATTCTTGCTAGTTTCAGTTTTTAAAACAGAATCTAAAAAAGGTCAATAATGCCGAACGAAAGAAAATCCATTCTTTGCCCGAATTGCCGCAAGCTGATAAGCTCCGATGAGCCTTTTTGCCCTTATTGCGGACTTAAACGCCCTGGATTGCAATTTGCAGGCGGATTTATCCGCAAACTTTTTTTAAATTTGGACCCGGTCACTGCTATCATCTACATAAATATAATTTTTTATATTTTATCGCTCTTCCTGAACCCCGAAAATATACTTTCTCCGGGCGGCGGTTTCTTTGAGTTTTTATCACCTTCAAATAAAAGCCTCTTTTTATTAGGTGCAACGGGCACTATTCCTGTTTTCCAATTTCACCATCCCTGGAGTTTAATTTCCGCTTCTTTTTTACACGGCAGCATCTTGCACATAATTTTTAACATGATGGCGCTCGCCCAACTTGGTCCCTTTGTTCTTCATGAGTTCGGTATTTTTCGTTTTTTAAATATTTATATTCTAAGCGGAATTGCCGGCTTCATTACTTCTATAGTATTCGGCGTCCCTTTTACAATCGGCGCCTCGGCGAGTATTTGCGGATTAATCGGTGCAATAATTTATTATGGAAAAAGCCGCGGCGGGTATTACGGAGAAGCCATCTATAAGCAGGCCATGGGCTGGGTTATAGGACTTATTATCTTCGGAATATTGCTCAGCGGCATCAACAACTGGGCTCACGGTGGAGGATTACTTTCCGGAATTCTTTTCGCCTTTCTTTTTGGTTACAACGATAAAAAACCCGAGTCCGCCTGGCACAAAAACCTGGCTGCCGCCTGTGTACTAATTACAGCCGGAGTCTTGATATGGTCGGTAATTTATTCCGTACATTATGTATTATCTTCTCCAGTGGCGCTCTGATTGTCCGGTAAAGAATAAATACTTACCTGATAAAGAAACAGCGAAAGTTTACGAGGTATTAAATCATGAAAAAACACATTATTTTTCTATTGCTTTTATTGCCCGGTTTTCTTGTCGGATGCAATGCTGCAGTCAATATGAACGGTAAAGTTATGGGCGTCAATTCCGGTCAATTTATGTACCAGGACGGAAACCTTATCAGCAGTTATAAGGCTGATATCGACCGGGTATGGAATGCATGTGAAAAGACCATAAAAGAACTCAAAGGCACGGATATCCGGAAGGAGCGCAAAATCGCCACAGGCACAATCAATGCTGTCATTCAGGATGAAAAAGTAAGTATTTCAATGGAATATGTAGATAAGAATACCACTTCCGTCGCCGTTTTCGTAGGCATTGCCGGCAATAATATGGCCTCGAAATTAATCCATGAAAAAATAGCCCGCTTTTTAGTTGAACCAAATTATGGCCAAATGCCCCAATGATGATAGAAAGGAGTCCATTCACGCTTTTGCCCGGGCTTCTTTTTTAAATGACATAGCATGTAACCTCCTTAAAATGAGTCATGGGAAAAGATATTATTGCATAATTTCTTCATGACATCTTTGCAATTTTCTTCGAAAATTGTTTCGTAGAAAAAGGCATATGTATTTCGCAAGCTACACCCCTCCTTTCCAACCTTTTCAGCCGTGAGAGGTTTCCGATCTCTCATTATTTATCGGCATTCCGGTCAATCAAATGCTGTAAGCAATTGTTAACTTTATAAAAAGCAATAGCCATTCCTCGGGAATATATAACCCGGGAAGCGCACATAAATTTACAATTATTTACAATGCGCCAATGGACTTTTTCCAATAAAGGTATTAATTGACCGATGGATAAATTATTGCTGCTTTTTAAGATATTGTTTTACAATAATTTATATCACACCGGAAATTCGACAGGTAAAAATTCTGAAGACGGCAAATATTGCCGCATTTTATGTCGTTGAATAAACATCTTGCCGGAACCATCAAACTTATGGAGCAGGTTAAAGAAAGTATCCTTATAATAGACGACGATCAGAAATTATGTGAACTATTGTCTGAATACCTGACTAATGAAGGTTTTATCATTGATCTCGCTCATGACGGCCGGGAAGGAACGGCGAAGGCACTCGGCAGAAAATACAGTCTTTTAATTCTCGATGTCATGCTTCCCGGAGGACAAAATGGTTTTGCTGTGCTGCAAAAAATCCGGGGGAAAATTGATACACCGGTATTGATGCTGACAGCTCGCGGCGAAGATATTGACCGGATCATTGGCCTGGAAATGGGCGCTGATGACTATCTTCCAAAACCTTTTAATCCACGTGAACTGCTTGCCCGCATTCATGCCATTCTCCGCCGGATAAAAACATCGAGACCGCAGACTTCATTGTCAGCGGACAAAAAATATAAAGCCGGTGATGTGGAATTGAATTATAGCGCCCGGACCGTTTTCCAGGGCGGAAAATCCGTGGAAGTAACCATAGTAGAGTTTAATATACTGGATATGTTGATACGCCGTGCCGGCGAGTTGGTTACCCGGGATGAATTGGCGCGGGAAGTTCTGGGACGTCCTCTTTCTCCTTATGACCGCAGTGTTGATGTCCATGTAAGCCGTTTGCGTAAAAAGCTTAGCCATTACGGCGGCGAAACGGAACGTATTAAATCGGTTCGCGGTTCCGGTTACGTTTATATATCTTCATCACTCCTTGTCGATAACGTATTGCCTCGATCTAAGTAAAAAGCTTATGCGAAGGAACAGACTTTTTATCAAAATTTATCTTTGGTTCTGGCTGACCACTATTATTCTTCTTCTGACAATGTTTACGATTGACATTGTGAATCAACTAGGCCGGGAAAAGGAAGATATAGAGCACTTCATCGGTCATATTCTGGTTATCCAGGGGCAGCAGGCCGTAAATATTTTCGAAAACGAAAGCTCCGCCTCCTTTAAACGATTCATTGAGCACATGGAAAGAATACCCGGTTTTCACATATATATTTTTGAAAATCAGGGAAAGGAAATTACCGGGAAAAAAGTACCGCCGGAGATATCCTCACTCGTTGCGACATCTGTCAAGGATAAACAAACAACGGTTTCCGTTAACTCCAATGGCAAAAACCTGGCGTTGAAAAGCATTGATAGCAATAAGATGAATAAATATCTAATCGCCGCTGAAGTTCCGCACCGGCCGGTACGATTCCTATTGCCATTGGGGCCGCCGCCTGGTCCAAGGCATGGCCCTGGACCGGGGCCGGGGTATCCTCCCGGCTTCATAGGCGGCACATCATTTATCCTCATCCGTCTTGCCGCTATCCTGATTGTATCAGGGGTTATATGCTATTTACTCGCCCGTTATCTGGCTGATCCGATTATCAAGCTTAGTCACGCTACACATCGCTTTGCAGCGGGCGATTTTTCCATTCGTTTAAGTTCGGAAATCGGCAGGAGAAAAGATGAAATATCCGATCTGGCTATCGACTTTGATTATATGGCTGAACGAATAGAATCACTTCTGACATCTCAGCGTACCTTACTAAGGGATATTTCTCATGAGCTGAGGTCACCACTGGCAAGAATCAATGTTGCGCTGGAACTATGCCGGAGCCGGTCGAAGGGAGAAGCAATAAAATACCTGGAACGGATTGAGCAGGAAGCAGATGCACTAAATGAGCTGATAAAGCAGATTTTAACTTTAAACCGGGCCGAATCCGGCATTGGGAATTGTAAAAGAGAGAAATTTGATCTGAATAACTTGATTGGGAAACTCAGGGACGATACTGATTTTGAAGCCGATAGCTTGAACCGGTCAGTAAAGATCATTCAAAGTGAAAAATGTATTATTAATGGTAATGAAAAATTGATCAGGCGAGCAGTGGAAAATGTTTTGAGAAATGCCATGATTTATACAGCTCCGGGAACATCGGTGGAAATATCGCTTAAAAAAGTCTTACAGGACGGGCATGCACTTGCGGTTATAACAGTGCGTGATTATGGTCCCGGAGTGCCGGAAAAAGAAACAGCCAATATCTTCCAACCTTTTTATCGGATCAACGAAGGCAGAGACAGGGAAACAGGCGGCACAGGGATAGGTCTGGCCATTGCCGATGCCGCTGTCCGGCTGCATGGGGGAAGTATCAAGGCCGTCAACGTTCCCGATAATGGATTAATTGTCGAAATTATTTTGCCGGTGGACTGATATTTAACTTGTCACGAAAAAAGCAAATTTTACTTCCGGGTTGATGCCTTTAATTTATCCTGTAATCAATCATTCAAATCGGTACAGCGAATGACAAAAATAAAACGTAAACAACTTGCGCTTGTCTTGACCGTTATTATCGTTCTCTCCGCCGCAGGGCTGTTGATCAAATATTATTTTTTTACGAAAGACAAGGTCACGTATATCACGGCCAATGCCGTGAGAATGGACATTGAAGAAAGTGTTCTGGCCAGCGGCACCCTGAATGCCCTGAAAACGGTTGATGTGGGTGCACAGGTTTCCGGCCAGTTAAAAAAGTTGCATGCGGCGCTGGGCGATCATATCAGGAAAGGGCAACTGCTGGCGGAAATTGATCCGGTATTGCAACTGAACACTCTGAAAGATGCCGAAGCTCAAGTAAAAAATTTAGCGGCGCAGAAACTTTCCAAGCAGGCTTTGTTGAAGCAGTATGAATCGGCCTGTAAACGGCAGAAGCAGATGGTTGATCAGGATGCCGCACCTCGCGCCGACCTGGAAA
>CAZWCA010000003.1:0-58853 GCA_964632255.1 uncultured Smithella sp. | reverse complement strand
GAGGCGGATGTTGTACGAGTAAAACCGGGTCAAACGGTCTATTTTACAACCTTAGGCGATTCCGATACCCGGTATTACGGTATATTGCGCGCCATCGAACCGGGACCGGATACTACAACCAGTACCAGTAACTCCTCCTCCGGCAGCACGAGCTCAAACAGCAGTACGAGTAATACGGCGATTTATTATAACGGTTTGTTTGAAGTCCGGAATCCCGACGGCAGACTGCGGGTGGATATGACGGCACAAGTGTCGATTATTCTGAGAGAGGCTAAAAACGCACTCTGCATCCCGGCTTCTGCTCTGGGCGAAAAGACCAGAGACGGCCGTTATATTGTGAAGGTATTACAAAACAAGAATACCGTGATCCGCCATGTTCGCGCCGGTATCAACAATAATGTGAATGTGCAGATACTGGACGGATTGCAGGAAGGCGACAAAGTTATTATCGGCGATTCTTCCTCGCTTCCCGCAGTCCCTGTAACGGCAAGGCCAGGCCCGCCTCCCGGCCAGGGGCGTTGAAGATGACGAGACCCCTTCTTGAACTCAAAGAAATCGGCCGCATCTTTCCGGCCGGAGATCAAAAAATTGCCGCTCTTAAAGGGATCAATTTGACCATTAACGCCGGTGAAATGATTGCTATTGTAGGTGCTTCCGGTTCCGGAAAATCCACGCTGATGAATATTATCGGTTGTCTGGACCGTCCGAGTGAAGGCAGCTACCTGATTGACGGCCAGGAAACCGGCAGTTTGGACGGGGATGCATTGGCGCGGTTGCGCCGTGAGCATTTCGGATTCATTTTCCAGCGTTATCATTTGCTGCCTCATCTGAACGCTATACAAAATACCGAAATCCCGGCTATTTATTCAGGTATGAAAAAATCGGAACGTAGAGGTCGTGTCGATGAACTCCTCGCCCGTTTAAGTCTGAGTGACCGATCACATCATCGTCCCGGCCAACTCTCGGGGGGGCAGCAACAGCGCGTAAGTATAGGCCGGGCGCTGATGAACGGCGGAGATGTAATTCTGGCTGACGAACCAACAGGTGCGCTGGACAGCAGGAGCGGCCGGGAAATGATGGACATCCTGCATGAACTGCATGGGCGCGGTCATACCGTCATTCTTGTTACCCACGACATGCATGTGGCCTCTCATGCCGGGAGGATTATCGAAATCAGCGACGGCAAAATTATCCGCGACGAGCCGAATCCGGATGCACCGCTGCCGATGCCTTGCACCATTCTGAACAAACGGCATTCCGGCATTCCAGCCCGCGGGTTTGCGGTCAATTGGGAGCGCTTTGCCGAAGCTTTCAAAATGGCGCTGATTGCCATGTCTTCCCACAGACTGCGCACGTTGCTGACTATGCTGGGAATCATCATTGGAATTACGTCGGTAGTCTCGGTTGTAGCCCTGGGGCAAGGCGCGCGTCAGAAGGTGATTGACGACATCAGCTCCATGGGAACAAACGTTATTGATATATATCCCGGAAGTGATTGGGGAGACGACAAGGCCGGTACTGTTCGCACCTTGATTCCCCGTGATCTGGAAATTCTGAATTCTCAAGTTTATGTGGATAGCGTTACTCCGTCAATCAGCGGAAATCTGATGTTGCGTTATCGGAATATAAAAGCCAGCGCCCAGGTCAGCGGTGTCGGAGATCAATACTTCCGGGTGCGCGGTGTTGAAATAGAACAAGGTTCCTTTTTCGGGCAAAGCGAAGCGCAAAAGCAGGCGCAAGTGGTTGTCATTGATCAGAATACTTGTAAAAAGTTATTTGCCGGTAATATTGACCCGATTGGCAAGGTTATTTTTATCGGCAGTCTCCCAAGCCTGGTTATTGGTGTGACGAAAGAGAAGGAGAGCCCGTTCGGCAATAATTCGAATTTGAATGTCTGGGTTCCTTACACTACGGCAATGGGGCGTCTGTTGGGGCAGCATTACTTCAATTCTATCACGGTGCGTGTACGGGAAGGCGTTTCCAACCAGGTTGCCGAACAGAGCATCATAAAACTGCTGAAACTGCGCCACAGAACAAAAGATTTTTTTACCAACAGCAGCGATACCATCCTGCAAACAGTAAAAAAGACTACCGCTACTTTGACTTTACTGATCTCAGCCATTGCCATTATTTCACTGGTTGTCGGCGGAATCGGCGTTATGAATATCATGCTTGTTTCGGTAAGCGAACGAACTCACGAAATCGGTATCCGGATGGCCGTGGGTGCGAGGCAAAGTGATATCATGCAGCAATTTATGATTGAGTCTGTTCTTGTCTGCCTTATCGGCGGAGTTATTGGAATTATGTGTTCCTATGGAATTGGACTGATATTTCCTTTATTTGTAACTGCCATTGACATGAAATTTTCCCTGTTATCCATTGCCGCCGCGTTTTTTTGCTCCACTCTGATCGGGATACTGTTCGGGTTCCTGCCGGCGCGTAATGCCGCCAGGCTCGATCCCATCGAAGCTCTGGCAAGAGAGTAACATGGAAATATGATCACCTTCAGAGAAAATATACGCAGAAATCATATAATAAGTATTCTTGCAGCCTGTTGCCTTTTGTGCAACTGCAGTCTGCTGCCGCGGAGTGATTATCAAAGGCCGGATATCCAACTGCCCGAAATGTGGCAAAACGGAACGATAACCGGCAGTGCTGTTGCGGAAAGGGCAAGATGGTGGGAAAACTTTAATGATCCCATGCTTAATGAATTGATCGACCGCGCACTACGGACGAATAATGATTTGGCTGCAGCGGCAATTAAAGTCCGGCGTGCCCGGTTAAAGTCAAAACTGACCGATACCAATTTAACGCCGTCAATAAGTGTCAGTGCCTCGAGCAGTATCAACCGTGATCTGACAAACAGCGCAGAGTCACAGTCGCACAGTGTAAGCGGGGTATTGAGTTATGAGCTTGACTTGTGGGGTAAACTTGCCGCCGCCCGTGATTCATCGCGATGGGAGGCCGAAGCCACTGAAACTGACCGGCAAAGTACCGCCCTATCGCTGATTGGTACGACGGCAGGAGACTATTGGCAAATTGCCTATCTGAATTCACGCATTGAACTTTGTGAAAAAAGCATTGCTTATGCCGAAAAAACACTGGAACTCGTTAAAATCAAATACAAGGCCGGCGCCGTTTCGGGGTTGGACATGGCCCGGGCCGAGCAATCACTTGCCAGTCAGAAAGCTACATTGACTGATCTTATTCAGCAACGTATGGAAGCACGCAATGCACTCGCGATTTTATTTGATCAGGCGCCGCAAAACATCTTGCCCGAACTTAAACGTTTGCCGGACAGTCCCTTGCCGGCCATAGAGCCGGATCTGCCGGCCCGCTTGTTACAGCAGCGTCCTGATCTGCACGCCTGTGAACTTCGTCTGCGGGAATATCTTGCTGATGCCGATCAAACCCGGGCCGGTTTCTATCCGTCAATTACGCTGACAGGTTCTCTGGGCGGCAGCAGTACCAGCCTGAAAGATGTATTGCAAAATCCGGTAGCAACTCTGGGTGCCGGTTTGGTTCTTCCTTTTGTCCAATGGAACACGATGCGGTTAACTGTCGAAATATCACAAACGGCATATGAAGAAGCCGTTATCAACTTCCGGCAGACTCTTTACAAGGCGTTAAGCGAAGTTGAGAATGCCCTGTCTGCAAATGCACAATATCAGGCGGAAAATATACTTCTGCAGGAGTCTTTAACATTTGCCGGAAAAGCGGAGCAGTTGGCCGAAGTACGTTACCGTGCCGGTGCTACTGGAGTGCAGGACTGGCTGGATGCCCAGGAAACCAGGCGAACCGCCGAAACGAAACTGGCGGCAAACCGTTTAAACCGTTTAAAAAACCTGGTGACTCTCTATCAGGCGCTGGGAGGGGATACGCAGCTGCACCTTACGCCATAATCCAACTATTTCCGCCCGGAAAGGGCTCTTTTCCACTCCGGCGGTGTTGATCTGCTTCCGGGAAAACGAGTATTGACTTTTGTCTGATAATGGTTGTATTTAAGCCAACTTGAGTGTTGGCGAAAGCCGCTCAACCCAAAGCCAGACATCTCGACCGGCAAGTCACGTGTCTGGCTTTGCCTATTTTGTACTGGAGAAAAATCCGCTGGTGCTTACTACCTGAAAGAATATTTCCGGCAAACCTGGTTTCAAAAAGGAACAAGTCCAAAGCAGCAAGTGTTTTTATGAATGGGTTAAGAGAGGCATATAAAATTTACATTTATTTACTTTTAATTAGGACAATGAATTCTATTATATATTTGTGGGCCAAACCCAGCGTCAAATATTGCCGGGATTTTTTTAAGGATTATAAGCTTTTTGCAGCATACTGAAACCTCGATCAGAATGATGAATGAATCCCTTGGAAGGTCATGATTTGTAATTTAAAAGAATAGTTTCCACCGGAATTGATCTTCAAAATAAGATTTAACAGCCTGAAGCGGAGGAAGGTATCATGGATTACTTTTTATATCGACATATTCGTCAAGAGTTAAGGCGATTTCGCGGTCAAAAGTTGTCTGCAATACTTGTCCGGACACGTAATAATTTATATGGACTTTATCTACGGCTGGTAATCCAGTACATTACTGCAGCGTATCCCTGTCAGTTACCCCGTAAAATTCAAATTGAGGCAACAAGCAGATGTAACCTGCGCTGTCCTTCGTGTCCAAACTCCCTCAATGCAGGAGGCAGTAAGCACCTTAAACCCGATGAGCTGACAAAGATCCTGAATCAGTTACCTTTTCAGCCTGCCTCAATTATATTGTCGGGAACAGGTGAACCCCTTTGCAATCCGTCTTTTATTGAATTAGTGGATATTTTGGCAGAGCGTGGAATCAAATGCCATTTCTACACAAATGGAACATTGTTGCGGCCTTTAATGCGTTCCACCATTCTTTCAAGAGCCAATATAACTTCCATCGGCATTTCATGCGACGGAGCAACAAAAGAAACGTTTGAGGCAAACCGCGTAGGAGCCGATTTCGAAACATGGAAAAAATATGTACGTGCTTTTCTGGCCGAGGCACAAAAGTCACGCCTTTTAAAGATTGGAATGATGTCCGTTCTAAGCAGACATAACCTGAATGAAATTGAAGATACCATTCGTTTTGCTGCAGATATTGGTTTTAAAACCATAAATTTTCTTGATCCAATCCCGATTATCGATAATGTAGCCGCCTCAGTCTGTCCCTCATGGACTGATATATCCAAGTTAAATGAGAAACATCTTTGCAGATTTGGAATGAAACTTGGGCTGGATATCAACTTCAGATGGATGCGACGAAAGATCACGCCTCCCAAATCGTTAGTCAGATGTATCATGCCCTGGGAGTACATACAAGTTCGCGCTGATGGAAATGTAGTGCCTTGCAGTGCATTGTTCACGGCTGATAAGCTCATATTTATGGGCAATCTTCTCCAGCAGGAGTTTGAAGAAATATGGCATGGCAACCAATTTCGGGAATTCAGGCGCATGTGCGCCTCAGGCCGGAACCCCCTCTGCAGAGTGTGTACGTACTATTAATTAAAACAAAATGTTAAATATTATACGAGGAAGGCGTGTCTTCACTGGTCGATCTTATTAATCAATTGGTTAATGTTTGCGGAGTATCCGCTGTTCAAGAAAAGCATATTGCGTTACTGAAAACGGAAGCGGCAGGTCTTGAAAAGAAAGTTGCCGAGCTTACGATAGAAAAAGCCATTCTCTTGAATAAAATAAGAGCACTGGAGATGGTTTCACAGAACACATTACCATTAAAAAACAATGATCAAAGCATCCAGACAGCATATCAACATTTCGGCCAGGAACAATCCAATTACTTTCCCCTGAATGAAAGAGAATTAAAGATACTGATAAAAGTTTCAATGAAGGAAAAAATAAGTCCGAACGAAATCTCTCTGTCACTAGACATGTCGGAACAAGTAGTTGGTTTCTATTTAAAAGAACTGGAAGCACAAGAAATGGTAATTCACATTCCTGCGTCTAAAGACGGGGACTTATGGTCACTGTCTCCAAAGGGACATAAATACCTAGTAGACAATAAGTTAATCATTTAATTAGCTTCCATCCGGAAAGGGCTCACTTTCCAGTAGCTCCCTTTGTTCATTATTTATCGTGATCTAAATAAGTCTTACCATAGCATGCCCTCTCCGCTTTTAAGTTGACACCCATTATAAACATGTTTTTAGCGAGTAACTAATAGATCATCCTGTCACCGAGTGACATTTCCAAAATCATTCCCGATTATAGGCAAAAAATCCATGTTGCCAACCACATGCAGAGCATCCCGGTTCGGATAAATATTTGCCTTGACAAATTCAAATGAATATTTTAATCACTCATTTAAATTATACATATTAAATAATCGTTTAACCAAAACTGCAGGAGATTGCAATGAAAGAACGGATCAAAGAAGAAGGAGATACGAGCCGGAAGTTGCTCGTCAGCGCAAGTGTCGTTTTCGCAGAAAAAGGTTACCGAGAAGCGACGGTGGCCGAAATCTGCGAACGAGCAGGGACAAACATCGCCGCAGTTAATTACCATTTCGGGAATAAAGAAGTTCTCTACCGCGAATCATGGCTCTATGCTCACCGTGCCTCCATTGCAGCCTATCCCCCCGACGGTGGCATTAATTCAGATGCACCAGCGGAAGAGCGTCTACGCGGCTATATCAAAGCGACTCTGCAAAGTGCCGTGGCGGAAGAAAGCATTGCATTTCGCATCATGACCAAAGAAATGGCCCAACCCACGGGACTGTTGGATATCGTGGCCAACGAAGCGCTCATGCCTCTCTTGCAAATGCTCGAAGGTGTCATACGGGAACTCATCGGGCCCGATGCAGACGAGAGGCAGGTCTCCTGCTGCGGCATGAGCATCATGAACCAGTGCGTGCACCCCATGGTCGCGCATATGTGGGGACACAATATGGCGGAGAAACATCACATGCCTCCGATGACCATCGATATCGAGTTTTTCTCAGAACATGTTTTCCGGTTTTCCCTGGCAGGAATTCAATCATATCGTAATAAACAGGCATAGTAATGTATCAGATAGCGATCAAAATGCTCTTTAGGGACCGGGGCAAGTACCTCGGCATCGTTACGGGGATTGCCCTTGCCTCGATACTTATGATTCAGCAACCGGGCATCATGATCTCGATATTCTCCACCCTCTACGGCATCATCACGGATATTCCTCTGCCGGACATCTGGGTGATGGATCCGATGGTTCAGCACATCGACGATTCCAAGCCTCTTCAGGATACGCAACTCTATCGAGTCAAGGGGGTCGAGGGTGTCGAATGGGCCGTCCCTCTCTACAAAGGCAGCCAGAAGGTGCGATTGTCCAATGGAGAACTTGTTGCCTCAAATATGCTGGGAATCGACGACGCCACCCTCATCGGCGGCCCTGCCGTCATTCTTAAAGGGTCCCTGGCGGACCTTCGCCGCCCCGACTCGGTCATCGTGGACGAGGCGGGGGCAAACGGGCGGTTGGCAAAGCCGTCTGATGTGCCGGGCGGAAAGCCAACTCCGCTTCAGGTAGGTGATTCAATGGAAATCAACGATAAGCGGGCTTACGTGGCGGGCATCGCCCGGGCGACAAAGACCTTTCAATCCCAGCCCATTATCTACACGACGTACTCCCGGGCGAAGAATTTTGCCCTGTCGGAGCGCAAGCTTCTGTCTTATGTGCTTGTCAAGTCAAAGGCCGGCGAGAGCCCGGAGATAGTCGCGGAGCGCATCACCCGTCAAACCGGCCTTAAGGCCTTGACGGCGGAGCAGTTCAAAAAGGTCACTTTCCAGTACATGATCGACCATACAAGCATCATCGTCAACTTCGGCTTCGTCGTTCTCATAGGCTTTGTTGTCGGTGCGGCGGTGACGGGGCAGATATTCTACAATTTCACACTCGACAACCTTCGCCACTTCGGGGTTTTCAAAGCCATGGGGACAACGGACCGGATGCTCCGGAGGATGATCCTTCTTCAGGCCCTTGTGGTTGGCGCGGTCGGGTTTGGCTTAGGCACTGGTCTCGTATCGGTCTTTGCTGCCCTAATGAGTAATGGTTCAGACCTGTCGTTGACGATCAACTGGCAACTCCTGCTGGGAAGCGGTGGAGCGGTTATGTTGATCATTTTGTTCGCCGCGTTCATCAGTATCCGGAAGGTTCTGAAACTGGAACCGGCCGTGGTATTCAAGGGATGACGGCCATGGAAAGAAACGACGCAGTCGCCGTATCCTGCCGGGGAGTGACCAAGGCCTTCGGCGCCGGTGATACAAAAGTCATGGCCTTGCGGGGGGTCGATCTCGATATCTATCCGGGGGAACTCCTCATGCTCGTTGGCCCCTCCGGGTGCGGGAAGACAACGCTCATATCCGTTATTGCAGGCATCCTCAACCTGAACGAAGGTTCGTGCAGCCTCTTTGGCCACGACTTGGGCGGATTTACAAAGAACGGCCTGACCGCCTTCCGGAGGGAAAATATCGGGTTCGTCTTCCAAACCTTCAACCTCATACCGACCCTCAGCGTCGTGGAAAATATCAGCATCCCCCTGCTCATCAACGGGGAGAAGCAAGAGAAGGCCGTGGCCCGGGCTGCGGAGCGCCTGGCCCAGGTTGGACTGGCGGGACGGGAGGAGTCACTGCCGACCCAGCTTTCAGGCGGACAACAGCAACGGGTGGCTATCGCTCGCGCCCTGGTTCACAACCCAAAGCTGGTCGTCTGTGACGAACCGACGAGCGCCCTGGATCACCAAACGGGAGAAATGGTTATGGGCATCCTCAAGGGCCTTGCCGTCCGGAGCGACCGCGCTCTGATCATTGTGACGCATGATGCGCGGACATTTAAGTTCGCCCACCGCATCGCCTACATGGACGATGGCCGGATTGTCAAAATAGAGAAATCTTATGAAATGTGAATGGATGGATTTATGACACTTAAGAACAAGATCATACCGTTGCTGGCCGTTGCGGGGTTGATGCTGGCAGTTACGATGGCTCTTACATCCCAAAAAAAGATAGTGGTATCTCAGCCCGGCGACCAGCCGGCCAAGACGCCGTTTGCATCCTACATCGGCGGCGCGGGCATCATCGAGGCCAACACGAACAACATAAGCGTCGGCACCTCCATTGCCGGTGTTGTGAAGGAGATCGTAGTAAAGGTCGGCGACCGCGTCGAGAAGGGGACGCCCCTGTTCAAGATCGACGACCGGGAACTCAAGGCCGACCTGGCCGTCAAGGAAGCGGCTCTTGTCAAGGCGCGGGCCTCGTTGGCGGAAGCCCGGGCAGCTCTGATCGATTACCGTTCCCAGTATGCACTGGTGCAGAACGCGACAGATAATCGCGCCATTAGTGTTGACGACGTGCAGAAAAAGAAAAACGCCGTCCTACTCTACGAAGCGAAGCTGGAGAGCGCCAGGGCGGCCCTCAAATCGGCCGAGACGGACATCGCGTATACGCGGTCCTCCATCGAACGGTTGACCGTCCGCGCCTCGGTCACGGGCGAAGTGCTCCAAGTGAACATCCAGCCCGGCGAATATGCGGCGACAGGGGTTTTGGACACGCCCCTGATGCGCATCGGAAATCTGGACAACCTCTATGTTCGCGTGGACATCGACGAAAACGATGCATGGCGCTTCAAGCCGGGCTCCCGGGCCATCGTCTTCATCCGGGGCAACAGCTCTCTGAAAGCGGACCTGGCCTTCGTTCGCGTTGAGCCTTACATAACCCCAAAAAAATCGCTTACGGGCAGCAGCAGCGAACGTGTCGATACGCGCGTCCTGCAGGTCATCTATAGTTTCGCGCGAAACAAATTGCCCGCCTATGTCGGGCAGCAGGTGGATGTCTCCATTGAAGCCGCAGCCGTATCATCCCAATCCACTGCCAAGGCTGACGCCGCTGCGGGAGGGAAACCATGAAAGAACGGAAACTACTTCCGGCCGTTGTTCTCATTGTGCTCTGCACGGGTTGCATTACCGTCGGTCCGGACTACAAGCGCCCTGCCATCGAAGCTCCGGGCCGATGGACGGAAAGCACGGCTCCCGCATCGGCGGCGCTGTCGCTGGAAGACAAGGCCTGGTGGAAGTCTTTTGGAGACCCGCTCCTCGACAGACTGATCGAACAGGCCGCCAAATCCAATCTCGATCTGGTCCAGGCCCGTGCCCGCATCGTCCAGGCCCGTTCCGCTCTTGTGTCCGCAGGGGCGGCGGCGCTGCCCACAGTGAACGCCACGGGAGCGGTGACGCACAGCAAAAACAGCGAAAACGACGGATCGTTGATCACAGACCCGACAACGGTCTACAAGACAGGCTTTGACGCCAGTTGGGAGATCGACGTGTTCGGTGGTCTCCGCCGCAATAAAGAGGTCTATCAGGCGAAGCTCGAAGCCAGTGTTGAAGATCTTCGGGCGACCCTGCTCACCCTGCTGGGCGATGTGGCTCGGAATTATGTCGATCTTAGGGCGAACCAGGAGCAGCACGACATCACCAAACGCAATGCGGCGGCGCAGCGCGAGACCGTGGCGGTAACAAGGGAGCGTTACAGGATGGGGCTCACGAGCTATCTCGATGTAGCCCAGGCGGAGGCCCAGTTGAAATCGACTGAGTCGGACATCCCAACTTACGAAATCTCAATTAAAGAGTCTATCCACCGCCTGGGTGTCCTCCTCGGAAAGTCGCCGGATGCCCTGAAGGCGGAATTATCCGCGCCCGGTCCCCCACCGCGGAAATGGGCGTCCATGGAAACAGGGTTTCCCTCCGAGCTCCTGACCCGCCGGCCGGACCTGCGCAAGGCGGAAAGGAATTTGGCGGCTGCATCGGCAGACATCGGCGTCGCCACGGCGGACTTGTACCCGAAATTCGATCTTTCCCTGGGGCTTAGACTGCAGAGCAGCAGTACGGGATATCTTCTGCAGACGGCCAGCCGGTACTGGTCCATCGCGCCCGTCGTGTCCCTGCCCCTGTTCACGGGCGGGAAGACGAGGGCGGTGATCGAAAGCAAGCGCGCCGTTTACGACGAAACCATCGCCAAATACCGTTCCACGTTCAACAACGCCCTGGAGGAGGTGGAAAACGCCCTGGTCTCGTGCCGGGCCCAGCAGGAAAGGCATACAGTCCTCGACGATGCGGCCGCGGCTTACGAAGACGCCCTCAAGCTGGCCAATGAGCGCTACAAGATGGGACTCACTAATTTTCTCGATGTGCTTGAGGCCGAAAAGTCCCTCTACAGCGTTCAGATCAGCCGTAGCCAGTCGAAGGCGAAGCTGTTGACGAGTCTGGTGAGTTTGAACAAGTCGCTTGGCGGAGGATGGAAGGCGGCCGGGGTCAATTGAAAAGCCCGAAGACAAAAAGAAAAATCCATAAAAAGCTAATTTACAGTCTTTGAATTTTATTCTCAACTGTAAGAATTTCGACTTTTTTCAGGATCGACTAATTAACTCTTAGAATTCATTTTTAATGTAAACTTTTGTAAAATCCTTTCCGCCATCAACGCTGATCTACATCATGCGTAAATAATTGTTAACATTACTTATTATACTTAAGACGAATAAATATTCCACCGATTATAAAGTCAAGGGAATTGTCCGGACAACAAGCAACCCAGGCGGCTTACACAATATAAGGAGTTATCAAATTGTTAAACCAAAATCCGGTAGAATGCCGGATCAAAAAACCAGAAAAGGAGAACGAATATGAGCTCGTCTACCGTTAATTTATCTTCATCGATTTCACAAAATCTTTATTCTCTTCAGTCGATAAAATCGAAGATGGATACCACCGAATATAAACTGTCCACAGGTCTGAAAGTCAACAGCGCCCTGGATGATCCTATTGCCTACTTTGCTTCTCAGGATGAAACCCAGCGGGCAACCGATCTCTCCAGTCTTAAGGACAGCATGTCCGAGGGTATCCAGACAATTAAATCGGCAAGCGAAGGGATCGACAGTATCAAAACTCTGATTGCCGATGCAAAATCGCTGGCCAAGTCGGCGCTTGCTTCCAGTGATGACGAAACAAGAGCCAATTACATGAGCCAATATAATACTCTTCTTGATCAGATTGATGATCTTGCCGCAGATTCGGATTACAACGGTGTAAACCTTCTCGGGGGCACATCCGAAACTCTGGATGTTGTTTTTGATGAAAGTGGCGATTCCTCCATTACACTTACCGGAGTAGATGCCTCCAGTGCCGGACTGTCTTTAACCCAACAAACGAACTGGGATACAACCACCGGCGATACCGCGATTAATGCGGCCATCACGGCACTTGATACGGCAAAGACCTCATTGCAAGCTGATGCAAAAAGCCTCTCCACCTCGTTGTCCACGGTCACGGCAAGACAGGATTTCACGTCATCCATGATCAATATTCTAAATACAGGAGCAAGTAACCTTGTCAGTGCCGATACCAACGAGGAAAGCGCCAAGTTAACTACACTGCAGACACAGCAACAACTTTCCATTCAATCGCTGTCGATTGCCAATTCTGCAGCGCAAGCGGTTTTGAATCTTTTTTCCTAAATAGCTCTGAAAGGGGAGATGATAAACAAATAGAAAGTAAATAAGTTGGCCGGGGGGAAATGAGGAAATTATTCTCCTCCGCCAACGCCCCTGAAAGGCCGCGTTTATCATCAGATCCCAATTCAATATACATGAAGAAAAAGGAACTCGTTTTTCAGCATTTCCAGAGAAAAAAACAATGGCACTAAAAATCATTTTGAAACCTTATGAAAAAATCATTATCGCCGGCGCGGTAGTAACTAACGGCGGTTCCGGAACGTCACTGCTCATTGAAAACAATGTCCCCGTATTACGGGAAAAGGATATTTTAAAAGAAGAGAATGTTGATTCACCGGCGCGAAGGATCTATTTTGTCGTCCAGCTCATGTACCTGGATGAAAACAACCTCGCTATTCATCATCAGTTGTACTGGAGGCTTGTTCGCGAGTTTCTCAGCGCAGCGCCAAGCACCGTGAAGTTAATTGAAAATATCAGCAAATACATTCTCAATGCAAATTATTACAAAGCATTGAAGCTTGTCCGCAAACTGATTGATTATGAGCAGTCCCTGATCTCATCAGCTAACCAGTCATGAATATGGGTTTTTGCTTCTTTAATTTAATCAAAGGCGGAAGCAAAGCACAAGGAGACCATGATTATGTATGAAAATAAATTAGCACTCTACGCAAATAATCAAAGAACCGGAAACTCCGCCCGCGAAGTGGAAGCTGAAGCTCTCACTTTGGGCGCTAATAAACTCCAACATTGCCTTGATAATTGGGGATCAGAGGAGAGAGAAAAGCTGATAAGCGAAGCCTTAAAATTTAATCAGCGCCTCTGGACCATATTCCAGGCATCTCTCAGCAGTGAAGAAAATCAGCTGCCGAAAGATTTGAGGCTGGAATTATTGAAACTTAGTGCATTTGTGGACAAACAGATATTCTCAATAATGGCCTTCCCGGCACCGGAAAAATTACCGCCGCTCATCAATATTAATCTTGATCTAGCCACAGGTTTGAAAAATAAGATCTCTGCCGCATCATCGTCAATACCGCCGGGTGCACGTTCAGAACCACTGGAAATAAGAATATAATATTCCTTGGGGAAACAATTTTAAAAGTAATTATAAATTATAGTATATCGACAATTCAGGATCATAAGTATGTATATACCGGAAATATTAAAAGAAGTGTGCACGGGAGTGTATGAACGTAAAGAAAAGGGCAATCCGCTTTCCACATTTTTGATTAAGCATTATGAAGAGGATGCCGTCACGATACTGAAAAATGATTTAACTCATTATCACGATCTGAAAAAATATCTGGCAAGATACTTGCCGGAACTATTGAATTGCTACAAAACTGTAACAGCCGTCGGAGGAGGAAATCCTAAAGTAGAATCTTATTTATTGCAGGCAGCGGAGATTGACGTACTGGATGGATTCGCCGAGACCTACAAGCTGTTTGATTCCAAATTTCGCGCCATTTACAACGTTGAAAGCGAAGTCCGCATAAAATATACACAGCGTGAACTTTACCATCCGTTTAAAATTTTGAAGGCTCCCGGCAGTTGTACTACCTTTGTTCATTTTCTGGAACATTGCACCAATTGGAACACTGTTTGTTCATGGATCCAAAATCAGGAAAATGATATCCTCATTTATGGTCCCAATATAGCCGCAGCAGTCGATGACAAATGGACTCATTTCCCTCATAAGGATCATAATGTTTTCTTTACCATAGATGCAATTGCGGATGTTGGCAGGCAATGTGGTTATTTAATCGAAAGTCTTTCTTATTCCGATGACATGCTTGTATGGATGAGGCGGCCTGATAATATTCGCAGGTTCACCGATGCGGCAAGCAAAGCTGAATTACTGGAAATGCAAACTGAAATTTCCAAACTGCAGGAGAGTTTGGATTTCCTGTTTAGATACTTAACCAAAAAAAATGTCATTAACTCTGATGAGTTCAAGGTGTATCTGGTTAATGAATTCAAAGCACATTACGAAAAGAAGGCAGGCGCCAAAGCAAAATTGCAGGATTCCGTTTCCATGACTTATTATAACAAGGAATCATGGGAGGTTATTCAATGATAGCAATTACACCCCGGAAACATTTAAAGATTAATGAAAACCATAAAAACGCTTCCATAATGAAGGCAGGCGTTACTTACATCGTGCCTGAGGCTTTTGACAATATGTTAATGAAAAGCGTAGGTCCGGTGTTTGAAAGCAAACCTTATCTTCCCGCCAACTTTTACCGGGGAGAAGATTTGACAAATAAAAGTCTTACCTGTTTCCGTTCGGGCGGAATCGGCGATTTATTATTCATTACGACATCACTAAAAGAACTCAAGAAAAGATATCCAACGGCCAGATTGTATCTGGGATGCGATTCCGCATTCGGAGAAATTCTCCAAAGCCCCGCCGGTGATTATGAAATAATCGACATGCCTTTGGAAAAATCTTTATTGGCTCGTAGCGATTATGTATTATTTTTTCAAGGAATTATCGAAGAATCCCAGGAAGCGGAAATGGTAAACGCCTACGACTTATTCAGAAAAGCATTTTATCTCGACAGCATCAGTGACTATAAGCCAAATATTTATTTCTCCGATTATTATATGGCTGATGTGAACAGATATCTTAAAAAAAGCCAGTCCTTTTATAAAACACAGATTAATATTGCCATCCAGGCTTTGGCTTCCGTGCCTAAAAGATCAGTCTTTCCCGAAACACTGATTAAGTTTATTAATTCTCTGCCTTCGCAATACAGCATATGGCTGATCGGATCATCAAACCAGATGAATCAAATAAACGAAATTATACAATCAACTAAAGAACACGGAAATGTTTATAATGTATCACGATACCTGCCCAAATTAGGACATGTGGCGGCGTTGTTGTCAAAGGCTCAGCTTGCCATCGGTCCGGACAGCAGCCTGTTGCATATGGCGGGTGCTCTCGGCATTCCCATGATCGGCTTATTCGGTGCTTTTCCCTCTATGCTTCGCTTAAGTCATTACGACCATACCATCGGAATAGACTCTAACACCAAGTGTGAATTTTCAAGAGGAGAAGGCAATCTGATCGGCTGCTTTGAACATGGTTCCGGCCCCTGCCGCCTTGCTTTAAAGAGATCAGAATTTTTTTCTCCATGTATGAAACTAATCACACATGATCATATTTTACAGGCCATGCAAAAATTGAGATTTGGCGTCAGTGAAGCACGCTCAACAGGACTTGATACATTGGAGCAATCAGTTCGGTCCTAAGTAAGGCTGTCAGCGAAGGTGAAACATCAAAATTTCGCGATGCCGTTATGATGCGTCACGCTGTTGGAAGTATACACTAGTTGGCATAAAGATAAGCATAGGCGGCAATATCATCACTGGTAACTTCCGTGCCGTCTTCACAGATACCTAAAGACAGATACCTGTCGTCTGAAGTAAATAATTTACCCGTTTTGGTTATTACCATCATGGACGGCAAATTGTCATTCAGTAGTGCCGGATATGTTTCTTCGCCGATCAGTTGGGAAGGAGGCTGCCCTTTTTTCCACTCAAGGGATCCGAACAAATAATCAATGCCTGGCATTTTTTATTCTCCTGTTAGAGATAATCTTTCAGCGTGTTCATATTGAGGATAGAAGCTGTTGCCGATATAGTTGTTTCGTAAGCGGTTTTCTGTACAATCAGTTCTTCCGATGCTGCAGTAGTATCGCCTGTCTCCGTGTCTGATATTCTGCCGTTTATGTACGTCGTCAGCTCGTCATAACGGTTGGCGGAATTGGTCAACAAAGTGCCTGCATTTGCCAGAGATGTTTCTTGCGACCGGATTTGCGAGACTGCATCCGCCAGAGACGCGGTCAAAGTGGAAATTGTCGTAGAGCTGGTATCCGAATTATTGACAGCGGTAATCATCTGGCTTATTACTTTTAAGACGCCGCTGAATATTGTCCCGCCGCTGTTGTTGAGTGTAATAGTGCTGTCTTCTCCCGTTATAACCGTTTTATTTCCGGTACCGCCCCGATAAGACGGATATTCGGAAACAGCATTGCCCGAGCTGTCCGTAGCTGTGACGGTGAAGCTGTAATCACCGTCGGCAAGTATATTGCCGCTGTCATCTTCACCATTCCAGGATATCGTATTGGTACCCTCCACACCCGTTGTCGTAATTGTGCGGACTACCGCACCGGTGGAGTCGGTGATTTCAATACTCACGCTGGTTGCCGCCCCGGAGAGGTCGAAAACGATATCTGAAGCAGTTCCGCCGGATACGCTCACCTCATCGGAAAACGGCTTTACAGTTGAGTCATTGCCGCTATACATGTAGCCACCTGTCAGCGACGTATTTGCATAACTGATGATCTCATCATAAATGTTGTTAAGTTCCGCCAGGCTTGTGGATAAATCAGCAGATGATGATAAGGAAGAAAGAATACTTTTGGCGCTTGTCAACAAGGTATTTACGGCGTCGAGCGTGGTATCGCTTTCTTCTATCCACGTTTGCGCCTGGCTGATATTCGACTCGTACTGCGCATACTTGGAAATAGTTGTCCGGTCGGCCAGTACCTGTGCCGCCCCGCCGGGGTCATCGGAGGGTTTATTGATCTGCTGTCCGCTGGCAACTGTTGTCGATAATTCATTCAAAGTTTCCAATTGCTTCGCTGTCCAATAAGTCAATGTATTGGCCATCATGCTGTTTGTCACCCTCATAATTTTCTCCTTGCCGTTGTCGGATAAATATATTTATCTGCTTAGATTATGTTTAGAAACTATTTATCAGCGTTTTGAGCAGGTCCTCCACAGCAGTTATTACCTTCGCCGCAGCAGCATAAGCATTTTGATAGAGAGTCAGCTTGATCAACTCCTCATCCGTGGATACTGCGGATACGGAGTCCCGCAGGGTTTGGCAGGAGGTAACTTTAGCCGATTGCGCGGAATAACCGGCCTCGGCTGATGAAACTGTTGAGCCGACCGAGCTGACCAGGGCGTCATAATAATCACTCAAAGTGCTGCCGCCCAACTCCGTAAAAGAAGTATTTTGCAGACCGGCGATCGCTGATGCAGTGGAACTATTGGTGGTCGTGGAGCTCGATGACACGGCAACTGTTGTGGGATCGGCGATAATACTGGAACTGACGGCAATATCCGCCGCACTGGTGCCGGTAAAGAATGACGTGCCGGCATTACCGGATGAGTCATACCCGGTGGTGCACAAAGAATTGACGGCTTCCATTAGCGTTGAAGCTAATGTATCGAGTTTGTCCTGATAAGCAGGGATCAAACTATCCCGTACCTCCAGATAACCGCCCAACTCTCCACTTGTTATGTCACCGGTAATAACGGACGATTCATTTTCGCCATTGGTCCACACTATATCCTGCAGGCCGGTTGTCGCATTGGTTTGAGTCGTAAGCGAATAAGTTGTTGTCCCATTTACCAGCGGATTGCCGTCGGCCAGATTGACGCTGATCTCTCCTGTTGAAGAATCGGTATAGGTAGTGATGTCTACCAATTTGGAGAGAGACAATACCAGGGCGTCAAGACTGTCTTCATCCGTATTGGTGCTTACCCCGGCGGCCTTATCATTGGCTATTTGCTGGTTCATCTCGGCAATTTGCTTGACAAGATCATTAATACCGGCTACGTCGGCTTCTACGCTGGTGTCAATATCTTTCTGGATATTACTGAGGTCAGTACTCATGCTGTTTAAATCACTTGTCAGGGTTTCCGCCGAAGCAACAAGGGTGGCAAGGGCGCTTGAACTCGCAGGATCGGAAACCACATCCTGCCAGCTGCTCCAGAAGCTGTCCATGGCAGAACTGAGGCCATAAGGACTTGTGCTGGTAAATACTTCTTCGACGGAGGCCAAAGTATTATTTTCGGCATCCCATTTACCCAGCTCCGTAGTCGCCGAACGCAACTGTTCCGTCAAAAATAAACTGTATATCCGTTTTGTCTGTGCTACATCGACGCCGCTTCCTCCGCTTCCCGTGGTCAGCACTGCCGTCTGCCTGGAATAACTCGAGTTTGCGGAATTGGAAATATTGGTGCTCGTTATGCTTATGGCATACGTATAGGCATTTAGCGCACTCAATGAAGAATTAAAGATTCCGGTCAGCGTAGACATAATTTATTCTTCCTTTCTGCCGTTGACGGTAACCACGGTTGGTAAAAAATGGTTGTCATCGATTTTGATTTTATTATGCCATCTTAACTGTTGTCTGGAGCATTTCGCTTTGCGTTGTAATAACCTTTGCACATGCTTCATAAGCTCTCTGGGCGACGATCATTTCGGTTAACTGGGTAGCCATATCTGTATTGGATGTTTCCAGGCTTCCGGAAGTAAGAGATCCGAATTGAGCATTTCCGGCCACTCCATAGGTTGCCGATCCTGATGCGGAAGTTTCCTTATAAAGACTGCTTCCTACTTCCTTCAAACCGTCATAATTGGAAAAATCGGCAAGTTCGATTTGATATAAATCTTTCGTTTCTCCGTTGGAGTAAGTTCCTGTAATCACGCCTTTGGAGCTGATGGATGTCGATTGCAATGTTCCCGACGCCATTCCGTCGTTCGAGCTGCTGGTGAGCACTGAGGAGGATGCATTCTGAGTGATGTCTCCATTGGTGGCACCGGTTGTACCGTAAATATCCCAGGTGATTGTTTGGGGAGTAGTGGCGCCGTTGGTCAGGCTCAATGTAATTGTGGGATCAGTTCCGGATTCCAGAGTACCGTCGCTGTTGAACGTCAACGTACCGCTTCCGGAAGTCACCGAACCGTCGGATGAATCGATGCTTGCCTGCCAGGTCCAGGTATTGTCGGTTGTGGACTTGGTGAAAGTTATCTTTACAGGTATTTCATCTCCCAGCGAATCATAGGCAGCTACCGAAACCGAAAAAGTAGATCCGGAATCGGCTGCTGAATTAAGGTTTAATTTTGTATTTATTGTGGTAGTCGCGGTTGCCGCAATGGTCTGGTCCGCGGACAGGTCGATATTGGTAGTTGCACCATAACTTCCGTCGTCGTTGATTTCATACCCCTGTACGTAATATCCGCTGGTTGTTACCAGACTTTGATCTGAATCCCATTCAAATTCGCCGTTCCGGGTATAATACAATGCGCCGGATGAGTCTTTAACGACGAAAAAACCTTTGCCGGTAATTGCCAGATCAGTCGCATTACCGGTGGATGAGAGGCTTCCCTGTGTCCATAATGTCATAGCAGCCAGCACTGACGTACCGTTGCCCGTAGACACATCGCTGGATGTGATGCCACTGAGTATTTCCGCAAAGGTTATGCTCTCCGATTTATATCCGGTTGTTTCCGAATTGGCCAGGTTATTACTGATTACGCTGAGTTGTTCAGTAAAAGCGGTCAAACCGCTGATGGCTGTATAAAATGATGACATGAGGCATCCTCCTGAAGGTTTAATTGCTTAAAATTAATTCTTTGCCGGTATTGATGCTGAAGATCCTGTCTGCCTTGATGATCTATTATTCAACCGCCGTTACTGAACTCACCGGTATATCGCCGTTGGCCGTAACCAGGTAAGTAGCTCCACTATTATAGACGACGCCGGTTACTTCGACCGTCCCCGACGTTGTTACCGATAAGCTGCTTCCTGATGAATCGGTTGCCGAATATTTAACAGTGTATGTTCCGTCGGATAAGGTTGATCCGCTGCTGTCCGTGCCGGCCCACGACAATGAATACGACCCCGATGACAGGCTTCCCAGATCAATCGTGTTAACAACAGTACCGGATGAATTATAAATGGTCGCTGTGACATCAGTGGCGTCACTTGCTAAATCAAAAGTCAGATTGTCGGCTGATCCATTGGACACTGTTATGTTATTACAGGAATAAGTAATTGTTTTACCGATATAATTTAAGCTCTGACTGTTGCTGAGAGTTGACATATTATCCGCAAGACTGGACAGGTATGAATTTGTTTTTTCCGAATTCGCATATTGAATCAAAGCACTGTATTCCTGAAGCATGTCACCGGTACTGACGGGATCAGTGGGATCCTGGTTTTGCAGCTCCGTAAGTAGAAGTGTTAGAAAATCATCGGAAGTTAAAGAGGAAATCGCGGAAGAAGTAGTGGCAGATGTTGAGGTCGAGGAAGTTAATGAAGAAATTGTTGTCATTTTTTGAGCCCTCCTTTAATATTTGTTTATCATTGCAACTCAGCCCGATCAGCGAGCGCACTTCAGGCACCGGCTCCTTCGCATGGTCTACGCAAAGGAACCCTTAAAGGAATATTTAATATTCCCAAATATTTAATTGATTGGAATTAATGAGGGGCTTTGGCGAGTACTAATGGAATTAATGAAAAATATTACCGTGCGAAAGCCCGCTCAACCCAAAACCAGATATCTCAACCGGCAAGTCACATATCTGGTTCTGCCTTATTTCGTTCTAATTATTACGTCGGCAATTAATAATCACAATCATCATGGCCCGGCTTGATCCAGTATCCAGTCCAGCTCTAGATTCCCGCCTTCGCGGGAATAACAAAATTGATATATTTAGTTGCCGAAGTAATAATAACCAGGTTTTGATGGTCTCCTTTTATTGCTGATGGAATTGATCTTGCATATAAACTTAAATCAATTATTCTATAAATAATAATTAATCATCACCTTTCCGATCATGTTGAACACTTAGACGGTAAAGCAACGGGTATGCCCGAATTTCGTTCGTTATGAAGAGAATCATCAATGTTTACAATACTTAATATAGCCGAAATATTATGATTAGAAGGGGATTAGGAATCCGGTAATTTACAACATGGAATATTAACATATCTTAACAACATAAAAACACAATTCATGTTAGCAATAGCAGCAACCGCAATCAAAAGTAGGCAAAAATTGCCCATTTCGGGTAATTATTTTTCCCATTTGGAGAAGTCGATATGCAATCACCGGAACGCATTCTGATAATAGATGACGATAAAGTACTATGCTCGCTATTGTCCGCATATCTAAAGACGGAAGGAATGATAATTGATCTTGCTCATGATGCTGCTGAAGGACAAGCCAGAGCATTAGGCGGAAAGTATAGCCTTATAATCCTGGACGTTATATTTCCCGGCGGGCAAAATGGTTTTAAAGTCCTGCAAAAAATAAGGACAAAAACAGACATGCCGGTGTTGATACTAACTTCACGCAGCGATGAAGTCGACCGCATTATTGGTTTGGAAATGGGTGCCGACGATTACATTTCAAAACCATTTAATCCGCGGGAACTGCTGGCCAGGATTCATGCCATCCTCCGCCGCGCATGCCCGCTGAACCAGGAAGAAAATAATAACAAGGCCGACAAATATAAAATCGATGATGTGGAATTGAATTATTGCGCCCGGACTGTGCTTCGCTCGGGAATCCCGGTGGTAATCACGTCAGTTGAATTCAACATTCTGGATAAGCTGATGCGCAATGCCGGTGAACTGGTAACTCGTGATGAACTGGCAAAAGATGTTCTTGGCCGTCCATTATCGCCTTACGATCGCAGTGTCGACGTCCATATAAGCCACCTGCGCAAAAAACTCAGCCCCAACGACGGTGGAACGGAGCATATTAAGTCGATTCGCGGCGCTGGCTATGTGTATGTATCCTCTCCTAAACGGAAAGATGATTCCGTTAATTCGATTTAAGTTTTAAGTAATTAAGTAATTAAGTTTTAAGTTTTCTCCTAAACGGAAATATGATTCCGTTAATTCTTATTAGGCTGGGTTATCCTGATGCAAACGTTGGCAGGAAGTAATCAAAGCCCATTCCGGTATGTGCCGGAATGGGCTTTTTCATTTATGAAATCAACTCTCTGTTGAAAAAAATTATTTTTTAGTTCGCGTTTATGGTTTCGGAAAATCCTTGATTGCGTTGAGCGCCCTTTCCACTTCCTCATCGGGCAGTTCATAAGCTTCGAGTTTACCGGACAGATAAGCGTCATAAGCGGCAAGATCAACAAGACCATGACCACTCCAGTTAAAGAGAATAATTTTTTCCCTGCCTTCTTCTTTGGCGCGCATCGCCTCATCGACAACGGCCGCTAAAACGTGATTGGTTTCCGGTGCGGGGATAAAGCCTTCCGATCTCGCCCATTTGACGCCGGCGTCAAACGTTTTTAACTGATCATAAGCTCGGGGTTCAATGAAGTTCTCCCGGACCAGATGACTTATTATCGGCGCCATGCCGTGATAACGCAAACCGCCGGCATGAATCGGAGCGGGAATATAGTCATGGCCCAGGGTGTACATCGGCAGAAGCGGCGTTGTCTTTGCCAGATCACCGAAGTCATAGGCGAACGGGCCTTTGGTCATGCTGGGACAGGAAGACGGTTCGGCTCCGATAACTTTTACATTCCTGCCGTGAATCATGTCGCAGACAAAAGGAGTAGCAACTCCGCCGAAATTACTGCCGCCGCCGCAGCAACCCAAGACCACATCGGGATAAATGCCCAGTTTCTGCATTTGCTTTTGCGCTTCCAGGCCGATTATCGACTGATAAAGCAATACATGATTCAACACGCTTCCCAATGCATATTTTGTATCTTTACTGGTTACGGCGTCTTCGATGGCTTCGCTGATGGCAATGCCCAGGGAACCGGGAGAATCGGGATGCTCGGCCAGAACATTGCGGCCCGCCTGGGTAAGATTACTCGGGCTGGCAATGCATTCCGCACCCCAGGTGTTCATCATCATGCGCCGGTATGGTTTTTGTTCGTAGCTGACCTTGACCATATAAACACGGCAAACAAGGTCAAACATCTGGCAGGCAAGCGACAAAGCGCTGCCCCACTGGCCAGCACCGGTTTCGGTGGTAATGCGTTTGGTTCCGGCTATTTTGTTATAGTAGGCCATTGGAATGGCGGCATTGGGCTTGTGTGATCCGGCCGGGCTGACACCTTCGTTTTTATAATAAATCTGCACCGGACAATTCAGTAATTTTTCAAAATTGCGCGCCCGGTAAAGGGGTGAAGGACGCCACAAGAGATATTTTTGCAACACTTCGTCGGGAATATCTATCCAACGCTGGGTCGAAACTTCCTGCTCAATGATATTCATGGGGAAGATAGCAGCCAGATCATCGGCTGTTACCGGTTGGCCGGTTGCGGGATGAAGCGGCGGTTTCATCGGGTTCGGCAAATCAGCCATAATGTTGTACCATTGTTTGGGTATTTCCTGATCTTCCAGCAGCACTTTGACCTGCTTCATAATTATTAATCTCCTTTTGTAATTGCTTATTTATAAAACAAAAATGCCGTGAGTTTTCTTTCCCACGGCATTTATATTTTACTGCTTAAGTCATGGGAAGGTTATCCCTGCCCATGCTCGCTTATTTTTTAAGCTTATGGACAGATTATTAAATCTGCCACCGCCAGTTGATGTTAAAAATTATCGCTGTCATTATTACCATTTAATCTGATTGATTTTTTGTCTCCGTAGCATGGCAAATTAAATTTTGTCAAGCTGAACTTTTAATAAAATAATTCCCTGTCCCGACGATACCAATAGTCAGGAATAATGCGATACATTAATCTTGAAAAAGGACCGATATATTCGTTCGTCCTCTTATCATATTGACAGGCCTGAATTATTAAATCTTTAATCGCGTTTTTATCCTCCACCGCGTTAAATATATGATGAGCGCAGGAAAAAAGCGGACTATACATATTTTTTTTCTCCAAATACTTGTAAACATTCCGGATTGTATTGGGACCTTCCGGGGTTCCATCGATCTTCTCTAAAACACGCAGATTTGTTTCGATGGGATTACCGGTATAGAGTTCATAAAAATATTTGCCATAACGGTAATTTTTGCTGGCCATTGAAGAAACCGTAACATACATATCACCGACTCCGGCCTGGCTGTGAAATGCCTGAAAACTTCCTCCCAGAAGACGCGACAAAGAGCGGATTTCCACTCCTGAACGGGCAAATATTGTACCGGGAATGGAGTCACCCAATTCCAGCGAATCGGTCAATCCTTTAATATTGGCGACAATATTTTTCAGCGCACCGCAGGCCTCAACGCCGACTATATCAAAATTATAATATGAATTTAGTTCCTTACGGTTAAATTTAAACAAATCATTTCTGATAATTCCGGCAATGCGTCTTCTTCCGGCAATGGTGACACAGACAGGGTTGCCCAATGCAATATCGATATCAAAAAAAGGACCCCCGATACAGACAACCTGGTATTTATGCTTCATCTTATATAAGTTGTTGTTTATTAATTGTGACGGAGTTATCAATTCTTTTGAAATTTCATTGGAAATCAATCCCTTAATCGGGGAAATAAAGCACGTATCACCCGCTTTCTTGGCAAGCATCGGCTTGAGATAGTTAAGCAATTCCGGCAGGCGGTTCATGGTTATGGCGAGCAAGATAAAATCATTATTTTCAACAATATGTTCCAGGTCATTGGTGGCATATAATTTGGAAGAAAACCGGGGCACATTTTCCAGGCCGCCCAACCGGTTAGCCAGATCTTTGGTCAAATGGATGGGGTTTAACCGTTCCCTGTTTATCGCTTTACAGACTTCGGAATCATGATAATAAATGGCGACATGTTTGTTGTCACGGTCGAGTTTATAGGCAAAAGAAGTCCCAAGACGGCCGGGGCCGATAATTGCTACTCTGGTAGTATCTAAATCAGAAATTATCATGGATCATGCCTTTATCATATTTTAAATAGGTATCATAAGAAATAAAACAGCAAACTGTCAAACTCTAATCACTCTTTTCCGAAAAAATCGGTATAAAATCATGGAATATTAATATCTTTTTAATTGCAATATGGATGAAGATTGTTTACAAAATAAACAAGATGTGTATTTAAAACTAGGTTGATTAAGCCTTTGTAATAATCCGTGGATACAGAATTAATAGGCATTTAATTTTTATGGTCAAAACAAAACCGGCGGGAAAAGAAAAAAAACAGCTCTATTCCGATGGTACGTTGCGGGAGCTTAAATTCATCAATGATAACGGCAAAATTGAAGGTGAGTATACGTCGTTTTTCCCAAATGGTCAGATCATGACCAATATTCATTTTGCAGACGGCAAAAAAAAGGGCCCGGCAATATCCTATTATGCAAATGGACAGGTACGGGAAAAGGCAAATTTTCTCGATGATAAATTGGAAGGAGAGTACGTTTCATATCACGAAAACGGCAAAATCAAAGAACAGGAAAATTATAAAAATGGGAAGCTCAACGGCCGCTACCGGTTTTATTTCCAGTCCGGACAGATAAAAGAGGAAGAAAATTTTACTGACGGACTATTCGACGGCCAATATATGTCTTATTACGATACGGGCCAAATCAAAGAAAAAGGCTCTTTTCAGAAGGATAAACGTACCGGTGAATATATAGCCTACTTTCCGGATGGCCAAATAAGGGAGAAGGCCCTTTTCGATAACGGAAAGCTGGTAGGTGAGTTTTATATAAACACAAACATTCCGGAATCAGAAGTAAGCGAAGATGATTATTCCGACGGGCATTGGGAAGAAAAGGATATTTCAGGTTTATTACATGATTTCAGAGACTTTGATAAAAAAAAGCCCGAATAAAATTTTTTGGAGGAAATTATTATTACCGAGATAAAAAAAATCCTTATTCCTGTTGACGGATCAACAAACAGCGCCATAGCTCTTAAATTTGGGATTTACACTGCCCGCAAGCTCGGTGCCGCGATCAGCGGCCTGCATGTCTTGGATGTAAATTTGCTTCAGGGTCCGATGCTGACGGACATTTCCGGAGCAGTGGGAATGCCGCCCTATGACGGCTTTTTGGACATCGTCGAAAAATCGCTTAAGGAAAGAGCTGATTTTGTCCTTGATAATTTTCGCAAGCAATGCCTGCAAGCGAATCTGCAACCGGAAGTTAAAAAAGTAATCGGAAAAATTTATGAAATTATCATTGACGAAGCTCAGAATGTCGATCTTGTTATGATGGCCAAGAAGGGCGAACATTTTCATTTAAAGGAAGGAAGGATACTGGGTTCCGTTGCCGAAGCCGTTATCCGTCATTCGGCAAAGCCGGTAATGATCATCCCTGATCACTTTCTTGAAATTGAAAGCATGGGCATTGCATATGATGGCAGTCCCTCGGCGAAAAAAGCTCTTGACTTTTCTTTGATTTTATCTAAACAGGCTGCTTGGCCGCTGACCGCGGTTATCATTACTACTGATCAGGAAAAGGCGAAACAGCTTTCCGTTCAAATTGAAGCTGCCGCCGAAAAAAGGGAAAGTGAATGCGAGGTGATAATCCTGCCCGGCAAAGAAGGAGTGGAAATTATTAAGTTTATCGAAGAAAATGCTGTAGAATTAATGGTTATGGGAGCTTACGGCCATAACCGGCTCAGGGAGCTGCTTTTAGGAAGCACCACCTCTCAGGTTATTCAAAAAAGTCCAATTCCTGTTTTGCTTACCCGTTGATATTAATTTTTAAAGATTATTATTTATCCAATAAGCGGCGAATGGATTCCGCAATTTGCTGCCGTTTGAAAGGTTTCATGATTAGCTCTTTAATACCGGCAGCCTTTGCTATTTCTGCCGTAATAGTTTCACTAAACCCGGTGCAGAGAATGACCGGTACGTTTGATTTGAGCTTCAGCAGGTTTTGAGCCAACTCGATACCGGTCATATTGGGCATGGTCATGTCGGTAATAACCAGATCAAACTGTTCAGGATCGGTACTGAATAATTCCAAAGCTTCCAGGGAGCTGGTTTTCCCGACAACATTATAACCCAGGCTGGCCAGTACACTTTTCCCAAGTTCTACAAGCATTTCCTCGTCATCTACAAAAAGGATGTTCTCTTTCCCTCCGAAAACAGCTTCTTTAGATTTCATTTCCTGAAGGTGCTCCTTTCTAGTCAATAAAGGCAAGTAGACATTGAAGTCGGTTCCTTTTCCAACCTCGCTTTGTACCGTGATTGCTCCGCCGTAGCTTTTTATGATCCCATATACAACGGAAAGCCCCAGACCTGTTCCTTCTCCAGTTTTCTTCGTTGTAAAAAAAGGATCAAATATCCTTCCAGTCACTGAAGGGTCAATCCCGACACCCGTATCGCTTACCGTAAGCTTAACATACATGCCGGGAACCAGACCATACGGCGAGCCATCTTTGATTTCCTCGGAGATCAGGCTGATTCTTAATTCTCCTTTTTTCTCCGGCATGGCATAAGCCGCATTAGTACAGAGATTCATTAATATTTGGTGAATTTGTGTGGGATCTGCCAAGACCGTATCCGGGCCGGAATAAAGATCCAGTTCAATTTTAATTGTCGAAGGCAGGGATGCTCTTAAAAGTTTCATTACCTCCCTGATTACGGGACCAATTTGCACGGGTAACGGCAGCAGTTTATCATCGCTCTTGCGGCTGAAGGTAAGAATCTGCTTTACCAGATCTCTTGCCCGCTCGCAGGCCATGAAAATTTGTTCAAGATAAAATCGAAGATGGTTATCATATGAAGATTCACCCAGTGCCATCTCCGTATAGCCCATAACGGCACCAAGGATGTTGTTAAAATCATGGGCAATACCACCGGCAAGGGTTCCGATAGCTTCCATTTTCTGGGTCTGACGCTTTTGGGATTCCAGCTTTTCCTGATCGGTGACGTCATGAAATATACAAAGAACCAGTTTATTTTCATTGAGAACAATGACTTCGGCCGATACTCGTAATTCACGAATTTCACCCGTACTTCCCCGCAATCGAAGTTTTTCTTCCTTCAGGAAACCATACTCACTTAATTTCAAAGCTATCAGTTTTTGATCAGCAGCAGACACCCATGTACCTAACTCAGCAGGAGTTTTGCCAATGGTATCTTCACGTTTATAATTTAACATGCGCAGGAAGCTTTCATTAACATCAACATATTTACCGTCATCGATTGTGCAGATAATTGCGGGAACAGGATTCATATGGAACGCTTTGGAAAAACGCTCCTCGGAATATTTCAGGGCTTCTTCCGCCTTCTTTCCCGTGGTAATATCGCGGATGGATTCGATCGCTCCGACAATATTCCCTTTAGAATCGCGTAAAATACTTGCTTTTCCGAAAAGGAATATCTCTTTCCCCCTGAAAGATGGTATTCGTGTCTCGGCTTCCAAGTGGACATCGCCGCGCTCGGTTTTAATATATTTTGCCTCGATCTCTTTTTGCGGTTTCAAGACGAGGTCGATAAGAAGAGGCCTTCTCTCGCCATAAAAAGCCAGGGCATATTCGAAATTATCTTTGTCCACGATATCCGCTGCCTTGACCCCGGTCATTTCTTCTATAGCTCTGTTCCAAGTAATAACCTTCCCTTCCTTATCAATAACAAAAGTTGCATCCGGCAGGAAATTAATTATATCAGAGAACTGTTGCTGCGACTCTTTAAGAGCTTCCTCAGCACGCTTACGCATGGTTATATCACTGGAAATGCCCTCTAAGCTTATAATTTTGCCCGATTCATCTCTCAAAGGAGCACCATTTGAAGTATGCCAGCGCCATGATCCGTCGATATGCCGCATCCGGTATTCGACGCCCGACTCCCGCTGCCCGGTTTTGACAACTTTCCGGAATAATGCCAAACAAACGCTGATATCATCCGGATGAATAAACTCCTGAACCTGTTTTCCGACAATCTGGTCAACTTCATGCCCTAAAAGAGCGGTCCAACTGGGAGATACAAAAGTAAATATTCCTTCCAAGCTAAGCGTATATATAATGTCATGGCTGTTCTCGATCAACAGGCGATATTTTTGCTCACTTTCCCACAGCGCTTCACCACTGTTTTGAAGAGCTAAAGATTCTTTCAGAGCCGCATTTTTTTTGCGTAATTCTGACAATTCAGCAATCAATTGCTCTTTTGTTTTTGATTTATCCTTCATTCGGCAAGCTCCTGAAACAATGAGTGGGCCTGAGTTTATCAAAAATTTTACTTAATATCATTATTAAAAATGATCACTGCCTTTACTCGGAACAAATATTTAAAAATCGAAGTGATTTGGCATTTTGACCTGAAAAACGGATTGTGTGAAAGGAAAGAAATTTACTTAAATATTAAAATTTGATGTAAAAATATTCTGAAGCGTATCAAGTAAATCATATCTCGTTAAGTCGTACTGGATCGGAGTTATTGTAATGAATCCGGCAGCCAGAGCACCGACATCATCTTTCTCTTCCCGGTCCGATTGCGATCGGCTGGAAATCCAGTAATAAACGTTTTCTCTCGGATCAGTGCGTTTTTCAAAATGCTCGATAATGTTTTTTCTTCCTTGCCGGACAACTTTTAAGCCTTTTATTTTTTCCGGAGGCAGGGCGGGAATATTCACATTAACGGCGGTATTGCGCAGTTCGGAATTATTTATTAATAAATGAACGATCTTGCGAACAAACTGAGCGGCAAATCTATAGTCAGCATCTTTAAATGTGTCAATAGAAACTGCAATAGCCGGAACTCCCATGATCACCGCTTCCGTTGCTGCCGATACTGTTCCGGAATAAAGCACATTGATGCCGGCATTCGCTCCACGGTTGATTCCCGATACAACCAGATCCACCGGTTTATCAGACAGCTCTTTGATTCCAATTTTAACGCAATCCGCCGGGGTGCCGTAAACGGCGTAGCCTAAAAATCTGCCGTTTTTCATGGCATTCCGAACCATAAGCGGACGGGAAATAGTGATGGCGTGTCCTACCGCGCTTTGCTCTATTTCCGGAGCAACAATTAAGCAGTCCGCCTCATGGGACAGTTCCTTATAAAGCGCACTTAATCCTTTTGCATAAATTCCATCATCATTAGTCAATAAAAATCTCATAATATTTTATTCTTCACCTTCTTTTTTTAAAATAATGCCTTCTCAACAAAAGCAGCACGAGTCATCATCCCGGGGAAATTTGAAATTTCGATTATAAAAAACGGCGCATTTTAAATTCCTGTAAGCTGAAATTATAATAAATTCCTGATTAATTCCATATAAAAAAGCCCGAAGCATTTTCCGCTCCGGGCTTTTTAAGTTTTTTAAGGGATCTCTTCTACTGGATTTCTTCCTCGCGAAGTTTACATTGTTTAATGCACCCTGACAAAAATTTTATTTTTTCACTTCTTCGAAGTCGGCATCAACTACATCATCATCTTTTTTGCCGGACGGCTGTTCGAAACCGCCCTGCCCGGCGCCTTGGCCGCCACCGGCCTGCGGACCACCCTGGCTGCCTGAAGTTTTTGCGTACATGGCTTCGGCCAGTTTATGAGAAACATTCATCAATTCTTCCTGGGTTCTCTTAATGGCGTCAATGTCATCGCCTTCCAAAGCTTTTTTGGCTTTCGTTATTGCTTCTTCGATTCTTGTCTTCTCTGCTGCATCAACCTTGTCGCCGAATTCCTTGATATTCTTTTCCACACTGTAAATCATTGAATCCGCTTGATTACGAGCTTCAATTAATTCCTTGCGCTTTTTATCATCTTCGACATGCGCCTCGGCATCACGAACCAGTTTTTGAATTTCCTCTTCTGACAAGCCGCTGGAAGCCGTAATTTTAATGCTTTGCTCCTTACCTGTACCGAGGTCTTTAGCAGAAACATGGACAATGCCATTGGCATCAATATCAAAGGTAACTTCTACTTGCGGTACGCCGCGCGGTGCAGGAGGGATTCCGACCAACTCAAAGCGGCCGAGAGTTCTGTTATCTGCGGCCATCTGACGTTCACCCTGCAACACATGAATGCTGACCGCCGGCTGATTATCAGCAGCAGTCGAGAAGATCTGGCTTTTCTTGGAGGGGATTGTCGTATTTTTTTCTATTAATCTGGTCATGACGCCGCCAAGGGTTTCAATGCCGAGAGAAAGCGGGGTAACATCGAGCAGCAGAACATCTTTCACTTCACCGGCCAGAACACCACCCTGAATACCAGCCCCGATTGCAACAACCTCATCCGGATTAACGCCTTTATGCGGTTCTTTGTTGAAAATTTCCTTTACCTTTTGCTGTACGCGCGGCATTCTGGTCATGCCACCGACCAAAACGACCTCATCTATTTCTTTTGTGGATAAATTAGCATCCCGAAGCGCCGTCTGACAAGGTCCGACGACTTTTTCGATCAGGTCTTCCACCAAAGATTCCAATCTGGCCCTGGTCAGTTTTATATTCATATGCTTTGGGCCGGATGCATCGGCGGTAATAAACGGCAAATTGATGTCAGTTTCCATTGCCGAAGAAAGTTCCATTTTGGCCTTTTCCGCCGCTTCTTTTAATCGCTGCAGGGCCATCTTGTCACTTCGCAAATCAATTCCCTGATCTTTCTTGAACTCGGATACAAGGAAATCCATTACGCGCTGGTCAAAGTCTTCACCACCCAAATGGGTATCACCGTTCGTGGATTTAACCTCAAAAACGCCTTCGCCCAGTTCCAGAATGGAGATATCAAAAGTTCCACCGCCCAAGTCAAAAACAGCAATTTTTTCATCTTTCTTCTTGTCCAATCCATAGGCTAATGCCGCTGCGGTAGGCTCATTAATAATACGCATGACATTTAGCCCGGCGATACGGCCGGCGTCTTTTGTTGCCTGCCTTTGCGAATCATTAAAGTAAGCCGGAACCGTGATAACGGCATCGGTTACTTTTTCGCCCAGATAATCTTCGGCAGTTTGCTTCATTTTTGTCAAAATCATTGCCGATACCTCTGCCGGAGAGTAATTTTTACCTCTGATTGTGACCTGGGCATCGCCGTTGGGGCCTTCCGTTATTTTATAAGGGGTAATTTTGATATCATACTGAACTTCTTTCGAATTATATTTCCGGCCGATCATTCTTTTAACGGCGTAGATAGTATTTTCTGAATTAGTAATCGCCTGTCTTTTCGCCACTTGGCCAACCAGACGCTCTCCGCTTTCTGATATAGCAACGACGGATGGAGTTGTTCGATTGCCTTCCTGATTAGCTATAACAACCGGATCTCCCCCTTCCATTATAGCGACGCAAGAATTTGTCGTTCCTAAATCAATTCCGATAATTTTTCCCATTTTATCCTCCTATTCTCCATTCTCCACAGTTTGGTCATCATTATTTTCTTTTTTCTTGCATACGGAAACCCTGGATGGCCGTAAAAGTCTGCCATTGAGCAAATAGCCTCTTTGAAACTCACATACTACTTTGTTTGTGTCGTGATCTTTGCTTTCCACCTGCATGATTGCTTCATGAAAATTGGGATCAAACTCTTTTCCCGTGCATTCAATGACTTCAACATCATGTTTTTTCAAACAGGTAAAAAGCTGTTCCTGAATAAGCTTGAATCCTTCCTTAAATGAATTGACATCAGCGCAGCTTTCGGCTTGTTCCAAAGCCCTGTCCAAAGAATCAATAAACGGCAGCATGTCTTTAACAATCTCTTCTTTGCCATATTTTAATAAATCAGACTTCTCTTTAGCGGCACGCTTTTTATAATTATCCAATTCGGCAACTGCGCGCACATATTTATCATAATTTGCTGCCGCTTCTGTTTCCTTTTTCGCCAGTTTTTCTTTTAATTCACTACTTTCCGATTCATGTTCTGCTGCAACATCCTTGTTTGCCTGATTTTGTGCTTCTTCGGTTTTCTCCTGTTCGTTATCCATATGCTCATGTTCTTTTTTATTTTTCTTCACGATAGCCCCTGAATTAATTAATTTTATTATTTTAAGTCCGGTTTTTGAAAAAGCTTTATATCAATTAAATCGCAAATCGCATGGCCGGCTGTAATATGAGCTTCCTGAATACGGGCCGTAACTGAAGAGGAAACATTAACCGGCAAATCAGCAATCTTCGCTATGCTTCCTCCATCTTTGCCGGTAAAAGCGATGGTAACCAATCCTATTTTTTTGGCTGCTTCGAGCCCTTTTAAAACATTGACGGAGTTGCCGCTGGTACTGATACCCCAAGCGATATCTCCGGCCTGACCGATTGCTCGAATTTGTTTACTGAATATCTCCGAGAAATCATAATCATTACCAATGCTGGTAATAATTGAGCTATCAGTGGTCAGAGCAATAGCCGGAAGCGGCGGTCTTTCAATTACGAAACGGTTAACAAATTCCGCAGCAAGATGCTGAGCATCCGCAGCCGATCCGCCGTTGCCGAAAAGCAGAATTTTGTTACCTGCTTTCAAAGCCGAAGTTATCGTTTCCACAACGGCAACCAACCGGTTCAGGTTCTCATTAACAAATGTTTCTTTGACGCGATTGCTTTCTTTAAATATTTTTATTATATGATCTTCCATAGTTATACAGTTCACTCTTAGCAACTTTCCTGCAAAGCGGGGTTAATATATTTACACGCTTATTCTCTGTCAAGGGCAGCAGGCGGAATTTTCTAATCTTTTTCTATTAAAAAATATCAGGCAGAACCGAATCTTGACATCAAAATTTTGATAAATACATTTAAGCAATAAAGAAATTAAATTACTAATAGGAGGAAAGTTTATGTTCACACCCAGCTTATGGAGATTCAGAAGATTTCCTGATGTTATCCCGGAAATGGTGCGTCTGCAGCGGGAAATGAACCAGCTTTTTTCTACTGCTGAGCAAAGGACGCCGCAGAGTTATCCAGCGGTTAATATTTGGGAAAATACGGAAAGTGCTTTGGTAACGGCAGAGTTACCGGGAATTGATGTAAATAAAATTGAAATCGAAGTTAATGGTGATATTCTAACATTGTCCGGATCAGGCGAGACTGAAACTTTGAAAGAAGGTGAAACTTACCTGCGTCAGGAAAGGGATCACAGTAACTTCAAACGGAAAATTCAATTATCCTTCCCGGTTGATCCGAAAAAAGTGGAAGCACATTATGAAAAAGGCATTCTGCGTATTACACTGCCGCGGTTGGAAGACAGTATGCCCAGGAAAATTAAGATAAATTAATAAGGAGGTCAATTGCTATGTCCGAAAAAGACCTGAAAAAAACAGAAAGTACAACAGCAACGGAAAGAATTCGCAATGTCAAAACTTTTATACCACGAGTGGATATTTATGAGAATAAAGACTCTCTCCTTTTAATTGCCGATATGCCGGGAGTTGACGAAAAGAGCGTCGATATTGAACTGGAAAAAAATCTTCTAACAATTACGGGTTGTGTTTATCTTGATGAAGTAAAAGACAAAAGCATAGTATATTCCGAATATGAAACCGGTGATTATGAAAGAACTTTTACTTTATCTGATGAAATAGATCGTGAAAAAATTAAGGCGACCGTAAAAGATGGTGTTTTACGTTTGGAATTGCCGAAAGCAGAAAAAGCTAAGCCAAAGAAAATAGAAATTCAGGCGGCATAGATGTTAAGACCTCGCTAAAGCGCGGAAAAGTACCCATTAATTATGTTGGCTTCGCTTACAGAAATTAAAGTCTTTCATAAGGGGGAAATGATTATGAAAATGAAAAATTTATTACCGGCGATGAGCAGGAAAAATAAAGAAGAAGATCATCCCTTCTATTCCCTGCAGCGCCAGATAAATAATTTATTTGATGATTTCTTTTCCGGATTTGATATGGGCGCCCGTGGATTGCTGGCGGGAGGATCAGGAGCGTTCATTCCATCTGTTGATGTCAAAGAAAGCGATACAGAGGTTATAATTCAAGCAGAGCTTCCCGGCGTCGATGAAAAAGATATTTCAGTAACTTTAACCAAGGACGCCGTAACCATCAAAGGTGAGAAGAAAGATGAAAAGGAAAGTAAGGAAAAGAATTACTACTATGTCGAACGCTCCTACGGCTCCTTTCATCGGGTAATTCCTCTGGGAGGGGAAGCTGAAGCGGATAATGCCAAGGCCAGTTTTAAAAACGGTGTACTAAATATTACTATCCCCAAAAGCCGGAAAGTTAAGGCCGAAGGAATGAAAGTTCCAATTAAAGCCGAATAAATAAACATCCGCCGTCTTCATCTGAAGGCGGCGGTTTTTTTTAATTTGCTGAAGCATCGTTTTTAAATTTTAGTTATTTTTTATGTAAAAGTCTCATTTTAAGCCTGAGCTTTTCTATTGCATTTACCCGCCATCACTGCTAAATCCGCAGCAGGCAGTTGAAAAACACTTATCTGCTGCGTTGCGCGGCAAACCTAATCGCTCAACGTATTTCTCTATACGCTTCGCGATTCGGTTTTTGCGACGCCTTGCATCTAAGCATTTTTGAAAAGCCTGCCTAACAAAGCAAGGACAAAATATCTCTCATGGGAAAATCAATTCCTGACAAATATCCTCAGGTAAAAGACATATCCGACTCGGAACGTATTCGCCTCGTAAAAGAAATTTTTTCAACAATTACCGGTAAATATGATTTTTTAAACCGGTTTTTAAGTTTGCGGCGTGATGTAGCCTGGCGCAACTTTACCGCGAAAAAAATGCGATTTTTCGAGACATACCGTTATCTGGATGTCGCCTGCGGAACAGGCGATCTTTCGATAACCGCCGCCCTTAAGCATCCGCAAATTTCTGTGACCGGTCTTGATTTTGTCCCGGAAATGGTCTGTGCAGCAGAAAGCAAAGTTCAAAAAAAGAAACTTGGCAGTAAAATCCAAATCATGCAGGGCGACGCCTTGCAGCTTCCTTTTGCTGACAATTATTTTGATGTTACCGGGATTGCCTTTGGAATCCGTAATATACCTGACCGGGCCCGCGCACTTTCCGAAATGCTGCGGGTCACCGTTTCCGGCGGCCAGGTGATGGTATTGGAAATGACTTTTGTCCAAAATCGTTTTTTTAAATTAATTTACTACGTTTATTTGAATTACCTGCTCCCCGCATTTGCCAAAGTTTTTTCAAAAAATCCTGCCGCTTATTATTATCTCGCCGATTCAATAATGAATTTTCCGACTCCTGATGCTTTTGCCCGGTTGATGGAAGATACCGGAATGAAAAACGTAAAAAAATATCCGCTTACTTTCGGGATTACCTACCTGCATGTCGGAGAAAAACCTTAAATGGAGTTAATGTGATTAACGATAAAATAAGAGCATGGATTCAGGCAAGCCGCATACAGTTTTTCGTTGCTACTTTTATCCCGCTTTTCATCGGGTGGTTTTTGGCCATTCACAATTCCGGTCAGACGCGCATCGGCAGATTTGTGCTGGTTCTGATCGGCTCACTGATTATTCATTTGATAACAAATCTTGCCAATGATTATTTTGAGCATGATACGGGTACGGATGCCGGAGAAGCCATCGGCGGCTCGCGGGTCATTCAGGAAGGCAAGATAGCCCCGCAGACAATATTGAAAGTGATTATTATTCTTTACGGGATAGCTTTTATTATCGCGTTAACGATTATTTTACATTTTCGGCTGTACCTGTTGTCAATACCTGTTTTGTTTGCCGCAGCAAGCAGTTACTTTTACGTGGCGCCGCCGATTCGCTACGGCTACCATGGACTGGGAGAACTCTTCGTCGGAATCAATATGGGGCCCATTATGGTTACCGGCACTTACTGGGTTATCGCCGGAAATCCCGACTGGATACCTTTACTTATCTCTCTTCCGGTTGGGCTCATGGTGTCATCGATCCTCTATTACCAAAGTCTGCCGGACATGAAAACGGATTTTCAAGCTCACAAATTTACCGTTGCCGTCCGGCTGGGCAAGGAAGGCGCTTATCGTGTACTTCTTCTTTTTTTCTTTTTGATTTATCTCAGTATTTCTTTGCTGATCATTGCCGGGCTTCTTTCATTTTGGAGCGCAAGCTTTATCCTGAGTCTGCCTTTAATTATTAAACTCAATGAAATTATTAGAAAAACCGATGACTGGGTTCTGCTCGATCAATATGGCAAATATGTGCGGATGATTTATTTTATCTGCGGACTGGCGATTATCGCCGGGATTATTTTTTAACTAGAAAACCGGCGATCTTTATTCGACAAAGCTTATTGGCATTTCCTCGATTGTTTGTTTTAGGGCTAGGGACTGAAATGTTTATTAATTCTTCTATTTTTCAGCTCGGCCAGTTTACCTTTATTCCAACTCGATATTTTGCTGAAATATTTGGTGAGACGGGCTATGCCTTCAACGTCGGTTGATCCGCAATAAACACATTTTTCATTTAATCCCGGCGCTGTTTTGCCGCAAGAGGTGCAGGAAGTAAATTCCGGCATAAAGTCGATCTGGTAATTGGCTGATTTATTAAATACATCCGTCAGAAACCGGCAGAGTTCTTCTTCGCCGGGACTGAAACTGCCCAGTTGTAAATGGGTAATGACTTCTCCTTCCAGGTATTCATGAAAAAGACCTTCATCGATGGTTCTTTGCATAGGCGTTACATCCGCTGCAGTATTTAAATGAGTGGAGTTGGTATAGTAAATACCGCCCTCGGCAATATCTCCTTTTACGATACGGCCGGCGGCAGGAGAATAATATCTTAAGTCGAGTCTTGCAAAACGGTAAGCTGTTGTTTCCGCGGGTGACTGCTCCAGCACGAATTTCATTGAGTATTCCCTGCCCTGTCGCCTGATTTCGTTATGCAAATATTCTACGACTTTCAGACCAAATGCCAGCGCTTCCTTTGATTCATGCATTTGACTGCCTAGATGAATTTGAACCAGTTCATTCAAACCAACAAGACCGATAATATAAAATGCCCGGTTCATTCTCAAATAGGGAAAGCCGTCGTGGTTCATCGCCAATACCGCCAATGGCCCTTGATCATCATAAGAAAGAAGTTTTTCTAAAAAATCTTTTTTCTGAATTTGCGTTTTTACAGCAACAGAAGTAACTTCTTGAAGCAATTCCCATAGCTTCTTTTCGTTGTTGGCAGCTTTATAAGCAATACGCGGCAAGTTTAAAGTAACACTCTGGATTGCCGCAGTGCGGATCAGCCAGGGTTTATCCAATTCTTCCGCAAACCTTTGCTCACCATTTCCCGCAGCCTTAAGACAGGCAAAAGAGGAAGCTTCAGAGCCTCTGTCAAAGACGAAACACATATTCCCTTTTAAACCAGCCACTGAGCAGGCCTCACGCAACAGGCCGGAGGAATCGTTCGTTTTTAAATAAGCTTCAGTTATGTGCAATAGCGGGCGCGGCAGAATAAACGGTTTCCCCGTTGCATCGCCCTTTTTAAAAACTTCGCAAAGAGCCATTGCCAAACGCTGTGCATCTTCGGCATATTCGCCATAAGTCTTGCCTGTTTGTATTCCTCCGGGGCCGATTGCCGAAATCCTCGCCCAGTGGGGAGGAACTTCACAGTAAATATGAATGTCCGTATAAAGAGCCTGGCCGCCACGGGTTGCGGACAATTGTGAAAATTCATAAATCAGCATTTGGGCAAACTGCCGGACTTCCTTATCCGTCATTTTCCCGAGATAAGGAGCAAAGGAAATATTGACTGCATCCCAACTGATGGTTCCGGTAAAATGCCCCTGAAGGATCGCACTGAAACGCACCATATGCGCCAGCAGTACTTCCGCATGCTTGGCGGGTTTGGCGGAGTTGATTGCCTGAGGCAGCTTTAAACCGTTTATTTTCAGATATTCCAAAGATTGGCAGCAGCTATAAGGGCGATCAATATAGCCCAGTCCATGAATATGTATGTCCCCGGCGGCATGCGCTTTTCCCACATCCTCGGAAAAAACATCATAAAGAGAAAATTCCCTTTTAATTCCTTCAGCAAAGAGCAGATTTGTACCTTCCGGAGAATGAGGGATATTGGCGTTTTCCTTATTTTGATGCAGAATTAACTGGCGAACATCATAAAGGGGAAAACCTAGCCGGCCGTGGAGTCTGCGTTCTTTCTCCAGTCCTCTTTCGATAAGCCGGGCATTAACCAGTTCACGAATAAGGGCTGTTGTCAGCATTCCAATACTGGAAGAGAAAATTTCCTTTTCCACTTCTTTTGAAATTTCCTCGGCCAGGGAATAATCAATCCGGGCTTCCCGGACAAGCGCATCGACTATGCGCTGGCGGTTCCAGAGCGCAATCTCCTCATCGGAGGTACGGACAAAAAGCGTCAGGTCTGTAGTTTCAGAATCTTCAATCATATTCAAATATTCGTCGGCACTACGGGCTCCGGTGCTCCCAGAGCCTTTTCGGCAGCACGGGAAAGGGCTTCATCATGGTCATGATTTAAGGCAAAAACCCGGAAATGCATAACCCGGGCAGGAATAAAACGAAAAATTTCTTCAAGCTGTTCCGGCGATGTAAATCCTGTAACCGGATTGAAAATATTTATTTTTTTCCCTGATTCAGCCATGGGATTGAGCGGCCGCGGGTCCTGTGTCGCCAGATCAACTCTAAACGAAGTTTTTTTCAGCTTCGCCGGTAAATATTCCCTGATTTTTTCTTCGTACTCTTTGGCTTGCGAGAAACCGGTACCTCGATGAATCTGCGCTACCGAAATTTCCGTGGAAAATGACATTTTCCACTTTACTTTACGGTCATAAAGCTTTTTCCATTCCATTGCCAGTTTCCTCTTTGTTTCATCTTTTTCCGTAAGCCAGCTTTGCACTTCATTAAACAAGGACCATTCATCACAGTGCAGGTAGGTATCCAGATTTTTTAACGGGTTACCGGGGAAAATCATCCCCATCGTATCATGAAAAATTTCCTGCAAATGCAAATCCAGAGCGCGGGTTGTCCGATGAAAATAAACATTGCTGTACAGATTTAGACGGGCGTTGAGAAAGCGCCGCATCGCCGACATGCCCGACTGATGCAGGGTAACCCCCTCACCGGTGAAGAAGGTGTAATAAAGCAGACGGGGTATATCCACCATGTCCAGTGAAAATCCGGTCATGTAAGCATCACGCTGGACATAATCCAGATTGTCCACTGTATAAATACCCGAAAAAAGCTGACAAAGTAACTGCAGCCAGCGCGGTTGTTTATCCCGGCCTTCAGGCATTTTTATCAAAAAAGCCACCTGCCGGGGATCAAGAATTTCTCCTTCGATAAAAGCACCGGACGGACTGCGTTTTATATGAGAAATAATATTTCCAAGTTTTTTTATAATTATCTGTTGGCCGATTAATTCATGGGTCAAATCCCACTTTTTTAAATAATGCTCATCAAAGAAATGCCCGTACGGCCCATGTCCCACATCATGCAACAGCCCGGCGATACGCATTAATTCCTCAATGTAATTCAACGAAGGAACATCATTGCACACATCACACAGGCTGGAATAAAGATGTTTGGCGAATTCACCGGCGACATGCATTGTTCCCAGAGAATGCTGGAAACGTGTATGCTCCGCCGCCGGATATACCCAGCGGGCGCTTTGCAACTGATAAATGCGCCGCAATCTCTGCATCCAGGGAGAATCAATTAAATCTTTTTCCGTTGTTTCTCCAAGGTTACCATTTTGTGGGACTGTAAAAAAAGCGTACTGATGGATAGGATCGGCAATCAGCGCCATGCCTTTATATACTTCAAGATTCGGAGAGGATGTTCTTTTCATGGCGGGTCATCTACAATATTCCACAGAAAAGATCAATATTAATCGGGACTTTAATATTAAATTTCAAATTTCGCCCAATGTCATTTACTTAAGGGTCATTCCGCATTTTTTTGGCGGGAATCCAAGAATCGCCGAACATGGATGCTCGACAAAAACATTCGGTACCCGACAGAAAATTTCGGGTATGACACGAGATGATTAAGTCAAGGACATTGAAATTGCTCCTTTAAAACACGCTCCATAATTTTCAGCCCGATATTTTTCGTTATCGTGAGCCCCTTATAGCAGAGATCATAATCCAGCCAATAAAACTTCTCTGGAATCAAAATATAATTCTATCCCTTTAAACTATATATTTCTTCTCTTTTGTATGGTTTGAAATTTTCGATTATTATAAGGATATTTCAAAAGTTCTTCCATTGCGTCGGATTGTATATCGGCTGCAGTTTCCGCTAACAATGTGACCTTCACATTATCAGTCAGCTTTTCTCCGAATTTTTCCGGAATTTCAATCGTGCCATTTTTTATTTTCGTTTTAAATTCAATGGTATACATTTTGTCCCTCACCGTATATTGTCGGCGCTCAGATTTGGTTGGCAGGATTTCTTATTGCATATCCGGCAGATTCTGCTGCAGCCGGACAAGCTCGATGCGCATATTCCTTTTGAGCTTTGTGTACATTTTCCGGTCCTTCCGGGAAAGAAACTCGGCCATTTCCATTGCTTTCGGAAAAAGAGTATCCCCCGGATAAATCGCGGAAACAACCTTCATTTTCAATGCCTCTTCCCCGCCGATTCTTTTTCCTGTTAAGACAAGCTCGGAAATAGCCTGCCGGTCGGGCAGCATCAAGTCTACAATACGGTGGATTACCGGTGTAAAGGGAATATTAATATCCACTTCCGGGAAGCAAAAAAAGCCGCGGTCCGCCCGCATAAGCCTGAAATCAAAGGTGGTAGCAAGTATTGCAGCGGCGGCATAAGTATGGCCCGTCAAACATCCTACAGTCGGCATATTTAACAGTACCATGCGCAGATAAAGCCGATCCAGTGAAGAGGCAACCTGCGTTAAGTAATCCGGCGGCTTGGTCATCAGCCATTCCCGGTTAATTCCGTTCGACCAGTATTTAGGATCTGTGCTGGTGACCACCAATGCTGTATTGCCCGGTACAGCTTCCAGTTCGTCAAGAGCGGCATTGAATTCAGCGATTACATCATCCGTAATAGTGTTGGCCTGGACACCATTGGTTAAACTGAGAACAAAGACATTACCTTCTTTTTTCAGCTCCATGGTGGACATGATCAGTCCTCCTTTTAGGCGGAATACCTTTTTTTAACCTCTGATAACTGGGAAAAATGTTTTCTTTCTTCATTTATTATCTGATCGATAATTGAATGCTGGGCAGGTATTACAAATCTTTTGATTTCGTTATAAAAGAAAATGGAATCCAACTCACGTTTGATGGCGAAATCAAGAGCTGATAGAGTATTTTGGACCTGAGCCAATTCTTTATCCATGGCCTCTTTGGTAAAAATTATATTATTGTCAACATAGTCACGCAGATATGCGCAATATTCACCTTCATAACTTTCCGGCAGGCTGAATTTTTCAATTTCCGCAAATATCGCCTCGAAAACTTTTTTATGGGAGAGTTCCTCCATTGCGAGACGTGCAAAAAGTTTTTTTGCTTCTTCCTGTTTGGCAATCTTTTCAGCATACTTATAAAAATCAGCGCCGTTTTCTTCGATCCTGATGGCCATTTCCACTATGTCGCTTGCTTCAAATACTCTCATACTGAGTGCCCCCTTTTTTATTTTAAAACGAGGTTAAAATTTACACATTTCCGGTTGCAAATGCAACCGTTTTTACTCATGTTATTTGGAATCAGAACCATTTTTTCTTCTTAAAATAATAGATCATCGATAAAGCCACAACCAGCATAACTCCCCAAACGGCAAAATAGCCCCAGCGCCACTCGAGTTCCGGCATATATTTGAAATTCATTCCGTAAATACCCGCAATAAATGTCAGGGGCATAAAAATAGTGGCAATGATCGTCAGAACTTTCATTACTTCATTGAGTCTGTTGCTGACGGTAGAAAGATAAATGTCCAGCATGCCGGAAAGCATATCCCGGAAGGTTTCCACCGAATCGATAATCGCTATGACATGGTCAAAGATATCTTTGAAATAGATTTCGGTCGACTCACTTACTAACAGGGAATCCGACCGTTCCAGCGCACTGATTGCTTCCCGTAATGGTGATAGTGACTTGCGAATGAAAATTAGTTTCCTTTTCAGGCTATGAATTTTGCCGAGCGTTGCCGGCGGGGCCTTTTTAACCAGTTCATCTTCCAGAGATTCAATTTCTTCTTCCAGAGCTTCCATGGAGATGAAATAATTATCAACAATGTTATCAATGATTGCATGGAGAAGATAGTCGGCCCCCGCTTTCCGGATCCGTCCTTTGTTACCCGCAAGCCTTGCCTGAATCGGTTCAAAAATAGCGCTTTCCTTTTCCCGGAAAGAAAGAACAAAATTCTTGCCCAGAATGATGCTGATTTGCTCCGAGATCAAGTATCCATTGCTCCCCTCGGAAAAATTGCGGAGAACAAAGTAAAGGTAATCACCGTAATCCTCCATTTTCGGGCGTTGATCGGTATTGAGAATATCCTCCATAACAAGAGGATGCAGGCCGTAAATATTGCCCAATTCTTCAAGCATTGCCGTGTCCTGCAACCCATCAACCGTAATCCAGGTAATTATATCTTCTTCTTTTTGCGTACCAAGTGAGGCCAATGAACTTATTTCTTCTTCCGAATATAATGTTTCATTGTAACGGATAAGCGTAATTTTTGATTTTTCAGCATACGGTTTGCCGATATAAACCAGGCTGCCGGGCAAAAGGCCGGTCTTCTTTGATCTTTTCGTATGACCAGAAAGCATTTTTACCTCCCGGAAAAAGCTTTTCTCTTCACCTTTATTGTAGCAAAAACATAAGGATTTTTGTTTTCGGGAAAGGAAACTCCGCTGGGCAACACCACTTTTTTATAAATCGAAGTTGTTGAAGATATTTGTTGCAGGTCAATCGGTTCCGTTTCAATCTTTACCTGCTCAGGACGTACAACACGGGAATCAATGAATACTTTTATAATGGATGGATTTAGCGTAACCTTCTGCAGGGAAAGATTGGCGGGCAGAGAGTTACGTACGGAAATGTTAACGGGCAATGAATATAATAAAAGTTTAGAAGCATAAACACGAACTCTTGATGGTGCAATTTCCGCCACGGATATATTGGAAGGCACGTTCAGCATGTCCTTGTTCAGAGTAAATTCCCTCTTCTTTTCGGCAATGCCCGATAAATCCATTGACAACTTTAACGAGCGCTCATCCAGCAAGCGAAAAGCCTGTGCCGGTCCCTGAAGGATAACTTTAACTTCCGCTATCTGTGGTTCCTCGATTTTCCAGTTTACCGGAACATTTTTATAATCAACGGGCACCATAAAATCACGACGTAAAATATCCCGCTGATAGCCGAAAGCACCCCACAAAGCACAGGCTAAGACAATGGCCATCACCTTTTCCAGAGTATTTTCCTTAAGCCAGGTAATATATGGAGATGACTTTTTAACCGGAGCATTAAGAGCATAAAACTTTTCCAGCGCTTCATGCAGAACCGATGCATTATCCACCAGGGTCAGTTCTTCTTCGTGGGCTAAGGATACAGTACCTTTTTCTTCGGAAACTACAATACAAAGCGCATCGGAACGTTCCGCCATGCCCAGCGCCGCTGTATGACGCAATCCGAGATTACCGTATTCCGCCGTGTTCATGGAAAGCGGCAGATGGCAGCCGAACTTCGTTATTCGATCCCGGTTAATAATCACGGCTCCATCATGGCCTGCGGAATGCGGATCGAAAATGCTTTCAAGAAGCGAACTGCTGACAATGCCGTCCAGGGGCGTTCCTCCGTTGATATGGCGATCAAGCGGATCATCTCCCTGCAGGACGATTAATGCACCGATATTTTTCTTGGCCAGGTTTACAACAGTCTGAGCAATTATTTCCACCGTTCCTTCCCATACGGAAAGCGGCTGAAACTTTTTACGGATATTTCCCAGCATGGCCAGTTTTTCAAAAAATCCGCGCAGATCTTCCTGAAAAATTACAACCAAAACGAATAGCAGGATTGCAAAAAAACTTTGGAGGACTATTGTTGTCAGATAAAGCTGGAAAAAACGGGCGGCAATATAAATACAACCGAGAAACATTATTCCGATTAGAACAAAACGTGAAGCCCGGGTTTTAAACCAGGTAAGCAGGGCAAAGATCAAGACGGCGATAATGATGATGTCGAGGACGTCCTGAATCCTGACACTTTTGATAAACATCAATATTGAATCCATGTAATGCATAATTTATCTCTGCCATGCCGGTCTTTGTCTGATGAAAATTATATATTGTCCATCCGGAAACTCGAATGACAGAATTAATCATTTCTGTTCCGGAAAGTAAATCAAGGCATGCGTACAATACCTACAAGCAATACCGCAGGTCGACACCGCTCACGCGAAAAAAAGCCCTTTCCGGACGGAAACTATATAGAAGATGCCCGATCAGTGTCAAGTCGGATTAAATCCCGCTTCGCTGTATCAATTTATTCATTGGATAATATCCAGGATCGTTTTTTTCGCATATCAATTCAGCGTCTATCTTTCATAATAAAATCCTTGACGGTTTTTTATTTTTTCGACAGGCTGTAAATATGAATAGTGATTTTGAAAATAAGCTGATGCGCTGCCCCCGCCTGGGTCATGAAATTACTTTATCCTACTGTTTACAAGAATCCGTGGAATTACCGTGTGAACGGATTATGCGTTGCTGGTCTTCTGCTTTTGATGTGGCATCTTACCTGCAAAATAGACTGCCGGAGGAGCTCTGGCTGAAGTTTATTAACATTCAACCCAAAGAAAAGCTTGCCGGCATAATTGAACTGATTGAGGCAGCAAAAGCAAAAAAATGAAAACATTGGATTTGTTCAGTCAGGGAATTTCAGCCGGTGATGAAGCATCGGCGCCGCTCGCCGAAAGAATGCGGCCGAAGACTATTGCGGAATACATCGGCCAACCCCATCTTTTGGCCCACGGAAGTTTGCTCAGGCGTTCCATCGAGGAAGATAAACTGTTTTCCATGATCTTCTGGGGGCCGCCCGGTTCCGGAAAAACCACTCTTGCCCGCATTTTAGCCAATGAAACAAAAGCGCACTTTGTCAGCTTTTCGGCTGTTCTTTCCGGTGTGAAAGAGATTCGGGCGGTCATTGATGACGCCCGTAAGCTTTGGGAAACTCATAAGAAAAAGACCATTCTTTTTGTTGATGAAATTCATCGTTTTAATAAAGCGCAGCAGGATGCATTTTTGCCGCATGTGGAAAGCGGTCTGATTACTTTAATCGGCGCTACCACTGAAAATCCTTCCTTTGAAGTAATCGCTCCTCTTCTTTCGCGAACAAGAGTACTACTCCTCAAACCCTTTTCCGAGGAAGATTTATTCGCCATTGTGAAGCATGCACTAAGTGACGAAAACAAGGGTTTGGGGAAACTCATGATGAAGATTGATCCCGAAGCCATCCATTATATTGTTTCCATAGCCGATGGCGACGCGCGCAGCGCTCTGAATAATCTGGAAGCAATTTCCGCGATAGTAGAAAATCTGCCGGTGGAAAAGCGAATAATTACAAGAAAACTTGCTGAAGAGGCTCTTCAAAAGAAAGCTCTTCTCTACGATAAAAATGGCGAAGAGCATTATAACTTAATCTCCGCTTTTCATAAAAGTCTGCGCGGCAGCGATCCAGACGCCGCATTGTATTGGCTGGGCAGAATGCTCAATGCCGGAGAAGATCCGCTCTATATCGCCCGCCGGATGATTCGTTTTGCTTCCGAGGACATAGGCAATGCCGATCCACAGGCACTGACTATTACCATTGCGGCCCAGCATGCTTTTCATTTTATCGGTATGCCGGAAGGCGAACTTGCGCTTGCCCAAGCGGCAGCTTATTTGGCGACAGCGCCAAAAAGCAACTCGCTTTATACCGGCTACGGCCGTGTTAAAGAAATCATTAATAAAACAGGTTATCTTCCCGTTCCCTTGCATATTCGCAACGCTCCGACAAAATTAATGAAGGAGCTTGATTACGGCAAAGATTATAAATATGCCCATGATTACGATGACGCTTACGTTCCCCAGGAATACCTGCCGGATAAACTTCTGGAACAAAAATTCTATTATCCCAAAAACAGCGGTTATGAAAGGATAATCAAAGAAAGAATGGAATTCTGGCAAAAAAAGAAGAATTCAGCCAAAGATCGCAAATAATCTTTCACAGAAAAGAGGAAAGGGGTGCCTGGTTAGAGCACCCCTTTGTCCGAAGAGTGAAGGCTTGTAGCCTTCCTGGTTGTTTTGCTGCCGGCTAATCATGCCCGTTATTGTTTAGTCGACACCTTGACTTGTATCAAGCATATATTATGCCATTTCGCAGATCATCATCTAAGTGTCTGCCATCAATCGAAAAATAACCTACCGGTTGAATTCTGAAGATTTGACGACGCCTTTTTTCGGCAATAAGTGTCGCAAACATTTTCCACCATAGTGAAATCCATAGTAAAAACAAAGGATTAAAAATAGGAAAACAATCAGAAATTCGACAAAAATGTCGGAACATTTCTTAGCAATAGCCTTGACTTTTGTTTGAAATCGCCTATGATCAACAAATTCAGTTTCTTGAGGGTTTAAATGAATTTTTTTAGAAAAAACGAATTATTAGTTAATCAAAAGAATCGCAAATATAATGGTGCTTTTTTACAGCCCTGGGCGGTGGCCATTGTTTCGGCGATTTTGGTAATTTTAATCCTGGTCATGGGCTATCTCGATCTTAAAAGAAGTAATTCTAACCTCGTGGGTTTTATGGAAGACCAGGCATTGAGTACGATTAGCGTACTGGAGCGATTAACTGAAGAAAATTTAAAGAGCATCGTTACGGTAACAAGTGGGACAGGTTCAAATGTGAAAACGGCAAGTCAGGAAGAAGCAAATTATTCCAAAAAATTGGTCATTGAATCATTAACTGAATTCGGCCGGGAAATAGATACTCAATGGAAGAAAGGCAAGGTAAATAACAGTTATCTTCAAAAAGTAGCGGCCGATAATAAGTTCTGGTACCTGGCTGTTCTCAACCGCCATGGGCAGGCCGTTTATCAAAGCGGACGCCTGCGAACAAATATGCTGGACAAAAACGAGCTGGTAAAAGATGGCAAAAAGCTGACAACAATTGATTTAATAGAAAAAATTCGTGACAAATACGGAATCGGCTTTGTCGCCCTGCGGCGTAAAGACGGCAGCGGTACCGTGGTTATTAATCTGGATAAGAAGGGCTTGATTTTTTGGAGCTTAAAGGTTGCCGTGGAAAGAGGTATAAAGAAAATCGGTGAAGGTCACGGGATAGTTTTTCTCCAGATAATCGATAATCAGAATAAACTATTAGGCGGCATTGGCCAGTTAATAAAAGGAGCAGGCAATAATGACTTTAACTTCCGGGAGATTCAATCCGGCAAAGTAAGAATTATCAGCCGCAAAGTGGATGCCGGCGATATTAAAATTCTGGATTTGGCAGCCCCTCTTTACATAAATAAAAAAATTGTCGGCGTAGTGAGAATCGGTCTTGATCGAGGTTCAATGGATAAGATCATTGCCGAAAACCGGCAGAACATCTTTGCTTTTATGATTTTCGTGGTCATCATTGCGATATTATCCATGTGGCTCTTATATCACGATCAGAACAGACATCTGGCGGGCATCATTGAAATGGAGCGGCGGCTGGAAAAGGCGGAGCGGCTTTCAGCGCTTGGACAACTTGCGGCAGGCGTAGCGCATGAAATCCGTAACCCTCTCAATGCTATCAGTATGGCCACGCAACGGTTGAAGATGGATTTTTTGCCGGCGGAGCCCGAAAAGATGGAAGAGTTCAAAAATCTTTCGGGTATTATCCGGGACGAAATCAAGCGCCTAAATGGAATTATTGAAGAATTTCTCTCCTTTTCCAAAAGCCGCAGACTGCAGCTTAGCGATTTCTCAATAATAGATGTTCTACAAAAGATTGTCAGCCTGATTCGGGAAGAAGCATCAGCCCGCGGAATAACTATTGAAACCAAATGGCGTGAATCACAGGCTGTAATTCCCATGGATGTTAACAAGTTACAGCAATCTTTTCTGAATTTGATTAAAAATGCCATGGAATCAATACCTGCGGAAGGTAAAATTACAATCACCGTGGGTAAAAAAGGTAAAAATTATATTCTTGTAAGTATTACCGATACCGGCTGCGGCATGAATGAAGAAGAAATGGAAAAAATTTTCAGCCCCGAATATACAACGAAAGAAAAAGGGGTAGGCCTGGGGGTTCCATTGGCAAGTGAGATTATCCGTGGACACGGCGGAGAAGTCCGGGTAATCAGCAGCAAGGGAGAAGGAACAACATTCGAAGTTGTTCTGCCCCGGGAAAGGCTTAGTGAAAAGTCCACATTATCATAAGGAATAAAGTACCAATGCAAAAATTAAGCATTCTAATTGCTGATGATGAAAAGTCCCAGAGAGAACTGTTACGGGATTTTTTACGTTCCAAAGGCCACACCATGGCGGAAGCGGAAAACGGCGAAGCAGCCGTTAAACTCGTTCAAAAAGGTCATTTTGATTTGATCCTGCTGGATTATAAAATGCCGGGCATGGATGGCTTGCAGGTTCTCAAAGAAGTAAAGCGGATTAATCCGGAAATCGATGTCGTCATCATTACCGCCTTCGGGACAATCGAAACGGCTGTCGAAGCCATTAAAGCAGGGGCTATTGATTACATAACAAAACCTGTTGATCTGGAAGAAGTACTGCTGATTCTCGACCGCGTAATAGACAGAAGAAAATTGATCCGTGAAAATGAACTGCTCAAAGAAGAATTGGGACAAAAGGGAATTACGACTGAGAAAATTATCTATAAAAGCCCGCAAATGGCGGAATTGATCAGCCTGGCCAGCCGGGTGGCCCCGAGTAATGCATCGGTTTTGATTCAGGGAGAGAGCGGAACGGGAAAGGAGCTGCTGGCAAGACTGATCCACCAATTAAGTCCCCGCGCTGCAAAGCCTGTTATCGTGGTTAATTGCGGAGCCCTTCATGAAAATCTGTTGGAAAGCGAATTATTCGGACATGAAAAAGGATCTTTTACCGGAGCGACCTCCCGGCGGATCGGCCGGTTTGAGGAAGCGGACGGCGGCACCCTTTTCCTGGATGAAATAGGGGAATTGAGCCCCACCGTACAGGTTAAACTTTTACGCTTTCTTCAGGAAAGAGAAATCCAGCGTCTGGGCAGCAACGTAAATATTCACGTTGATGTGCGAATCATCAGTGCGACTAACCGTGACCTGGAATTGCAGGTTAAAGAAGGCAACTTTCGCGAAGATCTTTTTTACCGGTTAAAAGTTGTTACTATGGTATTACCGCCGCTCAGGAAACGAAAAGAAGATTTACCCCTTTTAATCGATTTTTTTACTGAAAAATTTTCTCGCGAAAATGGTAAAAATATCAAAGGATTATCCGCGGAGGCACGCGATCTGCTCATGAAGTATGATTATCCGGGGAATGTAAGGGAGTTGATTAATATACTGGAGCGGGCTGTTGTTATAACTCGCGATGAATACATTACTTCCGATGATTTACCATTTAAGTCTTCGGATATTCAGGAATTTTCTGCGGACAAAGAATCAGCAGGCACATTGCGCGATGCATTGGAAAGTCTGGAAAAACAATTAATTAGCGAAGCAATGGCTAAGGCCGCCGATAATCAGACCAAGGCTGCGGAAATTTTGGGCATGTCGGAACGGATGTTGCGTTACAAGTTAAAAAAATATAATTTAAAACACTGAAATTTTAAAATTAATTGCCATCCTGCCCTTGTAAGTAAGAACAGGATGGCAATTTCCAACAAAAATTATTTAGCAGTAAAAAAGGATTCGACCTTTTTAAAGCTTTCATCAGCAGCGGTTTTAAGGTCGGAACGGCCTCTTTTGTAACTTGAAATCCAGTCCGAAATGGCCTTCCTACCCTCTTCCGGAATCATGGCGTTTTGTTCAATGAGTGCATTAACCATTTTTTCCGTCTGATCCTGTATTACCGCCATGGCTTCAAAAGAATTATCAAACGCTGACTTACTAAAATCAATCATCTGCTTTGCTATTTGCTTTGGTTCCATTTTTTTCCTCCTAGTCTATTTTTTTATTTTTTCCGGATTTACCCGTTTTACGCGTGCTTACGGCCTTTAACAATACATTGCCATTTTCAGTCATCATTGGTGGGGGAACAGAATCATGTTTCTCAGGTTCTTCAACCATTTTTGGAAGGGAACTTTCCTGCTTCCCAGCTCTTTCCATTTTAGCAGCTTTCGGCTGAATAGATTCCTGGATATCAGAAATTACCTCTTTAGCAGATTGAGCCGTCTTTTTCATTGAGGCATAACTGGAGAAATTTGCTGTGTCAGCGGAACCAACCAAAAAATGCTCCATAGTTTTAAAACTGTTATCGACAGATTCTTTGAAATCGCTTTTGCTTTTCTCGTATTTATCCATCAATTCTTTCATCACTTTTTTTCCTTCCGGAGACAATAAATTTGTCTTTTCCAGATAAAGTTCCATCATTTTCTCGGAATGGCTTTGCAAAGAATTGATTGCGTCGAATATTCCGTCAAAAGCATTTTTATCAAAATCAATGATCTGTTTAGCAATCATTTTCGGGTCCATTGTTGCATCTCCATTTTACATTTTTGTTTGTTCTTCTTCAGCAGAACTCCCGCTCTTAGTAAAATATTCTCCAAGCATCTGGTAATTATTATCTACTATCTCCTTGAAGTCTTCGCGTCCCTGACTAAAAACGTTTCCCCAATCCTTAATGGCTGTTTTACTTTCCGTAGGGAGCCATGTCGACTTTTCAAGAAAAGATTGAATCATATCTTCCGATTGACGTTGCAAAGCACTTAATGAGTTGTAAGTACAATCAAAAGTTGATTTTTGAAAATCAAGGATTTGTTTGGCGATAATGCTTTTAGGCATAATAGTTCCCTCCTTTTATTTTCTATTTATGTTAATTATATATGTTTTGTTGATACTGTCAAGAAATTTGTTGCATTGCAAAAAAAATCCCCTTGAAAGAGCAGCAACTTCCTTTTAATTAATTTTGCAAATAATAACAATGATTTAAATTTATTAAGCCGTAAAATTTCTCAATTGAAACAATAAATTTTGTTGCAAAATTTAATAAAAAGCCATATGCTTTTGCAAGTAAAAATATGAACAAATTATTATTAAAAAAATATACCAATAGGCGCCTCTACGATACGGAAAAAAGCATTTATGTGACGCTTGATTACGTCACCGGTGTTATCCGGGAGGGAAGGCAGATAGTCGTTGTAGATGCAAAAACCGGTGAAGATGTAACAGCGGCGGTTTTAACTCAAATTGTTTTGGAAGAAGCCCGTAAGAAAAATTATCTTTTGCCAAATCCGTTACTCTATTTGATTATTCAATACGGGGAAACGGTATTAAGCGAATTCTTTGAGAAATATCTGGAATTCACTATTAAAAATTATCTTTTATTTCGTGATCTCGCCGACGATCAATACAAAAAATGGCTTGATTTAAATGCAGGCCCTGCTCATGCAAATCAACAGACTTTGAAAAACCTTTCTTCTTTTCAATCTCTTTTCGATGTTTTTACCGGAAACAAGGAAAGCAATGACCCTTCCAAGAAAAAATAAAAAGTAAATTGCCTTGACAATATATTTTCTATCCCTTAACATTCCGCCAATTCAGAAAGCACAAGATTACCTATGTATTCGAAAAAAATAGTCATTCGCTACACACCGGAAATTGTTCAACAGCCGATAATTTGTCAGCTTGTAAAGCAATATGATCTGGTATTCAATATTCTTAAAGCAGAAATATTTCCCCGCCGTGAAGGTGTTATTGTATTGGAACTCAGTGGACTTAAAGAAAATTTTGACCAGGGCATTCATTTTTTAAAAGAAACCGGACTCAAAGTTGAACCTCTATCCAAGAGCGTCAGTCAAAACATAGACAAGTGCGTTCATTGCGGCGCCTGCACTTCATTTTGTCCAACGGGAGCTCTCTCTTTCGAAAAGCCGACTTTTAAAGTTCTGTTCGATCCCGAAAAATGCCAGGGCTGTGAGCTTTGTGTATCGGCCTGCTCCTCCCGGGCAATGGAAATTAACTTACTTTAAATCAAAATCATTCGGTTTATTTGCCGATTTTCCCGTTCAGCCGGTTTAACCGGTGACACAAGGATGCTCTTTCTTCTTCCGAAAATGTATTATCCCGCCCCAACGCTTTTTCCACCAGAATTTTCGCCTCGGCGTAGTTACATTCGCGATGTTCCAGCCATTTGGCCAGCTCCGATACCGCGTAAAAATCCAGGGGCTGGGAAGCGGCCATTTCCTGCCAGAGCTGCACTGCCTCATTTAACCTGCCGGTGCGTTTGTATAACTTGGCAAGTTTCTTTCTTGACAATGATGAAAACCCCATACAGCTTTGTTCACTGAAGATATCTAATATTTTTTTTGCTCCTTCCAGATCGCGGCGATTTAATAAAAGACGGGCCGCCGCCAGATAATCATCAGCGGGAGTATGCCGCTCCATGGATTGAGCCGTTAAAATTTCGACCAGATGCGCAGTAAGTGCAGCCATGGAAATCACATCCAGACGGTTATGTTCAAAGATATCCTTAAGAAGACGTGGATCGCGCCTTCTCAGCCAGTTAAAATAACGTTGCGGAATTTCCCATCCCGGAATATCGCCTTCGCGTTCCACCCCCAATATTTCCATTTCCAGTGTCGCCAAACGGCAGTTGACCAGACGATGTCCCAAAATACGGCGCGATGGATGCAGTAAATCCAGATGCGGCAACAAAGCAATTTCGCCAGGCAATCTGTTCATAATAAAACGGGTAGCAAGCAGATTTATATCAAAGGCCTTTCCATTAAATGTAATCAGAAATTTTTTTTGACCGGCAACTTCGAAAAGGTGGGCAAGGGCCGCTTTTTCTTCACCAAAATCACGCGCCAGAATTTGCCGGACATGAAAGTGACCTTCCTCAAACCAGCCCAGGCCGATTAAAAAAGCCATCGTGCCGGTACCGCCGGCAAGCCCCGTTGTTTCCGTATCGAGAAACAAGGCATCGGAACAAATAAACTCGCTTATATCAGAATTATTCGCCAGCATTGCGGCTGCCGTCATATCAAAATCAAAAGCATCACGAATATTGCGATGGCCATGGCGGCACGAACCGCGGACAACCTCACTTGCCAAAAAGAATTTTCCGTAATCGTTTTCTATTTCATCGCCGGACACGAATTCTTTAAGATTGTCCACGGAATTTGTTTTCCGCATGGCCGCAATCCGGTCACGTTCGCGACTGCGCGACATAACAGCCTCAATACGGCGGCGCAGATCGGCAATATCTTTATTTTTTTCTACCGGCTGGGCCGGAATATCAATGTTTTCACCGGTCAGGCGCTTTAGTTTATCAATCGATTTCATATAGAATTTTTAGTACTATTTTCCTAAGGGATCATAATTAACTCAATAATTTGTGGAACGATTTCTTTAGCTGATTTTCCTACTTCCAGAGTCGGCCCCACGCAGGAGGGACAACCGTAGGCACAGGGGCACTTTTTAATAAGCTTGTGCGCCGCCCAAAGCAGGTTTTCATGTTCGGAGTAAAGCAATTCTGAAAAACCAATGCCTCCGGGATAAGCATCAAAAATAAATATGGTCGGATCAAATTCATCGATCCGCACACCGGTTTTTGCATCGATAACTTCTCTCTGCCCATTGTCAAACGTGGTGATAATGCGGCCGGTTTTTCCCTGGCTGACAAACCATTCCCCGCTTTTATCACCTAATGACCGGTCAATGTCATGCTGATCCGCCATTAAAAACATTGCCGCCAAATGATGCAGGGTATAGGCAAGACCGGTGAGTCCGTCAATTATCTCCTCTGTCGAGAAATCAAGTTTTCGCAAGCGGTCGCGCGGAATGGTAAACCAGTAGCTGGTCGTATGCATATCTTTTTCAGGCAGATTAACATCTCCGTAGCCCAGATTTTCCGACGTATAAAATTTAATTTTTTTATAGCCGACAACCTTGCGCACAACCTGAACCTCACCGTGTTCCACGATTGCGCCAGCATCCCGGCGATTATCAAATGAATCAATAACCCGGACATTGGTATAAGTCATGGCATCAGTATAGTAATCGGAATCAACTTTGCGCACATAAGCCTTCTTACCGGCAAGATCGAGCTTATCAACATGATACTGCTGAGATTCCATCATGTAAATGGCATTATCATGCAGGGTGGTAAAGGCACTGTCCCAGTCCACTTCGGCAATTACTTTATGCCGGCCCGTATCGGTCGTATCCACAACCACAACATTTTCAGGATTGATCGACCGCAGGCTTACTTCATCCGCCGGATAGCTTTCCGCCGCCCAGTGCCAGCGGTCATTGCTTTGATGCAGAACGCCCTTTTCTTCCAGATACTCCAGAAATTCTTCAAGATTTTCACCGCCGAACTGTTCTCCCTTTTCAAAAGGCAATTCAAAGGCCGCACTTTTGATATGATGCAGCAAAATAAGAAGATTATCAGGATTAATGCGACAGTGCTCCGGTGTGAGCGCAAAAAAATAATCGGGATTTTCCATAATAAACTGGTCCAGCGGATTGCTGCGGGCAATAAGTATTGCCAGACTATTCCCGCTACGGCGTCCGGCACGGCCCGCCTGCTGCCAAGTGCTGGCAATAGATCCGGGATACCCCGCCATGATGCACGCCTCCAGATTACCGATATCAATGCCCAACTCCAGAGCATTGGTGCTGACGACTCCCATGACTTCTCTTGTACGCAGTCCGCTTTCGATTTCACGGCGCAAATTCGGCAGGTAGCCGCCGCGGTAACCGGTAACAAAATGATCGCCTTTGGGACTGGTGCGGACAAATTTATCTTTTAAATATTTTGTCAGTACTTCGACGTTTAAGCGGCTGGTAGCAAATACTATTGTTTGAATGTCGTTCGTGATGAGATCGGAGGCGATTTTCCGGGCCGGCGTCATTGCGCTCTGCCTGATACCCAGTTCACGATTAACCAGCGGCGGATTATAGAGAATAAATGTTTTCGCCGCTGCAGGCGCGCCGCTCTTGTCCAGCAGTGCAACTTTACGTTCCAGTATTTTTTCCGCATGTTCACGGGGATTGGCGACAGTCGCCGAGCAACAGATAAAGACGGGATCAGCGCCGTAAAAACGGCAGATTCGAACCAGGCGCCGGATAACATTGGCAAAATGGGAGCCGAAGATGCCGCGGTAAATATGCAGCTCATCGATGATCACATATTTCAAATTAACGAAAAGCTTTTGCCATTTGGTATGATGCGGCAGAATTCCGGCATGCAGCATATCGGGATTGGTAACAACGATATGTCCCTGCTTGCGGATCGCCTGACGAGCTTCATCCGGCGTATCGCCGTCGTAAGTGAAAGTTTTGATATCGGACTGAAGATCGCTGATCAAAGAGTGAACTTCGTGCATCTGGTCCTGAGCGAGGGCCTTGGTCGGAAATAAATAAAGAGCGCGCGTTTCCGGTTCATCGAGAATACTTTGCAAAACAGGCAAATTATAGCAAAGTGTCTTGCCGCTGGCCGTCGGCGTTACCAGGACAACATCCTGCCCGTTGCGAATAAACCGGATTGCCTGGGCCTGATGTGCATAGAGTTTCTGATAACCGCGTTTTTCCAGCACCGACCGGAGGCGATTATTAACCCAGGCCGGAAATTCCTCCCAGTTGCCCGCTTTAGCCGGGATATCGACAATAGCTGCAGCGTTATGATTAAAACTTTTGTTTTTCTTTAAGCGGGCAATCCATTCGTCTAAAGTCAATTTAACCATGTTCTTTTTCTACCATTAACTAAGGTTTGATCCCGCATTATAGATAAAAAACGTAATATCACAACCGGTAATTCTATGCACTAAGCGCAAAAATCAAACCCGTTAATTTATTATTAATTATTTGCCAAGACCGGCATTAAAAAAATGAATCAATCGTCCCATATTCACAGAAAATGCTTCTCTATTTCCTAATATAAATTTTCTAAAGAAATTTTTTTGCAAATAATGGGGAGCAAACGCAGGTAAATTTTTCAGATAGTAATTGCAATCATTAAATTGATGAGTTAAATTTATCGAAAAAAATATTAATTTAAATTTTTCAATTGAGATTATATTGATTATTGGAATTTTTTTATAATGTATGTGATTAAAAAAGTTGTCCGAAAAAGTAATCTCCATGACTTGCAATCGGCAAGGGAAAACCTTGCTTACTGGCTCGGCCGTCCTGCCGAAGAACGTGTTGCCGCCGTTGATTATTTACGGGAGCAGTATTATGGAAGTTCAGAAAGACTTCAAAGAGTTGCTCGAATTATTCAACTGGCATAAGGTGGAATACATTATTGTTGGGTCATATGCACTCGCGTTTCATGGTGCGCCGCGTTTTACCGGCGATATTGACATTTTTGTGAATCCATCTTCCATAAACTCCCAAAGAATATTATCAGCTCTTAGAGATTTTGGTTTTGGTTCCTTAAACCTGACTATTAATGATTTTCAGAAACCCGATTCCATAATTCAATTGGGTTATCCTCCCATCCGCATTGACCTTATGACTGCCATAACGGGAGTTGCCTGGGAAAAAGCAAACAGGGGAAAGCAAGCCGGTCTATATGGTCAGGTTCCCGTTTTTTTCCTTGGTAGAGAACAATATATAGTCAATAAACGCGCAACCGGCCGGAAAAAAGATCTGGCAGACCTCGAAGCATTAGGCGAAGAGTGAATTGAAATTTCTCTCACTTTAATAATTGGGAGCTTATTTTATGGCTCTATGGAAGAAAATCTTAATCGGCCTTGTTATATTTTTTGTTCTTTTCAGCATCACCGGCTTATTTATCCTGCCTGCAGTTATTAAGCCCATTGCTGAAAAAAAGCTGGCTGGCGCTTTGCACCGTCCGGTATTCATAGAAAAAATCAACATTAATCCTTATGCTCCTTCCGTGACGATCCGTGGATTCAAAGTCAACGAATCTGCATCATCGCCGAATCCTTTTGCCGCTTTCGATGAATTATATGTAAATTTATATGGATTATCTTCACTTTTTCAAAGAAAGTTAATTCTTCAGGACATACATCTGACGCGTCCATATGTAAGCATTGCGCGCCGGGAAGACGGCTCATATAATTTTTCCGATTTATTGCCGAAGGATGAAGGCAAACCAGCCGAACAATCGGAACCTTTTTATTTTTCTCTAAACAATATTCAGATTAAAGGCGGCAGTGTTGATTTCTGGGATGGACCCAACAAAACCAGGCATACAGTACGCGAGATGAACCTGGCCATTCCATCAATTTCCAATATTAAACATTATGTAAAAAATTACGTAGAGCCGAAATTTTCGGCTCGCATCAACAATGATTTATTTGAGCTTGCAGGAAAAACCAGACCTTTTCTTGACTCCCGGGAAACAGCCTTTGAAATTAATTTTCGCGACGTAGATATACCTCATTATTTAAAATATGTGCCGGTAAAAATGAACTTCGATTTGAAGTCGGCATTGCTTGATACAAAATTGAAAATTAATTTTGTTATGCAAAAAAATAGGGAGCCGGCAATTAAGATATCAGGTAACGCCTCGTTGCGAAAAGTGATTTTAAATGACCTTCAAAACAATAAAATTCTTAGTTTGCCGGAGTTCAACTGCACCATAGCCAATGCCGAACCGCTCAATTCCGAT
>CAZWCA010000002.1:0-124188 GCA_964632255.1 uncultured Smithella sp. | reverse complement strand
AGGCGTACTTAGCGTACGCCGCAGTGACGAAGGATGAAGCGCAACGCAGCATCCGACCTTTTTACGAGGTCGTCTTTATTGAATCAAGTGTTCCCAAAAAGGGCCGCTGAATCCCCGTTCATAAAACCGGGGAAGCATCCTGGTTACCGTATTCTCACTTGACCCGATTATCCAGTTGAATCGGCCGTCGGACTTTTCTTCCACCTTCTGCATAATCTCCCTGTCCGTAATATGCGGCGACCTGTAAAACACAGGCGTTAACAGATTTTGCGCTGCCGTGATCTGACCCTCTTTTAAGGCAATGTCATATAAGGCGGTATTCGGGTAAATCCGGATGCCGCAAAAAAAGAAGAAAACCGACCTTTCCAGTCTTTCGATATTGTCCAATGTTTCCTGTACGGATTCCCGGCTTTCACCAGGGCCTCCGAAAAGGAAGTAATGTGCTATATGCAGGCCGGCTTTCAGGGCCAGAGAATGCGCTTCAAAAACATTATTCACAATAAAAGGTTTTCTCAAACTATTAAGCATCGTACCGGACAATGATTCCGTGCCGAATTCAACATGACTCAGCCCGGCACCGACAAGCTCCTGAAAATAACCGGCCGGCGGAACGGTAGGAGCAAAAAAGCCTCCCCAGGGTATTGAAATGCCTGCTTTAATAAAGGCTATGGCCACTTCCCGGCTGTGATCATAGTCGGCATTAAAGGCGGAATCGGTAATAAAAATATATTTTGCTCCGGCCTCCTGCAATTTTCGGGCTTCCGCGGCTATTTTTTCCGGCGGGAATAACCGCATTCTGCTGCCTTCGATGTGCGGATAGGTGCAATAACTGCAATGGAAAGGACAACCTCTTTTTGTTTGCAGATTAAGCATGCCTCCGTGCGCCAGATAAAATTTGATGGGTGAAGTTTCCGGATCAAAAGCTCTTTTGATTTCTTTATTCCATGGTTCATACACAACCGGGGCCGATTTATTCGTGACAACTCCGGGCGGCAATCGGATGTCAGATTCATTTTCCAGAGCCTGCAAAAGCTGCGGCAACTTTTCGCCCTCTCCGGCGATACCGTAATCCGCATTCAGTAGATTCATGAATTCATTGGGAAATATTGTAAAACCGCTGCCGCCGAGAATTATCCGGGCTTGGGAATTATCTCTGATTTGCTGAACCACGTCTTTATATTGGTTAAGGAAATGACAGGTGCCGATTGAATCAGTATTGTCAATATTGCGAATCGAAAGGCAGACAAAATCGGGAGAAAAATTCCTGACCAGCGCCCCCAGACCGGAAGGCGAATCAAAGTCATTCATATCCGCTATTTTTAAAGTGTAACTGGAATCGAGGGCGCCGGCGACATAATCAAGCCCCAGTGGATAGACAGGATAAGGTGCCTTCAAAGTATTTGCTGACACAAGTAATATTTTCATGATCAGGCACCTCTATGAATAAGAGCTATAAAAAATTCTTTGTTCAGGCCTCTTCGGCCTTTTTTTTCTGTTTTTCTAAAATGAATGCAGCCAGGGCGCGCACCGATGCAAAAACTTTGGCGCCCAGTTCTTTGTTTTCAATCTTGATGCCGTAATCTTTTTCAATCATCATTACCAGTTCCAGCACATCAATAGAATCAATACCTGCATCACCGCCCACCAACGGAGCGTCATTCTGGATATCTTCGGGTTTAACATCCATTAATCCCAAAGTCGAAATAATCTTCGACTTCATTTCCGCAATCATTTCATCGAGTTGATTCATTTAAAACCTCGTTTTTACTTTTCGGCTGTCCGCTTATCGATCCCTCTTCGGGTAGAAAATATTGAGCTTTTGCTTCCGGTCCCAGAATTTTTTCCAAAGTGATCCGGGTAATCCAGCGGTTAAACGCTATAAAATATTTTATGCCGGCCATCTTAATACCTGCAATAAACATCAAAGTGGAAACACCATATATAAAAGTGCCTCCGATAACACCAATTAAAGGTTTATTCATTGAAGTAGCAAGTGCACAGAAAGCAACCACGGTAGGTAAACCGATGGTATAACTCAAAACAACCAAAGCTATACCGGCAATTGTCGTTGTTGTAAGGCCCTCTTTAAAAATATCCAGATCTGCATGCTCCTCAATAGCAGTCCTGCAAAAACTTTTCCGGGCAAAATGACGGGCTATTTTCTTTAATAAACTCAAAGTTATTCCTGTATTTTAATTCAAGCCGAAACATTTCTTTTTAAGTTATTACCTAAATAATCTAAAATAGTCCATCCTTGCTTAAAGGAATTTAATTTATTTCTTTAATGCTTTTATTATCTTTCCATTATTCCGCCGACAGAATTTTTCGACCGGACAGGATAATCCCTGTAAGCAATGTTCCTGAAAACCCCTGTGCGGGCCTGGGCAACCGAGGCAATCAGTTCATCATCAACAAATATTTTACCGTCGCCGATAACCACTGTTGCCCCCGAATCCTTCAATTGCGAGTAACGCCGGATATCGATTTCGTAACGAACACACTTATTAAAAGGGCGTATCTGGCCATTAAATGAAACCTCGCCGCAGCCAAGCGCTCTACCCGAACCCAAGGAACCGCGCCATAAACAATAGAAACCCAATAATTGCCAGATTGCGTCAACGCAAAGGCACCCCGGCTGCACCGGATCTCCCGGCATATGGCACTGGAAGTACCACGCATCAAGACGGATATCCTGCTCGGCGATAATTTTCCCCTGACGGCCGTTACTGGCAATCTTCTTGATGCGGTCCACCATCAGGAAGGGGGGGGCGGGAAGACGTGCATCGAAATGCTGGGGTGGATCCGATACCAGGGTTCCATAAGAAAACCCCAGAATCTCTTCGAGATTGAAATGATCTCTGGCCAAAAAATTTTGATAACTCATCATATCGTTTTCTCTCACTTTTTTAATAACTGCTGCCAGCATTAAATGAGGTTAGAGCGTAATGATCCACCGCCAATTACCCTGCACGTTGTTAGGCCGGCTTACGCCAAGTCTTTCATTTTTTGCAAATAATGAACTATAAAAGAAATACCGTTTTGTCAAAAGAAAAATACGGGGATATATGCTACGGAAAGCTTGATATTTTTACGATATTCAATAGCACAGGAAACAATTTTGAGTTATAAGGTTCAACTATTAGTAAACGGTTTAAAAGGTTGGGGAAAAGTATCCGAAGAGTCAGTTGATAGTTTAATATTTAAGCGATCATTCAAAAAGGCATTTTAGGCATAATGGAAAGGGCTTTCCGGTGCCGGATTGGTTAAAAGACCTCAAAAAAGGAGCTAAAATGGATAAAGCAATACTGCAGAAAATAAGCTATGGTCTTTATGTCGTTTGTTCAGGAAATGAAGGCAAATTCAACGGACAAATCTGTAATACCATGTTTCAGGTAACATCGGATCCCGTAACTATCGCTATCAGCGTGAATAAATCAAATTACACATATGAGTTAATAAAACTGAGCCGCAAATTCACCGTCTCTATTTTACCTCAGTCAACTCCAATGACTTTTATCGGCCTTTTTGGTTTTAAATGCGGCCGCGATATCAATAAACTGCAGAATGTAAAAACCAGAACGGGCTCTACAGGCATACCGATCGTCCTGGATTATTCAATTGGCTATTTGGAAGTGGAATTGGTAAGAGAATTAGACTGCGGTACACACACCATCTTTGTCGGAGAAGTAGTCGCTGCCGGTATAACCGGCAATGAAGAACCAATGACTTACGATTATTATCACAAAATCAAAGGCGGCAAAACACCCAAAGCCGCTCCTTCTTATATAAAGGAAGAACCGGCCCAGCAGCCGGAAAAGTCATTTGACAGTACCCGCTATGTTTGCTCTATTTGTGGATATGTTTATGATCCGGTTAAAGGAGATCCGGATAACGATATTCCTGCGGGAACAAGTTTTCAGGATCTTCCCGATGATTGGATTTGCCCAATCTGCGGCGCAACCAAAATGGCGTTTGAAAAAGAATAGCTGAAAGAATGGCTGATACAGTATTATTGTGTTTTCAAGAGAAGCGGAAATACGCTAAAATAATTGAAATAAAACACAAAAATCATGATAAAGGACAAGTTGTTTCATTGCCGGCAAGATGAAAATAATTCGTTTTCTTTCTAAAGATAAAAAGATTTTATTTGGAATTTACAACCAGGATAAGCCCGATATCGCAAGATTGATCGAGGGCGATATTTTCAATAGCTTCTCCATCACGGACAAGGAAGCGGCGATAGTTAAAATGCTTGCTCCTGTTTTACCGGTTAATATTCTTGCCCTGGGCATTAATTATAAGAAGCACGGCGAGGAAACGGCAATGTCATATCCCGATCAGCCCATTTTATTTTTAAAGTCCATAACCAGTATTACCGGAAATTACGGACCGATTGCTCTGCCCGCTGCCGGTCCGGATCAAGTGGACTATGAAGCGGAACTGGCTGTTATCATCGGCAAAAAAGCGAAAAACATCAGGATTAATGATGCGATGGATTATATTCTGGGGTTTACCTGTGCAAATGACATAAGCGCGCGTGACTGGCAATTCGATAAGCAAAAAGGACAATGGGCAAGAGGAAAGAGTTTTGATACATTCTGCCCGCTGGGTCCGTGGATTGTGACGAAAGAAGAAATTGCCGATCCGGATAATCTGGGCATCAAAACAGTTCTTAACGGCAAGATTGTGCAGGATTCCAATACTTCACAAATGATTTTTAATATTCGGGAAATTATCAGTAATTTGAGCAAGTCGCTGACTCTTCTGCCGGGAACGGTTATTTTGACCGGGACGCCCGATGGCGTCGGCTTTACCAGAAAACCGCCCCTGTTTTTAAAAGAAGGCGACGTCGTCAGCATAGAGATTGAAAAGATTGGAACTTTGACCAATAAAGTTGTGCGGGAAGAAAACCTGACTGAAGATGACGAGCTCCATCAATTATAAAACATTTGTTAGTTATTATAATTTAAGCCATATATTCGGGAACTTTTAATCAGGAACTAATTGTTTTTTTAAGGATTTGGTCAATCTGCTCAATTGCTTCATCCATAGTCCCTGTATTCAGAACATACTCATCTGCCAGAACAATCGGGATCGCCGTACCGTATTCAATTTCCCTCATATCACGCTCGTCAAATAGCTGAGGTGAATCATCCGGCCTTTGCCGCGATATAATTCTCTCCAGGCGTAATTGCCTCGGTGCCAGGAAAGCAATAACGGCACACTCAGCTTCAGCTCGAATCAGTTCAATTTCCGGTAGTGAACGCATTCCCTCCATAAAGAGTATTTCAGCACCGCTTTCCAATGCCGAAGAGAGGGCCAGTCGTGTTACACCCAAGCCGTCGGCTCCACGCAGCTCCGTTGAAACGGCTGCTGCAGCAATAGCATCATTTTCCAGACCGCGCTTGCGGATTTCACGGCGAACAAGATCACCTGTGGCAAAATAAGGGATGCCTCTGGCCTCCGCATATATCCTGGCGCAATTCTTGCCCGATGCCGGCATCCCGACAACGATAAATATCTTCATAAAAACCACCCTTACCGCCGGTGACCTGGATTTTTAAAATTTAAAAAATCTCTTAAAACCTTCCGTAGTCGTCTTCGAAGCGTTCAATATCATCTTCTCCGAAGTATTCTCCGGTTTGCACTTCGATTATAATCAGATTTTCTGCGGAAGAATTTTGTACCCTATGTCTGGTTCCCGCAGGTATATCCAAACAGGAGCCGGCATATATCAAAAATTCCTCGCCTCCGACAATCGCTTTCCCGCTGCCCGCGATAATAAACCAATGCTCATTGCGCATTTTATGGCGCTGCAGACTCAGCCTTCCGTGCGGTTCAACCACTATCCTTTTTATTTTATGACTGGAAGTATCGGATAAAACCTCAAAATACCCCCAGGGACGCCTGTCGATTTTTTCCATGGACTCAACACGTGCAAAATTTTTGTAGCACCTAACACATTATTAATTTAATGAAAAGTTTTGTTTGAGGCATTTTGTTTTTCTTCCCTGTTATAAATGGCGATTGTGCTTTAATTATGATAGGAAATTAAGTTACCGATTTGACTGCCATACTTTTACAAAAGCATGATTCCCGGATTGGTTTAAAAATGACAATGGTTTCTTACATTCTAAAAAGAAGCAGAAAAAGAAAGAAAACGATTTCACTGCAAATAACAAAACAGGCTGATCTTCTTGTTTCGGCTCCTTATTTTACCCCGAAGAGTGAAATTAAAAGTTTTATAGAACAAAAATACGAATGGATTCAGAAAAACATTCAAAGGCAAAAAGAACAGATTATCGAGAACCGGGAGAAATTATTTATGTCGGGTGAATATTTCAATTATCTCGGCGCATCTTACCCGCTGGAAGTATTTTTTCAGCAAAGCCTGCCGGCTGGTCTTGTTTTTTGGAATAATCGTTTTTACCTTAATTGCGCAGAAGGGCCAGCCCAACGAAAAAGTTATTTTATAGAATGGTATAGAACGAAAGCCCAGGAATATCTTACTAAACAGGTTAAAATTTTGGGCAGTCAGTTGCAGTTGCTGCCGCGCAATATAAAAATCACGCAAGCCCGGACACGCTGGGGGTCTTGTTCGGGAGAAAATAATTTGGCCTTCAGCTACCGTTTGATTATGGCGCCGCCGGCAATTATCAACTACGTGATTGTTCATGAATTAATGCACATTAAAGAAAAAAACCATTCCGCCCAATTCTGGAAATTAGTTGAAAAAGCATTGCCGGAATATAAACTTCATCGCCACTGGCTCAAAGAAAACGGCTATAAATTTATTTTGTAAATTTGTTCCGGGAAAGAATTAATCAACACCAGCTTTATGAATCAATTAAAAAAAATCAATTTTCAACACCGGGAACTTCTTCTCGAAATTTTTAAGCGACTCAACTTGCCGGTTTCCGATTATACGTTTGCCAATATTTATCTTTTCCGCAATATCAGCGATTATGAATTTTTGAACACTGATTGCGGATTATTTGTTTCCGGCCATAACCGCGCCGGCCGGCATTATTTGATGCCCTTAACTGACTTGCGGGAATGCAATCCAAAAGCAATTGAAATTATTCTGGATAAATATAATTGTTTTTTTCCTGTTCCCGAAGAATGGATTTCCTTTTTTCCTAATGATAAGTTTTTAACAACATATGATGAAAGTGAATCCGATTATATATATTTGACTGAAAAAATGGCTTCCTTCCGGGGAAAGCAGTATAACCGCCATAGAAACCATTTAAACCAGTTTTTTTCGTTGTACAATCATCATGCCGAAATGTTATCCGCCGAAAATACCGCCAAGGCTTTAATGATCTTACAGGCATGGCAGACCAGCTCCGGGCTGGCCTTGCATAAAACGGATTTTGAACAATGCCGGGAAGCTCTGGAAAAATTTTCTCATCTGGCCTTATGGGGTACTCTTTATTACATCAACGGCGAACCAGCCGGATTTATTATCGGCGAGGAATTAAACACGGAATCATTTGTACTTCATTTTGCCAAGGCTTCAAAAAAATTTCAGGGCCTATATGAATTTATGTTTAATGACACGGCCAGGCGATTAGTACCCCGGTATAAATTTCTTAATCTGGAAGAAGACATGGGCAATAAAAATCTGCGCCGGACTAAAAGTTCATACGGCCCGGAAAAACTGTTGAAAAAATATTATGTTTGTCTGAAAAAATAATTTGGAGAACTATGACTAATCCTATTCCAATTACTCAACTTCAGGAAGGCGATCGGGGCATTATTCATTCCATCGAAGGCGGCTCTTCATTAACCAGCCGTTTAGCCGGAATGGGCATTGTCACTAATGCCAAATTCAAAATTGTTCAGGTCAGCGGCGGACTTGTTATAGTGCAGGTAGCGAACACAAGAATTGCACTTGGTCAGGGTGAAGCATCGAAAATAATGATTTACAAAAAAAGCGATCTTTACGAGGCCCCTGTAGAAAAAGAAATTTTTGTCGCCCTTGCCGGTCAGCCGAATGTCGGCAAATCCACCGTTTTCAATATCCTCACGGGCTTATCGCAGCACGTCGGCAATTGGCCGGGTAAAACCGTGGAAAAGAAAGAAGGATTTCACCGTACAGCAGATACTTTGATCAGAATTGTCGATTTACCCGGCACATACAGCCTTACGGCATTCTCGGAAGAAGAAAAAATTACCCGGGAATTTATTATCAAAGAAAAGCCCGACCTGGTGGTTCTTGTATTAAATGCGGCAGTACTTGAGAGAGGCCTTTATCTTCTGTCGGAGGTACTCCTGCTGAACCGGCCGGTCATTGTTGCACTAAATATGATGGATGTTGCTTCAAACCAGGGTATTAAAATTAATACGGAGGTTTTGCAAAGAATTCTCGGTATTCCTGTAATTCCCATGGAGGCTAAACGAAACAACGGTATTAAAGAACTGGTGGCTGAGATCAATGCTTTCGCCGACGGCAATATCAAATTCAAACCGCATTTACCGGAAGTATCCGCTGATCATATGCCTGTTTATCATGAATTACTGGAACTGGTCAGACCGTACTGTAACGAACCATACACGCCGGAATGGGTAACGGTAAAACTGATGGAAGGAGATCCTGACGTCGCCAAACAGATGGAAGCGCAATTACCGGCGGAAATCTGGAAAAAAGTTCTGGCGCAGTTTGCCGCGCATGAAGATTCGTTGCATGCGGTCGTCAACGGGCGTTATGACTGGATTGAGCAAATATCCAGGGCGTCCCTATCGCGTTTTAAAATGGGTGAGGTAGTGTTAACCGACCGTATCGATCACATCCTTACCCGCCCGGTGTTCGGCATCCCTATTTTATTGGCCGTTATGGCGGTCGTATTCTTTTTGACTTACGCCATCGGCGTACCCCTGCAACACTGGCTGGACAGTTTAATTCGTCATTTCACCCACTGGTGTGAACCTTTGTTTGTTGGATCGCCCGTGTGGCTTAAGGGCTTATTTTTAAACGGTATCATCGGCGGAAGCGGCTCGGTGATTACTTTCCTGCCTATTCTGATTATTTTCTTTGTCACGATGGCGTTCCTGGAAGATATAGGATACATGGCGAGGGCCGCCTTTGTAATGGACAGGATCATGCATCTTGTCGGATTGCACGGCAAAAGTTTTATCCCGATGTGCCTGGGTTTCGGCTGCAATGTTCCGGCTGTATTGGGAGCGCGGATTATCGAAACGCGCAAGGCCCGATTGATGACCTTGCTTTTGATTCCCTTTGTCCCCTGTGCAGCCAGACTTGCTATCCTGACGCTGGTTTCTGCAGCTATCTTCGGTGCGAAAGCTCCTTATGTATCTTGGAGTATTCTGGCTTTAAACATTGTTGCCCTGGGCATCGCCGGCATTTTTGTAAATAAGACCGTTTGGAAGCAGGATGCTCCTTTTATCATGGAGCTGCCTATTTACCACCGGCCGGATTTAAGAACGATAGCAATAGTTGTCTGGTTGAGAACAGTTTCTTTTGTGCGTAAGGCGGGAACCGTAATTCTGGCCATTGCTATCCTGATCTGGTTTTTGTCATATTTTCCTTCCGGGAATGTAGAAGAAAGCTGGCTTGCTTCCTTAGGCAAGTTATTAGAACCCCTTGGAAAGCCGCTGGGGTTGAACTGGAAAATGATTACCGCGCTGCTAACGGGACTGGTCGCCAAAGAAAACGTTATTGCTACGCTGGGCGTCCTTTATTCCGTCGGTGAAGAAGGACTGGTCAGCGTGTTGCCTCAGGTTATGAGCCACGCCTCGGCGGCAGCTTTCCTGGTGGTCATGATGCTGTTTATCCCCTGCGCCGGAACCGTTGCCGTTTTGAAAAAAGAAATGAACAGCAACAGATGGTTCTATGGGACAATTCTTTTGACTCTGTTTGCCTCATACGGGGGAGGAGTACTTGCTTTCAACTTGGTTAAATGGATGGGAATTTAGCAGTTTCCGTCCGGAACGAAAAATATCTCCTTTCCGGTTCGGAAACGATTAGTTTGTTATACGTAGTTTACAGAAGGAAACTAGCCGGCTATTTTCCTTCGACTTCTTTAAAGTTAAAAAGGGGAATTAAACTTTTTTTCCGCTGATCCCCGGCCTGCGCATTAATTAAAGAAGGATCAACCGTATCTGCTTTTAAAAATGATACCCAAATATCTTTGGGCGGTTCTCCAAAAACAAGGTCAATCGGCCATTCTCCTGTCTTGTCAGGAAGAACAACATCTTCGATGCTGCCGGACTTACTCCTCTCGATTGTACTTTCCCTGGTCATCATCTTGTAATCAATCCGGAATAAGATATTTTGGTAGGCTTTTGAGCTGCTCATGTTTTGCGCCTGGAGAAGGCAATTCTTTCCCGCTGTGCAGATTAATTTCAGATTAATGCCGTCTTCTTTGCCCAATGATTTTTTTTCTACCGCGGATGCCGTGCTTATTCGTTGATCTTCTCTGGTCACAACAGGACTAAAAGAGAGATTAAGAACAATGTTTTTCGCCTTTTTTGCCGTTACTCTGTATTGGACTGCGCCACTTGCGCTCACACTCATACGGCCGCTTCCTTTAACCGTCTTTCCGCCCTGCGCAGTAAGCGTCAGGGAGGGCTTGTCCGCTTCCAACAGTTCTATTTTATATAAGCCTTTTTTAGCAGTTAAAGATGCGTTGGTTATCAGCTCAGTGGAACCGGGGTAGTTAAGCTGTAAAATGTTTATTTTCGGCCCGCCGGTGGCCTCTTTGATAATAATTTTCACTCCGGTAATCTTACCGCCGGTAACCAATGGCGTAGCCTGCAAACCTTTCTCTGCATACTTTGCAGCAAAACAAGTTGAACTAAAAACTATGGATGAGAGAATAAGAACAAAAACAGTCTTGGCAAAAAGTCGCATCCTCATACCTCTTTCTTTTTTTAGCTCCTGCTTCGTTCCCAATCACGGCGAACCATATCTGCTATATATTTTCCCCGTTTGGAATAGATATTGAGAGAATCAAAGTCAGGGTCTACGAAATGCTTTTGCATCAGCAGACCATCATTTCCGAACCAGATCGGCAGTAGACCGCCCAGGTAATAGCCCATGTTCCGCAACATTTCCACTACCGATCCTGACCATGGTTGCCCCAAATTTACATAGATCTGAATTAGCGCATACCCTTTATCGTGCAATTCCTGTTCGAGCTCCGTCAACTCTTTTTCCAGGCCTGTTCCCGGTGAAATAACGGTGCAACGGGCAACACCGGCAAAGTCAAATCGGTTGACATCTAACTTCCCGCCGCTCATGGCCGGGTATAATTCGGCCTCGCACAGTTCGCGGTCAAGATTCAGATCGCCCAGCAGATATTCTAGTTCTTCCCGGTAAGAGAAAGGTATGTATAATGTTCTTCGGCAATCTTGCGCAATTCGGAAGAAACTAATACACCCGACACGGCCTTCGGCACTTTGCTCTATTTCATAAGTACTGGCCGGCATGAGTGCAGGTTCCAGTGCAGTCTGCCGCGCCTTTTGATTCCAGGCGAGTTTCTGGGTAATGAGGTGGTTGCAGACAGCTTCTATAAAATAACCTTCAATTCCATCATGTCCGACCAGGGCATTTGACAAAGGGATAAGGTCGAAAAAAGCCCTGGTGGTACGGTAAGAGGGCAGGCTCAACGACAAACCCCATTCATAAAGAGTAGGGTTCGGGGAGGAACTGCGGTAGAGAGCGCTGTGAGCAACCACATCGCCGCTTGATGTGCGGGCAACGATACTTCGTATATTCCCGCATTCATTCTCGGCAATGAGACGATCTGGAATATAGTAGGTATCGATCGGATAGGCGTCACCGTATACTGCGTAAAACAGGCGGGCTATCCCCAAAGCATCGGCAGGCTTGAAATATCCGGCTTCTATATCCAAGCCTTCAGGGACTACGTATTGTTCATTAACCAGGAAATCCAGAGCTTCTTTTTTGTTCACAATGCCTCCATAAAATTCACTATCTTAATTTGGCCCATCGCGCTTTCATTAATCTCCACGGCCTAACGCCTCCATCAGATATCTTCTTCGAAAAGGTGCAAAGTCCGAATAATTGCTGACCGTCGCTTCTTCAAAATCACATCTGGCATCGTCATTAATGACGGCAAGATGCCTTCCATATTTGATAACGTTGTAGCGGAAAGACAAAGGCGCACGATTTAGTATTCTCACATCTACCGGATATGAGATCAGATTGTAAATTTTCGCCTCCATATCGAGTTCAAGTTCTAAAAGTTTGGTTGGATTTGTTTTTAAATAAATTGCCACATCGATATCCCGAAACCGCTCTCCTGAAATAAAAGAGCCGTGCACATAAGCAAATATGACGTCAGGATAATTTTTTAGAAAACATTCAATACGATGCAAAATATCTTCTTTTTCCCGACTACTTATTTTATGATATTTTTCCTTCATAAGATCGAACTTGTTTATCAAACTTTAATGATTACAGGCGCAGTCAAGATAGAATCCGGGTTACTGTATTAATGAGCTTCGTCCCAGTTGGCCCCGGCCGCAATCGATACCTTCAACGGAACTTGGAGTTGAATGACTTCCTCCATCTCTTTTTTGACCAGCGCCATGACTTGTTCTTTTTCGTCAACCGGCGCTTCGAGAACGAGTTCATCATGCACCTGCATGATCAGGCGGGCAGCCAGCTTTTTCTCCCGCAATAAATAGTCGATGTTTACCATTGCTACCTTGATTAAATCGGCGGCGGTTCCCTGGATGGGAGCGTTAACCGCCATTCGCTCAGCAAATTGTCTTACAGAGGCAATCGGGCTTTTTAACTCCGGCAGATAACGGCGGCGATTCAGCAGCGTGCAGACAAAGCCGTTTTGACGGGCTCCTTCCAAAATCCCGTCAAGATATGAACGTACTTTCTGGAAACGCTGGAAATAACCGTCAATGTAAAGTTGGGCTATTTTGGGGGAAACACCCAATTCTTTGGATAGGCCGAACGCGCTCATGCCGTAGAGAATGCCGAAGTTGATTACTTTTGCCTGCCTGCGCATTTCGGCGTTAACCATCTGTGGAAATACACCGAACACGTCCGCTGCCGTACGGTTATGAATATCTTCCCCCGATGTAAAGGCCTCAATCAGAGTTTCGTCTTCCGAAAAATGAGCCAGTATGCGCAGCTCAATTTGCGAATAGTCAGCGGAAATCAAAACATTGCCGGGTGCAGCAATAAATGCCTGCCTGATTCTTTTACCTTCCAATGTTCGAATCGGTATATTTTGCAAGTTGGGATTGCTGCTCGACAGCCTGCCCGTTGCCGTTACCGTTTGATTGTATGAGGTGTGAATCCGGCCCGTCTGGGGATCAATAAGTGCGGGCAGAGCATCAATGTAAGTTGACTTGAGTTTGGCCAGACTCCGGTAAGCTAGAATCTCCGCAGGTAATTCATGGTTTTGCGCCAGAGCTGTAAGAACATTGACATCCGTGGAAAAGCCTTCCTTTATTTTTTTGCCTTTCGGCAGCTTAAGTTTTTCAAATAAGATACTTTGCAACTGTTTGGGGGAATTGATGTTGAATTTTTCACCGGCGAGACGATAAATTTTTTCCTCGGAAATAGATATTAACTGGGCCAATTCTTTTGACATTTGACCTAAAAGATTAACATCAACCAGCACGCCTTTTCTTTCCATCCGGGCAAGCACATGTAAAAGCGGCATTTCCACTTTTTCAAAAAGATCGACAATGTCAATTTCTTTTAACTTCCCCAGCAGAACCGGTGCCAGTGCAAACACGGCAGCCGCACGCACCCCGGCATAAGCGGCCATTTTGTCTATTGATACGGTGTTGAGCACATATGCTTTACCTTTGCCGTCGGCTACTTCGTTTGCGGCGGGAATTTGCTCATGCAGGTATTCCCAGGCAATTTCGGCAAGTTCATAAGAATGCCGGGCCGGATTGAGCAGGTAAGATGCCAGCATGGTGTCGTTTCCCGCCTGCATATCCACACCGAAATTCTCCGTATTAACTAAGGCGCTTTTAAGATCGTGTACATATTTTTTGATTGCGGAACTGACCAAAACAGGAGCGAGTAGAGCAAAAACTTCCTGCGGCGGTAACTGGGCCTGATCACCGGAATGTCCCATCGGCACATAGAAGGTTTCACTTCCGTCACTTACGGCGACACCGATTAAATCAGCGGAAAGATTATTTTCGCGAATAAATTCCAATGATATTTCCGGAAATTTATGCAATCCGGCAACAAGATTCTCCAGTATTTTTCTTTCCCGAACAATTTTACAATCCCTGGTTACACATTCGGAACCCCGTTTCAATTCCTGAAGAAGCGAGGAAAACTCAAATTCACTAAATAATTGAGTGAGAATTTTCGTGTCCGGCTCCCGGCGCACCGCATCTTTCAAATCAAAATCAATTTCAATATCTTTTCTGATCAGCGCCAATTGCCGGCTCATCCGGGCCTGTTCGGCATGAAGGCGAAAGCTTTCCCGCAATTTAACATTTCTTAATTTTTCCGTATTGCGGATAACTTCTTCAACGGAACCGTATTCTTCGATCAGTCTTTGAGCTGTTTTGGGACCGATCCCCGGTATACCCGGAATGTTATCCGATGTATCTCCCATCAGGCCGAGAATTTCCGCAACTTTATCAGGAGGCACACCAAAACGTTCTTTCACGGCCGCCACGTCATAGGTTTTATCCTTCATAGTATCGACCATGGTGACGTTTTCATCGATAAGCTGCATCAAATCTTTATCACCGGAGACAATTACGGTTTTCCAGCCCAACCGGCTTGCGCGGACGGCAAGAGTTCCAATAATATCATCGGCTTCGACACCCTGCTTTTCCAATATCGTGATGGACAGGCCGCGAACTATTTCTTTGATAAAAGGAATCTGCGGACCGAGGTCATCGGGCATTGGCTTGCGGGTTGCTTTATAATCCGCAAACTCCTCATGGCGTATTGTTGCGCCTTTGAGGTCAAATGTAACAACTATATAATCAGGTTGAAATTCCCGCAGGAATTTCAAAAGCATATTGGTGAAACCATAGATCGCACTGGTTGGAAAGCCTTTGGAATTTGTGAGATGCGGAATCGCATAAAAGGCGCGATATATATAATTACTGCCGTCAACAAGAGCGACAACAGGTATTTTGTTTTCCTTATTCATAATTGAATATTCCAAATATTTTCTCTACTTACCTTGTTCTATCTGCTTTTGATTATTTTCGGCTTTCTTCTGGTATTGCCTGGCCATTTCTTCAGTTTGTTTCTGCAAATCAATTTCTGTTTTTTCTATTTCTTTGGTCTCTTTTTTCCACTGTTGATTTCGTACTTTATGCTCGGAGCGAAGACCCCATAAAGCAAACATAATGAAAACTACGCCAAACGCCACCCACGCCCTTTGTGAAGGAATATTATGAACCTTAATACTGACAATAACAATAAAATATAAATAGATCGCCGAGTTAATAATTCCGCCGGCATAGGGAAGCAAAGCAAGTATTGCCACAACAGGCGATAAAGCCGTCAAATAAGCTACGCAACGAAATGAAGTTTCATAATTTTCCTGTGACCCCATGAACTTCCAGATGAAAAATAAAATTGTTGAAAAAACGAAGCTGCCGATAACCGCGCCAATAGGCATGGAGATAAGCATCATCAAACTGGAATGGACATTGGTTTTAATGTATCCTAAACCCAAAACGCCGGAAAGCGCGTAAACAACTCCGGCCACGAATCCCATAAACACTATAAAAATCAATGGATTAACAAAGCCGCCGGTTTTAGGCATTTCATTGAAAAACTCGGCCGGAGCCCTGACAACCCTCACCGCCGTTGGCAAGATATCACTATACTTAATTTTTTCCGGATCCATTTCGTCTCCCTTTTCTCAAACATCAAAGGTCGCATTGATCTTAAATATCTTTTCTGTTTTCATGCTCAAAATATTCTCAACTCTTGTTTCCGCTTTTAATCGGGCAAGTATACTCTCGATATCCTGTTCGTTTTCTGCATTTAATGTAAACCATACATTATATTCATTATTTCTACGGTAACTGTGGGTTACCCCTGGAATAGAATTAACGGCTTCAACAAAATTTTCCAGCTCTTTTTCCAACACCTTGGCTGCACATAGCGTGCTTACCCTTCCTAATTTAGCGCCGTCAAAAATAGCTCCGATTCGGCGAATAATGCCCTCTTCCTTCAATTTTCGAACACGGCTGATAACTTCTTCTTCGCCAAGATCGCATTTCTCGGCTACTTCCAGGAAAGGCCGTTCGGTAAGCGGGAAATCCTTTTGTAGAATATTTAGTATTTTTTTATCGATATTATCCATATAAAAACCTCTCACTGATTATAAAGCTGTTCAAAAGTGCTGAGATGCTGGACGCGCAAGAATACAGTCGCGAGGCGTATATATCCATACGTTGAGCGGCAGGATTTGCAGCGCAACAACGCAGATCAGTGCTTTTCAATAGCCTTAGGACTGTACAAACATAACGGTTCCTCGGCCAGGTAATCCCCTGTCGCCTCGAACGCCCGCGCCCGGCAGCCGCCGCAGACTTTGATAAATTCACAGCGGCCGCATTTGCCGCCGTATTTGCCGTAATCGCGCAAATTGCTAAATATTGCGGATTTTTCCCAAATTTCAGCGAAACTCTGCTTTTGTACATTGCCGCAGTCCAGTTCCAGATAACCACATGGCTGAACCTGACCGGTATGAGAAATGAAACAAAACGAAATGCCGCCGAGACACCCTTTGGTAGATTCGTGCAAGTGTCCCCTTTCTTTTTTTACAGGCCGGGCTCCTTTTGCTCTGTTTTGATGCATGATGCGGAAATAATGCGGCGCACAAGTGGCTTTGAGCTGAATTGCACAAGTCAGACTTTCTTCGTAAAACCATTGCAGTGTTTCTTCATAATCGGCAGCGGTAATGGCCTGGCTTGCCAAATCCTTGCCCCGTCCCGTCGGAACAAGTAGAAAGATATGATGCGCCGCCGCACCGAGCTTCAAGGCCAGATCGTGAATAAGCTTGATTTCACGTAAATTTGCGGTGGTTATAGTTGTGTTGATCTGAAACTCCATCCCGGCGGCTTTCATTGCCTCGATGCCTCTCATTGCACCTGCAAATGCACCCGGTTGGCTGCGGAAGGCATCATGGCTTTCAGCATCCGGCCCGTCAATGCTGACGCTGACACGCTGGATGCCGCTGGTAATCATCTTCCGTACGGTAGACTGATCAACAAGCGTGCCGTTTGTCGCCATAACCATGCGCAAGCCTTTTTTTGTCCCGTAAGAGGCAAGGTCAAAAATATCGGGGCGAAGTAATGGTTCTCCGCCGGTCAGAATAATGACCGGAGATGCAACTGCGGAAATTTCATCGATTAATGACAGACACTTTTCAGAGGAGAGTTCCCCGGGATAAGGCCCAAGGCGAGACGCCGCACGGCAATGAATGCAATTCAAATTGCAACTGCGTGTCACTTCCCATGCGATCATTCGTACAATATTTCCTTTATCCCCATGAGGATATGAAATTCTTCTGTCCATAGTTTGTCCATTTATAAAATTTATCACCCCGCTTAATGACAAAAGAATCCTGGATTCCCGCCTCCGCGGGAATGACAAATATGAGGTGCGGGAATGACATGTAGTGCGTAGAAAAAATGAAAAATGGATTGATTATGGATATGTATCGTCTGCTCATGTAGGGGCCAACCTGGGTGTTCGCCCTTTTCCCGGTTTAGGGCATAGGGCAGACACTCAGGTCTGCCCCTACGTCTGCCCTACATCCGTCAATATATCCATCCATCCCCGCTATAATTCTCCGTTAAACGGAAGCAAATGATGATTACAAGGCCATTACTTATTTAGCAATTGAGCTGCCTGCACAGCCCAATAAGTTATAATAATATCGGCGCCGGCCCGTTTGATGGCAATAAGCGATTCCAGCATCGCTCTTTCTTCATCCAGCCAGCCCATTTGCGCTGCAGCTTTGATCATTGAATATTCACCGCTCACATTATATGCGGCAAGGGGTAAATCAAATTCCTGCTTTGCCCGGCAGATAATATCCAGATAGGGAAGCGCAGGTTTTACCATAATAATATCCGCGCCTTCCGCCACATCAAGGGTCATTTCGCGAATCGCTTCATCACCATTGGCCGGATCCATCTGGTAGGCTCTCCTGTCGCCGAACTGCGGCGCACTTTCTGCTGCGTCGCGGAAAGGGCCGTAAAAACAGGATGCATATTTTGCCGCATAAGCCATGACGGGTACATTCTCAAAATTATTCTCATCAAGCGCTTCGCGAATCGCCGCTATCTGCCCGTCCATCATGGCCGACGGCGCAACCATATCAGCGCCGGCCCGGGCATGGGAAACTGCTGTTTCCGCCAGCACTTCCAGCGTCATGTCATTGTTCACCGCTTCTTTTTCAATTATTCCACAATGACCATGACTTGTATATTCACAAAGACAGACATCGGTAATAACTAAAAGATCCGGCACTTCATTTTTCAGGCGGCGAACCGCCTGCTGAATAATGCCTTCTTTGGTAAAAGCACCGGTACCCTGTTCATCCTTATTTTGGGGAATGCCGAAAAGTAAAATGCCGGGTATGCCCAATTCCCGAGCCTTTTTAGCTTCCCCCACGATGTTATCAATGGACATCTGAAAATTACCCGGCATCGCCTGGATCGGTTTTTTAACTTTTTTACCGGAAACAACGAAAAGAGGATAAATTAAATCATCAACGTTCAGCCATGTTTCACGAATCAACCGGCGAAAGTTCTCATTTTTTCTTAATCTGCGGGGACGGTATTCAGGAAACTGCATTTTCCAACCTCCTATTTTTGCGCTTCAGCATCTGAAGTTCTTCTTTGATTTGAACGAGTTCACTGGTTGTATCGCGCAGCCGGCAAGCCAACACTTCGGCGATCATTTGATAAAATATTGAACAAAAAACTATTTTATCTTCATTATAAAGACGATCCATAAAGGATACGTCCGTCGCCAGACAAGTAACATCATCAATTGCCTCGATCGATGCCGAACGCGGCGCACCGTCAATCACGCACATTTCTCCAAAAATATCACCTGTTCTCCTCAGAATTCCTATCTCTTCGCCATTTTTAATGACACGGGCATTGCCTTCAATCAGAAAGTAAATCCAGTTATCATAACTTCCCTCGTCAATAATACTTTCTCCGGCAAAGTACTTCTTGATAATACTGAAGCTGAGGAGTTTATTCATATCTTTTTTGCCAAAGGAGTACAATACCGGAACATTTTTCAATTTCTCCATTAATTCTACATTTTCCTTCAACAATTCCTTTTCCATGTTTAAATCTCCTTCGCAGTGATTTCCTCATCCGAAAGATAACAGGCGGGATCGGGCCCCCATGTATCGCCAGCCGATTCAGCTCTGGCGCGGAAATTGCCGCCGCAGATATTAAGCCACGAGCAGGAAGCGCAACGCCCATGAACATGCTTTTTCTTATCTTTTAATTTGACCAGCAATTCATTTTTCTCATCCATCCATATTTCGCTGAAAGGTTTTTGCCTGATATTGCCCAACGGCTGATTACGCCAGAACTGGTCGGGATAAACTTCGCCATCCCAGCTAATACAGCCGATGCCGTGACCGGAGCTGTTTCCCTCATTCATTTCCAGAAGCTCCAATACTTCGCGAGCCCGCTCCGGATTTTCCTGTTTGATTTTCAGATAAAGATATGGGCCGTCCGCGTGATTGTCTACGGTAAGGATTTCCGGCGACAAGCCGTCATCGAACATTCTTCTGGTTTCACCGGCGATTAAATCCAGCAGTTTGCGGGTTTCTTCATGAGTCAGGTCCTCAGCGCGCAGCTTGGAGCCGCGACCGGTGTAGACAAGATGATAAAAACACAGTCTTTCAATTCTTTCTTTCCTGAGCAGTTCAAACATCGCCGGCACATCGGGCAGGTTATGTTTATTTACAGTAAAGCGGATACCTACTTTAACGCCTGCTTCGCGGCAATGGCGAATTCCCTTGATCGCCTCGGCAAAGGCACCTTTTTTGCCCCGAAACCGGTCATGCGTTTTTTCCAAACCGTCAAGGCTGACGCCAACATAAGAAAGGCCAATCCTTTTTAGTTTTGCCGCGACCTCTGCTGTAATGAGAGTTCCGTTGGTGGAAATAACCGCCCGCATGCCTTTGTCGGTTGCATACCGAGCCAGTTCAAACAAGTCTTTCCTGAGCAGGGGTTCACCGCCGGAAAATAAAATCACCGGAGAACCAAAGGCGGCCAGATCGGCAATAAGCGATTTCCCTTCTTCTGTAGTTAACTCGCCCTGATAATTACAGTCTGCGGAGTTGGAATAGCAGTGAATGCACTTCAAATTGCAGCGGCGCGTCATGTTCCAGACGACCACCGGTTTTTTATCCGCCGAAAATTGCAGTAAATGAGAGGGAAGGCGGCCGGATTGCCTGCCGTAGCGCAGTACATCCGAAGGCTCTACCGCCCCGCAATATAATTTGGAAATACCGATCATTAATTAATCTTCTTCCTGTTAATCTATAGATTACTGTTTTTAAAATATTTTACCAGCGCTTGTACCAGCCCGTCCATCGTATATTCTTCCTGCCGGATATCGACGTTAAGGCCGGCCTTGCGTGCCGTGGCCTCAGTAACCGGCCCGATGCAGGCTACTTTGACCTGCGGTGGAAAACTAAAATCCTTACCCATTATTTTTAAGAAGTTGGTAACCGTCGATGAACTGGTAAAGGTAATAACATCAATTTCATCTGCTTTAATTAACTTTTCCAGTTCCTCTTTCTTTTTCCCCGAGTTTACCGTTTCGTAAACTGTGACTACATCAACTGCAGCACCCGTTTTCTTTATTCCTTCGGGAAGAATATCACGGGCCTCAGCCGCCCGCGGAAGCAATATTTTTTGTCCTTGCAGGTTCATTTGATCAAATGATTTAAGTATACCTTCAGCAATGAACTTTTCCGGCACCAAATCGACTTTGAGGCCCCGGCTGGTAATTTGCTTTGCTGTTGCCGGGCCGATGCAGCAGATTTTAATCCCTTTGAGCTCCCGGATGTCTTTATTCAGTTCCAAAAGCCGGGCAAAGAAATATTGCACACCGTTGGCGCTGGTAAATATCAGCCAGTTATAGGTATCCAGCTTATCTAAAGCGGCGTCAAGTCCGCGTAAGTCCTGCGGAGGCGTTATTTTTATTGCCGGAAAGTGAATGGCCCGGGCACCTTCTCTTTCCAGAAGCACGGCCAGATCATCAGCCTGTTTTTCAGGACGGGTAATGACGATCCCTTTGCCGAAGAGCGGTTTTTCGTCAAACCAGCGTAATGTATCGCGTAAATCAACAACTTTTCCCACAACCAGAATAGCGGGAGGCTTAAAATTATTGGACTGGGCGAGACCGACTATCGTGGCCAGAGTACCGGTAAGTATTTCCTGCTGCGGTGTTGTCCCCCGGCGAATGAGTGCCGCCGGTGTATCCGCTGGTTTACCATGGGCGATCAGAGCTTCGGTAATCAGTCCGAGGTTTTTTACACCCATCAGAAATACCAGGGTGCCGATACCGGCCAGCGCCTGCCAGTCGATATCACTTTTGTCCTTGGTCGGGTCCTCATGGCCGGTAATGAAAGCCACGGTGGAGGTCAGTCCCCGATGGGTCAGCGGAATACCGGCATAGGCGGGAACGGCAATGGCCGATGTCACACCTGGAATCACTTCAAAAAGTACGCCCTGCTCCCTCAGTACTTCGGCTTCCTCGCCACCACGGCCGAAAATAAAGGGATCACCGCCTTTCAGACGGGCGACGGTGTTGCCCTCCAGTGCTTCTTTGGCCAGCAGTTCATTGATTTTATCCTGGGTCAGAGTGTGATTGCCGCCCATTTTCCCGGCATAGATAAAGCGGGCTCCTGCTTTGGCATATTTCAACAGTTCTTCGTTGACCAAATTGTCATAAATGACCACATCGGCCAGCCGCAGGCAATCAACAGCCTTGATTGTGATTAATCCCGCATCTCCCGGCCCTGCACCGATTATGTAGACTTTTCCAAGTTTATTCATAGATAATTAATCCCGAATTCCGTCATTCCCGCGGAGGCGGGAATCCAGGAAACAATAAATATGTAGTTTGATTCATTGAATAAATTCATTATATAAATCCTTCCGACCGGGTTATGATAAATAATTAACTATGCCAAGTCGTTTTCCGTACACAGACTCAACAGCTTTCTGCCACCTTTTTCCATGATTATACCGGCAAGCTTAATTCCCAGTTCTTCCGCTTCTTCCGCATCACCCCGGAGTTTGTCCCGGATTATGCTGGCTCCGTCCGGTGCAGCAACCAGCCCGTCCAGAGAAAGCTTTCCTCCTTCTAATTTGCCATACGCGGCAATCGGCAGACGGCAGCCTCCACCCAACGCCCGTAAAAAAGAACGTTCCGCAGTTACTTCGACTGCAGTGGGAACATGGTTAAGTTTGGCTAAAATCCCGGCCAGTTCGGTATCGCTCTTGCGGATTTGTAAACCTACAGCGCCCTGACCGACGGCCGGCAGCATAAATTCAACCGGCATGTACTGTGATATTTTTTGCGCATAGCCCAGTCGTTTCATTCCCGCCGCGGCCAGGATCACCCCCATAAGGTTTTCGGTTTCGATCTTTTTCAAACGGGTGTCGACATTGCCGCGCAACGGCACTATTTCCACATCGGGCATCATTGCCTGAATCTGAGCGCCCCGCCGCAGTGATCCGGTACCAATCCTCGCTCCCCTGGGCATAAATTCGAGTTTGACGTTATCGCGGGAAACTAGAATATCACGCACATCTTCCCGTGGCAGAACAGCAGCAATAGTCAGAGCGTCCGGCATTTCTCCGGGAACATCTTTCATGCTGTGCACGGCCAGATCCACGGTTCCGGAAAGCAGGGCCTCTTCTATTTCTTTAACAAAGGCACCCTGTCCCCCGATTTTCAGCAACGAAACATTCTGCATGATATCCCCGCTGGTTTTGATAATGCAGATCTCGGTTGTTGTTTCCGGGGCTATTTTCCGGAGATTTTCTACGACTGTGTTGGCTTGTACCAGGGCCAGTTTGCTGCCGCGCGTTCCAATTTTTATACTCATTTCCTACCTTTTGTATTTAATTAGTCATCAAGACGAAAGAGCTGCCGAACCGCGGCCACCATATCCTGCGAGTTATTTCCGTTGCTTTCTTCTTTCATTACGGCCATTGGTGCGTGCAGGATCTTGTTCACGATGCCATTAACCAGGGCGTCCACTTTTTCCCGGTTACCGTTTTCAAGCTTCGCCAGCCAACTCTGGGCTTTGATCATCTCCATCTTTACTATGCCGTCGGCTTTGCTCCTGAGAGAAACTATTGTGGGCACGGCTTCCAGCTCTTTTACCCATTTGGTATAAAGCATTACTTCTTCGTCGACAATTTCTTCCGCTTTGAGTGCTTCACGGCGGCGATTTTTTATGTTTTCGTCAACGATATCCTGCAGATTGTCGATATTGTACAGATAGACATTATCGATGTCATCCACCGCAGGATCGATGTCGCGAGGCACGGCAATATCGATCAGAAACAAAAGATGGTTTTTGCGCCGGTGCAAACAACGGTGGATCATTTCTTCAGTCACGATGTGGTTTGGCGCGCCGGTGGAACTGATAACGATATCGGTATTGCCAAGTGTTTCTTCGAGGGCATCCAGTCCTATAGCTTTACCGCTGTATTTTTCCGCAAGCAGAGTGGCCTGTGTAACCGTCCGGTTGGCAACTGTAATTTCTTCCGCCCCGTTGCCGATGAGATGAGTTACGGTCAGTTCAGCCATTTCCCCCGCCCCTATTATCAGTACTTTTTTACCGGATAATGTACCAAATATCTTTTTGGCCAGTTCCACAGCAGCAAAGCTCACGGAAACCGGATTGGCGGCAATGCCTGTTTCCGTGCGGACACGTTTGGCGGTCCGGAATGCTCGGTGCATGAGCCGGTTTAAAGCAAGGCCGGTAAAATTTGCTTCCAGTGCCAGCCGGTAGGCTTCCTTGACTTGTCCCAGTATTTGAGCTTCGCCCATTATCAGTGAATCGAGACTGGAGGCGACCCGGAACAGATGCCGGATGGCCTCTTCATTGCGGTAGCCGTACAGGCAGGATGCAGCTTCACTTTCGGTAAGTCCGCCGAAGCGGGCAAGCCAGGACTTGAGGTTATTTAAAATATCCGGCGTGTCTTCCACAGAAGCGATCAGTTCCACGCGGTTGCAGGTGGAAAGGTGCAGGATCTCCCGTACGCCCTCGACGGCGCGCAGGTCACTGAGCAGACCGGTCTTTTCCCAGCATCCGGTAGAAAGTTTCTCGCGCACACTGAGTGGCGCTGTTTTATGATTTAATCCGACTAATACTATCATCTTTTATATGAATTTATGCACTGTTGGAAAACAAAATCCGATCAGCAGAGCTGAAAATAAAAACAATACAAAAACGGTACAGGACCAGGCCGCCATTTTGAATCCCTTCCAGCCGATGGCCAGCCGCTGATGCAGCAAAAAACCATAGATTATCCAGACAGCCAATGACCAAATTACTTTCGGATCTAAAACCCAGAGGCTGCCCCAGGCAAACGCGGCGTATACCGCCCCGCCGATCATGCCGATGGTCAGCAGAGGGAATCCCCACAGCAATCCCAGATGATTGATCCGGTCCAAATCACCAAGCGACGGCAGCAGTCGTCCCAGTGAGCCCAGTTTTTTGTGTTTCAAAAAGCTGTTTTGAATCATGAACATTGCTCCGGCTGCCGAGGCGAGGACGAAAAGGGCCTCGCCGGAAATCGCAACGATTAAATGAAATGTCGTAAGCCCGCTCTGCCACTCACGGGGGACAAGGTTCTTATCCGCTCCCGAACCCGCCGCCGTTATCAAAAACAGTAGAATAAACGGTGCAATGAATGCACCCAGCAGTCGGGTTTTGGTTTTAAATTGCAATACCAGATAAATACAGGCTATCGCCCATGCATAAATCGACAAAAAATGGCGCGAGCCAAAAGTGGTCCAGCCTGCAGAACCAGCGGCGGCTCCGATCAGGTTCAGGGTTAGAAAAAGAAAGCCTCCCCCTAGTATCCAGGTAGATGCCTTCGCCAAAACAATTTTTTTTACCAGCAATGACAGCAGATATCCCGCAGTTGCCAGGGCGCAGCATCCCAATGCCAAATCAAACATGATCATTGCCCAACTACTCAAGGGTTACCTCCTCGCCGGTAATATTTGAAATAATTTCCTTCACTTTGCTCCATTCCTTTTGCCGGACCGCTTCCAACAGGCCGGCGGCCATCAATTCATCAAACCAGACTTTGCCGACACCGGCATTCTTCTCCATCTTTTCCCTTAACCGGCCCAACAAATGAAGCAGGATTCCATATTCTTCGCCGTACGCGGCTTCGAGTTTTTCACGCAGGTACCGCGCCAGTGCGGGAGATTTACCTCCGGTGCTGACAGCTATGGTCAGATCACCTCTTTCTACAACAGAGGGTAGAATAAAATCACACTTTTGCGGATCGTCAACTATATTTACCGGAATTCCCAGACTTCGGCCATCTAAAGAAATTGCTGAATTGGTTTTATCATCGTTTGTCGCCCCGATAATGAGCACAGCATCTTTAATATATTGAACATTGTAATTCTCAGCGACATGCTCTATGGCATTTTCAGTCTTCAGTTCTATTAGTTCCGGGGTAAGCTTCGGGCTCACGACAACGACTTTAGCGCCGCAGCCAAGCAGCATTCCAACCTTTCTTGCGGCCACACCGCCGCCGCCGACCACAACGCATTTTTTGCCCGAGATGTTAAAAAAAACGGGATAGAATTTCAAGATTTTCCTTCCAAACTGCAATATAAGCATTTGCTTATTTAATTGCGGAAAGAAGCTATCACGAAGAAAGTTAAATTTCAAGCCGGTGAACAGATATATCGATATGAAAAATAATAATTTGTTGCTTTTTGACCTCACCCTTTAGAAGCAGCGTCAAATATTCAACATCTTTTTTGAAAACAGCAAAAAACAAAGTATATTTAAGGCCCGCTTGAAATATTAATTGAAAGAAGCTATAGTCAAATCAAAAATAAAGTAGATTTAACTTAAGATTAGGTTTGTTCATGACTGGAAAAGAACCGGAAAAATGGCTGAAAATTGAAATTGTGGCAAGTGGGGAATTAATGGATGCCCTGGGAAATTTCCTCACGGAAACAGGTGCTCAAGGTGTGTTTCAAGAATCATCACCACCGCCATTTCCGGACGATTTGACGGAAGAAGCGGAAGTACCTGTCTGCGAATCAATAAAAGCTTATTTTCCGCAGGATGTACGGAGTGAAAAGCGGGTTGCTGCTATAGAAAAATATCTAAAAAGCCTGAACGAAATATTTTCCGATCTTCCGGCACCCGTTTTAACAACAGAAATTATCACTGATCCGGATTGGGGAGAACAGTGGAAGAAATATTTCAAACCGATCCGTGTCAGCAGTAACATTATCATTAAACCGACCTGGGAAAGATATACACCGTCGAGCCGTGACATTGTCATTGATATTGATCCCGGAATGGCCTTCGGGACCGGTCAGCATGCATCCACCAGAATGTGCATTGAAGCACTGGAAGACATAATCATGAAAGACCGCAAAGTTGCAAACTGGAAAGTGCTTGATGTCGGCTGTGGTACGGGCATCTTGGGGATAACTGCCGCAAAACTTGGAGCCCAGGATGTAATTTGTCTGGATAACGATCAACAAGCCACGGAAATTGCAAAGGAAAACGCAGTTATAAATCTGGTTTCCAACCATCTGCAGATTATTAACGAAGATGCAACGGTTATCAATGAACAGCGAAATTTAATCATCGCCAATTTAACATCCAAATTACTTTTAAAACTGCGCAAACACTTAATACAATTGCTTGAACCGGAAGGGTATCTGATCATTTCCGGCATCATCGAGCAGGATATGAGCGAGATAGAAGATAATTTTTCCGTCTCTCCCTTGATTCAAAATAGAAAGATCGCCGAAAAAGAATGGGTCTGTTACGTATTCAAAAAAGAGAAAGCTGCATAACTTACGGAGATTATTTATTTCATCCAACAATTCGCTGCAGTACTGATGCTTCCGAGAGGTAAATCAAAACCTTGACCATACCCAGAATCTATAGTCCGATTGCTCTTGAAAAAGATAAGCTTTGTGAACTGGGGCAGGATAATCTGAAATATCTAAAGCAGGTTTTGCGCCTGGAGCAAGGTGATCCCGTAAAAGTCTTTGACAGTTGCGGTCAGGAGTTTGAAGCTGTCATTAAAAACTTTTCCCCAGACAGTGTTTTTTTAGAATTAGGCAAACAGATCGAGACCTTTGATCGCGACGTAAAAATCACATTAGGTCAGGCCCTTCCTAAAGCGGGTAAAATGGATGTTATCGTCCGTGGGGCGGCAGAACTGGGCGCCGATGTAATCATTCCTTTTACTGCGGCGCGCTCGGTCAGCCGCATAACCGGTGAAAAAATTGTGTCGAAAACCGCCCGCTGGCAAAAGATTGCCCGCGAGGCCGCCCGCTGTTGCCGAAGTTCACAAATTACGAATGTCTTACCGGTTGCATCTCTTGAAGCTATGCTTAATCATGCTGACAAGCAGACACTTAAAATGATTTTCTGGGAAGAAGAAGATAAAACGTATATCAAAGATATATTTTCTGATCAAACATGGGAACAAACCAAGAATATTTTTATCATTATCGGACCGGAAGGCGGATTCAACCGGGATGAAATCCACGAGGCAAAAGAAGCAGGCTTCATCCCTGTCAGTTTGGGAAAGCAAATCCTCAAGGTAGAAACAGTGGCATTAGCCATAATTTCCATAATCCAGTACGAAAAAGGAATTTTCAGCAAAAGATCATCAAGGAGATAAAAAGTGGCTACCTATAAATTTGCAGGTTTTTGGCGGCGGTTTGTTGCATATACAATTGATAATATCATCATTAATTTTATATTTATTATCCTGACGATAATCGTTACTACAGCATTTGTTTTTGGTTCCATTTCCAGCAACAGCCATGCATGGCTTACTGATTTAACTGATCCGGCACGCATCACCTCCATTTCCCTCGGTATAGGGATAATATATATTATCATATCTATTGTTTATTTTACCTACTTTCACGGAATCAATGGCCGCACGCCGGGAAAAAAGCTGCTCGGTTTGCAGGTTTTAATGGATGAAGGGATTCCCATTAACTTTGGCATTTCTTTTTTAAGAGCCGTCGGTTATATTGTCTCAAGTTTGTTTTTTATATTTCCTCTTGGTTTCATCTGGGCAGCTTTTGATAAACGAAAACAGGCATGGCATGACAAGATCGCGGGAACCGTGGTTATTATCCGGTCTGACGAAAATGATACCGCTGCCGGACTGACAATACCGGAGGCAAATCCCGATCAACAAAGCGGGGAAAAGCATGGTGAACCTGCGACAGGAGAAAGCAGGGCCACGGCTGATCAATCGGCAAATGATGAGCAAAAAACACCTTGACAAAAGAACCTATATTTTATAGACAAAAATGTGCTCTTACAAGACTTTCCATAAATCTGCGGGTCGGTAGCTCAGTCGGTAGAGCATCGGACTGAAAATCCGAGTGTCGACAGTTCAATTCTGTCCTGACCCACCATTTATATCAGGGACTTAGCCAAACACGGTTAAGTCCTTTTCTTTTTCTGTTTGAGACTGTCCTGTCATGACAGTAACAACTTATTATCTTTGGAGCGCGTCTCGCCGATACTGCTCACATAAATTGCTGCCTGGTCAAGAAGAGGACATTTTGCCTCACAGATGCCGCAGCCGATACATAGTTCCGGATCAACATGCGGTTGATTTAAGATTATTAGATTCCCGTTTCTATTCATCACCTTGGCCTTTTCCAGCCAGATAGCTTTCTTCGGGACGGGACAGACTTCCTGGCAAACAAGGCAAGGTGTGGCATGGGCATAGGGAAGACATCTCCCTTTATCAATCATCGCCAGACCTATCTTGATTTTCTCTCTTTCGGGCGGCTTCAATTGTTTTATCGCCCCGGTCGGGCAGACCTGACCGCAAAGTGTGCAACGGTATTCACAATAACCGATCCGCGGAATGAGGACCGGTGACCAAAGTCCCTCAATTCCCGCCTCCAGAAACGTCGGTTGGAGGCCGTTGGTAATACAGACTTTCATACATTCGCCGCATTTTACACATCTGGCCAGAAACTGCTTCTCATCAAGAGATCCCGGCGGCCGGATTAATTTAGGCTCCGCGGCACTAACCTGTTTGTTGATTGCCGAAATCCTTACCAGCGGTACGGCGGCCAGGCCTGACAAAATCATACCGACGACTCTTCTTTTACCCAAGTCTACAGATGCAGTGTGCGGTTTTTGGATAAATCCAAAATGAACGGCGTTTTGCGGACAAATATCATCGCAATTCATACAGGCCAAACATTCCGATTTCTGCCATTTTTCTTTTTGATCAGGAGAGGCGCCGCCCTGACAGTAAAAATCACAAGCGCCGCATGAATTACAGCCTTCGCTCACCGACCTTTGCAGAAAGGCATAACGCGAGAACAGCCCGAGAAGAGCGCCCAGAGGGCAGAGATATTTACACCAGAAACGCTTCTCCAGAAGATTCAGGCCTAATATGGTAAAGAATAACAGCCCCACAAAAGCGCTTTGGAAAAAAAATGGCTGCTGAAAAGGAAGCCACGTTTTCTTGAAAAGTGAATAGAAAAATTCGGAGATATTGACAAGAAAAGGGATATTCAGCTCATAGAAGAAATCAAATACAGTCCTGGTCGCATATGACATCATTGGATAAACAGACAATGAAAGCGAACGAATAAGGAGCGAAATGGGATCGACAAGTCCTGCCGCTTGCCAGGAAAAAAGAGACACGGTAATTAGAAAGATCAGAACGCAATATTTCAGCCAGTGCCAGTTTAAGGGTGCTCTTCGGGAACGCCGTTTTTGCAGCGTGCCCGCCATATTATTGAGAGTACCCAGCGGACATACCCAGCCGCAGAAAACACGCCCCAAAAAGACAGTGGCAATTATAACCGCAACAGCCAGGAAAAAAGCATGATACCATGCACGGCTGGACAGAATTGTGGTTATAAAAAGAAGAGGATCGGCATCCAGGAATATTTTAACTGGATAACCAAGGTCGTCGGCGCCCTTTGATTCGGTCTGTAGAAAGAGCCACAAAAATGTCAGTAAAAAAAATCCCTGCGTTATTATGCGAATTTTTTTGATCATAAAAATCTTTACAGCGGTTGATTGCCTTTATAGCTGTAGGAACTTAATATAACGAGCAGGCGGCGTCTCGCCGAAAAGTTAAACATTAATTTTCCTGATTTTCAGTTTGGATAGATTCATCGTTCCCAGTCCGGCTTTGGATCCTGCCTTGACATAGCCCAGGTCCACCCCCTGCAAGCCGAAGAGTGTAGCGCCAAAAGCATCGACGGCCACCTGATCCCGGCCGGCAACAACTGTATTGAGCTGTTTGACATCGGCAAGGTCCCCTCCCTGCGGACCATGCGCCGTCAATATCCGCACGGCGTCGAGGACGACCAGCGTGGGTTTGACGGTCATGGCGAGATCCACCAAACTCTCATTGATGCGCTGGTGTATTCTGCCCCGTGAACCGCCCATGATTCCCATCAGGTTTTTCATTCCGAGAGTAAGACTCGAAAGACCATGGGTCTTGGCAATAGGAATATTGATAAACTTGTCGGCCTCAATAGCTTCGGAGTAAAGAGGCCAAGATTTCAGGGCGACACCGGGTAATTTCATGTCGCGAAATTTTCTCTCATCGACATAACTGACTATCCCGCCCGCTGCCGTGGCTGCCGCGGAGATGCCGCTTTGCTTATAGCAGCGCCGCGGATCAGCAACGCTGTTGTCAAAAACCTTCACCCGCTTAGCCCCGGCTCCGTAACACAGGCTGATCACTGTGGAGACGACTTCCGGATTTGTGGTTGCCGCATAGGCCGGAAGTCTATCCCAGCCGATATTGGGCTTCACGACAACAACATCTCCTCTGGAGATGAAGGCTTTAATTCCGCCTAAAGCGTTAATAGCGGCCTTTGTTATTGCGGCAGGCGATAGACCATGAGCGACAACGAGATCAGTTTTCTCCGCCGCCTCCAGTACTTCAATTAATATATCTGAATTGCCGGGTATAGCCAAAGCTGCACTGGTAATAAGAGCAGTTTTAAGAAAATCCCTTCTATCCATAATGTCCCCACCAAAAAGATTATATTGTTATTGTCTTAAGACCTGTTCGGCCCAGTGTCGATAAACAGGTTCGGGGTAGACAAAGAGCTCGGCGGCCATTGCCTGAGGAACGCAGGCAAGATCACTTGCCCCGGTTAGAGTTAAAGTAAATCTTAGTTTTTACCAATTATCATCAAATTTATATGCTGTCAATTCCGGAAGGTTCCTGTGTAAGAAGCAAATAAGTTGTCCGGTTGGCAGCAAATTAATTTGTCCTGTTAAAAAATAACCAATTGGAAGTACGGATGAAGCGGGCATAATATGTATTACATGATGTTATAGATTACAATCTTTGCAGTGAATGTCAATTTCACGAAAATATGGTCTCTTATGGTTCCTATTGTTATTTAAAATGGAGTTTTTATCTTTCCACTAAAAAATATCTATGAAATTCTCAATTCACTTTTTTTCTCAGGGAAAAGAGGAGCACCGCAATTATGACAGAACTTTGCTTCAGCGGATTTTATATCTCTTCCGCATAAAGGACAACTGCTAATCAGTTTTGATCCGCATTTAACACAAAAATGAAAATGACCATCTACAGTAGAAAAATCACCATTGGGACAAATATAATACCTCATGATTATTGACCTCCTATTTGCTCCCTGTTCAAGTAAGACGAAAGTACGAAATCAAAATAAGATGTCCTGCAAATTGCAAAATAAAAGGAAGCACCTTGCTTAAGGGCGCTCCCCTTTACCCGACGACTCGGAAGCCCACTTGGCAGAAGAGGGTTAAGAAAATCCTAAATTATCCATAAAGCATTTGCAGCCTGATTTTGTGTAAGTGTGTTCCTTATTTACTGCTCCATTCCTGCTTCTTGCTGAGCCGTTCCCTGACTTGCTGGAAGTTGTTTACTGATACAAAATTCAAATATTCATATAATAGTTTTAACCTACTTTTATCCACTCTTTCGTCTATCGTTGTAAAAAAAGTAATACATTGTAAATTTAAATAACAAAGAAATAACGGTCATAATTAGCCGGATTAAAGCAAAAGCATAAAAAATGTATAACAAATCATTATTCGTTTCATTGCATATTTTTTGAGATGCGTATCAATGTAACTCAGAAAGCGGAGCTATATATAAGTTCCGATTAAATAACGGGAAACAATATCTGGTCATCTTGCCTGGCAAGATATAAAGCAACGCCATCATCGCTCCTAAGAGTTTTGATGCGGAATATGGAAAAAACAAATATAGGCCCTGGTTGAAGACGTAGTTGAATTCTCCGGTCTGTTAATTCCACCAAAATCGTAGTTTTGGCCTCTCATAATCATACACTTATTCGGAATCAATGTAACAGGTTATTCGTCTCGAAAAAGGTGAAATCGTTTCGAATGAATGATTTGATTCTTTTATAAATATAATTTTTTAGATTTAAGGGAGTACAATAGATGAAGGTATTGGTCACTGGTGCATGCGGTTATAAGGGAACAGTCCTTGTTCCCAAGTTGCTAAATGCCGGCCATGAAGTCATTGCTCTGGATATTATGTGGTTCGGCAACTTTCTTAAACCGCATTCCAGCCTGACTGTTCTTCAACAGGATGTCCGCAAGATCGAAGAAATTGCTTTAAATGGTATTGATGCAATTATTCATTTATCCTCCGTTGCCAATGATCCTTGCAGCGATCTTGATCCAAATCTAACGTGGGAAATAAGTGCGCTGGCGACGATGCAGCTTGCTGATAAAGCCGTAAAGTGCGGCGTCAAACATTTTATTTATGCTTCGTCCGGAAGTGTTTACGGTGTTAAAGAAGAGCCGAAAGTGACTGAAGATTTAACGCTGAAGCCAATTTCCGTATATAACAAAACTAAAATGATCGCAGAGCGTGTTTTGTTGAGCTATGCAAATGATATGATTGTTCAGATTGTTCGGCCTGCTACCGTGTGCGGTTTTTCGCCGCGCATGCGACTTGACGTTTCCGTAAACATGCTCACCATGCAAGCTTTGAGTAATAATAAAATCACGGTATTTGGAGGCAATCAGGTTCGTCCGAACATTCACATTGAAGACATCACCGATCTTTATGTCTTTCTACTTGATCATCCCGATATCAGCGGTATCTTTAATGCCGGGTTTGAAAACATATCAATTCTCGACATTGCCAGGATAGTGACACATTATGTTCCAGCCGAAATTATCGTGACTGAGTCTAACGATCCAAGATCTTACAGAGTTAACTCAGATAAACTCTTGGAAACCGGCTTTTATCCCAAAAGAACAGTCGAAGAAGCCATTATGGAAATTATTGAAAAATATAATACCGGTGAATTGAAAGATGAAGATTGCTGCTATAATTTGAAATGGATGCAAAAATTCATTATCTAATGAACGATCAATTAAATTTAAGGCTGAATCACTTCGATGAATATGCTGCAAAACTGCAGTCTATTCTGGTAAATTTTGAGTGGACTGGTGTTAAGGAATTGGCTGTCGCTTTGAAGTCCTGCTGGGAGGAAGACCGTGGTGTGATGATTTGCGGGAATGGCGGCAGCGCTGCAAATGCCATTCATCTGGCCAATGATTTCCTTTATGGTGTTTCCGGGTCGCAGAAACCGGGACTTCGTGCAGTAGCACTTTCGGCCAATCCGTCGGTGATGACTTGTCTGGCTAACGATGAAGGATATGAAAATATTTTTTCTCTTCAACTAGCGGTTCATGGCCGTCCCCGGGACATTCTAATTGTTTTGTCCGGCAGCGGCAACTCACCCAATATTATCCATGTACTTGAACAGGCACAGGCACAGGGAATCAGAAGCTTCGCAATCCTTGGTTATACCGGCGGAGTAGCGAAAAAGATGGCCGACGTCCCGATCCATTTTCCTATTGATGATATGCAAATCAGCGAAGATCTCCAACTCGTTGTCGGACACATGATTATGCAATTTCTTAAAACACCGGTGAAAAAAAATGACAAAATGTGAATTCCTGGTTATTGGAAGTAATTCCTTTTCCGGTGCCACATTTATTTCTTATCTGCTGGAGAAAGGACATAATATTTGCGGCATAAGCAGATCTTCGGAGGCTGATACCTGTTTTCTACCGTATAAATGGTTTGATAGCACTGATCGATTTAAATTTTTTCAGTCTGACCTCAATCATGATTTTGAGAAGATAATGGACATTGTTGACACGGAGAGGCCCGACTATATTGTTAACTTTGCCGCTCAAAGCATGGTTGGCGAAAGCTGGAAAAATCCGGATCACTGGTTTATGACCAATACTGTATCCTGCGTCCGATTGCATAATCGTCTCCGGCAAAGGAATTTTTTAAAGAAGTATGTACATGTAACAACACCGGAAGTTTATGGAAGCACCAATGGTTTCATCACTGAGGATGCACCGTTTTATCCAAGCACCCCGTATGCAGTATCCCGTGCCGCCTCCGATATGAGCCTCCGTACCTTCTTCGAAGCTTATAACTTTCCCGTTGTCTTTACCCGTGCAGCCAATGTCTACGGTCCGGGGCAGCAGCTTTACCGGATTATTCCCCGTACCATTCTGTTCATTATGCTGAGGAAGAAGATACAGCTTCATGGCGGCGGCCATTCCCGACGATCTTTTATTCACATGCGCGATGTTTCAGAAGCCACTTACCGTATCGCCGTTAACGGAAATCCTGGTGAGACTTATCACATTTCCACAAATGAGATTGTATCCATTCGCCATCTGGTAGAGCAAATCTGCCGAAAAATGAACGTTGATTTCAATGACCATGTCGAAATCGTTGATGACCGATTGGGCAAGGATGCCGCCTATATGCTTGACAGCAGCAAATTACGGAATGCTTTGGGTTGGCAGGATAAAATTGCTCTTGATCCCGGCATTGATGATTGCATTACCTGGGTAAAAGCAAATTTTCAGGCACTCAAATCACAGCCATTTGATTACATTCACAAGCCGTGATCAATATTAATCATGAAACAAACATATCGCATAAACGATCTTGAACAACGTGCCCGCATTCTTCGCGCCAGAATTATTGAAAATGCGCATCGGACGGAAACTCCACATCTTGGATCATGCCTTTCTTGTCTCGATATTCTTGTAGCCGCATACTTTGCAGTCTTAAACATTGATCCTGAATCGCCTCGCAGCCCGGAGCGCGACCGGTTTATTTTGAGTAAAGGGCACGGTGCACCGGCATTATTTCATGTATTGGCTATGCGTGGTTTTTTCCCGGAAGCTATGCTTGATTCCTATGGCGAGGACGGCGGTTTATTTGCCGAGCATCCGCCGACCCCTGATCGTCTGCCCGGCATCGAAGCTGCTACAGGCTCTCTCGGACACGGCTTGCCGATAGGACTGGGAATGGCTCTGGCGGCGCGGATGCAAAAACGGAATTATCCTGTTCGTGTTTTACTCAGCGATGGCGAATGTAACGAGGGGGCGGTTTGGGAGGCGGCAATGCTTGCCGCTTCTCAAAAAATGGAAAATTTAATGGTCATCATTGATTTTAATAAATGGCAGGCAACGGGCCGCAGTGAAGAAGTTATGATGCTTTCTCCTCTAATTGAAAAATGGCGCGCCTTCGGTTGGAGCGCATATGAAATTGACGGACACGATATGTGCCTGTTAACTGATTTAATGGGCCGTTTGCCTGACGGTACAGGTAAACCTGTGGCTATTATCGCCCATACAATCAAAGGCAAAGGCGTTTCTTTCATGGAAGATGACAACAACTGGCATTATCGTATTCCTACCGCTAATGAAGTGCGTAAAGCCAGGATCGAACTTGGAATATGCGAATGAGAAATGCATTTGCTGATGAGATAACACAAATCGGCGCCCGAAAAGAGGAGGTTGTGCTTCTATCGGGAGATATAGGAAATAAGCTATTCGATAATTTCAAGCAAACCCGCCAAAATAGATTTTTCAACTGTGGTGTTGCAGAAGCCAATATGGTGGGAGTTGCAACGGGGATGGCGCTTTCCGGATTGAGGCCGGTTATTTACACTATTACTCCGTTTACTACCACCCGCTGTTATGAGCAAATACGGGTGGACATTTGTTATCACGGTGCGCCGGTTATAATCGTCGGCACCGGATCAGGCCTATCCTATGCCGAGCTTGGTCCTACACACCATTCCTGTGAGGATTTGGCAATTCTTCGTGTTCTTCCCGGAATGACCGTACTGGCTCCATGTGACAGTACTGAACTACGTCTATTATTGCGGGAATCGTTTGATCAGGAAGGCCCTGTCTATATTCGAATTGGGAAAAAAGGTGAACCCGTTATTCATTTAGAAAATTCGCCGACGGTCAAAATTGGCCGGGCGACCCGGCTTCGTGAAGGCAACGATATTTGCCTTCTTGCTGCCGGCACAGTAATGATTGAAGCTCTGAAGGCAGCAGACATCCTGGCTGCACAGGGTATCTCAACACGCATCGAAAGTTTTCACACAATTAAACCGCTTGATGAAGAACGTCTTTTTGATGCTTTTGCCAATTTCCCTATAGTTGGCGTCTGTGAAGAGCACAGTCAGATAGGGGGATTAGCCGGCAGTATCGCGGAATGGCGTATCCGACAAAAAGGAGAACTCGCAAATATGATTGGATTCGGCGTACCCGATGAATTTATGCATGAAGTGGGAAGCCAGTCTTATGCCCGTAAAAAATACGGCTTTGATGCACAAAGCATTGCAAAACAGTTAGCGGCGGCGCTGCACTTTTAAACCATATGCACATTGGTATCGATTTTGACAATACAATCATCAATTATGACGGCGTATTTCATCGAGTAGCCTTGGAGCGGAAAGTTGTGCCTCTAACAATCGAACCAACCAAACTTGCCGTACGCGACTGGCTGAGATCAATGGATAAGGAAGAGATCTGGACAGAAATGCAGGGATATGTTTATGGAGCCCGAATGGCCGACGCCGAAGTTTATCCAGGTGTATATGAATTTCTTCGGTGGGCGAGATCGGAGCGAATTTGTATTTCTATCATAAGTCAAAAAACAAAGAAACCTTTTCGCGGTCCAGGCTACGATTTACATAAGTCGGCGCAAATGTGGATAGAAGAAAATCTTCAAGATGAAACAGGGCCACTGGTTGCTTTGAAAAGTGTTTACCTTGAAACCACTAAAGAGAAAAAATGGACGAGGATTGCTTCAACTGCCGCGACCCACTTTATTGATGATCTTCCTGAAATATTAATCGCGGACGCTTTCCCTGCAACTGCCCAGCGTATTCTTTTTGATCCTGAACATCACCACAGCGCGGTTGAAAATTCTTTGATTACCATGCATAATTGGATTGACATTCTTCATTATTTTAATGGACACAACATCGGTTGATTTTGGCAAAGATAAGGATTTTTCAGTGCTGTTGCAGGCTGCAGGCGAACAGACTGAAAGTGTATCAGTCATTCCACGGAGTGGAGGCGGAAACAACCGTGTTTTTGTCATTCAGGCAAATAGCCGCCGGTATATAGCTAAACAATATTTTGTTCATCCATCCGATAAGCGTGATCGCCTGCAAGCCGAATACAAATTTCTTGAATATGCTCGTTGCCTTGGTTTGCGGTGTGTACCCGAACCATTAGCCCATATTTTAAAAAACCATATAGGACTTTACGAATTTATCGAGGGCAGGCCTATTCAAGCTTATGAATTAGCGCCCCGTCATATTGAGGAAGCAATAAACTTTTTTTTGAGCTTAAACAGTCCGGCTCGTTTTGGAATGAAGGATGTTTTACCGGATGCTTCCGAAGCGTGCTTTAGCATAAGCAATCAAATCGCGATGGTTCGGCAGAGAATTGCCCGCCTTTCAAACATTATACCGACAACACCGATTGATAAGGCAGTCTTTGAGTTTGTCAATCATCTAAAACGTGTTTTTGAAAAAACAGCCATTGATGTCATTGAGGCTTCGGTTAGCTCAGGCATGAATGTCGATGAAGTTCTCGCACTGGAGTACCGCTGCATCTCCCCGTCGGATTTCGGTTTTCATAATGCCCTGCTGGGAGGGGATAATAAAGTTTACTTTCTTGACTTTGAATATGCCGGCTGGGATGACCCTGCTAAAATGGCATGTGATTTCTTTTGTCATCCCGCTGTACCGGTTGATATAAAATATTTCGATAATTTTTTGCAGAAAGTTATGTCCTTTTCCTCGAATCCTGCTCTTCTTATCAACAGGGCTTTAATTACCCTGCCCCTGTATCGAATTAAGTGGTGCTGTATAATATTAAATGAATTTCTTCCTGAATCGGCGAGGCGCCGTCGTTTTGCCGATCCGGACACCGATCCGGAGGAGCGTAAACTTATTCAGTTGGACAAAGCATATACTATGTTGAACAAATTTTTTCCGTTGGGAGTTCATACTAATGGCTTACATTGATTTTCTTTCCACTGTGCATAAAAGCACCAGGCGTGATTATCTTGCCCGTGTCAATGACCCGGATTATCCCAAACCAAAGGCTGCTGAATTGGCCAAAAAATGGGACTTTGATTACTGGGACGGAGACCGCAGAATTTGTTTTGGAGGTTACCACTATATACCAGGGCGCTGGACTCCGGTTGCCCGGGCGATGATCGATCATTACAACGTTAAGCCCGGCGATAAAATTCTGGATATTGGCTGCGGCAAAGGATTCCTGCTTTATGAAATGTCACTGCTGGTTCCCGGAATCGAAATATTCGGCATAGATATATCCCGCTATGCAATTGACAATGCAAAGGAGGAAATCAGGGATCGCCTGAAAGCTGCAAATGCCAATGACTTGCCTTTTCCCGATAATTATTTTGATTTAACTTATTCGATTACAACACTGCATAATTTGCATAATTACGATCTTGATCGCGCTCTTCGTGAAATGGAAAGAGTTGGAAAAGAAAATAAATATCTTTGTGTGGAGTCCTATCGCAACGAAACGGAAAAAGCGAATCTCTTATATTGGCAAGTGACATGTGAAGCATTCTGCACGCCGGACGAGTGGAACTGGTGGTTCAAACAAACCGGCTACACCGGCGATCATTCATTTATCTATTTTGAGTAAAGGAATTATGACAAATATTCCCAAAACAATGAAAGCCGCGGTTCTCACTAAACTGAAGGAACCCCTTGTCGTTGCTGAAATAACTATGCCTGAAAAACTAATGGTAGGCCAAGTTCTTGTAAAAATCCATTTCAGCGGTATCTGCGGTTCCCAGCTCGGTGAAATTGACGGCGCAAAAGGAGAGGATAATTTTTTACCGCACCTTCTCGGACATGAAGCATCGGGGTCAGTTGTTGACATAGGTCCCGGAGTTCGTCATGTTAAAATTGGTAATAAAGTTGTTTTACACTGGCGTAAAGGATTAGGCATCGAATCAGAAACACCGCGTTTTTTATGGCAAGGACATAAAGTAAATGCCGGGTGGGTTACTACTTTTAATGAGTACGCCATCGTATCCGAAAACCGCGTTACGGCTATTCCCGATGACAGTGATTTGGAAGTAGCCGCTCTGTTTGGTTGTGCTGTTACAACCGGTTTCGGCATTGTTGAAAACAATGCAAAAGTTCGCATCGGTGAATCAGTGGTAGTTTATGGGGCTGGAGGAATCGGTCTCAATATCATTCAGGCTGCATCTCTTGTCAGTGCTTATCCTATTATTGCTGTGGATTTATATGAGAAGAAATTGGAACTGGCCAAAATGATAGGTGCTACGCATATCATCAACAGCAGTTCAGATGATGTCAGGCAGGCAATTTTAGATATCGCCGGAAATGCCGGCGTTGATGCTTTTATTGATAACACAGGCCAGCCGGAAATTATTGAGTTCGGTTACCAGATTACAAAACCTCAGGGTCGGGTTACGCTTGTCGGTGTGCCGCGCAAAGGAAAAAATATCAATATCTACTCGCTGCCGTTGCACTTCGGCAAAGGGCTTAGTGGTTCACATGGCGGCGAGGCAATGCCCCATCTTGACATTCCGCGTTACCAGCAACTCTATCGTGTTGGACGAATCAAGCTTCGTGAACTTATAACAGAACGTCTACCATTGAGAGATATAAATATTGCTATAGAAATGATGAGATCAGGCAAAACAGGTGGACGATGCCTAATCAGTATGTAGATTTTATTCATAAAAATTATCATGATAAAATGTATAAGTTGTAACACGAACACCATTAGAAAGATTATCGATCTCGGGCCCAATCCCCCGAGTAACCGTTATCTGGATAAGATTGACGAGAACTGTGAAAAACATCCCATAGAATTTGCTTATTGCAGTAGCTGTGGCTTACTGCAACTTGTCAATGCTATGCCGCCGGAAATAGTTAAGTCACGTTTCGGCTGGATTACCTATAATGAACCTGAAGCACATCTCGATAATCTCGTGAATCTACTTAATTTAAAATATGGATATTCTCCAAAGGTGCGTATTGTAGGTCTCACATATAAAGATGACTCGACTCTTCTTCGCTTTAATAAAATGGGAATTAAAGATACTTACCGTCTTAAACAATCCGAAGATCTTGGAATTGATGATCCGTTCGCAAGTCTGGAAACAATACAGGGAGTATTAAATCCGGAGAAGGCCGGAGAGATAGCTGAAAGGATAGATATGGCGGATATTATTCTTGTTCGTCATATTCTCGAGCATGCCCATCATCCCCGCGTTTTACTTGAAGCTTGCAGCAGCCTGGTTAAACCAGGGGGGCTATTGGTTTTCGAAGTTCCAGATTGCCGCAAAATGCTGAATGGTCATGATCATTGTTTTCTATGGGAGGAACATATTAGTTACTTTACCCCGGAGACATTAAGGCTGTTTTTTGAGCATGCCGGGTTCAGAGATTTTGAGATTAGAATTTACTCATACCCAATGGAAGATTCACTGGTCGCCATTGTTCGTAATGTTGCTTCAAACCCACTTCAAACAAATAATGATGTTATTCATGAAATATCTCCACTGGAAAATTTTGCCGGTTCATTCAAATCACGAGGCATCAAAATCAGAAAATATTTACAAAACTTACAGAGTCAGGGGCAGTCGGTAGCACTATTTGGAGCTGGACACGTGGCTGTAAAGTTCATTAACTTTTATAACTTATCTTCTTGCTTGATCGGTGTAATCGACGACAATCCCAATAAAATCGGACGCTTCATGCCTGGTTCGCAACTACAAATCTTTAGTTCGGATTGTCTTGATTCCGGCGAGATTAAATTATGCCTGTCGGCGCTCAATCCTGAAAGTGAAAAAAAGGTACTTAAAGCAAATGCTGGATATCTGTCTCTGGGTGGAAAATTTTGCTCCATATTTTCAGCTGGTAGGAACAATATTGATCTGAATATTAATAATGTTAGAAATTAAACGGTTAAATAATGAAGTTTTTGTTGTTGATAGCCCCATTGTTTTCTTGGGTGAAGAAGAAATAAACTTTTTAACACAAAAAGCAATGCAAAACCTGCGAAGACGATCAAGAATATGTGCACACAGAACGTCTGATGATCCTCTGCACGAGATGATTATAGTAATTGCTTCAGACAGCTATATACGTCCTCATAAACATCTTGCTAAGTCCGAATCATTTCACATTATTGAAGGTCTGGTTGATATTATTATCTTTGACAATGATGGTTCGATTACAGACGTAATTTCGCTGGGTAACCGGGAATCCGGTCTGAATTTTTACTATCGTCTGTCAGACAGCAGGTTTCATACGATGCTTATTCATACGGATATCCTTGTTATTCATGAAGTAACAAATGGGCCCTTTGATAAAGCAAAAACGAAATTAGCATCTTTTGCACCATCAGAAGAAAATAAAATAGCTGTAAGTGATTACATGGAACATCTTTTAAAAGAAGTGGCTATATTTAAGGCTATGAAACAATGACTCAAAAAAAATCTTTTCTGATTGTTGGCGGAGATAGTTTGGTAGGTGGCGGGCTTGTACATGCATTGCATAAACGCGGTCACTTTGCCTATTCCAGTACACGAAGAAAGAATACATTGAATGATCGACGAATTTATCTGGATTTTGAGAGTAGTGAGACATTCATTGTTCCCCCCGAAGTTGACTATGCTTTTATCGTAGCAGCAGCAACTAACTATGATCGCTGTGAAAAAGACCCATTGGCATACAAAATCAATGTCGAGTTAATTCCCAAAATGATTTCATCGCTCTTGAAGCAAGGAATATTTGTTTCTTTTATTTCTACAAATTCAGTTTTCGGTGGTGAACGGCCATGGCCGCAAGAAGATGATCCTCATGCTCCGGGGATTGCATATGCAAAGCAAAAAGATGAAGCGGAGAAAGCAATATATTCCGTGGCGTCCGAATTAAGGGCGAAGGAACGCTTGAATATAACGAGGCTTACTAAAATTCTGGGTCTTAGCACCTCACCATTGCCGAATTGGTTCGATACCTGGAAGCGCGGTGAGACCGTACCAGCTTTTTCCGATCTGATTTTTGCTCCAATGTCGGTAAAATTTGTCGGGGAAGCTCTTACAATACTTGGTGAAAAGCGTATCAATGGTAATTTACATTTGTCCGGAGCCGATAATGTTAGCTACGTTGATTTTGCCCAGGCATTGGCGGGAAAACTAGGTGTCGATCGGCGATCTATTTCCCCAACCACTGCGACGGCTATGGGGGTGCGTATTGCCTTTAAACCGCGTTACAGCGGATTAAGTATGACAAGAACAACAGAGTTGAGCAGTGTCCTGCCGCAACCGTTGTCAGATGTCGTAAATGATCTTGTTTCGGAGGTTGAATTTATCAAAGGAGGACATTGTGGACGCACAGGTATTTCATAGAGAAACGTGCAGATTATGTAATTCCGGTAATGTGAAAATGGTGGTGAAACTTGAACCCATTCCAATTTCGGAAAACTATTGCCAGAACAGCGAAACAGGAAAAAATGCTCCACGCTATCCCGTTGATCTTTATATGTGTGCAGATTGCGGGCATGTGCAACAGCTTGATGTTGTCGATTCTAAAACTCTTTGGGAAAATTATACCTACTATTCCGGAGATGCGAAAGGTATGCCGGAACATTTTGAACAAGTTGCCGGGGAAATTATCAATAAATACCTGATGCCTGTCGGTTCGCTCGTTGTAGATATAGGCAGCAACGACGGATCATTACTACGGCCATTTATGAAGAGAGGATACAGCGTGCTTGGCATTGATCCCGCAAAAGAGATTGCATTGCAGGCAAGCAAATCCGGTATCGAGACTATACCGGAACTAATGTCCTTTAATTTAGCGAAAAAAATTCGTGAGGAGCGTGGACCGGCGCAAGTCGTTTGTATGTTTAACGCCTTTGCGCATGCGGATAATATGGGAGAAATAGCAGAAAGTATCCGTACCCTGCTTGCTCCGAATGGTGTGTTCGTCTTTGAAGCGCAGTATCTTCTCGATATTATCGATCGCGTGTTGATTGCGACAATTTTCCATGAGCACATGAGCCATCATTCCGTAATGGCTCTTACAGTGTTCCTTGAATGTCATGGGATGGAGCTGATTGATGTGGAACGTGTGCCTATTCAACACGGATCGTTAATCGGCACAGTGCAACTCAAGGGAGGCAAGCACTTGAAAAACGCTTCTGTAAGGCAGTTATTAGAGCTTGAAGCCCGGCGAGGCTTGAATAGGATTGAAACACTCCGGCAATTTGCGGAAAAAATCGATCAACAAAAGGAGCGTACGGCACGGCTGGTCACTGAATGGAAAAGGGCTGGAATGTCAATTGCAGGGTATGGTGCTGCGCGGAGTGGGCCCACCTTAATATCACAGCTTGGTCTTACGGGAACGATCGAGTATATCTTTGATGATCATCCCCAGAAAGTGAACAAGTATTCTTCGGGGGATGGCATCAAGATTATACCGACGTCCGAACTTTGCCGGCGAATGCCCGCTTACACGATTATTCTTGCCTGGGTGCATTCCGCGAAGATTATAGAAAATAATCAGGAATATCTTGATAAAGGCGGACATTTCGTTGTTTTGTGCCCCGAAACAAGAGTGATCGGGAAAGAAGGAAACGTAAATATAGGTATTTAATTTGAATTAAACGTATTGCGCTCCAAACCCAGACGGTTGTGATCGGATGTTTTTCCGAGACCGGCACTGGATCCTATTATTCTCCACGGCACCTGACCTCTTCAGCGCCCGGCACCTAAATCATTTTTCAGTACCAAATTGGTAAACAAGAAAGAAAAACTTGATGAATGTTCAATTTATAGATGTCTTATGCAAGTGGACAAGGCAATGAAATACTTCCACAAAATTGGGCAGGCATTACGGGCCTTTCCGCACATATATTTCTTTACCAGTACCGCCCTGCTTATGTTATTTTGCATATTTGTCTGGATAGATATGCCTCAGGGGCTGTTTGCCGGCACGGATGGCCGTCTATACAAGAATCTGATTTCGACTCAAATTCAGTTCTCCGAGTGGTTTTCATTAAACGCATTTAATCCGCTGCAAGGTATGGGTAATCAGATTATTCCCATGAATGTCTGGTTGCATCCGGCTTATCTGCCTTTCCATTTTTTCTCGGACGGCACAGCAGCGCTGATTTCTACAGCACTCTCCTGGCTGGCGTTAGTTACTTCGTGCTATTTTCTCTCTCGTAAATTGGGAATCGGCGAGGCGACATCCATCGTTGCTGCACAAATATCGACGGTGTTGTTTTTCCCGTTCCAATATGAATTCGATCAGCATATAAATTACCTGCTGAACCCCGGGGTCGCCCTCATTACGGCTCTGGTCATCACAGGCTTGACATTGATTGATCGCCTTGCTGATGATTTTTCTAAAGGTCGTCTTGGTGTTATTAACCTGTCATTACTGTTTGCAATAGCGGCGTTCGGGATTCTCGCTGACCCAATCTGGTTTGTTGTAAACTGCATTTTTTTTCTACCGTTTCTCGCCGAAAAAATATTTTCATCTTCAACACGCACCAGATGGTTGGTTCTGGGTTCACTAGCTTTGCTGGTGGTTATCTTTTATTTTTTGGGCGTAATTCAGTACATCCTCACTCTGTTTAGCTACACAGCAAGAACATTTGCCCCTGGTGAAGTATTTGGACATTCGCCAAGTGCCGGGAATGTCTCATCCATGTTCCTGACGAAATCGCGCCCTCTTTATCTTTTTCTCAGCATCGGCCTGATTTTCAGTATCGCCTTTGGCGGGAGGAAGCTGCGCATCCTTGCCTACTGTGCACTGGGCTATTTTGTGATGCTACTCACACTGGGTGCCGTCTATGTTGTCGCAAATACTTGGACTCTGCCCATCCCGGCATATGCTGAGTTCGCTGTAATGCCTGTTTGGCTTATCATTAGCTGTGCAGGTATTTTCATTGTTATTGATCGATCACTCAAGCAAGCTTCCTTCTTAATTGAAGGTATAGGAGGTAGAGTAGTTGTTCTATCGCAATATATCAAATCCCATCAATTGCCGTGCAAAATCGGCGCTCGGCTACGGTCAGCAGCCCAATTAGTGGTGATTTTTGCCGTGCCTCTTACGGTTTTTTACTACTGTGCTATGGTCATGCCTGACCGTCACGGAATATATATAGAAGAAGTTGAGAAGGTGAATCCCCCTGGTGAGTTGCTTGCCTCTCTTGATAAATACGCCATCGGGAATGGTAAGCAATTTAATGGTTATGTTGCAAATTTAAATTCGCAGGGTGTGATCAAGAGAACTATCCATGATGGGGACATCATGAATGCATTGTGGCAAAGAAACATACCAACGATTAATGAGTACTCTCAGTTGATTACTCCATTCAGCCATTTCTTTTTCACCAGGCTGGCTGCTGGAAATAATTTTGGCGGTATAAACGGGACACCCATTTTCGAACCGAATAAAACCGTTCTGGAGCTTTTAGGAGTGTCTGCAATTGTTAGCAATAGTCCGCGAGAATTACCCGGATACAAATTAACGGATAGTTATAGAAGTGCCGCCGGCTGTTGGGACCTGTACCTGTATGAACGGTCTCGCCATTTTTCGCTCCTCAATCCAACAGTTTGGGAATACAAGGGATCGTTAAAAGAGATCTATGACGAAATCCGATCACCAAACTTTAATCCCCACAAGAGAGTATTGGTGCAGGAACCGCTGGAGTCCAAACTCGTCACGGCGCGCACCAGTAAGCTGGAGATTATCCGCGGCGGCTACCGTGTTTCGGCGGAGGCGGATGATTCAAGATCATCGTTACTTATTTTACCTATACAATATTCGAATTGCATTACAGTCAAGAACAATTCCCCGCATCGTCCTGTTCGCCTGTTTCGTGCAAATGGTCTTCAAACGGGTGTGATTTTTCAAGGAGCTGTTACATTCGACCTCATGTATTCCCTGGCGATAAATTCCTCTGAATGCAAAAGACGAGACATCGAGGACTTGCGTTTTGCAGTGAAGGGTCTGCCGCCAAGACCCGTTACGATCAGACAACCTGATGCGCAAACGCAATTTAATTTAATCGAAGCTTCAGCAACAATTAAGAAATTTTGGCATACTACACCGATTGCAGAGTGGCTTGCGCAAAAGCAAACCAGTTTTTCGTCCATTCCTGAGTATAAGTTTTCCGCGAACACCCCGGCATGCCAAGCTTATGCAGACAATACTGACAGGTATACAGGGAACCCTTATCTGGAAAACTATGGGCCACCAGCATTCAGTAATACGAAGAATGACATGTCCTGGCTTCAGGCGCCGGCTGGGCAACGTAAGACTTTGAATATGTCAGAACCATTCCTCGGTTTCGGATGGGGGCCAATCGGACAACTTGCTCAAGGAAGCGTTCGACGGATCGCATTCGGACACAATGAGGGACTGATCCTGTTGCGTGTTGAAAAGGCAGCACGATACAAACTGCGGCTTTTCTATTCGAGGCATATTCCCATACATGTGGCTTCTGCCCTGACAGTGTCATTTAATGGCGTGAAGGCAGATGTCATTTCATCCGGGCAGGACGGCGAACTCGCATGGTCGGAATTCGTGCTGGGTGAACGCGCGACGAAAAGTTGCAACGGTTGGGTGGAGATTATGGTGTCTACGCGGGGCAATACTTCACGCCCGCCGGATAAGCATGGCACCGAATGGACGGGCTTCCATTTTTTGTTGAAAAACATATCAGTAGTTCGCGAGAGTACGCAGCGTGCCATTTAACAATTTGGTGTGCTAAGGCGTTACTAATGATGATTCGATAGAAAGGAAATAAGGATGTTATCAATAATTATCCCAATTTTCAATGAAGAAGACAATTTGTACGCTTTATATGATCGGTTGATCAATACTCTCGATCAGTTACAGGACTCCTTTGAGATAATTCTTGTTAACGATGGAAGCTGCGATAAGTCGGAATTACTTTTAATGGAGCTCGCCAAACGAGACAAACGAGTGAAAATAGTTAATTTTCGGCGAAACCATGGGCAAACAGCAGCAATGATGGCTGGTATTGATTATGCCACCGGCGACATTATCATCCCGATGGATGGCGACCTTCAAAACGATCCGGGCGATATTGGCCGACTTGTGGCCAAACTAGATGAAGGATTTGATGTCGTATCCGGTTGGAGAAAGGATAGAAAAGACAGCAAGTGGCGCCGCAATCTACCAAGCAAGATTGCCAACAGCTTAATTTCAGAAATTTCAGGTGTGCATCTTAAAGACTTCGGCTGTTCTCTTAAGGCGTATCGTAGTGATGTGGTTAAGGGGGTACGACTCTATGGAGAGATGCATCGATTCATTCCCATCTACGCTTCCTGGCAAGGAGGCCATGTTGCCGAGATTCCGGTTCAGCATCACCCGCGAGTGCATGGCAAGTCCAAGTATGGGCTGGAGCGCATAGCCAAGGTAATTCTCGACCTTATTGTAATCAAGTTCTTGGCTGATTATGCCTCCAAACCAATTTATGTATTTGGAGGCTTTGGCGCATTGAGCATCCTGTTTTCCGGAGTTTCAGGTACTTACGCACTGTACCTTAAGTTGTTTCACGGCATATCGTTCATACTGACGCCTTTGCCGCTACTCACTGTATTCACCTTTATTATGGGGGTCATGAGCATTCTTCTGGGATTGGTTGCCGAGATCATCATGCGTACCTACTATGAATCTCAAGGCAAGCGTGCTTACCTGGTGAAAAACACTTTGAATTTTAGAGCTTGACTATGTGCGGTATTACGGGCTTTGTCGGTGAAGGTGATATCCAGACCCTGTCTGGTATGACGGAGGTGCTTACACATCGTGGCCCTGATGGATTCGGTTATTTCCACTACCCTCAGGCCAATGCGTTTCTAGGCCACCGTAGGTTATCAATAATCGACATTGAAGGCGGACGCCAGCCGATGGCTAATGAAGATGGCATGGTCCAGGTTGTGTTCAATGGCGAAATATACAACCACCGGGAACTTCGCGAAGAGCTGGTGGCCAAGGGGCATGTCTTTCGCACAGATCACTCGGATACCGAAGTTCTCGTGCATGGTTATGAAGAATGGGAAAGCGACCTGCCGTTGCGATTAAATGGGATGTTTGCCTTCGCTGTCCTGGATATAGCAAAACAGAAGCTTATGCTTGCCCGTGACCGCTTTGGAGAAAAGCCTCTTTATTACTGCGTTCAACAAAACTTCTTTGCTTTTGCCTCTGAGTTGAAGGCGCTGCTGATACACCCAAGAATCAAGCGGGAAGTCAGCAAGACCGCCATGATGAAATTGTTTGCACTTGGTTTCATTCCCGCGCCAAGTTCGATTATAGAAGCAATTACCAAAGTGCCTCCAGCTCATTTAGTAGTCCTTGATTTACAAACATGGCGTGTCAATGTAAAGAGCTATTGGACATTTCATGTTGGCTCGGCCTCTTCGCCTGTTCTGCAATCCGATGAACTCGCTGAGCAGCTTCGTTACCTCATATCTCAGGCTGTCAAGCGGCGTCTGATGAGTGATGTCCCATTGGGTGTTTTTTTAAGTGGGGGTCTGGATTCAACCATTGTCTTATCTGCAGTCGCAGAGCATGCTCGAGACATTTATACATTTTCCATCGGCTTTAACGAACCATCTTTTGACGAATCCAGTTATGCACGGCTGGTTGCCGAATACTTTGGCACAAGACACTACACAGAAATTATCGACATGAATAAGGCCCGCGTGCTGCTTGACCAAGTTCTCGATAATCTTGACGAACCTATCGGTGATCCATCAATTCTACCTACATTTCTTCTGGCCCAATTTGCGCAAAGACGGGTAAAGGTTGCGCTCGGTGGTGATGGTGGGGATGAACTGTTTGCAGGATATGATCCGTTTCGTGCCCTCGCGCCCGCCAAACTCTACGCGCAATTAGTTCCCAAATGGATGCACAGCTCTGGAAGAGCTGTACTGCAGCATTTGCGGCCATCCGAGCGCAACATGAGTTGGGAATTTCGGCTTCAACGCACCCTGAGGGGGCTATCCTATCCGATTGAATTATGGAATGCGGTATGGCTCGGGCCAATGGCTCCGCTGGGTCTTTCTCATTTGTTTGGCGAATCTATCCGGATAGAAGAAGTTTACGAAGATGTCCTGCACCTTTGGGCACAATCCGGAAATAGCGAATTAGGAGACAAGACATTGGAATTCTACTCTCGGCTCTATCTGCCAAACGACATTCTCACGAAAGTGGACCGGGCATCGATGATGGTGTCCCTTGAGGCAAGAGCACCGCTGCTCGATAACGATCTTGTCGATTTCGCTCGAAAGTTGCCGTTTCGTTACAAATTGTCGGGGCAGACGACCAAATACCTCATTAAATCTGCATACAAGAACAAGATTCCAAATGAAGTAATTCGACGCCCAAAGAAAGGGTTCGGGATCCCCCTTGGAAAATGGTTGAGAGAATGGGATGATTTTTCATTCCTTGATTCCTTACCATTCGTAGACAGGGACTGGCTAAAGAGTTGCTGGGATGATCATAGAAAAGGGCTTGTTGATCATCGCCAACTTTTATGGTGTGCTATCAGTATTCACAGCTTTCTGAAAGCCGGTAATCTGAAGATACATTGACATGGATGATGCAACGTACGCTGTCGAATGCAAGGTGGAGCGCACGCATTGGTGGTTTGTCGTCAGGCGTTACCTTTTGTGCTCCATTGTTAAAGAGTTTTCTATGCCGGAAAATGCCGCCATTTTGGATGTTGGAACCAGTACAGGAACCAATCTTCGCATGCTCAAGGAAATGGGTTTCAAAAACTATCAAGGAATCGATATAAGCTCCGAGGCAATTAGTTGGTGCGCGAAAAAAGGGCTTGGGGTCGTTCGCCAAGGCAGTATTTGTGCAATTCCATTTCCCAATGAAAGCTTCGATCTGATTCTGGCGACAGACATTATCGAACATGTAGACGATGACTTGCAGGCGCTTAAGGAATTGCGGCGCGTGCTGCGAAAAACAGGAAATCTGATCATTACTGTACCAGCTTATCCCTCTTTGTGGGGGCTTCAGGACGAGGTCGCACACCACAAGCGCCGTTACCGTCATGATGAGCTTTTATCAAGAATGATCGCTGCAGGACTTCTATCCCATTTATCGTTTCACTTCAATTTTTTGCTGTTTGTTCCCATTTGGCTGGCTCGGCGAATTATCCGGTTGTTTGGCATTAAGCTGAATAGCGAAAATCAAGTCAATACACCCATGTTAAATCGATTTTTAACCATGGTATTTACTATCGACGTAAAGATAGCCCGATTGCTCAGACCGCCTTTTGGTGTTTCCATCCTGGTTATAGCCAATCCTTGCTGTCGAGATTACGATTAGCGATGATAAATTTTGATCCGCGCATGGCCGCAAAGTTGCGATGCCCAGTATCCCATTTGCCGTTATTGTATGATGGCCCCCGACGACTTGTTACTTTTAACGGGCAGTTCAGCTATCATGTTACGAAGTCAGGCATACCCTTGTTCGCCGAACAATATTGTTCAAAGGATGCAAGACGACAACAGGAACATTATGACAAGGTTGCTGCAAAATATATTGAAAACCTGCAATATCCCCATACTCAAGAATACATGAATTATCTGGATACGGTTTTTCGAGAAGTTATAACCCCGGCAGATTTAAGCGAGGCGGCGGAAATATGTTGCGGACGGGGAGAGTTGCTCGGTTTGTTTGGTGAGAATGCGGTAAAAGGGGTTGGAGTCGATATTTCGTCAACAATGCTTGAGGCAGGTACACGGTTTCACAAGAATCCGGGTAACTTTATATTTATTCAGGGCGATGCGACCAAACTTCCCTTAGGCGATGAAGAGTTTTCCGGTGTCTTTATGTTGGGAGGAATTCATCATGTGATGGATAGGGAAGCCCTCTTTCGAGAAGCATTCAGAATCCTGCACCCCGGAGGTCATCTATATTGGCGAGAGCCGGTAAATGATTTCTTTCTTTGGCGTTTGTTGCGGAAAGTAATTTATCGACTATCCCCGACGCTGGATTCGAAAACGGAACGCCCCTTAAGACTCGCTGAAACGCTTCTGCCTCTTGAACGTGCCGGGTTCCGTCTTAAATTATGGAAGACTTATGGTTTCTTGGGTTTTTGCTTTTTCATGAATAGCGACGTTCTTATGTTTAACAAGTTTTTCCGTTTTATTCCGGGTATTCGATCCATAACAAGAGTTGCCGTTTGCCTTGATGACTGGGTAACGAACATTCCAAGATTACGGTATGCAGGTTTACAAGTCATAGGGGTTGCAGAGAAACATAAATGATCAATTCGTGACTGTTGCCGATTCGTGTTTGAATCATGATGGAGGTCAACTGGTGTGATAATCTTTTGAATAGTTCATCTCTGGCAGTTATTAAAAAGGAATTTTCAATATGAAGAAGATGACTAAAATTTTAGTAACAGGTGCAGCAGGGTTCATAGGCTATCATCTTTCAAAACGTCTATTGCAGGATGGTTATATCGTCACTGGTCGCGATAATCTAACTGATTATTATGATGTTGATCTCAAGCAAGCGCGAATACAACAACTGGCGGAGTATAAGAATTTTACATTTATTAAAGAAGATATTGCAAATCGAAAGGAGATGGAAGAATTCTTCCGAAAAGATAGTTTTGATGTTGTCGTAAATTTGGCTGCTCAACCAGGCGTTCGCTACTCCTTGAAGAACCCTCATTCTTATATTGACAGCAATATTATCGGATTCACAAACATACTCGAAGGTTGCAGGCGAAACAAAGTTAAGCATCTTGTCTTCGCATCATCAAGCTCGATTTACGGCATAAATTCCAAAATTCCATTTTCGGTGAGAGATAATGTTGATCATCCCGCATCGCTATATGCTGCCTCTAAAAAGGCAAATGAACTGATGGCACACACCTATGCCCATTTATATGGCCTACCCTGTACCGGGCTCAGGTTTTTTACGGTCTATGGTCCCTGGGGCCGACCAGACATGGCTTACTTCTCATTCACTAAAGCCATTATGGAAGGGAAACCTATAGATGTGTTCAATTTTGGTAATATGGAACGAGACTTTACCTATGTTGACGATATCGTTGAGGGCATTGTTCTTGTCATTGACAGGATTCCACAGGCGAATCCTGACTGGGACAGTGCAAACCCTGATCCGGGATCAAGTTATGCACCTTATAAGTTGTACAACATCGGCAATAATAACCCCGTAAAACTGATACAATTTATCGAAGTACTGGAAACATGTCTCGGTAAGAAAGCCCGGAAAAACATGCTTCCAATGCAGTTGGGTGATGTACCGGTCACATATGCAGATGTTGACGATCTGATTAGAGATATAGGATTTAAACCGGCCACATCTATCGAAGAAGGGATAAGAAAATTCGTTGAATGGTATCGTGAGTATTATCAAGTCTAAGGACAATGCTTATGCAAACAATGATGCCGAAAAAAGAAATAAATTTTTCACATTTTCCGGCGACCTTGAGGTGAAATTAACCATAAATGCTCAGAGGAGAGAAAAAGTGTCAGCACTATCCCGGATTAGCTGTCTTCCACTATGAAAAAGGTTCTGAGCAATATGGTCTGTTTTAAAGGAAAGTAAGTCGTATGGGGATTTCATTAGGAATGATCGAGAGGATGCATGGACTTGGTCTTTTTGGCCAGGGCGGAATTTCAATTCTTGATGTGGGATCATCAAATCTATATTCGGCATCGCCTGCCGGAATCATCGCCTTTTTATCCAGCTTTGGAATTGCGATGACTACAGAGCTGGAAAGTTTTGCTGCACGACTGGCCCAGGGATCGGCATATAATCCGGTGGACGGCGGTGCCAACGGAGCTTTCGTCGGAGAGTTATTTGAAAAGGCAGGCTTTCGCTATAATGCTATAGATATTGCCGATGGCTACCGGACGACTATCCTTGATTTGAACCATGAATCTGCCCCGCAGGAATTTGTCGACACATTTGATTTAATCCTCAATTTCGGCACTACTGAACATCTTCTCAATCAATATAACGCTTTCAAGGTTATACATGACTCTACTAAAGTTGGTGGCTATATTGTTAACTCGCTGCCATGTGTAGGATATTCCGATCATGGTTATTTCACCTATACTCCTCGCTGCCTGTTTGATCTTGCTGGATACAATGAATATGAACTCGTTGGTTTCTGGTTTGAAGGCCCCGGTAGAAATAATGATCTGTATTCACCATTAAGGAACTATCAATCTTACTTCCCCGTACTATCAACTGCTCTTGACGAACGAGAAATTACCGAAGCGGGCAAAACGGTAAGCACACTTAATATCCCTGATATCGGCTTACTCATGATTTGCAGGAAAGTTAAAGCGCGACCTTTCATGGGTGCTTTGGAATGTAGCACATCAGTGGGAATTGTACCACAATCCGTGACTTCTGGATATGAGGCCGGGCAAACTTCATTGCGAGTAGACAATAGCCGGCAGCTTGCTCATGATGAAGCGCCATCGGCAATTTCCGATCAGATAGATTGGCATGATGAATTCCTGCTGTCCGATGTTGCAGACAAGCTCCGTAGAAAATTTGTATCGGGGAAAATGGGGCTTGAGGAAAGCCTGGCATTTTACAATATAATTGTCGAAACTTATGGTTCATTTCCTTTAGACTGGGAATATCGAATCTTACTGCTGGCACTTGAAAGAGAGCCGGAACGGCCTGATTTGGTGCAGCGCATGGCTTTGGTCAGCAAGGTAATGTCACGGAGATGCTGACGAGCTCAGTGTTATCAATAACGCTGCTGGAATCCGGCATTTGATGCGCATAGATATTGGATACCGGCAGAGCATACATAATAATCAATTTCGGAAAAAATATGACAGGAAAAAAGAATGATGGTTTGAAGGAGAGGACTCGCGAACCTCAATATCAGGAATGCATCGATGCGATGACCTCTCGCGGGTTTGAGCGGCTTGGATTACGAAGCAGTCAGAGTTGGCATGATGACCCCAAGCATCTGTTATTCAGACTTGCGCGTTACAAGTTTGTAGCAAAGATGCTGTCAGGCAGCGAGCATGTGCTGGAAATTGGCTGTGGCGACGCCTTCGGAACTCGATTAGTCCAACAGGAGGTGAAATTACTTAGCGCCACAGACTTTGATCCTGTCTTTATCACGGATGTTGAGGAAAGGATGGTCGATCGGTGGTGCTTTCCTGTTTTTACCCACGATTTACTCGACGGCCCGATTTTAGGTAACTTTGATGGTATTTTCTTCCTCGATGTGCTGGAGCACATTGACCCGGAAAATGAACATATGTTTATAACAAATGCTATTGCGCCGCTTTCAGTCCATGGAGTTGTAATTGTTGGTATGCCTTCACTGGAAAGCCAGATCTGTGCATCTCCAACAAGCAAGGCAGGTCATGTTAATTGCAAGAGCATGCCTGCATTTAAAAAAACTATGAAGGAATTTTTTCATAATGTTTTCATGTTCTCTATGAACGACGAGGTTGTACATACAGGCTACTACCCCATGGCGCATTATCTTTTTGCGGTATGTACAGGCAAAAGAAAATAAAAAATCATTATTGTATGAGTAAACATCGAATAAGCGAAAAAGAAAATCAAGTGGTCAACGATACGCCTATGGCAGCCTTATATGAAAAATTTGATAGCCAAATCGATAAAGAGGAGGCTCAAACTGTATTTCGAAATCTCATAACCAAAAAACGCGCTTCAGGCAAGGAGGCATATTGTTGATGAAAATCATGGACGAGAACAAATTCACATTGACTAAAAGTGAAAACGAACTCTTGTCAAAGCTTCTCAATGGTCGCCTTAGTCTGGCACAAGGGTTACAGCTCTATACCCAGTTAACTGAACGTGGCATCCCATTTTGCATGGAATGGGAGGAAAAGGTTCTTGAACTTGCCCTCACCAAGGAACCGGATAGAGCTGACCTTGTAAGCCGCTATCGGCAGGTTTTATTGACGTTAGGCCGCCCGATTCCCGCAAGCATTGAGCATCGTTTTGCTAATATCACTAGAGATGAGGAATATGGCACTGATCATCAGCATTCTGCTGCACAATATGATGTTAAAACCGGCATGAAAGACACTGAATCCGAATTTCAAATTCTTAGCAACCGTATACGTACTTATACAATGACCTCCTTCGAGCGCATGTATGCGCTATACAAAGCAGTCGAATATATTGAACAGGCCAAAATTCCCGGTGATATTGTTGAATGCGGTGTCTGGCGGGGAGGCAGCATGATGCTGGCAGCACTCACACTGCTTGCACTCGGGAGTTCGGATCGCGATCTCTACCTGTTTGATACTTATGAAGGGCTTCCAAAGCCGGATGAACTAAAGGACATTGATGTCTGGGGAAATCGTGCTATTGATGGCTGGTTACCCAGGCGAACTAGTGAAGAAGGAAGTCACTGGGCTGAGGCCAGCCTGGAAGACGTGCAAACTAACCTGCAATCCACTGGCTACCCCTCCAATCGGATACATTTTGTGAAAGGGATGGTCGAGCGCACAATACCCCATTCTGCTCCTCCAACAATAGCGTTACTACGTCTTGACACTGATTGGTATACGTCCACTAAACACGAATTGGAACATCTTTTCCCGCACTTGTCCCCTAATGGCATCCTGATTATCGATGATTACGGTCATTTTATGGGAGCCCGCCGCGCCGTGGATGGATATTTGGCCGAGCAGAGGTTGCCGGTGTTGCTCAATCGCATTGATTATTCAGGGCGTCTGATTGTGAAAACCTGCTAAGCTTAAATTTCTTTCTAATGTATATCGGCTTTCATCGCTAACCCCCAAAATTTCAGTATCTAAGCGGCCGATATATCTTGGCGACGGCGGAAATGGAGAGCCGGTCGTTGGTCATGATGGTGCCTGGACCAGTTGTAGATGGTGGGGAAAGGATCATATGCCTTAGGAGGATTCCCCTCCTTTTATTCTCTGCACATTTGTTATCAATTTAGGCAAATTTCACTGAACATAACATCCGCTGTTCCGGGCAATATCATATTCAAACCGGCAAGAAAAGTTCTCGGGAGTTTTTTGAAATGAACATACTCACTATTGATAAACATACAAGAAATCAAAGATATTCGGCATGTTCCGTATCGCCTACACCTGGTGGGGCATTCGCAGTTGCTTTTGGCGATATAAAAGCTGCAATGCAAATGGCATCTATGTGGATTCATACCGGTTGGATTGAGGTGGTCTGGCGACATCGCAGAACACGGCTTGGCCCTTTCTGGCATACGCTGAGTCTGGCTTTGTTTGTAATTGTTATGGGGGTTATCTGGGGCAAAGTTCTTAACCAAAATCCTGCTGAGCATTTTCGTTATGTCGGTGTAAATCTGATCATATGGTCTCTAGTCGTCTCACAGATCACAGATGCTGCGGGTATTATTATTTCCGGAGAATCTTCTGCAATGTCTATGCGGTTTCCTTATATTGCTTTTGCGTTTAAACATGTATGGAGTTCCCTGCTTCTTTTTGCCCATCACATGATCCTCTATGTCGCAATCATGGTTGTATCGCTTAAATTTCCTGGTTGGCCCCTCTTGATGCTGGTGCCGGCGTTGCTGCTGATTCTGGCAAATGGCGTTTGGATGAGCCTTCTTGTCGGCATCATATGTCTAAGCAAACGCGATTTTGTTCTCGTTATCGCCAGTGCAATGCAGATCATGATGTTTGTAACTCCTATTTTTTGGCCTAAAAATCTTCTGGGACCGGAACTTGCCTACATTGTCGATTTTAATCCTCTCTATCATTTGGTAACTATTGCACGCTTCCCTATGCTTGGAGGACTGCCGCCGCTGAGCAGCTGGTTGTGGGCTCTCGGTACTCTGGCAGTTGGTCTTTGCCTCACATTATGGATATACGGCCGATGCAGAGATCAGATGGCTTATTGGTTCTAGAAAGAAATACGTGAGATCGATAAAAGTAGAAAATGCTTGGGTCGAGTTTCCCGTGCGGTCTGTCCGGGGTAACAGATTGCAACATGGTCAAACTGGAGGCACTATTGATCCTGAACGCGGTGTAGTAATGGCGCTCCAGAATATATGTTACAAACTCAAGGATGGTGAACGACTTGGTCTGATCGGCCACAACGGTGCCGGAAAGACGACAATGTTGCGGCTTCTTGCAGGTGTCTATGCGCCGACACGCGGTCGAGTCTTCAGCGTTGGACGAATTTCCACCCTTTTCAACACAACCCCCGGTTTAAATGTTAACGGGACAGGACGAGAAAATATTGTAACCTGCGGTTTGCATCTTGGGATGACTCGTCGTGAAATTGCAAGTAAAATGGATGAAATAATCGAGTTCTCCGAACTTGGCCAATATATCGATTTGCCGGTGCGCATTTATTCATCAGGCATGCTGACCCGCTTGGGCTTTTCCATTGCTACAGCGGTAGAACCGGAAATACTGCTTTTGGACGAAGGTCTTGCCACCGGCGATGCGCAATTCGCACAAAAAGCTCAATTAAAGATGAAAGAATTAATGGGAAAATCATCGATTCTTGTCATTGCCTCTCATTCAGAAACGCTTGTGTCCAATATCTGCACACGCTGCCTTTTGCTGGAACAGGGGCGGATTCTTAGTGATGGTCCTGCAGCTGCTCTCGTGGAAGAATATCATGATTTGGTGATTCATGCCGCGCGGAATAATGATCTTGACGGTCTTCATCGCTCTTATCTTCTGGCGACCGAAATGGTTAAACGCGGAAAGATTCCGCCACTGGCTCTTGAAGAACAAGGTCTGCGCTATGCATTGCGGCTATCGCCAAATGATCTCAGCATGTGGCGCCGTTATGCGCAAGTTAGAATTATGCAAGGGGCATCAGTCCCGCCCGAAGCTGAAATTCGATTATTCCTGGGTAATTATGAAGCTAATCCATCCGGCGCGGATTTGAGCAGGCTCAGTGATATTCTTAACAATTGTTCAAAAGAGGATATTTCGCGTGATATTCTGGCACGAACAGAAGAGCTCCTGATGAGGCAAGAAAATTAATGAGCTACAGCCAGTGGAAAAAGATTACTTTTCATTCATGCAATCTTTCAAAAGAAATTTATGAATCAAATTTCACTTGAATCTACTTGCCCGAAGGTAAAGTTTCTAACAGTCGTTTGGGGCAAAACTTATATAAAACGTTTTTGTACACTTTCTTTGCCTTCATTTCTTGCACCGGGTAATCTTCCGGCGCTGGCAACGTCCACTCAGCTTGAAGTAGTGATCATGACAAGCGCTGCTGATATAGATTATTTTGAAAACAATGTCAGTTTTCAAAAACTCAAAACAATTTGCCCAGTCCGTTTTGTCCCGATTGATGACCTCATCACAAACTCTGTTTATGGAGTTATTCTAACTTTGGCTTACGCACGCCCGATCATCGAGTGCGGAGATTCCATGCTTGAAACACACTTTGTCTTTATGAATGCCGATTTCGTTCTGGCTAATGGATCGCTTAAATCTTTGGTAAAGCATATTTATAAGGGACGCTCGATTGTTCTGGGGCCAAGCTATAGAGCGATTACCGAAGAGCTCGAACCGCAGCTTGAAAGTATGGTAAATACCCATGATGGAATCCTCGACGTTCCACCGAGAAAACTTGTAGGTATGGCGCTCAAACATCCGCATCGCACAACGGTCGCTAAATGTTTAAATCAATGCGCATTTTCGTCTTCGCATCCAAATCAATTATTCTGGCAGGTTGATGAAAATACAGTCCTAGGCCGCTATTTTCTAATTTTCATGCTGTGCCTCAAACCGGAGCGAGTGATGGTTTCGGTCAACGGCTATTGTGATTATTCATTTATCCCCGATCTTTGCCCTTCGGGAGATGAGATTGCCATGACTGATTCAGATGAATTCTTCATGCTGGAGCTCCAAAGTCGCTTGCAGGAAACGTCTATGCTCAAACAGATGGAAATGATGCCCAAAAAGATTGCCAAAAGCATGCAGGAATGGTCCACAATAGCTCAACAGCGCGCTGCCAGTTACGACATCGTTTTTCATGCGAAAGATATCCCTCCCCAATTGGCGGATGCCAAAGCATTTGCAAGGGAAATTGTGAATGATATTCGTGGACAAATGAATAAACCGAAGTCCCATCAGAATCATCACTACTGGATCATGGGTGTCGAGACATGGAGAGAACACCGTTTAAAGCAGGGATTGTCCTGCAGCGTGCCGGAACTTGCACATTACCGTCCCGGATTCAGAACACGTTTTTTTATGCAGAAAAATTACTTGATCAAGCGTATTAAACATTTCTATGCTCATTCAATAATCTCACCTTATCAGCCAATTATAAAAGAGAATCTTGACTCTCTAAAAATCATTAAGAAATATGAGCAGGAAAAATCGTGTCTGATATTATACGATCCAGACTGTGAACAATGGCTGGAAAATATAACGGACATGCACTGTAACATGATCTGCATATCAAAAATACTGGATCCGCCAGATCGCCTCTTATCAAACCAATACGATAATATCGTTTGTATCATAGCTACTTTTGATAAATCTACGCTGATAAATAACCTGGTTTCAACATTAAGCCTTTTGAATCCAAACGGATCCCTGTTTATTGCATCCATCCGTCCGCAGCAGGATTATGTTGTTCATTCATCTTTGATTCAAATTGCTGAACTGTTTGCAAACCAAATTAAAGCTTTCAATGTTCATTCACAAGTTAACATGTTGTTGTACTTTAGTCATCGCACGCTGCAGATCGCATCGCGTCTGATACGCAGCAGATACCGTCCAATAATAGGGATCATGTCTATACCCATGCTTTTTCTCTCGGCGGCAGCTGCATTTTACGGAAACATTTTTTCATCTTCTATTGCGAAACCAAAGTTCGTTAAATTTAATATTGGAATTACAATTGAGTTAGAATTATTCGGCATCTTTGATTCGAACAAAAAAATAGCAAATAATTAAGGAGCTGCTGTAATGGGCGCTGGCATAAAAACCATTCAACGGATCATGGAAATGACAGAGACAGGTTGTCTTCCTTACGGAAGTAATATCTGTGACATAGGTACTACGCAGTTGTTCGGGGCTGGTATCAATGACGCCGCGTGCTCAATGGCAGATTATTATGCTCGTCGCGCACCGAAAGGCCCGTTCCAAGCCAGGATTACTGACGCTCAACTATCGTCCATCACTGACGGCAGTTTCTTTGGAGAATTATTGATGTTGGCAGGCTTTCGTTACACCGCATTGGATATATTTAAAGCACCGAACACAATCCTATTTGATTTGAACAGGCATGCTCCCGGACCGAAGCTGGAAAACCATTTCGATTTGGTTATGAACTTTGGCACGACCGAGCACGTATTCAATCAGGTTAATGCGTTCCGCACTATCCATCAGCTCGCCAAAGTGAACGGCATTATGTATCACGATTTACCTATGGCAGGTTATCTGAACCATGCTTTTTTTCGGTATGACCCGCTTTTTTTTAATATGTTAGCGCCTGAGAACAAGTATAAATTAAACAACCTAATGTTTAGCATTGGTCAGAGCCAGATAGTCCCGGATGAATTACGCTCACATGGTTTGTCAATCGAGACTATCCACGATGTTGGAATCGAGGTAATCTTTACTAAGACCCAAGATACCCCGTTTCGTCTTCCCCTGGAACAATCAACCAGCTTGGCAGTGGAACCAATGCCGGCCAATGTTATTGATAATATAAATGTCATCAATGCCGATCAAAAAAAGATTTATTCCCGGCGAAAACATCTATGGCGTATAGCTAAGTGGACCGGTTTTCTCAAATCAATTTGAGAGATCAACTAATCGATGTGTATTATAATAGCTCAGGATGTTTGCAAAGGAACAGTGATGCAATACGAGCGCGCGAGCCAAAGGAATAGTGATTCTCTTTTAATTGGGAGAGGAAGCAATTGAAGCGTTCTTTATCAGCATTTGATTCAACAAAGCTATTGTCCAAACGGTCAATCATTTCAACTGCCAGGTTACGGATATCTTCAGCGGAGTTTTCTTCGACTCTGATTTTTGCTTTCCTGTATAGCGCCGCGTAACGGTATTTGGCGAGAGATGATGAAATTACTTCGTCAAACCGGAGATAGCGATTGAGATGCTCGGACCAAAGCAGCTTCGGAATGCTGATATCACGGATGCCATACCATAGGTCGGACATAGGAATCATATTGGCAATGGCACAAGGGATACCAAAGACAGATCCGACAAGCGCAATGCCGGATGTATTGCCGAGGATGAATTTTGCTTTTGCGCAAAGTATTATGTCCAATTGTTCTGATTTCATAGGATGGTGAGCGTAGTCAATAATTTTTGGCAATGGCGGCAATGGGGTCATGCTAGCATCGCCGATTCTGATAACCCACCCTCCACGAGCTATGATTTCCTGTATTGCAGGCATTATGTTTTCGATGCTTGCATTGCGATGAGATTGCAGCTCCTCATCAACAGGAGAAAAACCAGGTTCTCTTACATGAACGCAGACAAACCATGCACCTTCGGGCAATCCTAATTGGCGCAATGCATGTGCGCTCCATTTCTCATCCTCCTTTGTAAGGGAGAGCAGTGGCGGCCGGCCATCCCATAGTGCATTAATTTTATAGGCAGCCTGAGCCTTATTGACGGCAAGTACGTAACGAGAAATATCATAGCGCATGAAACCGAAGAGACTCATGCTCGACAAAACATAACAGGCCAAGCCGTTTTCGTAGATACGAATGAATGGTTTCCAGTAATTCAATAAATGATGATTGGCTACACGCCCTGGAGGGGCAAGAATAAACCAGCGGCATTGGGGAATAAGACCGAGCCTCTGCTCTTTGAGAAGACAATCAGGCTCAATGGCCAGATGACCAATTCGATCTGTAAATACTGTAACACGCCGGTAACCTGCCAAATGAAGAACGATTGTCAAGGGCAAGAGAAGCAGCCATAAAAAAATGCTGATTATGTGTTTAGCCGCTTTGAAAAGCAGTATATCAAGCCTTTGCCGGTAAATGCGGCGCCATTCATAAGCGATTCCATGCCAAAAGTGAGGCCAGTTCAACAAGCGTTCGTCCTTTCCACCGATTAAATCTTTCAATGATAATTATAATGAATTCTGAAACTTTAGAATGATCTTCATGTTCCGCTCACATCAATTGATATCATACTCTTAAATCTATGCAAGGAAGAAGATATTCCAACTGATAATTTCCCTTAAATCAGTGGCGCACAACACCGTGAAATGATCAAAAGCAAACTAAGGTTAAATTCACGAATGCTCATATTTGATTTAATACAACCGCCATTTCTCCTGAATCTCAAAAACTACTTTTTTATGGAGGCATTTTATGTCGGAAAGTGAAGGAGTGAAGAATCTGGCACTCAATGAAAGTCCTTTTGAATATACAGCTCGTATTGTAAGTGAAATTAAGGCATGCGCCGGAAATGACAAAAGGATAGTCTTTGTTTCCGGAAATTTTAATATTTTGCATCCAGGCCATCTTCGCCTTCTAAATTTTGCCGCTGAATGCGGTGATTTTCTAGTCGTTGGAGTTAATAAAGATAATACCAGTGGCACTATAGTTCCCGAATATCTTCGGCATGAAAGTGTTAAAGCTATTTCAGTAGTTAATTTTTCTTTTATAATGAAGACGGACCCGGAATATTTTATTTTAACCTTGCGTCCTCATGTTGTAGTCAAAGGCAAAGAACATGAAAATAAATATAATCCGGAAAAAGCGATAATTAAAAGCTATGGCGGCAAGCTTTTATTTAGTTCGGGAGAAGTGCGCTTTTCCTCATTAGATCTTATGCAACGGGAATTGCATGAGATAAGTCTTTCTTTTATACGTAAACCAATTGATTACTTGGAACGGCATGAAATTAATTTTTCAAAACTTGCTTCATATGTGAAAAAATTTTCTGATCTTAAGGTCATCGTAATTGGAGACATCATTGTTGATGAATACGTTAATTGCGATCCTCTCGGCATGTCTCGGGAAGATCCAACGCTCGTTGTCACTCCGCTTAACTGCAATCGTTATATTGGTGGAGCCGGAATTGTTTCTGCACATTCCCGCGGATTAGGGGCTAAAGTTTTATATTTTGGCGTGACCGGCGGCGATGAAACAGCGGAATTCGCCAAAAACACTTTAGAATCCTACGGCGTAATGACTCACCTATTTATCGACGAAAGCCGCCCAACTACATTAAAGCAACGTTATCGAGCCGGTTCTAAAACATTGCTCCGGGTAAGTCATTTGCGCCAGCATGATATCAGTCATGAATTGGAAAAACTTATATTTGAACGGTTAGCTGCGGAAATTGAGGATACTGATTTGCTCATCTTTTCCGATTTCAATTATGGCTGTTTACCGCAATCCCTGGTTAATTCCATTATTGATTGCTGTAATCAGCATAATGTCATGATGGCAGCGGACAGCCAGGCATCTTCACAGTCCTCGGATATAACACGCTTTAAAGGAATGCATTTGATTACTCCTACCGAGTATGAAGGACGATTGTCTATTCATGATATGACATCGGGCCTCGTTGTTCTGGCGACCAATCTTCTATTGAATTCAAATGCAAAGCATATTTTCATAACTCTCGGCTCAGAAGGTGTTTTAATACATGCACCTTCTTCTATGCAAAATCAATTAATAACCGATCAATTGCCCTCCTTCAATACTGCACCCAAGGATGTTTCAGGAGCTGGAGATTCAATGCTCACATGCGCCGCTATGGCTATGGCGGTTGGCGCAAGCATTTGGGAAAGCGGCTATCTCGGCTCCATTGCCGCTGCCTGCCAGGTAGGAAGGATAGGAAATTTGCCACTTTCGGCAATGGATATAATCAGGGAATTGCGACTTTGAGAGCACTACTGTTAGCCGCCGGCTTTGGAACCCGCCTGCGCCCGATTACCAATTCTGTTCCGAAATGCCTGGTACCGGTCTGCGGCAGGCCTCTGTTGGACTATTGGCTTGATTTATTGTTGCCCGGCGGGATCGAACATATTCTCATCAACACCCATTATCTTTCGAATATTGTAAGAAATCATATTGACCGTTCTCCCTGGAGAAATTCAGTCGAGATCGCCTATGAAGATAGACTATTAGGTACAGGCGGTACTGTGTTGAAAAATCGCCGTTTTTTTAAAAATAAATCATTTATGGTTGCTCACGCCGATAACTTAACCAGATTTGATGTTAAAGAATTCATTGCCGCTCATGTTCAACGGCCGCGCGGAGTGGAAATAACAATGATGACTTTTGATACGGACAGGCCGCAGACATGCGGGATAGTCGAGCAGAATAACAGATACATTGTTACAGCTTTCCATGAAAAATCATTATCAGCACCGGGAAACAGAGCAAATGCAGCAGTTTACATTTTTGAACCATCGATAATCGATTTTCTTGCAGGAATAGGACGTGAAGTAATCGACATAAGTCTTGAAGTTCTGCCTCATTATCTGGGACGCATCCAGACATTTCATAATGGTGTCTATCATCGAGATATCGGCAACCTGGAAAGTCTGGCTTGCGCTGAGCAGGAGTTCAAACAAATCTCATTTCGGTAATGTCATTTAATCTCAATAGAGAGTCACATTGCCTATGCCGGCTATAAATGAACGAGTCGCTGTTGCAGTAGTCAATTTCAACGGTGGAGATATGCTGCAGCATTGTCTGAAATCCATTGTCAATCAGTCATTTCCTCCATCACGCATAATAGTGATTGATAATGCAAGCACCGATGATTCGGCGGATATTGCCATACGCTCATTTCCTGATGTTGAATTTATCCTTTTGAATGAGAATATAGGTTTTGCTGCCGCAAATAATTATGCCGCGCATCTTGCAGCGGATTGCAAATGGATCGCCTTATTGAACCCGGATGCGTGCGCTGCGCCGGGCTGGCTGGAAAAAATGATTATTGCCGCCCGTACTCATCCTGAATTCAGCTTTTACGGCTCCTGCATGTATGCAAAGAATGATTTATCACGGCTTGATGGCATTGGAGATGTCTATCATGCGAGCGGTCTTGCCTGGCGTGACAGCCATGGTCGAATAGCCGGACAAAGTGCCATTGAAACAAAAGAGATATTCTCGGCATGCGCTGCAGCCGTACTTTACAGGCGCGATATATTCCTTTCCGTCGGAGGTTTGGACGAAGATTTTTTTTGTTACCTGGAGGATGTTGATTTGGGTTTCCGGTTACATTTGGCAGGACATCGCTGTTTATTAGTCGCGGATGCCGTCGTTTATCATGCAGGATCAGCCCTTGCAGGAGGAAAACATGGTAATTTTGCAGTTTATCACGGTCACCGGAATCTTGTTTGGACTTATATAAAAAATATGCCCGGACTGCTTTTCTGGTTATTTCTTCCCCTGCATCTTATTCTTAATCTGGGAAGCATTATCTGGTTCTATTTGCGGGGCCAGGGAACCGTCATATTGCAAGCTAAGAAGGATGCGTTACTGGGTGTCCCCCATATGTGGAAGAAGCGATGTCACATCCAGAAAAATCATACAGCTTCTACAAGTGAGATATGGAGAGTGTTGGATAAGCGTCTATTACCTAACAGGCTTCACCTTTCAAGGATAAAATCATAAATCCTCAGATTACTGCAATAATAGTTAACTATAATGCCGGTCGCGCTTTGCTGAATGCCGTCCGTTCCGTACTGGCATCTGCATGCGTAAAGGAAATTTTTGTTATTGATAATGGATCTTCCGATTCCAGTATGAATGATTTAAAAAAATATGCAGAAAATAATTCCCGGATTACATGTATCAACAATAATAAAAATTTAGGATTCTCCAAGGCTTGCAATATCGGAGCGAGGAAAGCGGAAAGTGACTATCTCCTTTTCCTTAATCCCGACTGCATCCTTCATCCAAATTCTTTGGAAAAAATGTTAAATGTTATTAATTTACAGATTGATGTGGGAATGGCCGGTCCTTGTCTGCTGAATGAAGATGGAAGTGAGCAGGCCGGTGGAAGAAGAGCTGTACCCACGCCATGGCGTTCCCTAATGCGTACATTCGGCTTGTCATGTTTGAGTAAACGCTATCCACGTCTTTGTTCCGATTTTAATTTACACAGACAGCCTTTACCGGAATATCCTATAGAAGTGGAGGCAATTTCCGGCTCCTGTATGCTTGTTCGTTCAAAAGCGATGAGACAAGTCGGCCTTTTGGACGAAGGGTATTTTATGCATTGTGAAGATTTGGACTGGTGTATGCGCTTTCGGCAAAATGAATGGAAAATCATTTTTGTACCCTCTGCTCCCGTAATTCATTACAAAGGTTTAAGCAGTGCGGGACGTCCGATTTTTGTTGAGTGGCACAAACATAAGGGGATGGTGCGTTTTTATCGAAAATTTTTTAAAAGCCAATATCCTGTTTTAATAATGTGGCTGGTAATTATCGGTGTCTGGCTTCGGTTCAGCTTAGCAACGGTAAGTCATAGTTTTGATTTCATTAAGAATGGCGCAGCAACCCGGGAAAGAAAATGCGCGTTGGAGTAATTGGAGCGACAAGTTTTATCGGGCAATGTCTTTTACACTTACCGGCGGCTCAAAAAAATTGTAATATTGTCGCCTTTTCCCGGCGGATGCAATGTAAGCAAAGTCATCAAAAAACAGGCTCCGTTAAATGGCAACATCTTCAGAAGTCTGACTATTCTCTAATGGATTCATGCCCCGCCGAAGAGCAAATACCGGACTGGATTTGTCTGGCTCCGATATGGGTCCTTCCTGATTATTTTTCGATGCTTTCCTTTTACGGAGCAAACCATATAGTGGTTCTTTCTTCAACAAGCCGATTCTCAAAAAAATTATCATCCGATCCTGTAGAGCGCACATTGGCGCAAAAACTGACAAGCAGTGAAGATAAACTTGTTTCCTGGGCGAGGGCCAAAGGCGTAGCATGGACAATTCTAAGGCCGACAATGATTTACGGTCTTGGAAAAGATAAGACAATCAGTGTAATTATTAAGTTCATTCGCCGTTTTTCCTTTTTCCTTTTATATGGCAATGGTAAAGGCTTGCGGCAACCAATCCATGTAAGCGATGTTGCAACAAGTTGTTTTGCTGCTCTTAGAGAAATGAAAACCATTAATCGCTCGTACAATCTTTCCGGCGGTGAAATTCTTACTTATCATGAAATGGTCCGGCGTATTTTTTCCATACTGGACAAGTCACCGCGCTTTCTAAGATTACCTCCCTCTTTTTTCAGATTGGCCTTAAACTGTTTACGTTTGTTGCCGCGTTTTCAATACTTGTCATTTGCCATGGTTGAGAGAATGAATCAGGATCTCGTCTTTGAACATAAAGATGCCTGCCGCGATTTTAATTTTTCTCCGAGACCTTTCATCATAAATCGGGAAGATATACCGGCTTGATTGCTGCGGCCGAAATAGCTGCCGGCCATGGTGGTTTTCAAATTTAAAATTCAAGTGAAAAATGATTCGGTCACTTGGGCAGCATGAATGGCTGATAACTGTTCAGGTATTTTATCCGGATCTATGCCGGAGATAATAAAAGGCACCGCGCCTTCTCCGGAAAAAGCCGGGTAGCATGCAAGCCTCTGACCAAGCTGGCATTTTGCAATATTTCCATCATACCGGGTTCAGCAAAAAGTTCAAAGAAGATCGTAGCTCAGCTTGTTATGAATATCCACGAGCTGCAAAAAAAGGTTCAACACTGCGGCTTTCCCACCAAGGATAAGAAAACCATTTATCTTTGCCGCCGACTGCAACAAGCAAACCTTAACGGGGATGATCAATTCCATATTTCTTTGATCATTCCTGCCCCTCATCATCTCAATGCCTTCCGCCTTTTTCAAGCAACTCTTCACTTTTCCTTCCATGTCCTTTTTTGTATAAATATGAGCAATCTATTGCAAATGCCGCCGGATGTTCAATGTCCAGGTATCACGGCCATGTATTAAACGAACATTGAGAAACCCGGCCTGCCGCGGGACTTTGCAGTATAGCATTGCAGGACTAAATACTGTCCATGAAAGGTCTTCTTATGCTATAGCATGATTACCTGAATCTGATTGAAAGAAGAAAAACGCGAGCTAAAAGGGAGAAAGCAATGATTAAACAAGTAATTCCGGCTGCCGAATTACAAAAAAGGCTGGATCGTTTTCAAGAAGTTTTGCGAAGCAAAGATATTGACGGAACACTTCTCGTACATCGTGTCGACACTATGTATTTTACGGGAACCGCACAAGACCTGCATGTTTACATACCAAACACGGGAAAACCTTTAATTCTCGCTTACCGCTATCTGGAACGCGCCCGTAAGGAATGTCCATGGGAAATCATGCCGCTTGCCGGTATTTCGAAACTGCCTCAGTTTATTGCTGCCGCAGGGCACCCCGTGCCAAAAATACTGGGTCTGGAATATGACGTCCTGCCGGTGGCGCGTTTTGAACAATACCGTAAAGCATTTACTGAAACAAAATTCGTCGATATCTCCTATGCGCTTCGTTTTGTCCGGGCTGTCAAATCGGATTGGGAAGTCACTCAAATCGAAAAGGCTTGCGGCATCTATTCAAAATTGCTGGAGTATGTTTCAACCATACTGCGTCCCGGCATGACCGAAGTCGAACTGGAAAGCCTGCTCGGAGTTAAGTCACGCCTGCTCGGGCAGGAACCTATCGTGCGCCTGCGAAGCTTTTGCGGCGAGATTCATTTCGGCGGCGTTACTGCCGGTGCGCGGGCCGCAGTTCCGACCAATTTTGATGGTCCCACAGGCGGATTGGGCCCTTCCTGGGCTTATCCTATCGGGCCTTCGCACAGCATAATCCAGGCTGGCGAGCCCATTGTCATGGATTTTGCACTGGCTTTTAACGGTTATCTTGCCGATGTCACGAGAATGCTGGTTCTTGGAAAACTTTCCGAAAAATTCCGGCGTGCTTATGAAATATCGCTGGAGATCGAAGAGCGCATCCGTCGGGCGCTTGTCCCCGGTCGTACTGCCGGCGAGGTTTATGATGAAATCATTGTCTGGGTGCAAAAAGAGACTCCCTTTGCTGAAAACTTCATGGGATTCGGTGATGCCAAAGTACGTTTCGTGGGACATGGTATCGGTTTGGAGCTTGACGAACTCCCCATTATTTGCCGGGGTGCAAAAGAGATCCTGCAACCGGGAATGGTCATTGCTATCGAACCGAAGTTTTTCTTTCCCGGGGAAGGTGTTATCGGGGTGGAAGATGACGTGGTCGTTGCAGGTAAAGAAGGAGCCCGTTATCTTTCTTCAGCATCGAGGGAAATCGTAAGAATAATTCCCTGATATTTAATATTTAACCTTTTGAATTGTCCTTTTAAATTATTTCCCGGCATATGGGTTTTAAAAACGAAAAAAGGCCGCCATGAATGACGGCCTTTTTAATTTAAAAAATTTTAAACCTTACTTTTTTCCGCAATTACCATTATTTCATATTCATCAAGTTTGAGAGGCTCCTTATTCCATGAACCTGCCGTGCCTCCCCAAAGATACAGCAGCCGGAAGCCCGACTCACTAAGCATACATTCAAGCTCGTTCGGTAGAAAACCTTTCTCGCAAAGCGTGACCGCCTTCCCGTCGCCGAGTTTTATTTTGTATGCGGTTGTTAACGTTTCCGGGTCGAAAATCCCCTTGGCAATATCTTCGTCGGAATGCTCTCTTATCTTTTTATAACCGTTCAGAACAGTCATTAAAAGTTTCCCGCCCGGCTTAAGCATGCTGTTCACATTTCTTAGAATACCGAGATTAAAGCCGATCGGCTCCTCACCCTTTTCATGCAGGCCAAAGCCTCCTTCGCAGATGCATATTGCATGATCAAACTTCTTTTCCAGCCTTATCTTTGAAGCGTCGCCCTCAATAAACTCCACATCGAGTTTTTCTTTTTCGCCCTTTTCCCTGGCAATAGTCAGCATATCAGGAGAGAGGTCTATCCCGGTTACTTTCATCTCTTTTGCGGCAAGCCCCAGCGAGTGCCTGCCGGTACCGCATCCGATATCGAGGATATGTTCCCCGCCTTGAAGATCAAGCTCATTGATAATGAATCCTACTTCAAACTCCGTATTTTTCGTGAAGCAGTTATCCAGGTAGCGCGGTGCTTCGTCTTTAAAAAATACTTTCCAGCTTTTATCGTGCATAATGATTTCTCCATTTTCTTAATAAATTTTTGAATAACAAATTAATATCGAGGAGAAATCTCTTTCATTTTTTGACCCGGAGAGATTTCACCTCTCTATCTCACCGAATCCATTTTCTTTTTAAACATCCACCCTCCAAAAAATATTATAATTTATTAAAACTTCGAAGTTATATCTTTTTTAATAAACTTGTATAATTTTTTTATAAGTAAATCAAAAGTATACAATGCACACTTTGATCTAAATTTTATTAAGTAAAAATTTTACAGTCAGTCCTTTGCGGATGAATGTTCTTATCTCATCCGGATTTTACTTTGTCATAGAATATTTTCAGGCAAAGTTCTTTATTTTTAAATACTAATCATTGGAACTCTTTCTTCATTTTGATCGTACTCGATATCTGTCTAACTTTGTTATCATTTTTCACATTTTCCTTTGTCGAACTCATTTACAATTTTTTTATTTAAAGCACATGTCACGTGAACTTCCGAGCTCAATATATCAATAATTTAAATAGGTTATTAACAAAGGCATATTATATGCAAAAAATTGGTAAAAAAATAAATAAAGGAGGTATTTATGAAGAAAGTAAGTCTTGTTTTATTAGCGCTGCTCATTTCCTTTGGAAGTGGGTTGGCGCGTGCGGACAACATAAGACCTGTAACGGGTAATCTTACTTCGTTACAGAGCTTTTTTGACGGCAACTTAAGCAAACTACAGACACAAGACCTTGGTATTAACGCAACAACCGATCAGTATTCAGCCGGTTATTTCCAGACAACAGGTCAAGATCCAAGCAATATCTCGGCTCTTTTATTCTATGAAGGCGCGGGTTTTGCGAAATCAAATGTATTCGGTATTTATGCATATGGCGACACTTCGAAAAAAATTCAGATTTTCTCCGGAGCGGCGTCAGCCAACAGCAATACAGCAGTTATTTGGGTGGGCAACGATGTGTATGTAAACAATGTAAGCGGTGCGCCGGCGATTGCAAACTTCGGCAAAACATTTGGCTACTACATTACCAGCCCGCAGGGTACATTCTACTCCGACGACTCATTAAATTCCGATAAGCTTGGCCACATACTCGCTTACAAGAGCAAGACTAACGAAAACGAATGGTGGCTTGGCATGGAGGATCTCTTAGGGGGTGGAGATAGAGATTATGATGATATGGTCATGAAAATTTCCGGAATCTCATCAACTACCGTAGCGGCCGTATCCGAACCGGCAACAATATTTTTCCTTGGCCTTGGATTGATTGGTCTGGCGGGAATAAAGAGAAAATATCAATTCTAAATGTTTTATTTTAAATAAAGGCAGGGCCGCATGGCTCTGCCTTTTTCATTTGAATTACATCGAATAAAGCGGCGTCGTGACGCCGCACTCCAAATTGAAAACTATTTAATTGTCAATCCCGAAACCCGGTAATTAAATTCATAAGAGAGCGCACCACTCCAGTCATCCTGAAAGACTCCTTTATAACGGGTTCCGTAAACAGGACCCACCGGTTTACCGTAAGTATAAAACCAGTTAATAATCGGACTGCCGGAGAAGCCAAGGGCGATCCAGTAAGAGCCGGGCATTAAGACCGGAGAATCTTTCTGAAAATCAAAATTGGCCCAGCGGTAACCGGGCTTCATCGAAAACTGATCCAGACTGATCATCTCGCTTGTATAAAGAGGAGCGCCGGGCTTGCCTTGATCGTCCCGGAAAATATCGACCCAGAGCCATCCCTCACCGCCGAATTTATGAAGCGCCAAAGCAACATTTTGCAGTTTAACAGGCTTCTTTAAAACCACGACCTGTGCATATTGTGTAGCTTTGGTCGTAACATATTCGGCTGTTTCCACCAGAAAGCTCCGGGACATTTCATAGTTGTCGGCACCGGAAGCGGAAGTGGAGCGGGGGAAAGCAAAATCGATATTTTCCGGAAAATCCAGGTTCCCGTAGACGAAGGGGACAGTATATTGCAATGATTTCTTTTTATCCTCCGGTATGACAACAGGAGGCGGCGGTGGAGGTACTTCAATCTTCTTAAATTCCGCTTTCACCGCCGGTCCCAGGAGCAGATTTTTCGGACCGTAGCTCTGGCGGGTTCCCTTAAATTTGACGGAATCGGAAACGAAGTTGGCATCGATCATCTCCTGCAATTTCGGTTTGGTACGGGCATCGCTTGTTTGTGACCAGCGCACCAAGCCGTCATTCCTGGTTTCATTATTATCTACGCCAACCTCGATACGAACAAAGCGATTGGAAACGAAAAGCTGCATATTTTGCGGATCATAGGGCACCCAGCCGTTATCGGGAAACCATACTTCAATCCAGGAATGCCTGCCTTGACCCATTTTAAATGTAAGCGTTCCTTTTGCCCAGGCGATATCAAAAGGTTGATTCAAAGTAACGCCGTTGACAATACGCACGGGAATCCCGGCTGCACGTAAAAGAGCTGCGGCAAGATGGGAAAAGTTCTGACAATTCCCTTTGCCTGATTCAAGAGAATAAAGGGCATCATACTTAACCGGCGGATTAACATAACGCACATTATCCACCACCCAGGAAACAACCCGCTGAACGGCATCGAACTGGGTTTTGACATTTTTCGTTAATTGCAGAGAAAGTTTTTGAATTTCCTGATTATCCATTTGTACTTGTGCGGTAGCTTTCAAATAATCATTCATATCGGAAGGAATTGAGGCAAGCGGGAAGGGAGCAGTGGTTTCAATGGTTTTCAAACCTGTACGATTCGCAGCATCAAAGGAAATAACGGCGTTAACTCTGTCGGGGACATTCTTCCAGGTAGCCAGAACCGTGCTGTTGCCGCGCTTATCCGTTAATGTCTGTCTTTCATCGGCCTCCGGCGAAAATGACACCTTTAAGTTTGAAATCTGCTGGCCGTAAGTCGGAGATTTAAAACTCTGGGGGAGGACAAAACTTACGGAAAGCTTACGCATGGCGTCGCCCGCCGTTATCTGCTGCTGCAATTCGTAATGAATCGCCGACGACATATCGCCATTCACTACAAAATTTTCGGCAAAAGAGGGAATTGCCGTTAATACTGCGGCCAACAAAATCAACAGGAAAATCTTCTTCATGGAAATACCCCCGTAGTTTGATTGTCGCGTAATATATGCGAGGGAAGCTTTAAATGTCAATGGAACATTAAAATTATCGCTACATTATGCACCGGACAAAAATTGTAATTGACAATACTTTGATTATGGATAAGTTACGGAAAAGTCTGTTAATCAAGACAATCCGAGAAAGGGGTTAATTAATGTTCACAGTTACAGATAAAGCATCCGAAGTAATCAAGGAATTTCTCAAAGATAAAGATGAAAATTCCGCGATTAGAATTACAATATCCATGGGATGTTGCGGGCCCGCTCTGGGCATGGCTCTGGATGAGCCTAAAGATGAAGATCAGATGATCGACGAAAAAGGCATCAAATTCGTCATTGATAAGGACCTCCTTAATCAGGCACAGCCGATTAGTGTAGATTTTATCGAAACGCCGCGTGGTTCAGGATTTCAATTGACTTCCGCTCTGCCAAAGGCGGAAGGAGGCTGCGGATCATCGTGCAGCGGTTGTTGAACTCTCGGGGGAGATTATTCTCCCCCTCTTTTTTCTCTGTTTTAAGGTGAAAAATGGAAAGAATAGATATGGCGGATAAGTTTCTGAATGAAGAGAAATATTCGGAGGCCATTTCGCTTTTGGAAGAACTTAAGCAGGAATATCCCGGGGAAGAATCAATTTTGCTGCGGCTTGCCTGGGCTCATCTCGACAGCGGCGCGACGGCGAAAGCTGTAGAATACCTGGAAATCCTGCTTGATCGGGAACTGCAAAGAAAAATATTTACGGGATTTGCTTTTGACGAACTGGTGCGCATTTATAAACAGGAAAAAAATTTCAGCAGGCTTGTGGAAATTTGTGCAACCGCCATTGCCCGCCAGCCGGAAGATGTATGCCTGCTTTCCGAACTGGGTAATGCTTATCTTTTGGCTGAACGTACAGGAGATGCCTGCCGCACTTTTGAAAAGCTGGTTGAGTTGGAAAATGATAACACCTCTTTTTACTGCCTCCTGGGAGAAGCTTTGTTCGCCGACGGTAAAACCAACGAAAGTGAAGCCGCCTATCTGCAGGCGGGCAAAATAGATTCGGACCAAGCCGACCGATACTATTATAGGATTGCCGATTTATATGATAAAAAAGGGAATTATGCAGATGCAAAAAGATTGCTCGATGCCTGTATTGCGGAAAAACCGTCTAATCCCCTGTATCATTGCTGCCTGGGCGATGCCCTGGTCGGCTTGGGGCGAATCAGTGATGCGCGGTTGGAATACGAAAAAGCCGCGCACTACGACAATTCCGGTGCCGGTGCATATTATAACCGATTCGGTAATATACTTGCCCGGCTGAATCATCATCGGGAAGCAATGGAAGCCTTTAAGAAAGCCTTGGCAATAGAGCCCGGCAATCCGGTTTATACCCGGCACCTCGCCCTTTCATATAAAGCACTGGGTTTGCTGGACATAGCAGATGATACCGGGAAGAAAAGATAAAATTAGTATGCGCTCCCGGTCAACAGCCTGCTAAGGCGGCGAGCAGCAATAGGCTCACCGCCTTAGCAATTTTAGAAGACTTCTAAATCCGGCCCGTTTTCCTTAAGGTTTCCCTATAAACGTTATAAAAAGATTTATTATCGTCCAGCCCACGCTTGATAATGGCGGCAAAGTTATCGATATTTTTCTTATTGATAACTAAATCTACGCTTTTATTGAAGGCTGCCATATTATCCATAGTGCGATGGTTATCCGAAAGCAGCGTAACCATTGTATTTCTTCTCGTGGCTGCGGACAGATTCTGTAAATAATTCAAGACTTCATTATTGCCTTGCGCTTCCGTTGCAAAGTTTTCATCGATCACAATCAGATCATATGTATGAAACCGCATGTTTTTCAAGGCTTCCCGGTCGGTAGCAGGTTCCGTAATATGATAGCTCAAATCCGCTAAGGATTTTGTGATTTTTTCTTTTAAAGCTGCATCGGATTCACAAACCAGGACGGTTTCATTATTTACGCCTATAAAATCAAAAGAAACTCCCGCGGCATCATAGTTCATAGATGTAACTTCATCGGCAACTGATTTTTTCTCTTCCATAACCTGAATTCCTCCTGTTACCAAGGCTTTTTCGGCTTACCATAATCAGTGTCAACCTGTAATTTTCCAAGCAGATCCGTGGTCTTCTCACCGCGTGAACTCTTAACGGAGTCAATACCCCTGCCCACGATGCCTTTGTTGGAAGCATAGGCTTTGGCTGTCTCTTCACTGATTAGTCCCTGTTTATACAAATCAACAATATAGTCATCAAAGGTCACCCACCCGTATGCCTTGGAGGACTGAATAATTTCGTAAAAAGTCTTGCCTTCCGACTCACCATTCAGAATGGAATCTTTAATCCGTAAATTTGTGCCCATAATTTCAAAAGCGGCAATTCTGCCCCCCCCTTCTTTCGGCAGCAATCTCTGACAGACAATCCAGCGGACAGTGTCAGCTAGACGAATGCGTATCTGTTTTTCCTCTTCAATTGAAAACATGCCCAGAATACGATTGATCGTCTGACCGGCATCAACAGTGTGAAGAGTACTGACGACAAGATGGCCTGTTTCCGCGGCCGACATGCCGATTTCCACTGTTTCGCGGTCGCGCATTTCACCGACAAGGATTACTTTCGGTGCCTGCCTCAGTGCTGCGCGCAATCCATTGGCAAAAGAATCAAAATCCTGTCCCATTTCCCGCTGGTTGAAAGTAGCTTTTTTATGAGTGTGCCCGAATTCCACCGGGTCTTCCAGCGTAATGATATGACATGCTTTTGTCTCATTTATCGCATCAAGCATGGCGGCAAGCGATGTCGACTTACCACTGCCGGTTGCACCGGTAACCAGAATAATTCCGTTTTTTTCCTCTGCCATTTTTTTAAAAGGCTCGGGAAGATTTAAATCTTCAATTGTCGGTATCTTGGTTTCCAGTTTTCTTAAAACAATGGAATAGTTGCCGCGCTGGGAAAAAATATTAACGCGGAAACGCGCCTTGCCGGGAAGTTCATAAGATAAATCGCAAGAACCCTGAGTAAGAAGTATTTGAGTCAACCTTCTGTCATTACCGATCAGGTTTAAAGCGAATATTTCCGTCTGAAACGGCGTAAGTTTATCAAAGGGCGGTTCGATGTCGACAGTCATCAACTGTCCGGAGCTCTCTACCTGGAAAGGTTTCCCGACTGTGATGTTCAAATCGGAAACATTTTTGTGAGAATCCAGCATCTTGCCCAGAATATAATCAATTTCCTGTTTCCTCATAGCCTACTCCCGTCTAAAAGATGCCTGGTATGAATCAGAATTTTGTCAGTTTTATACTTCCGTAAAATCTGCCGGCGCACTTTTGAGGAACTGCCGGAAACGACTTTTATCATTGCATTTGGCATAGGCGTCGTCTCCGCTGATCCAACCTTTATTGAGAAGGTCGTAAATGGCATCGTCAAGAAGCTGCATACCGTACTTTTTACCGGTTTGAATCATTGAAGGAATCTGGAAGGTTTTAGATTCACGAATAAGGTTGCGGACAGCCGAAGTGGCGATGAGGATTTCCATGGCCGCACAACGCCCCTTTTTATCTACGCGCTTAAAGAGCGTCTGACAAATAACCGCACGGATACCGTCGGCCAGGGTTGAACGAATTTGCGCCTGCTGATTGGCCGGAAAAACTTCAATAACTCTGTCCACAGTTTTGGCCGCGCTGGTTGTGTGCAAAGTACCGAAAACAAGATGACCGGTAGATGCCGCCTCTATGGCCAGATTAATGGTTTCCAAATCCCGCATTTCACCGACAAGAATAATATCGGGGTCTTCACGCAGGGCTCCGCGCAAAGCCGCCGAAAATGTCTTTGTATGCATGCCTACTTCTCTGTGGTTGACAATACATCCCTGGCTTTTATGAACAAATTCAATAGGATCTTCAATGGTAATGATATGATCTTTGCGTAATCTGTTCGCTTCATTGATAATGGCCGCCAGTGTTGTGGATTTACCACTGCCGGTAGGTCCCGTGACCAGGACAAGCCCTCTGGGCAGTAATGCCAGCTTAGCAATAACATCGGGTAAAGATAACTGCTGACAGGTCATGATTTCGCTGGGAATTTCACGAAAAACCGCCGCCACACCCCACTTTTGCTGGAAATAATTGGCACGATAGCGGGCCAGCCCCGGTATTTCATATGCAAAATCAACATCGCCTGTTTCTTCAAATTGTTTGACCTTGTATTCCGGAGCAATTTCGTAAAGCATAGCTTTAAGAGAATCATTATCCAGGATATCGAACTTAATACGTTCAATTTCTCCCCGGATTCTCATCGCCGGCTGCTGTCCGGTTACAAGATGAAGGTCGGATGCACCCTGTTCATTCAAGAGCTGAAAAAAAGCATCAATTTTTGCCATGGTAAAACTCCCTCAGAGGTTAATTATTACGATAAGACTTACAACTTTAATGCGACTGTGGTTAGAGACTACATCGGCTTTTCCGGCTAAAAATTGAGGCGAGTATAGGGAAATTGAGCTAAATTTGTCAAGGCAAGAATAAGAAATAATAATTTTCAATATTTAAACATTCATTTTTAACAAAATCGACCGGTATCCCAAGCCGGTAAATAAAGAGTAAACCGGCCATAACAAATCCTTGACACTGGGACAGACAATAATATATGCTTTGAACTTTCCATGCAGGTTACAAGCTTGGGGATGTAGCTCAGCTGGGAGAGCGCGGCGTTCGCAATGCCGAGGCCAGGGGTTCGATCCCCCTCATCTCCACCAAGACATAATCCAAGACAGTTCCAAGAAGTACAAAAACCCGTTAGAAATAGCGGGTTTTTTGTTGTCTTTAGTCCGGGATAGTGCTATAAGGTTTCATAAAATACACGCATTTTGCGGGTATATTTCTCGAAGATACCCGCACAAAAAAAGACGATACCCGCATATAGAAAAAATCATGCCTAAATTGATTGAACCAATGTCAGAAGATACAATTAGAAATGCCATGCCAAAGGATAAAGCTTATAATTTATTTGATGGCGGTGGGCTGTTCCTTCTCGTCAGACCTACGGGCGGAAAATTATGGAGGCTTAAATATCGATTTGATGGCAAGGAGAAGAAACTTGCCCTTGGAGCATACCCGGCAATAACCCCTGAAGAGGCAAGGATTAAAAGAGACGCTGCAAAAGAGCTATTATTAAAAGGCTTTGATCCAGCTGAAATTCGGAAACAAGAAAAAGCACGTGACAAGGCTGAGTAGTTAGAGGCTAAAATGATACCCTCTGTCCGCGCAACATTTGATGGGAAAATCGAAATTTGGAAAGGTAATAATATAATGAGGCTCACATTGGATGAAGCCAAATTTATCGGATCATTGCTTATAAACATAACGAGGTGATTTTTATGTCATTGAGCGAGTTGAAAGTCCGTAATGCAAAGCCAAAAGAGAAATTTTATAAACTTGCAGATAGTGACGGCCTTTATCTGCATGTCGCAGAAACGGGTGGCAAATTATGGCGGTTTCGTTATCGCTTCGGCGGAAAAGAAAAGCTTCTTGCCCTTGGCAGTTATCCTGAAATAAGCCTTTTGGATGCACGTAAACGGCGCGATGATGCCCGAAGGCTTTTAGCCAATGATGTTGATCCCGGAGCCGTCCGCAAAGCACAGAAGCAAGCAAAGATTGATGAGACAGAGACTTTTGAGGTTATAACTCGCGAATGGCATGAAAGATTTAAAACAAAGTGGACGGAAGGTCATGCACAAAAACTTTTAAGGCAACTAGAGCTCAATATTTTTCCTTGGATTGGCACACGACCTATTAAAGAAATTAAAGCCCCTGAATTATTGGCAGTGCTAAGGAGAACTGAATCACGCGGCGTTTTAGAGGGAGCGCACCGATTACGAGGAATATGCAGTCAGGTTTTCCGTTATGCTTTAGCAACCGGACGTTGTGAACGAAATCCGGCACAAGATCTAATTGGATCATTAGCACCCTCAAAAGAAAAACACTTGGCTTCAATAACAGACCCCAAAAAAGTTTGTGAATTATTACGCACCATTGACGGATATTCCGGCAGTTACATTGTAAAACTGGCATTGCAGCTTTCCCCGCTGGTATTTACCAGGCCCGGAGAACTAAGACATATGGAATGGTCGGAGGTTAACTTAGATGAAGCCCTCTGGAGTATACCAGCGGAAAAAATGAAAATGCGGGAACCGCACCTTGTACCATTGTCAAAGCAGGCCATCCAGATTTTAACAGAAATCAAGAAACTGACCGGAACTGGCAAATATGCTTTTCCCTCTGCGAGAACCTCAGACCGCCCAATGTCAAATAATGCGGTTTTAGCTGCTTTACGCCGCATGGGATACACAAAAGATGAAATGACACCCCACGGTTTCCGGGCAATGGCCCGGACAATCCTCGACGAAGTATTGCAAGTAAGACCGGATTATATTGAAGCTCAATTGGCACATCGAGTACGTGATCCCTTAGGGCGGAGTTATAACCGCACACAGCATCTTGATGAGCGACGCCGCATGATGCAGACATGGGCCGACTATTTGGACGGGCTAAAGGAAGGGGCGAAGATTTTGCCATTCAAAGCGAAAGAGACTCTCTAACCGCGAAGCTTCACGGATAATGAATATTTAAACTGCCTTTCTTATTTGGCCTATCCCCCGGAGCGAATTTGGCTGACACTGTCCGCCAATTCAGAGAGGCACGAGGAAAACAAGGCAATATTAAGTGGTTGGCATGATCTTGCCACTCAACGAATAAACAACAGGAATTTGAAGTCCGAAAAAACGTATTTAGAACCCCTTGATCTAAGGCCTGATTTCCCGTAAGTACTTAGAAATAAACAAAAACACAATTCTATCTATTTCCTTCTATTCTATCTATGCTCATGCATTGCCAAGGTTTCTATCACAATTCTATCACAGCGTGATTGAGGAGTTTTAATCCGCAAATCAGATGTTTAAAGCCAAAAAAAATGATGCAGCAAAAGATTAATCACAAAAAAACAAATACCCGAGGAAGCGTGGCATAAAAATTTTGTCACTGATAAAGTCCGACGATCATCTTTGAAATAGAGCGTGCCGCTAAATACACCAAGATAATATTGCTCACTAAACCTGAATGTACATAATGGAAAATACAAGAATGGAGCGGGATGGCGAAATAAATTTAATTTTCAAATAGTTACTAATCTTTTTGATTTCAGGTAAGTAAAGGGGAAAATGGGGAGTGCATCATTTCCTTTTAGGCCATGCTCATAACCTGCTCGCCGAGCTTTCTTTCTTCTGAAGTAGTTTTTCCAGGCCAGCCCATGGGAGTTATCTCCATTATTTGTTTTCAATTATTGACTAATTGTGACGGTTCTAATTATTTCAAAGAGATTTTGTAATTTTATGGTTGTCCCGTTTTGTCCCGATATTGCATATGTTTCTTCTATCTGCTTCAATTATGACCTTCATAAATTCTTGTGAGAAAAAAAGCAATTATACTTGACATCATACCCAAGAAGAGACCTCCAATTATGCTTTCTAGCTGATTGAGAGGTAGATACTTGTAACTCAAGACAGCAACAAGGACAGACGATACCGAAATAAAACCAATTTTATAAAATTTCAGTATCTTAGTTGCGTGTAGTTGAGTTGCGCGGAATTTATAATTCGTTATTCTATCCATTCGTGTTTTTTCAGTTCTTGGTCCACACTGGTTTTTGATTAGCCAATGGCCTTCACATTCTTCGAAAATTCTGATTTTTTCCTCATCTAGCAAAATTTGCCCTGTCTGAGAATAAATAATAATGGGAAGGCGTTGTGACTTATACTCGCGACGAATATCACGGAGGATATCTATGCCAAGAGGCTGCCATGCTGCATTGACGGCTTGTTTTGTGTTTTCAATTTGTTGCCTTAATTTTTCAAGTTCCTGCTCCGCAATCTCTATTTTTTTTGAGTATTCAGTATCATCAGATATTGGATGGAATAAATCCAACAAAACAAGATCTGGAAGTTTCTTCATGTCATGAAGCCGTTCAATAACATCTCTAATGTCAGAAATAACCATTACTTCGTAATAACTGCCATGGTTTTTCCTGAAATCCTCAATAAATTTTGGTTGATCATCACAGATAAGTACTCGTTTTTTAGCCATTTAGAATCTCCAGCATGATTTTGAACAACTCTTGTCCAACTCGGGTACGTTAGCGGCTATCAGCGAAAGTGCCCATTTCATAATGTTCTTACACTTCTTTGTTATTTAGCGTGTTAATGCAAACGACAATCAACGGCCCATGCTATCCCAAAGGCACAGCAAGATATTAAGCTTTTTCAATCACAGGATTAATTCAATCTGCGACCTTATCCACTCATTCATTTTTGGCAGGTCTTTAGTCAATTGACGTTTAATTTCGCTATTGTTCAACTGTGAAAAATTATGACCAAACTGTTTCTTGATTTCTAAAGCATCTTCACGTGTTACGCCGAGTTCAATTAAGTTTCTAGTATCGGCGGAATATGCTCCAAATTCAAGGAAGGATAGAATCGGATTTTCATCGGCTTGCATGAATAGTACAGGCTTTAGTAGCTTTGGAATATCATAACAAACAGATTGATTTATCCATTCAATGTGATCCTCTATTTTTTCTGCCGAAATGGGCTTCATTCTACTACTCAGGATTTCTGATAACGGCTTCTCTTGAATCCAGTCCATTGCTAACTTGAGGATTTTATCGAGTTCCCAACCATTGTTGTTAATATCGATACCGAGATACTTATTGTAGTAGTATGGGGTAAGTTTGTATAGAATCCTTATATTATGGTCCAGGCTATGGTAAAGTTCATTAGTAAATGCCGATTTTGGTAAGTTGATAAACTTGCTTGCGTTGTCAAAAAGTTTTTGCAGGATCAAAACATCCCAGTGCGGGTTTGAAATACACAATTGTTTGGGAACAGTCAGAGAAGATAATGAATTTTCCACGTCTTGAGCCAAGTCCTTCGGGATCGAAATATTATGCTTTTCGAGGTAGAAACGAGCATCATTTCCATACCGATAAATTCGGTTTCTCAAGAATACCAAAAGGTCATTAAACGGACGATATTCTTCGCATACTTCCTTGGACGTTGCTAATGCTGCAAGAATGTCGTCTTTGTATTCTTGAAATCGGCGTTCGTAGGTTGCGGAAACTTCCTTTGTAGGGTATTCGAACAGGCTTACCTGGGAATCCTCGAACGCTTTGTAATCCACTATTATGGCTCGCCCTATAAAATCAGTCATGAGTCTACCAGCTCTGCCACGAAGATTCGCAAATTCGTAAGAACTTAGAGTAGTACCCTCTTTTTGTGAATCTAACTTATGATTCCTGGCAATCAAGTATTTTGCAGGAAGGTTTATACCTTGTAACAATGTAGTTGTCGTCGTGATAAGCCTTAAGAGTCTCTTCTTGAATGCAATCTCTACTACATTTCGAACGTTGGGAGGAACGCCTGCATTGTGGTATGCCACTCCATTTTTGATGCAGTCGACAAGTCCATACTTTTCGTGAACAGTCGAAGAAATGTATTCTTCGAGGGAGGATAACTCCGCAGGGTTTTCAACTGACAAAGCCTTTATACTTTGAGCTATCTTCCTTGATTGCGGCTTCGTTGACGTGAATAGGAGCATCGAATCTTCTTGAAGTTGAGTAGCCACGTGGCAAAGCATAGCCGTGCTGTCATTGTTGAGTCTCGATTTTCCAAACAACTTTTGAGTAAGAATGGGGTGGCTGTTTAGTCTTAGTCTTCGTGGCTGTTCGGATAATTGGGAATGCTGGTACAGAAAAAAGTTATTTCCTTCGCCTTTGAACGAGTACGTCATGTTGACAACAGGCGGAAGCTTAACATCGATTGGAAAGGCTTCTCTTCCAAACAGATTCTTCACTAGTTGATCAACTTTTTCAATTCTTGGCCCACTTATGAGCACTTTGGTTGGCTTGATGCTGTCGTTTATAATTGTTAGCACTGTCAAAAGATCGTCAGCCCTTTCATTATCCTCATATGTCACTCGCTCAATATTCTGTATTTCATCGACGATCAAGAAATCAAGACTGGGAATGTTATTATCGGTTTGAAGAAGAGACGAAAAAGCTCTTTCCTGAGTAAGAACAAATATATTACTGTTGTTCGTAACTTGGTGAAAAGTTTGATGTACCTGGATTTGCTTTTTAAAGTCAAAAGTTTTGATTATCTTATTCAGATCAGATGATACCTGATTTATCAGCGAGATATTCGGAACAATGTAGAATGCATTGACATCATTCTTGGCCATGTAGTTTATCAGCAGCAGGCAAAGAATGAATGACTTGCCAGCAGACGTAGGCGCAGAAATGCCTATGCGATTATAACTATCCACAGCATCCCAAATTTTCTTTTGTGCTTCGGTTAGAAGAACAATGTGACCATTAACAATGATTCTATTATTTCGAAGGTACTTGGTGCTCTCCAAATCCAGGTAGACATTGCCGCTAGAGGTCAGTGTGTGCTCGGAATCTCGGTTCTCATCGATCATTAAAGCACTTGGAGTTAAACCAATTCGAATGAGTATTTGCTTTATGAAAGTCGAAAGATTGTCCCAATCCGGGTTTCTGTGCTCCCACAACAAGGCACAAATTGAAAGACAGGTGTCAAGATCATTCTGCTCCTTAAATCTTCTGGACAAATACTCAATGTGATTCAAGAGCACTGTTGCTTCTTTTTGATTTAAACAAATCGGCGCGTCTTTCACAAATCCCAGTTTATGTGCCATGTATCTCAAATCGATGTCTAACAGCCGATCAATCAGCTTCTTCATTGGATGCCCAACTCTTTTTGAAAATATAGTATCAATTCATGCATTTCCTTAACCGGGAAGAGAACGAATGATGTTCTTTTCAAATGTCTTTCTTCGAAGCCAGAAAAACTTGCATCTGTTATCGTGCCACAGTCCTTCTTGATCAATTGCTTAGTCTGTCGAATAAATTCATCTCTATTCGAATACGACGATGCTTCGTCGGATGAATAAGTCACCATGCATACCAAATTCATCTCCACGTCCTTGTGCTTCCCGTTTAGGAAGTCGCTCAAGAACTTCTCCAATCCTTCTGAAATATTACTACTGAAGTTGTAAAGATTCAGCTCTGAATATAGATTATCATGGTGCATAATGACATCTTCGAGCGCATCTGTCACAGCAGCCTTAAAACTGCCTTGAGCTCGGGCATATGCTTTGGACTCCCCCACGTACATCGTGAGGCTTTTTGTATTTAGGCCAACGTGAATCGCATCAATGCCATTTCTTTCCAAGTCGGGATTTGTTGTTAATAGCATCTTATGAACAAGCGGTACAGCGTCGAAAAAATTCATGAGAATGTTGTAAAGAAGTAGCTCAGAGAATTGTCCCTGCGCAATTAGTTGTGTGTAGTCGAATTCGATTCTTTTAAATATCAGCTTTAACTTTTTCGCATCTTCAACATTATGTTTCATGAGTCTGAAGCCGTTAGATTTACTGTTGACCTTGTAAAGTGAGTCAAAAATAACCTTATCAGCGGGTGTAAGGTTAGGACCTATTTCATTTTCAAATTGCTTTTTGGTAAGCGAAGTAGGCAATATGGTTCGAGGTTTACGGAAAGTCTGCTTTGCATCCAAGAATAGACTACTGTATCTTTGTGAATCAGAACCGGTTGCTGATTTGATTTTTTTCTTTTGAACTGGATCTGGATATACATAATCGGTAATTGAAGAAATTAGAGACGTAAGGAACTTTTTTTTCTGAAAAGCCATGGCAGTGGAGTCAAGACAATCTATGAAACAACCTTTATGATGAGCATTGGGCAAATCAAAATAGTTGTGAGTAAAAACGAAAACGCTATCTGTAAATTCCTCGCATTTTTTACTTAATCTTTTAAGTTCGTCTGTGTATTTCAATGAAGTCAAAAAGCCAGCCTTTTTCTGCTAAGGAAATTCGAAATCGGTATCCTTTTCGTCTATATTTTGTAAAAAAGCAAGGAAAATCATAGATTAAACATGGAATAAATTGAGTAGAGTAGAGTAGAGTAGAAAACCGACAAAATTAACATTAGGCGTCTCCAGCACTAGACTACTTATCTTCTGCAACATGCCGACCCCGCTACCCCGAAAGATAACTCAGGCTAATTCCGTTATCATTGCCTGTTCACGGCGGCTTTCCCGATTTGTCTATAGGGCGGCATCTCTTATAAGTTTAACGGGGCTACTGATAGGTTCACTTACGTTACGACCTGCTGCTTTGCCAATTGGCACTGCGTACGGACCAGACTACGTATGGACAGTATATATACTTTTTTATACGAGCCCGGAATTCCGGAATTTTTTTCCCAACGATTAACCTTTTTAACTATAACTAATTGTTTTTTCTTGCATTGTTTTCAAGAAGTTGTATTATTCCGCGACTTAGACTTAAGAATTTATGTTGTCAAAAGGAGAAAATAACATGGAACAGAAAACGATGCGTAGTGTAATTACTCCAAACGATCAGTTTTTACGCACAGTTTTTAGTAATCCTAAGCCCTATTTTATTGATATTTATCAGAGAGAATATAAGTGGAAAAAGTCTGAGGTAGAAACACTTTTAAGAGACATCGAAGTTAGGTTCGAACAACATCGCCGTACTAAAGAAGTCCCAAAGGATATTCAGACCGACGTTCAAGAGCATTTCGAGCCTTACTTCTTAAACAGTTATTTGACACACTCGACTGCTACTAATATTTCTATAGTAGATGGGCAACAGCGGCTCACTACATTCTTACTCATTCTAATCAAGTTACATAAAATTCTGAAAAACATTGAAGCTAACACTCGATATGCCGGCAAAACATTTAGTAGTGCTACTATAGAAAAACTAATTTTTGAAACTGATGACTTTGGTGAAGCTGCACGATTCAAGATCTATAACGAAAATCGTGAAGGTATATTCAGGCACCTAGTTGAGGGTGTACAGATTGTACCGTTAGATGAAACCCAACAGCGCATCAAAAGTAATTTTGAAATTATAAGTGCGCATTACGATAACTTTTTCCAAAAAAAAGGAGAAAGGGAAATAGGATTATATGACCTCACTAAACTCACATACTACATTACTTATATTCTTGACCGTATTTCCATAGTTGAGATTAAAATTGAAAAACAACAAAACGTAGCGATGATCTTTGAAGTCGTAAACGATCGCGGTCTTGGTTTAAAGCCTTATGAAATCCTGAAAGGTAAACTAATCGGAAATTTATCGATGCCACAGAAGGAACAAGCTAATGCAATATGGACTAAACTTCAAAATAGCTATTTCAAAGCAACTATACGTAACAGTACCGAGTCACAAATAGATTTGGATGCATTTTTTCGCATTTTTTTCCGAGCAAAATTCGCAGACTCAGAAAATGAATATGAAGCCTTTGAGGGGGATTATCATTACGAGATATATCGGAATTCGAAAATCAGGGCATATTTTAAAGACTTCACTGATCCAACCCTTCTGTTTAACCGGATTACCGATGACATAGAATATTTCGCCGAACTTTATCTCTGGCTTAGAACAACTTATGAAAACGATTTTTTAATCTTTAATAAACTACTTGATCAGAACCAGCAATACCTTCTAATTCTCTCTGCTTTAGATGCCAACGACCAAGATCGAACTGAAAAAATTACAACTATTGCTCGCAAGTTTGATCAGTTTCATACAATTATCCGTTTGCTCGATGTTTACGAAAGTAACGCTTTTCAGCGTTTAATTTATCCTATAAGCAGAGATATTCGTGGACAATCATTGGCGGAAGTGATGACAGTGTTCGATAGAGAACTAATCAAATATTTGGAAAACGAAGAGGTACTACCAAAAGGCGAAGTAAAATCCATCGCAGAAATTTTCACTGTCGAACGTTTTATGGGTATAAGAAACAGGTGGACAAATTTTAGCAAATATATCCTCCTGCGGATTGATAGATACCTCTCAACACTACTTGATAAACCATCATATGCGGGTGGTAGCCTAGAGGCGCTTGAGGAACATTTTAACAAAACTACACGACGAAGATACGGCATGCACTTAGAACATATCTACGCCTACAACACCCCCAATATGGCACTTTTTACTACAGAAGATAAAGGATTTGATGAGCAAACTTTTAAGTTTGTTCGTGATTTACTTGGTATGGTACTTTTACTCAAAGATAGTCAGAATTTAAGTAGCAATAATGAAATATATAGAGATAAAATCGACACATATAAGAAAAGCAATTTTCTTTGGAATGAACTTTTAGCAGGACATTTCCCTAATGTAGATAAAAGAAATTTACCAGATAGTTTTAATGTAGAAAAAGTTGAACCGGACAAGACCGGCGCCTTTCCAATGGGAAAAGTTGGCGAGCGTCAAATAGCGATAATCAAAGCTATCAAACAAATTTGGTGTGATAGCTTACTTGAACAAAAATAGATGCCTTATCTTGAATTTGTTGTTTGAATGGGGAAAACGTGAGTAGAGGTAGCATTAGGAATGGTTCAGAATTTCGCAAATCCCGATAATCCTCTGGCAAAAGAGGTCGAGGGCAAAAGAGAACAAATTTATTTTCTAGAGTTTATTTGCATTTGTAGTAGAAACAATCAATGCAGCGACTTGCCCAAACAAATGTATAACTGCCTGCTCCAAGAGTGGTGACAAAAGAAATCCGCTGCTGGAATACAGAAAGTGTTTTTAACCGGGGAAACAATCTATTTTTAAAATAGCGGGGTCAAGGGGCGGAGTCCCTTGGAATTTTTCAAAATGCTACCTCCTTAAATAGTGCATAATTTTATACCCCGTCGTGCCGCTAGGACAGCATTGTATTTATTTTAAGCCGCTGTTTTCAGCCCATTACCGCCTGCGCGTCTATTTAATTCTTTAACTAAATCCATGCGTTTGAATTTTATGTGCATCGTTCCTTTCTTATGCCATTTTGTTACAAAGTATTCTGTTTCCGCTTCCCACTTCCTTTCTTTTATCGCTTCGGTTACTGCTGTAACAAGATCCCCAGGATACTTTGTCCCACCTTTGCCATCAAGTAGGTGGAAAATATTGTCTAAAGATACAAGCCTTCGTTCACGTCGATAACAAAGGCTTGTATAGCCGTTGTCATGATCAACTATATAATTTAAAATAACCTTTTCCCCAATTTCAAACTCTGTATTTGTTTTATATTCACTAGATCGAGGCCTGAGCATGTCAAAAACTTCCGAGCAATATTCATTGAATAACTTTGGTAAATCGCCGGCTATGTTTGATATAAATTGTTGGACATTATCAATGGTAATGTCAGGTAGTTTTTCAGGATGTTCAAGCATATCATCAAGTTCATTGCTTTTTGATTCAGTCAATAAATATCTAATTTGAGATTTTGTAACGATTTCACGCCAAGTATTTTTTTTAATTCTGTCCAAACAAGATTCCAAATCATTTCTTTCATGCCCACGACTGATAATATCGGTGTTCCAGCCGCTTCCACCATGTATAGATGTGAGATGAGACGTTGCTTTTTGCAAGTGTTCAAAAGCTTGTTTTGTTTCATTAACTGCCGCAAAATAATTTTCTATTATGGCCAAAATCGGTATATATTTTGTTATTTCGGTATTGGCATATTCCATGATGTTTTTCCTCCCGTACATGGGTTAAATTGAATAAACTAAATTAAATCATTGTAATTATTATTATGATCATCAGCGTTTCCTTTGCTTGTATCCCGTGAATACGATACATATTTTGCGCTTCCTCTGCTGTAATCGCCTTCGTGATCATATTCATAAATATCTTCCATGCCGTTAAAATGACCATGCTGGTATCTATCACCAATCATTGAAACTTGATCTGTAGTTGGGCCATCAGTCCAAGAAACGCGGATTGCATCACCCATGCTGAATGAATCAGATCGGACAGAAAATTTAACGCCTGGAAAATTTTTTTCTAAGTCCAATTTAAGATTTTTAGCTCCCAGCGCATGACGTGAAGGATCAGATTTTCTTTTTTGTCGATATTCTTTTATCCTTTCCGCATGTGCTTTTAGTCCTTCAATCCATTCTGTAATTCTTTCTTCTCGTCTTTCCTCAGATGGAAAATTATAATGCCAATCCGGTTTATTACGTTTACCGCCATATGCGATAGCTGTCGGTTTTCCATTTCTGTTAGTATAGAGATAAACTACCGCGGGAATTTCCTCAAAGCGCCTTTCTGTCGAACCTTCCGGAATGTAACGAATTTGTTTAAATCTTCTCATTTTATTTCTCCTTTCTTAAATGGTTTTCCCCTCAAAAACATTTTTAAAAACCATCTTCAAAAAGAAGAGCGGCCCCAACACGACATAAAGATGACAGGGTCAGAATTCGATGAAAAAAAAATTTTCACCATACAATCTTAATAAATAAATTTTTTTAAGTCCTGAGCTTGGCGGCTTTATTTCGTGTCAAAGGACGCGGCAGATGGTTTTTAAAAGAAAGAAGAATTCCTTAAAGAAGAAAGTGAGGAAAATTTGAGAAAATTTTCTGAATAGTTTTAATCGTTTTAATTAACATGGGGTCAAGGGGCAAAGTCCCTTGGGTTTTTTATTAAAAAAGAGAAAGAAACATCTCCTTTTTATAATTCAGGGTGGGTAAAAAAGGGATTAATTTGTAACAAATGCATATGTTATTCAGCTAAAAATGTGTGAGAACGAAGGCGTGATCCCTGAATAGGGAGTAAACGCCGTAGTCGAACACTTTTTAGCGGTTAAAATAACATATGCGAAAATTTGTTACATATTAATAACCGCAAGTACGGGTGGGAAAAGGATAATTGCGTTAGTGGCCGGGACCCGAAGGGCTAAGACTCGCAAATAAACCGCGAGGCTTAGGGCGAAGTCAAACCAGAACGGCGTGAAGCGCAACGCCCGAATTATTGCTAAATTTTTAATGACAAAGTTTGTTATTTTATGTTATTTTATGTTAACAAAAAAATGAGGTGAAAGGATAATGAACATTTCACTTACGCCACAGCTTGAAGAGTTTGTTAAAACGAAAGTTGCCAGTGGTCTTTATGGTTCTGCAAGCGAGGTTTTGCGTGAAGCTCTACGCCTTCTTGAAGAGCGGGATAAAATTCAAGCTCTTCGTTTCGAAGAATTGAAAGCCGCGATCAAAGAAGGCTTGGACAGTGGAGAGCCAACACCATTGGATATTGGAGCTATAAAAGCGCGAGGCCGTAAGCGGCTTGCCGATCAACAAAAGAAAGCTACCACTTAATGCTAAAAATCATCAAGCGTCCTAAAGCTGAAGATGATCTTGACGAAATTTGGTTATATATAGCTCAAGATAGTCTGGACAATGCGGATAAATTTCTAGATAAGATTGAGGAAACGTGTAGAAATCTTGCACAATTCACAAATATCGGACGAAACCGGGATGATCTTCATCCCGGCTTACAAAGTTTTCGAGTCGGCAAATACTTAATTTTTTACATGACAATTAATGGCGGCATTGAAATTGTGAGAGTCCTGCATGGCATGATGGATATTGACTCCTTTTTTTAATATACTTTTAAACAAAAAAGATATTGTAATTATTCAAAAAACGCCACGAAAAAGAAATATCAGAGTAAAGTGCTGGAGGCGCTCACGAAACGGCGACCGGCCTGGAAGTGTGTTTAGCCCATAGTGCAGGACTATAATTACTGAGTAGTTCAATTATTATGTAGTGGTTCCAATGTCCCCCATTTATATATATCCGGCTATTTTTATCAATTGGGACAGGTGCTTTTCCGCCTTCCGTCTTAAGAACAGTACAAATATTTTCATTTCCTAAATAATCAAAACCGCACACATGAAAAACCAATTTCCCATTTTCTTTATGCTGGCGAAAACCGTGATAATCTCTAATTGCTTGCATATCATTAAAGTCAGATACTTCACTTGCTCTATATTTCACACATGGTTTGACAGATATCATCATTATAATCCTCTTTCTGCCCGTTTAGCCGATAGCCCAGCTTTTGAATGGCGGCAATTATTGATTTACTCTTAAAATATAATCAGCGGCTTTTTGAGCCTGCGCTGCTGATCGATTTCTCAAACCATGCCCACCACAACATATTGAACCAGTTATTTCTTGACACACAATCGTGAATTTTTTAGAGTTCCTTCGCGGGAAAGCAACTTCTTATCAAAGGTAATTGGCGCAATATCCTTATTGAGTTGATGGAAGATTTCCTCGTTTCCAAACCGAACGCACAAGGACCGGTTCGCAAAAGCATTTTTAAAAATGGTGAACGTCCATTTCTGCTGAAACAAAAACCGCTGAATGGCTTGGCTGCTCGTCAGATTTCAAACGGATATTGGGTTTTTTAAACCTTGCAATTAAAGACTTTGTATCTGCGATAGGTAATCTCTGTGAATTTTGCGGCATTGACCTTAATGATGTGAACATCACATATGTTCCGAAACAAAGCGCGGGAGGAATACGGCCAATGAATATAATAAAGGACGACTCCGCACGGTTTGCCAAGCAGACCGTCCGTGATGCGTTTCAAGCTTGGCTCACCACGCATAACCCCGAATGGAGTAGAGGGACAGTTACGACGCACTATTCGGATGCCTACTATTTATACAACAACAAACGCGGAATAACGCTTGAGGTAGCTTTGACCGCTGATGACGGGCTGCAAAAAGCGTATGACGCGATTGAGCGATTCTATACAGATAACCCTACCCAAACTAATAATCCGTCCGGCTGGGCGCGCGGCTATCTTCGCTCTTTGCGTATGTTGAAAGAATTTCTCGATGAGAAATACCCTGAGTTGCTCAGCGCGAATCCGGCGGTCAACTCTGCGCCGAGTGTTCCCGATGCCGTGGTCGAGGTATTGAACAAAAACTATGCTTCGGGCTTTCGTTTTGACACGACCTATATCAATCTGCTTTCAAGCGCCTCCGGCGTGGAAGTTGATGAGCGTATGCAGTCGGCATTGAAGAGCATTATGTTCCGCAGAGATGATGGCATCTACTTCTTGCTTGATATAGTTGCCGATGCCACCACTCGCAAGGATATCATTGATTTTGCCGATACCTATCTTCAAGAGTACGGTTGTTTTGAAATACCGGAATTTTATGAGCTGTATGAGGGCAAGATTAATCCGAATTGCATAAGGAACGCAGATGATTTCGAGAGTTTTTACGAGCAAATCGGCAAGAGTGGCGTCCGTTGCGTTCAAGCCCCATATATCGGCAATAGGATAGCGCGTTTCAGCAATGGCAGCGTTTGGGGTACGTTCAAGGAGGTCGCGGCAAAAATCGTCTCCGTTATTACCGAGGAGTATTACGGCTCGTGCAATGAGGACGATTTGCATACTAAATTCTGTGCGTTCTCGACCGACTTGCTCGGCAAGATAATTAAACAATGTGCCGCTGACGAATTGATTCGTGTCGAAATCAATGACAGCGTTTGTTACCAGACATTTGACGCACTCGGCTTGCCTGAGAACTTTTCAGAAATGCTTGCCGAAGCATTGGAACGCCTTGGCGATATTGGCCTTGACCCGACACAAGATGCTCTTCATACAGCACTTTCACTTAAATTGGGCGTAAACCTCAAGTCAGAATACAATCTGCCCGACTGGGATACTTATAGGCGGCTTATAGCCGCATTCTATAAAGCAGAGCCTCGCCGAGAGTGGAAATCAAACATCTTTGGGGAGGTTGCAAACTAAATTGTACTCATATATTTTTGATAAAGAAACACGCGGTTACCTGCTGACAACGCAGAGCGGAAAATATGTGGCGAGTGAAATACGTCCCGTGTTCGCACAGGAACTTTCGCTCACGGGACTTGGTCGTTATTTTGAATACGACCGCCGCGAGACCCGACCTCTGATGTGGGGTATGAAGAATACATACCTGATTGCGGACGTTGACGAGAAAGGCGAACCCTGCGGGCGCAAGGTGGCACAGCTTAACAATACGCAGTACGGCAAACCGCTGAATATACAAACATTCTTCGAAGGCAAGATAAAACTTGAGCCGGTTGACGTAGGTGCAATGGTGGCGGCGAACGCCTCTATTATGGATATTGTTGTTGCCGACGCGAAACGCCGGACGAAGGAGTTATATGATGAGAGCATAAAGCGTTGCGACATTGCCTATATCGCGTTTTCCGGTGGCAAAGATTCCGTAGCCTTGCTTGATATTTGCCACAGGGTATTGCCGCTTTCGGTGCCGGTAGTTTTCAGCGACACCGATATGGAACTGCCCGACACTTATAAGGTTTTAGAAGAGGTAAAAGCCCACTACCCTGAGCGCGAGTTTATCACCGCAAAAGCGGAAACGTCCGCGCTTGAGAACTGGAGGATATTCGCTCCGCCTTCGCGTACGATACGGTGGTGCTGTTCGGTTCACAAAAGCACACCGGCACTGATGTATTTAAAGAAGAAACTGCGCAAGTCGGCGATAAAGGTTATGGCTTTTGTCGGTGTTCGTGGCGACGAGAGCTACAGCCGCTCGTTTTATGAAGATGCCACGGACGGGGCAAAGAACGCATCGCAGATGAACCGTATGCCCATTCTCGACTGGGGGGCGCACGAGCTATGGCTGTATATCTTTGCCAACGACCTTATCATCAATTGTGCGTACAAAAAGGGAATTTCCCGCGTTGGCTGTGTTCTATGCCCAGAATCAGCAGGACGATATATGTGGTTTGCACAAAAGGCATATCCGCAAATCGTAAAAACGTATGGAGACATCATTGTGGGAACTTCAACGAAAAGGTTCTCTTCAACCGATGAAAAAGATGAATTCATAGGCACTGTCGATTGGGGTGCAAGGAAGAGCGGAGTAGTTTTGAAAGAAACTCTGGCAAACCCCTTACAAGAAGATGATGGACTAAAAACCACTTTCCAGAGTCCTCATTTTCAGAAGGATTTGTTCTACGAGTGGGTAAAAACTCTCGGTGAAGTGGTTAAGGAACGTGATACCGGACAGCAACTCTTAAAAATGCCGGACAAGTTGGATGATGGCTTACCTTTCATATATTGCGCACCTTACACGGGCGGAGGAATTGCAACCTTCGAGTTCCGCTCGGAAGCCGAACGGTCAGAGATGTTACAGCTCTTACGCTCATTGTTCAGAAAAGTCGCGGCGTGCGTCGGTTGTCATACCTGCGAGGCACAATGCAATTTCGGAGCAATCAGCCTCAAAAATGGAAAAATTGCCATTGACGCACGAAAGTGTAAACACTGTTACAGTTGCTATGATATTGATTTTAGCTGTTGGAGGTTTAAGTCTATGTACAAGTCAGAAAATGAGCAAAACAAAATGAGCGGTATTAACAAGTACAACCATTTTGGACTGAGAGAAGATTGGGTTGCCGCACTAAACGACCTCGGAGACAAGTTCTTTCCGTGGTATAACAGCCATCCTCTTGGGAACAAAATGGTTCAGTCGGCAAGCGCGTGGTTTCAACAGGCTCTGCTCGTCGAAGCAAAAACACGCAAACCTGCGCCACTCGCTAAACTCTTTGCAGCCAAGAGTTCTTCATATCCTCTCGGTTGGGAACTTGTTTGGATTGCGCTTGCCAACAACACGGTACTCGTGAAGTGGTTTATCGGCGAAACAGAAATTGGTAGAACTTATACCGTAGACCAATTGTTCGATAAACTGAGCGAAAACTATTCGAGCCTCGGTGAGTCAACAAAGAAAGACGGTTTGACCTCGCTTAAGGAAACGATAGCACGCTCTCCATTAGGTGGTGATGATGGCGTTGCTATTTGCGAATTCAAAGGTAAAACGCTAAAGAGCATAACCCGCAAAGCAAAGGACGTGCAGCCGCTGACAATCCTCTACGGCTTATACCTCATTGCCGACCTTGTCGAACGCGGCAGTTTTACGGTTCGCGAACTGCTCACGGCTGACACGGATTCAACGTTTGTTTCTCCGCTCGTGGCGTTCGGCATTGCCCCGGATACGTTCAAAAAGATATGCGAGGGCTTGCGTACTCGTTATCCCGATTATATCTCTACGACGTTTACCCACGGTAATGACGGCTTAGAGGTTTACCCGCAGAAACACACGCTTGAGGATATAGTAAACTTAGCTTTGGGGGAATAAATAAATGAGGCATTACTCCGATTTTTTCACCGTTGCGGAAGATTATTGCCCGGTAATGACCCGCGAGGAAATTAACAAAACACCTGCTCGGTGGCTTGATTTCTACCCGCACACCGAGTTTGAGGACATCTGCAAAACGCTCCTGTCCGTTCTCGGCTCCGGTGCTAAATCGGTGTGGATAACCGGCAACTACGGCACGGGCAAGTCCAATGCCACCCTTGTCATACAGAAGCTGTTTATGGACGATGAGAGCCGCGTCCGTCAATGGCTCGATGAACACGCCATTAACGGTCTGTCAGACCGCGACAGCCTTGAAAAAGCCCTGTTCGACCGACGCGCCGAGGGGACGCTCGTTGTGTATGACTTTAACGCCTCAGGCGTTGGAGCGGACGACGGTTTGTTGGTGCGTTTAGAAAAAGGCGTTATTTTCGCTCTGACCGAACGCGGGTTATCCGTTCCCGCAATGTCGAACCTTGATATGGTCATAGACCGCGTGAGGCGTGAAGGCTCGAACTTTTTCAAAACCCGCGACTCTATCCAAAGCCAGCTTGCCTACCTTGATTCGAGCGTCAAAACCGTAGACCAGCTTGTCAATGCGCTGAACAACACAGCCACATCATCTAAACTGCTCGATGATGTCGAGGCTGTCTTGCACAAGGATTTCATTTATCTGGATTTTGACGTCCCGATGTTCCGCAAGTGGATTAAAACAGTTTTGCAGGCTAATAACCTTCAGCGGATTGTCTACCTTTTTGACGAGTTCCACCCATTTATCGAGGCGAACAAGGAACAGTTGAAGACTTTCGAGGACGTTACCGAGTCGCCGGGTGTGAACCGTTTCTTCCTCGTGCCTGTGACACATATGGAGATAAAGGCGTATTTGGCTGAACGCTCTGACAGCGCAAAAAAAGCGAATGACCGCTTCTATTTCCGCAAACTCCAAATGCCCAACGACACAGCTTTCCGCCTTGCGAAACACGCAATGGTGGATGTTAAGGAAACGATCTTCGCCGCCGAATGGAAAAAGGCAAAAGATGACCTGTGGGATTCCGTATCCTCGCTCGTAAATAAATTTAGCGGCACGGACGACCCTGACCGTGACCGCTTCTATGATATTCTACCGATTCACCCGATGGCGGCATTCCTGCTCAAGCATTTGTCGGAGCAGGCAAAGTCGAACCAGCGCAGCTTTTTCGAGTATCTCAAAGGGGGGGCGGATGGCACGGAATTCCAAGACTTTATCCGTGCCGGAGGACCGGAAGTAGCAAACAAACAGTTCTTGACGGTTGATTATCTGTGGCACTACTTCGTTGACCGTAAGGATTTGGGATTGGACAGCGCGATTGCCGGCATCGGCGCGTTTTATAAGCGAACACGCGACCGCGTGTTCCAAAATCAAACGGAAGACGCGCCTGAACTACGAATCTTGAAAGCGGTACTGCTTTTCTGCCTCCTTGATAAACTTGCACCGGGCGGCCACGATAGGCTGAAACCGACCGTGGAGAACATAGAACTTTCGTTTAAGGGCGATGGCACAATAGCTGACCCCGTTGGCATTGTTGAGCAGTTGGAAAAGAAACACTCCTTCTCCGTCACGAACGGGAACATATCCCTGTTTACGATTTCGACCGTTAAGCCGGAGGACATCGAGAAATACAGGGATAAATTCCACGACCTTCTCCACGAGAAAGCCAAAGCTAAACTTGAGGAACATACCAAGAACCACCGTAAGTATAGCTCAGGCAGGTTTGACATTCGCATATCAGATGCAAGCCACACAACCTTGACGAATATAAATCAGGCTACTCGTGACAGATATACTGAGAAGATTAACAAGGATGACGGCTCGGTATGCTTGTGGTTTGTCGTTGCAAAAGACCACGATGAACAGTTGCAAATTCCGCAAAAGATTGACAGCATTCTGCGGCAGCTTAATGACCATCGCATTTTGATGTTTACTTTCCCGCAACTGTCGTTCTGCCACAGTAATAAAAATCTGTGGGGCGAATACATCCGCCAATATGCTCAGTATATGACGGAGAACGATACGGCGGCGAAAAAACAAATCCGCGATGCCCTTGATGGGGTTGAAAATGACTGGTTCAAGGAGCTACAAAAGAATGATGCGGTTATCCGTGTTCATCGGTTCAAGAATGGGCAGATAGAAACACTGGACACGAGTTGGAATCAATTCAAGGATCTGATTACCGGCTATGTCCGCAAAATGCTGAAGTTTAGCGTTGACCACCTCGGATTCCAAGACCCGCACTTCGGAAACAGCTCGCTCCAAGCCTATGCTGAAGCGGGTATGCTGTTTAACGCCACATCGGGGCCGATTGGTCAATTGGTTAATACATTGAAAAAAAGTGGCGTAGCCGACGCCCCTGATTGGTTCACACAAAATCCAGACCACCCGCTTGGAGCAATTCACGGTCTGTTTGAGAAGAAATTTTCAAATACGGTAGGCAGAGGTGGTCAGCAATCTATCCGTGTTGTGTACCTCGAACTCAAACGCGCACCGTATGGTCTGCGTTACAATGCACTGTCTGCGTTTGTTTTAGGTTACTGTCTGCGCGACATTTTGCAGAAGAACTACCAATGGACAAATGGTCAATTGACCCAGCCTCTCGATATCAATACTCTTAAGGAGATTATCGAAGCTGTTGTCAAAGATGACGGCGGCAACAAAATTGGTAGCAAAGAAAAACTGATTTGCCGCCTCTCAAAGGAAGAAAAGAAGTTCATAGAAAAAGCACCGGTTATTTTCGGAGTGACTCCAATTGCAGATGCGACGGTTGAAAGCGTACTTAGCCAGATTCAAGGGCGCGTTGAGGCTATTTCCGCAAGGGTTCCGCTTTGGGTGCTACCGAAATGTGTTCGTGCTGCAAACGACCAGAAAGCGGATGATATTGAGACCGTTCTGAATGATGTCTGCACGGCATTTACGACCAGTAGCAAGGGCAAAGTTAAGGAAAGGAGTAATGCCGTTAAGGAAGCGGGAGAGATAATCATAAACGACCCCGATATAGTGGGTGCAATTGCTGACTACATCAAGACAGAGAACTTCGTAAGTGCATTTGAACTTTACGTTGATAAAGAAAGCCTATCCCTCGCTGCACTGGCAAAGTCTATAGGTGATGTCTCTCATGGGTATTGCCGTGCTATACTTGACCGTTGCCAAGAAACAGCCGGTTGGCTGTGGAAACAAGCCGATATAAGTCGTGAAATTGACGATATGCTATGCGAGTACGAAATCATATCGCTTGCCAAGCCGTTATGCGGCTATAGTGATTTTGTGCCGTACAAGAGCGTATTTGACGCGCTCAAACACGCTGTCACCGATACTAACCATCTGCCAAAGCCCCTTATTGAGGCATTTTATCCGACACTGGCGAATTTCCTGTCCGCCCTGCAATCAACTGGAACGGCACAGGATATCAAACTCGCATTACAACAGAGTTTTGCGCTTATCAAACGCTTGTTCTTTGACCACACAAAAACAGAGTCGTTGGTAATTCTTAAATCAAAGATAAATGATGTAACTCTTGAGAATTCCGACCTTCGTGACATATTGAGCGAAATGGTCGGTGGCTTTGGATTGGATGAAAATACCTTTCTCACAAACATTCGAGTGAAGATTGAGGAATTCGCAAAGAAGTCCGTTGTCCTCAAAATCAAAGTCGAATGGGCGCGCATTTCCCAAACCGTAACACCCGCTGAATGGGCGATGAACAATGGTATGCCCGCAAGGTATGTTTTTAGCAATCATCCCGATACCGCTGACCTGCTCAGAGCCATCGAACATCCTGAAACATTTGCCGCAGTCAAACTTGCGGATATGCTTGAGATTATGAAAGAAGTTAAAGCAGGAAGCATTGTTGACTGCCAAAAAGCGTTGATGACCGATGCCATACCCGCGCGGTATAAGAAATTTGAAATCGGTATTGCATTACTGCTTGAATTTTTGCGCAGCAAGCACGGCAATCAACCGAATAACTGGCCGCTAATCCCTGACATCACGGATTTTATAAGAAGCCAGTACAAAGGGACAATAGCACCTCAAATAAAGGAAAAGATTCGCGACAGGAGCGCCGAAGAATTGAAACAAAAACTCCTGCAGCTTGCTGACGAGAGTCCTGAACTGGGGTTGTTGTTTTGGGAGGGTTGACTATGGCATATACACTTAACAGGTATTTCAAGCAGACATTCAGCAACCCGAATGCGCCGCGCATCATTGTTTACCCAAACAGCACGACAGCCGCGCAGTTGCTGAACTACCACAAAAGCCAAGGGTCAACTGTAATTAAAGTTGCGGACTGCCTTTCGGACGATGATGCGCGTTTGCCGATGCCGAACGTGCTAATGAGTGCTGTTGATGGCAAAGTTGGGGCATTAAACGGACGCGCATTGGTGATAGGGCTTGACGCTTATTTTGCAGTGCTAGATACTGAAGGTATAACTGTCTTTATTTCTGAACTTCGCAGCAGGCTCGACAAAAATGCTCTAAACGCAGATTATCTGCTTTCCGTTCACAGCAATTTGAACCTTGTACCGCGGTATGAAGAGGCGCGCAGCGTTGTTTTCATAGAGGGAAACGAGGAAGAACTCGAAGAACTCCGTATAATGGCATATTCAGACAAGTGGGTTAAATCCGGCGGTCTCGTCGGCTATAAGCAATTGCTCGGTCAACTCGACTATGAGCCTTCCGGCAGCTATACGCTCTTTTTACCGAACTTGACCGACAAGCAAGCGGGTATAGGCAATGCGGTGTCGTTTGTACTTGATACTCGCGATGTTGCGGTGCAACTTTTCGGATTAGATGCCGAATTAACTGATGCAACCTTGAAGTTCCTGCTTTCAAAATCAGCTGAAAACGGGCAAAGCGCAGAGAATTATCTTGAGGGTCTATTTGGCACCGGAAACATCAATACACGCCTTGCCCTGAAACGTCTGCTTGAACTTCCGAATGACAGCTTGTGGCAAGCGCATATCTGGTTATTGCATAGACGGCTTCCGAGCGATTCCTGTATCGCAAAGGTCATATCCAGCAATGTCACCCGTGACAATATACTGCAGAAGTATGTTGTGGATACTGCAATCGCAATAATTTCGGACATAAACGCGAAAAAGTATGCAGCGGAACGAGCAGAAGCACTCAAAGCCATCGGCTCAGATTATGAGTCGCTGATTATAGAATTTATCGGGCAAACAAAGGAAATGGGCGATGCTTTGCAGTTCCTTAACTGCGGCACAAATGCGGAGCGTGTTGAGATAGTGCGCCGTGCTTCCACGGAAGACTTGTCCTATGGCCTTCCCAAACAGTATGCGGAACTTTTCCCGACCCTTGCGGATTATTTTTCAAACACCTTCGAATATGAGGATGATGCAACCACAGCATATTTCAGCGAGTACCGCAGGTTTAAGGTTTCAGGCAGCATAACTGACAGCTTTGTAAAACGCGCTTACGATTTTGTCGTTCCCAAGACATATCCAACACGCGACGCTGTTATGGCTGAGTTGCAAATACAAACTGATGTTGCGTTGCTTGTAGTGGACGCAATGGGCGCGGAATATATGCCGCTTTTGCTTGCACTAGCAAAACGCCGTGGTATGAATATTCAGTCACAGGCTGTCGTAACCGCCAGACTGCCAACAGAAACTGTATTTAATCCGATAAAGTGGGACGGGGCACGGATACTGCCTGAAATAAAGAGCATCGACAATATTGTTCATAACGGAGCGGCAAAACACGAGGCATCTATCCCAGAGCGCAATTTTGCTGAAACTCTGCGAATATTCGAAACCAAGATTATGAATGGTATCGCCGATGGACTTGCCCGCTTTACCCGCGTTGTCGTGACCGCCGACCACGGTGCATCGCGCCTTGCTGTAATTGCCCATAACGAAAACAAAGGCACAACTCTGCCTTGGGACGGACAGCCTGATGATTGGCGGTATTCGCTTGCACCGCACGGCGTTCCCCGTCCGCCGGAACTGGAACAAGAGTATTTTCCTGAAACGGAAAAAACGTACTGGATTGTGCGAGGATATAACCGACTACCCAAAATGGGCGGTAAACTTTATGAGTTGCATGGCGGTGCGACACTTGAAGAACGGCTCGTCCCAGTTATTGTGTTTACAAGGAACGCTGCAATGGAAGTCCCGAAACACCCCGGCAAAAAGACAACTGCCGAGGTGGTTGACGCGTTCGAAGGCCTTATTTAAGGAGGGCGAAATAGATGTACGATGTTAATAAACTGAGGGAATATTTCCCCTCGACCACGGTTTTCAAAGACCCGTCCGTGATGTCGATGTTCAAAGCGGCTAAGATAGAGGCATTCTTGCGCGACTGGATTTTGAAGCGCAGGACGGGCGCTGATGGGGCTGTAGACAACATTGACGCGCTCAGCGATTACGTTGCAACGATTATCCCACCTCGCAGCGAGAAAGAGCGACTGGAAGACGAGGCGAGGACAATGGGCGAAACGCGTCCGTTCCTCGCAAAGGTCAATGTGTCTTTTAACTCCAACTCGAACTATTACAGCTTCGAGATACCCTCTCTTGGTTTCTCGCACTCCCACACCATCATTGAGGACTATGTGTGGAACAGAATCAAAGATGAACTTATCGGCGAAGCCGGAGGGTGGGGTCTTATTAAACTCGGCTATATGCCGCCGGAGGGTGGCAAGAAAAACGGACGGTTCACTTTGCTTGATTTCAAAAACTTCTGCCCGTATAAAGTGAGCCTCGACGATTTCTGTGAGGCAAGAACCCATTTTGAAGTTGACGAGTGGATGGGCATTCTTCTTGGAGCTATCGACTACAACCCTGACGGCTTTGCCCGTAAAGGTTGGATAGACCGTGATATATGGAAAGCAAAACACACGATGCTGACCCGCCTTTTGCCGTTCATTCAGCCACGCATCAACCTTATCGAACTTGCCCCGCAGCAAACGGGCAAATCATATATGTTCGGCAAAATCAGTAAATACGGTTGGTTGCTCACCGGTGGTCAGGTAAGCCGTACTATGCTTTTCATAGACCGCCGCCCCGGAGCGAGAGCAAAGGGACTGGTAACCTGCAATGATTTCATTGCCGTTGACGAGATTAAGTCAATTGAGTTCGCCAACGACAAAGAAATGGCTGGTATACTGAAAGGTTATATGGAAGATGGCTATGTAACCGTAGGCGGCACTCGCATTGACGGGGAGGCGGGCATAGTCTTCCTTGGCAACATCGCTTATGAGAATATGGATAGCGACAAGGATATGATTGGCGACGTAAACCTCATCTTCCGTGATAGCGCGTTGCTGCAAAGAATACACGGATTTGTCCCCGGACAATTTGTCCCTGCGCTTTCCCCACGGATGTTTATCAATGATTGGGCGTTGAATTCGGAATATTTCACGGAAATTATGCACTTGTTGCGAAGCACTCCGGAGACGATGAAGTATCGCGGAATGGTCGAGGAACTTGTTGATGTCAAAGCCGCTACTGGCGACACATCAGGGCGCGAAAAAGAAGCCATATTCCGTCTTTGTGCTGCGTACTTGAAACTGTTTTTCCCACACGCCGATAGCATACTCATTCGTACAACCAAATTCAAGCAGGAGTTCGATAAATATTGCTTAACTCCCGCCAAGAGTATGCAGGAAACGGTCTTGAAGCAAATGAGATTTGTTAATCCGGGTATGTTCCCAGACGGAAATCTCGGCTTCTCGACGTACACAGTGAGGTGGGATTTGTAATGGAGAAAGTGACCAAATGTTGCTTGTGCGAAAGTAAACTTAATAAGAACGCCGTTGGGCTTAACAAAAAGCTATTGGATAAAAACCTTTCACGTTTTTTTTGTATTGACTGTCTTGCCGCTCATCTTGATGTCCCCGTGGAAGACCTTTATGCAAAGATTAGCGAGTTCAAAGACCAAGGTTGCACACTGTTTCTTTAGGAGGTGAGCCCATGATTTACGCAGATAACGCAGCGACAACCAGAATATCTGATAGTGTCTTTGAGAAGATGCTTCCGTTTTTGCGTGAACAATACGGAAACGCCTCAAGCCAATATTCGTTTGGCGCAAAAGCAAAAAGAGCCGTTGAACAGGCTCGTAAGCAAGTCGCGGATGCAATCGGAGCAGAGCCGTATGAAATCACTTTCACCTCCGGCGGTTCGGAAGCAAATAGCTGGATGCTTCGCTCAATTTATGAAATCTACGGCGATGAAGCAAAGCACATTATAACCTCGTCAATCGAACACCATTCCGTTTTGAATGCTTGCCGTGCGCTTGAAGAAAATGGAATAGCAGTCACATATCTCCCCGTAGATGCGTTCGGTCGGGTTTCCGTAGCGGATGTCAAGGCGGCTATTAGGCCTTATACAAAACTGGTAACTATAATGCTTGCCAACAACGAAATCGGCACCGTTCAGCCGATAGCGGAGATTGGGCAAATGCTAAAAGGCAGGGGCATTCTGTTTCACACGGACGCTGTACAAGCTGCAGGTCATATCCCGGTTAATGTCGAGGCTTTGGGAGTAGATTTCTTGACAGCTTCTGCCCATAAATTCAATGGTGCGAAAGGCATGGGGATTCTGTATAAACGGCCAGGTTTGGAACTGCCACCATTGGTTTTCGGTGGAGAACAGGAACGCGGGCTTCGAGCTGGAACCGAGAATGTCGCCGGAATTGTATCCGCAGGCTATGCCATTGAGGAAAGCGTCAGCGTGATGTCTGAGGAATCTAAACGGCTCAGTGCAATGGTCAAAGCAACCGTCGATGACATAAAAGAAAGAATTCCCTCGGTGAGGGTTAATGGCGATAGCGATTACCGTCTGCCCGGCACTATCAATTTTGGTTTTGATGGGGTTTCTGGTGAGGCTCTTATGAATCTTCTTGACCTAAAGGGCATCTGTGTATCCACCAGTTCAGCTTGCACTTCAGGCAAAGACGAACCTTCACACGTTTTGCTTGCACTTGGGCAGACTGAACAGCAGGCAAAGTCGGCGATACGGATTTCATATGGCAAAGACAACATAGCAAGTGAAGTGGAAACCGTTGTGGCTGCGATATGTGAAGCGTACAACAAAATTATAGTTAGCCTAAAAGCATAAACAGAGTTTTGTGTACACAAGCAAAGGTGCATGTTGGGACGTCAATAAAATTATAATTTAATAATATCATTTATTTGAATTTTCTGCTCTTTTGCGATAAGTTCTCCCCGTTTTACGGAGATGCTGATGGCCGGCTGGGTAATTTCAAGCCTCCGGCTCGGGCGGAGGTCTATGACTTGGAAAAATGATGTCTGCCCAAGCAGTATCTTCTCATAGCTTTGGTTCTCAATCTGATGAGTTGGGTCACAATCTCGTTACTATGACACGGTGCAATGACCCTCTTGAATGAAAATTCTATCTTCGCTTGATCCGTAAGTTCGGCTGGTCCAAGAACGCAATCGCCTAATTTCTCCAACAAGTGGTTGGAGTTTTTCAGTGCTTTTTGAATTCCAGATAAAAACTGCTGCCTCATATACCACAAGTTCTGAATGGAAAAGCGTTTGATATCGACAAACTCCTTCTACAAATCTCCAGCCAATTGTTGGGCAATTGACTTCCTCCATGTTTCCCCCGCCTGCGTTTCCACAATCAACCATTCAATGTCCCAATAAAGCCCTACCAGTCCTTTATTGACTGCTTTGAGTGCCTAGTATTGGCGGTACGTACTCATTTCTTCTTCTTAATTTCGCAGCAAGCTTTCTTTTAATCATCTTTCAATGGCTATAAGGGGAGAGATTTTGATCATGTTGCCAATTTATTGATCTGAATATGACTCAGCCGAAACCCATCAATGCTTTTAGAAAAAAGGGACTCAAGCTAAGGCTTTTTCTGAGACGTACTTCCTGTACGTCGAGTAGTAGGCAATTATTTAAGTCTGCTGTGTTACAAATAGCAATTATCAAGTTCGGCTTTCATTTCATTGGATTTATAAATAATTTCCTTCTTTACCTTTCTAAAGACCTTTCTATGCTCTTTATCTTGGCAATATCAAGAACTTTTTCCGGGGTTTTCATGACACTCTTGCCGTCATAGACCACTTTTCGGAGTAAAAGCTCCTGCGATACCCCTTGTTCCGTTGATGGAACAAGGTAACTTTGTTTTGTTTTGAAGTTTTCTATCTGATGGTAGATATTTCCTTGAATTTTTATATCCCCACCATACTCGCCCGTAATCGGTTCGTTAAGTACGCCTTTCGGTACCTTAAGATATTTCATTCCTGATATTGTAACCTCTTGGAATCGATCTACATCTTTCTCAATTGTCTCATATCCTCTGCGGTTTGCATAATCGGACACAAGAGATTTTAAATTCCTCTTTTCGATTGATTCTATAAAAGTTTCCCTGTTGTGAAAATTGTTTTTTCCGTAATAGAGAGTCGCATCCTCCCGGTGCCTGGACATGGCAACATAAGTTAAATGTTTATCAAATCGTTTTTCTGCCAGGACAAAGGAACGATCAACAGTCGATCCTTGGGATTTGTGAATAGTCATCGCATAACCATGATCAACATTCCGGTACTGATTCGGATCAAAGGAGACCATTTTTCCGTTTTCCAGCTTCACTAAGATTGTTTTTTCTTTTACTTTTTCGTTAATTTTCATGATTGTTCCCAGTGATCCGTTTTTAACATCCATCCCTTTGTTGTTTTCCAGAAAGATTATTCTGTCTCCTTCAGAAAATGTTTTTGTCCCCTTCTCCGTATTTACGATGAGCTCTTTTTCTCCCAGTCTTTTTTCCGCTTTTGCTTCCGCCCTTGCACGCTCATTTAATGCCGTTACCTGCTTGTTTGAATAGGCCAGGATTATTGTTGATTTTTCTGGATTACTTTGGGTATATTCCTTCCAGTCCTTGACAAGTTTATCAATTGCCTGATCGACATTTTGCCCTTCAAATATCTTTCCATGCTCGGCATATTTTCCAATTGCTTCTTTCATATGGCATTTATGTGGATTAGCCATTTCTTTTGTGGCAGTTGCCTGCCATTGTGTTTTCTGTCTTCTTACTTCGGACATATTGCAGCAGCCAACACGGTCCATAATTCCTCGGGCTGCACCTCCGGCTTCAATGGCCGGCAATTGTTCGATATCGCCGGTCATAATGACCTTACCTCCTGCCTGATCATACCGGCTAATTATGTCGTGCATCTGTCTGGTTCCGACTATTCCAACTTCGTCTATTACAAGGATGTCCTTTTCTGTGGGCAGTTCCCTGCCTTTTTCCCAGTTGCTGAGTTTGGAAAATATGGTTGTGCTTTCTATTCCGCTAGCATGTTCCAGATTCTCTGCGGCAATTCCGGAAAGTGCCACACCCTGCACCCGGTATCCTTCCGCTTCGTATGCTTCTCTTATTGCGGCTAAGGTGTAGCTTTTTCCTGTGCCTGCCGCACCCATGACCACGGATATATCGCCACTGTTTGTTACATAAAGAAAGACATTCTTTTGTTCTTCATTGAATGTGTAATTGGTCAGGGTTTGTTTTTTGATTTCCAGTGATATGTTATGGCCAAGTTTCATATCCTTTTTTTCTGCATGGTCAATCATTGTCTTTTCTTTTATGATCATGCTCCTTGTGGTGTAGAGTGTCTTTTCTTTATCGTCCTCGCCGATTTTTATGAGTTCTTTTGATTGTAATATTTTCTTTTTTGCTTCGAGGAATTGTTTATCATCCAGGGTATGTGTAATGAGAAACCGGTCTATGTCTCCTTCCTTGAAAGCTACATTTTGATGTGTCAGATAAGATAGGGCACGATCGGGATCGGCGATAATCTTTTCTCCGTTTGTCCATTTGATGATTGCGTATTCTCTCGCATTGTCTAAGTCAGTATTGTCCAATTGCAGATATTCTTTGGGAACAAACTTTATATTGTAGCCGACATGTCTTTGCGGGATTAATTCTATGCCTCTTTCCTCAAAACTTCGGTGATCGATCTTTGTATCAAATCCGGCTTCCAGAAGTTTTGTATTGGTCTTTTCCGCCCATTTTCTCCGCCAGGTGTTGATTACCTCTTTTTTGTTCCATGACCGATTCTTTTTTCCGAATCCATCTGCATTCACTTCTCTCATGGTCAACATGATGTGGGCGTGGGGATTGTCTTTATAATGATGGATGTTGATATCGGCAATCATTCCTTCATTGGTGAATTCTTCTTTGCAGAATTCCCGTAAAAGGCCAATTTGTTGTTCAAGATTAAATTCCTGAGGCAATGCTACATCAATTTCACGGGCAAGCTGGGCATCTTTTCTTTTTTCCATTGCTTCAACTTCATTCCATAATATTTCCCTTGTGGCGTATCGTTCTGGCGCTCCAACGGGGAGCATTATTTCGGAATGAACCAGGTCTTTCTTTTTCGTATAGTCAAAGGTAAGCCCCTGCCGTTCATCGTACATTGCTGATCGTGAACGGTAAGCGGCGGCGGCAATTGCGCTTCGTGCTCCTGATCGTGATATGACTTGAGCTGAAAGATGGTAAATTGCCATTGGTTCCTTTCGCACACATTGCTTGCAATGTATAAGTGCGCCCTTCGCTATAAAAGACTGCTCGGTACATGGCTCCCTTTTGTCGCCACTAAATACTCTTTACTGCTGGTTTGTCGACTGATTGGTTGTTATTGGTGTTAATCCGAATAGTTCTCTGTCTGTGGCACGTTTCAAAAATTTATCCATCTTCTTTGTAAGGTCTTGCATTTTATCTTTGTATTCTTCGAGAAATAGTGCCCCGACAAGGATTTTTTTTCTTGTATCTTCCTGACGTTCTCTTTTCTGAAGCTTGGCTTGTTGTGTTTTTATTCTTTCTTCTATTTTTTGTTTTTGGTCCAGCAGCTTTTGCAAACTATCCTTATCGTCTTTTGCCATACTGCCTCCATTTGTTTTTGTAATTCATTATATAACGTTTTTTATTATGTTAAAGAACATATTTGAAAAAAAATTGTCTGTCTGGGAAAAGAATTTATAAAAGGCGACATATTCATGATTGAATGCAGTGTACCGGAGTAATTTTTTTGAGCTTTAAACAATTATTGAGGCATTGCAGGTTTACACCCTTGAAAAAAAAGAAAAAGTGTTGGAGAAAATCGTATTAAAAGAATAAATCTGTGATAGCAAATGAAGGCGTAAATATATCGTCCAAGAGGACACGTTAAGCAGCTTTTTAAGGAGAAATAATAGGAAGTACATTAAAGTGTTTAAAGCCGGTTAAAGCGATTTGGAAGATTGTATTTACGGCAAGAAAGAAGAAAAATGAAGATGGGTATTGAGGGGAATCCCCAAAGGGGAAACAGGGAAGATTGATCTTTCCTGAAGCATCCCCTTTGGGTAAAAAAAATAGAAACTAAATGTAATGAGGAAATAAAAAGGCCGGTTAACCGGCCTTTTTATTTTCAAGGTTTATTGCGCATTACTAAAAATCATGTTTTAGCTTTAAGTCTCTCTGCAATCCAGAATTTGATAATAGATTGTCTTGTAACACCAAGATTCCGGGCTTCCTCATCCAGTTTTTTGATCATCCAGACAGGAAAATCAACATTAACGCGCCGTTGTTCCAATCCGGGACGGCGGATATTATCTATATCGCAATATTCCAAAACATCTTCCCCGGACTCGAATTTTTCATCAAATTCCTTTGCTGTTATTTTCTTCATAAAGGCTTACCTCGTTTTTTCTGGATCGCCGTACTGAAATAATCCGAATATTACCGGATCGTATTGTAGCGACAGCAGTCCAGTGCTTATTGTTTATCTTTCCAATTGCCAGGAATCTAGGCTCATCAATTGTATTGACCGTGACCTCAATCATTGCCTTATCATTCCAAAGAGCGCGTGCTTCTTCGAAATCAATGCCGTGTTTATCCATATTCTTGCGGCTCTTATTTTGGTCATATTCAAACATGATCATAGTGTAATAAATATACCTTTTTTATATATTTGTCAATTTTGTACTTTGCTGATTTGGATTTAAGCCGTTATCTCTTCTAACTCATCATTAATCCAGTGCCGTTTGGAATAATCATAAACCCGGCCTTGTTTCCAGTCTTCAACGGTTATTTCGTGTTCGTATCCTGCCAACTGAATAGCTTTTTTTATAAGTTCATCGGAATAAATACGGTTTTCAAAAACATACTTCGCACCTCCAAAAATATCTGTCCAGACTTCATCTGTGTATTCATAGATATCGTTCATGCCGTCAAAATGGCCATATTGATATTTAGAGGTTATTTCTTTAACTTGTCTTTCATTGGGGCCATCAGTCCATTTAATATTAATCGAGCATCCGCCGCTATAAGATTCAGTCTTGACAGAAAATTTAATCTTAGGAAATACATGCTTTAATTCAATTCTTATATTTTTAGCTCCCAGACTCCATTGTGTAAATTTACTCTCTTTTTGTTTGATTAAATACGAATAAGCTTCTTTGATTCTTTTTTTCTCATCCTCCTGCGCAATCTTTCTTTGTTCTTCTTCATTCATCCTTCTAATGCCAACAAGATCAGCATAAGCAAGCAGGGCATCAATTTCAGTAACATCGGCAATACTGTTGAAAATTTTCCATTGGACACCCCGGATAATTCCTTCCGGAACACATGATTTTGTTCCATTGTGGAAGACAACATAAATATTGGCATTGCGGCAGATAATTCCAACGCCTTCATTTAAACATTTTATGGTTTCCGGTTTCTGCTCACCTTCAATCCTGTAAACAACTCCTTCCCTTCCGCCATAAAGTCCCGAATAAATACGTTGACCCACGACAATTTCGCTACCTTTCTCGATGATTTCACGACTCATTTTCATTTCCTCCTTTTCTTAGAATGTTTTTCACCCACAAACATTTTTAAAAACCTGCTTTCAGAAAAAGGAGTGTCCAGAAAAGGCGACATATTCATGACTGAATGCAGCGCGCCGGAGTGATTTTTTGAGCTTTTCAAAAAAATCATGGAGGTATTGCAGATTTACACCTTAGAAAAAAATACGACGAAGGATCGTATAAAAGGAATAAATCTGCGATAGCAAATGAAGGCGTGAATATTTCGCTAAAGAGGACACGTTAAGCAGGTTTTTAAAGAAAGAGAAGTACCTTAATGTGCAGTAGTGCCAAGCGGAATAATTCGATGGATTTCCAGCCGGCATTTTAAAAGGATGGGTATAGAGAGGAATTCTGAAGGGGAGATAGGGAAGATATTTCTTTCCTGTATTCTTCCCTTTAGAGGTTTACTGCGGTTCGAAAAAGACAGCAGATAATTTCTTAAGTACACATACAAGTTGCTATATTTTTTTTGAAATTAAAAATAATATTTGACAAAAAACCGACCAGTCGGTATCTTTCATTCATGAGTAACGCTTATAATAAAAAGAAACAGCCTCAAGTAGTCCAAGCACAATTATTGGAAGCAGCCTCACATATTATTGTTGAAGGCGGTTTGGCTGGAATGACTCTTGATCGTGTCGCAAGAAGGGCAGGTGTAAGTAAGGGAGGACTAATACACCATTTTCCGAGCAAGCAGGATCTTGTAGATGCTTTATTTAGTACGGAGCTGAGTTCCTTCGAAAAAATCTGCAACGAGCTTATAACCAGAGACTCCAATCCACATGGAATATTTACGAGAGCCTATGTAACGGTAATAGTAAATCAGTACAATAAGCCTTTAGAAGGGAAATATCTTCGTGCATGTGGTTTGGCTATGAGTTGTGATGTAAAACTGTCAATAACTTGGCGCAAATGGATTCAAGACCAGATCATCAAATATGGGGAGCCAATCGATTCAACTTTGGGACGGATGATTCGCTTTGCAGCTCATGGGGTGTGGCTTGAAGATTCATCAGGAGCGTCAACATTAAATTTAGATGAACGTAAAGAACTGGCTGACTATCTAATTAAACTTAGCCATGAAATATAATTAATGCAGAATGATATAAAAGTCGTCGTGAATGTCAAATAAGAGATGTCTTTTAATTATCTTCATTGGTAGGTGACAAACTCAAGGGATAGAGTAAGGGAAAGTATTTAAATTATTAATTTTAAGGAATTACGGGAGGTTGGCAAATGGAATCAAAAATAGCAAAAGCGGTTAATCTCAAGTACAATCCTGTTGCAATTTATCTGACAAATGAAAAACCGGAAAATACTTTACAGTTTAAAAAAGGGAGAGTTGGGTGCGTTATGTCGTTGTTTGCTAATGCGGCGAGAGGCAAGACTGCTGCTGTTGATGCTGATACTTATGGATGTTCCGGTGCTGGTTACGGACTTGGGTTTGGAGATAAATATTTAGAATTTCCCGGAGGAATTGAATGTTTTTATAATTTTCTTTCATCAGGAAACATGCATTCAGAAAAAGGAAAAGTAATCGCCAATAACATGGAAGGAAAAGCAAGCAAGGAGTTTGTTGAATATTTCCGGGAAGGGGAACGATTTGTAAAAACTCCTGAACTTGTAAAGCAATGGCATGACGAAATGCCGAGGCTCAAAATAAACTCAAAGTATGTTTTGTTTAAATCCCTTTCGGAAGTACAATGCGAAATAGAAATACCGGAAATTGTAATATTGCTGGCCAATCCAGATCAGTTGTCGGCGCTTGTGATACTTGCTAATTACGATAGAGAAGGGAGAGAAAATGTAATCATACCATGGGCTGCGGGATGCCAACTCATAGGTCTCCTTCCCTTAATTGAAGCGAAATCGGAGAAGCCCCGTGCAATTGTGGGCCTTACGGACATTTCAGCCAGAGAGGAAGTTCGTAAGCTTCTTGGTTCAGAATATTTATCATTTGCAATACCCTGGAAAATGTTTCTTGAAATGGAGAGCAATGTTGAGGGAAGCTTTCTAGAAAGACCATCATGGCTATCCCTCATAAGTTCTAATCATGAGTGAGCAATATATTAGCGGCAAAAAGGGCAAAAGGAAACTGCACTAACGAAATTTGCCTGGCAATATTTTTGGGCAGAAAATGGCCCTTTGAGGATAGATTAATGCCGGGTGGAATAGTCCGATTCTGCCAGCATGTTATGAAGGATGTGTATAGAGTGGAATTCCAAAGGGGAGACAGGGAAGATAGATCTTTCCTGTCTCCCCTTTTTTATATTGAGAGTGGGTAAAGATGACGTTAATTTGTAACAATTGCATATGTTATTCAGCTAAATATGTGTACGCAAACGAAGGCGTGCGTCCCGAAGGGACGATCAGCGCTGGAGTGTGTAACACTTTTTTAGCGGCTAAGAATAACATATGCTTAAATTTTGTTACATATTAACAACCGCCTGTATGGGAGGGAAAGGAATATTTTCTTTTGTTTGCGTTAGTGGCCGGAACCCGCAGGGCCAAGACTCGTATCACAAGGCTTAGGGCGAAGCCTTCCAGAATGGCGTGAAGCGTAACGTCCGGATTATTTTTTCAAAGCGCAATTTAAAACTTAAAAAATAAAAAATAATTTCTTGACGTAATAAGCTATTGTAGTATTTTTAAATATATAAAACAAAGTTATACAAACAATTACTTTGCTAATACTTATCAAATAGCCTTTAAAGATTATCAATACTTTAAAAGGAATGAAATCATGAAGGGCGACAAGATAAGAATTGTAATTATAATTTTCAGTATATCTATAGCCGGGATTTTAATGATCCTGACATCAGTCAAAATCTCTTCTATCAATCATCCATTTTACATTAATTTATCAGACAGTGTTCCCCTGGGTCTTTATCATGTAACTTATTCAAATACTCTTTCCTTAGAGCGTGGCGATATGGTCGTTTTTCCACCCCCTCAATGGGTCAAACCTTTTGTGTACAGCCGCGGTTGGCTTCCCAAAGGCTGGCCCCTTCTAAAATATGTCGGTGCGCTTGAAGGAGATACATATTGTGTATTGGATGGAAATTTTTTCATTAACGAAAAGTACATCGGTAAAGTGCCAACCCAAGATAGTCAAGGGTTGCCTCTTTATCCGATTAAAGGATGCCACACAGTAGAGCATAATTCTTTTGTTCCTGTGTCATCGCACATTCCTAACTCTTTTGATGGAAGATATATGGGAGCCGTATCTATGTCTTGCATCATCGGCAAGGCATATCCGGTAAAGGTCTTGTGAAATGATGTCGATATTGTTAGCAGGTGCGCTAACATTCACTCCTCTTTACGGAACGTGCGGACCGGATGTCCATCCGGCCACGATACAAGCTATTGTTGAAGTTGAAAGCGCAGAAAAACCATATGCCATACATGACGGAGCTACTCAAACGGCGATCTTTCCAAAGTCGAAGGATGAAGCTGTAAGAATAGCAAAAAGCCTGCTTGCCAAAGGCCATAGTTTAGATGTAGGCCTCATGCAGATCAACACTGCCCATTTGCCGGAGCTGAAAAGAAGGGGAATTGGAGTAGAGGACCTTTTTGATCCTTGCACCAACATTCAAACCGGCACCCGTATTCTATCAGACTTTTATAAATTCCACGCCCGTAAAAACCCCAAAGACCAGCCAGATGTAACCTTACTCAAGGCCATATCCGCTTATAACACCGGCGGCCCGTTTGAGGGAAAGGAGTATGTTCGCAAAATTCTTAAAAGAGCCGGCAAAGCGAGATACTGCTGGCCACAGCAGATAGCCGGAAACCATCAATACAAGGTCTATTACCCGTTTTATTCAAATGTCAAAAAAAGCAAGGTATTCATCTCTTATAGAAATGTCACATTCTTTAAGAAGGAGAAACAAAATGAATGAGACAAACCATTCTCAAAAGAAAGCAGAAATACAACAGCAGCGCCTACTGCAAATGCTTGCTACTGCCTTGGGGAATCATATTGTAGCTCTTATGGATGATCCCGGCGTTGTTGAAATAATGCTTAATCCGGACGGATGCCTTTGGATTGATCGATTAGGACAGGGTAGAGAAAATACAGGCTATAAAATCGCCCCTGCCGATGCGCAGCGGGTAGTCGAGCTGGTAGCCAGTTCAACCGGTTCAGTATGCAGCGAAGAAACACCCCTTATTTCAGCAGAGCTTCCGGGAAGCGGCAATCGTTTTCAAGGAGTGTTGCCACCGGTCACGTCAACACCAATTTTCACAATCCGGAAAAAGGCCCTCATGGTTTTTGATCTGAAGGATTATGTGGCAAAAGAAATCCTTACGGAAACGCAAAAAGAAAAGATCACTGAGGCTGTGCAGCAAAAGAAAAACATTCTCATTGTTGGCGGTACGGGCAGCGGCAAAACTACTCTGGCCAATGCGGTACTTAACGAAGTAGCGCAGACACAAGACCGCTGCATCATCATCGAAGACACTCTGGAACTTCAATGCACCGCTCCAGACACCGTATTTATGCGGTCAAGAGATCATGTATCGATGAATGATCTTTTGAAATCCACAATGAGATTAAGGCCGGACCGAATCATCGTTGGAGAAGTCAGGGGAGCGGAGGCCCTGACTCTTCTTAAAGCATGGAATACGGGACATCCCGGAGGCGTGGCCACTGTCCATGCAAACAGTGCAAAGGGCGGATTAACCAGGATAGAGCAGCTTATTCAAGAGGCAATTCCAACACCACAAAAAGAACTGATTGCCGAAGCAATTAATATCGTCATTTTCATTGAAAGATTTAAACACAGCCGTAGAGTTTCTGAAATCATGCAAGTAACAGGCTTTGAGAATGGCTACTACATTACTCAGCCTGTCTAAAATACAAAGGGAAAGGAGATTAATAGAATGAATCACAGGAAGATATTCACAGCATTATTCATGATATTTGTGATGATTCTCTTGCCTGTAATTGCTTTCGCCGCAGGGTCGGGCTTACCCTGGGAAAGTCCTCTGCAGAGGATATTAGATTCAATATCAGGCCCGGTTGCTAAAGTTGTGGGAGTAATTGCAATCGTTATTACGGGACTTGGTCTAGCCTTTGGCGAAGGCGGAGGTTTGATGAGAAAAGTTCTGTCAATTGTCTTCGGTTTGTCGATTGCATTTTCCGCTTCCAGCTTTGCATTGGCTTTCTTCGGTTTTGCCGGCGGATGCGCCTTTTAAGCTGGAGGAACTATGGAAGGATACGAAATTAATTTACACAGGTCATTAACAGAGCAGATTCTTTTAGGAGGAGTGCCAAGGGCTGTGGCAATTCTAAACGGCACAATAGGGGCGGTGTTCGTAATAGCGCTGCATTCTCTTTGGGTCTTGCCTTTTTGCTTTTTTATCCATGGTGCGACCGTATTGATGACCAAAAGAGATCCACAATTCTTTGACTGTTTTAAAAGGCACATCAAGCAAAAAGGCTATTATGAGACGTGAGCGTCCAGAATGAAAGGATATTCTCTATGATGAATTTTCGGGAGTATCAAAGAAATCCTAACAAACTATCGGACTATTTGCCCTGGGCCGCTTTTGTTGGACCGGGAGTAATTCTGAATAAGGACGGCAGCTTTCAAAAATCATATGCTTTCCGGGGACCGGACTTGGAAAGTGCAACTCAAGCTGAACTTGTGTCAATAACCAGGCGGCTAAACAATGCAAAAAAGCGCCTTCCCGGTGGATGGTGTATTTACACGGAAGCGCAGCGGATTAAAAGCCAGGATTATCCAAATTCGGAATTTCCTGATTTGGTTACGGCCATGATTGATCAGGAACGTAGAGAATATTTTTCGGGCGGTAATCATTATGAAAGCTTGTATTTTTTTACGCTTGTATTTCTGCCGCCGTCGGAAAAACAAGGAAAATTGGAAAGATTATTTCTGGAACGCGGAAAAGGAAACGAGCTGGAGCAAGTATCTTATGGGGCTCATATAAAAAACTTTGTTACGGAAGCGGAACGGTTTTTGGCGCTGCTGGCGGAAATAATGCCGGACTTTAAGAGGTGATCAGGCCACGTTGGGTCGTTCCTATCATATACTTGGTTATATTTATTCTCTAAATAAAGATTTTTTAAAAGCAATCCAAATGTTTAAACAGGCAATCGAGTATGAACGAATTGCCACAACTCAACTTGACCTTGCCCACTCCCTTCACTCGCTTGGGGACATGTATATCAGTATCAAAGAATTTGAAAAGGCAAAAAAATGTTTACATGAATCACTTGAAATTAAAAAGAGATTGAATGATAAGGAAGGTATAGCGAATTCTGAGTTATTATTGCAATGTGTCTCAATACTAAGATAATTTATAGAAAGTGAAGATGTCGGCAGAAGAGAAATCTTGCAATCATTGGCTTTATTTCATCCAACAGGAAAAACTCAAAATTCTGGACCACTTTTGTTACACAAAACTCCGGCATTTGCTGTAGCAATATCCGCCCAACAACCGCATCAACCGGGACTGGCAATTCCGCTACGCTCCATTGCCAGCCGGTTATGCGAAATTTCCCCCTCCGCTGCGCTCCGGCACTTACTCTCTTTCGATCCGTTATACTCACTTTCGATAATATGCCGCGACTCAGCATTTATCGATGGATTTAGTGCTTCAGTTGATTTGTCAATTTTGAAAATTCAGTGACAGGTTTTTCATTTGTAGCTTCCTGTAACAAATACTAGACATATTAATAAGTTTTATGTAGATTTCACATCGCAATGAACGAGGGGAAAAGCACGCAATTAATCCGAGAAGTGCCTCCTATTATTTCCATGTATTTTTCCACAAAAGGAGTTTGCACCAGTTACAGGCACAAGAGAGTGCAAGGCTATCATCTTTACGCATTGCATAGCCTCGAAGAATGGTCTGCTTTTTGCTTTATAGATAACTCCCTTTTTCGGGGGGATAATGGAATGATTTCGTCCAGATAATAACTTGTTGGATGCAAAAACTTGATTACTGATACAGTGTTTCATGTGATATAAAAAATGGATAGGTGATATGAACATAGGACGCAAGGTATATTTGGCAACATGGCATGATGATTTTGTCGCAGATTTGCGGAAGACCATAGCTTCTGCCATGTCACCGTACGCTGAACTTCTGGGGCCAGAATTGTTTACTCCCGGTCAAACATTATCAGAGACAATTCAAGATCAAATCTCGGAAAGCGATATCGTCATAGTTGATGTTAGTGATGCCAATCCGAACGTAATGTGGGAGTTTGGCTACGCAGTCGCTATGGGTAAGGCTATCATCCCGATTACTTCTTCAGAAATCTCAAGCCTCCCCGCAGACGTGCGTCAGTACATTGTTATCAAATACGAAAAGACCCACGAAGGGCTCATCGAACTGGGCAAGAAGATCTTCATGGCTCTGAGCAGAGTTCATCCTACTCGTGTCGCGAAAGTTCAGAAATCCGCGATTCTCTATACCGGGTACGACGAAGCTGGCATCGGACGCAAGTTGGCTTCGTCGCGGGAACTGGTAGACATGATCTCGGTCAGTGCTTCCGGCGTAGCAAACCAATTCCACGCCCATGTCACATCCTGTTTCGATCACGGAGTACGTTTCCGCATTCTGCTACTCGATCCAGAATGTGATCAGCTTAGCAACATAGCTTTCCTGCACCAGTACGACAAAGACCATTACCGCTCACAACTGCGGCATGATCTGTTGAGTTTTGTCTCATTGATTTGGAAGCTTCCCTCTAAAATGAGGTCGCTTGTTCAGCTTCGCCTGTGCGCCATCGCGCCAATGTGCAGGTTCGTAAGAATTGACGACGAGATTTATCTCTCTTTATCTCCTTACGCATCAGGGAGTCGCTCTTCCCTCGTGGCATTGCTGGACGCAAATGATCCGCGGGTTTCCTCAGCGCTTCTGGATTACTTCAATGCGACATGGGAGTCGTCAGTTGCCTTTGATGCCGGAGACGAGAGTAAGCCCAATAGGTGCTCAGATGAAGAGTCCTGATAACATAAGGATTCCAAACGACGTTGATAAGGCGCTAAAGGCGTGTTTGGACTATGCAGAGCAGGGTGTCATCGTCCCGCTCCAAAAGCTTCTGGAAAAATTCAACGGACCTGATGATCACGCGAAAATACTGGCGCATTACAAGTATATCCAACGGGTACAAATAAGCGCGAACAATCTGGTAAACAAGCCTGATAGCAAAGAGTCAATATCGAAATACCTGCTTCTGATTATTGCAGGAACGACCCTTTCGTTGTCCTTCTTGGCCGTGATCGGGGCTATTTGTTGGCTGAGCATAGCTGGTAGCCAGATTCCAGGCACCCTCACCACGCTGGCGTCAGTACTTATCGGTTATGTTGGTGGAATAGCAACAGGTATTCTCGGGATAAAGTTCAGAAGACAAAGGCATGGTGGGTCTGATGATGACTAGGCGGCAAGACAGCACACAGTCCTGCATCCAACAAGTCGCTGGAGAAAACGAAGGGTAAACGCTGTCGCGTTTCCCGCGTCTCAGCTCCACGTTCCAGCGACACTTTATTTCGATCTGTAATGCTCAGTTCTGAAAACGTGTCGTCACTCACCCCTTGTAATTAGCGTAACATTTTACATGATCCAAAAAGGTAAAATTTCGAAACTGAATTTTCTGAGGTGTACTTCCTGTAGCGTTTGTTTGAAAATTTTCATTAATAATGCAAGATTACAAACGATTAAAAATATATGAAAAAAACTGTAGAAAATATATTTGTCCCCTTTTGTTCCAAAATCCGAGGCTTAGTGCCAGTCTGGACGGGCCGCTGCAACTTCAAGTTATGCATATTTTAAAAAGGAAGCAAGAAGATGGAGGTTGCTTTAAAAGATGACCAACAACATCACATTTAGAACACACCTCTTGGGAAGCGTTGCTGAATTTTGTCAGAATTCAGCTTTGACGACTCTTCAAAATTCTCTAAATCTTGTTGATCTAATCGTTAGATTGGCACGATATCAAGAAGAGGGCTTAAGATTATTCCCAAAGGTATATTTGACAAATGATATCGTAGAAATTATTAGAATGCTGCCAGACGCAGAAATTATTAAAATTGGAGTTGCGGAAAACAATTCAGAAGGAATCAAACATTCTCTTAAAAAATGTGCTCCTTTGGCCAACGGTGGTTGGTTGGTTTACGTAAATGAAATGCCAGATAATATTGAGTACGGAATATTTAAGGGTTCAAGCAATCCCACTGCTGTTCTGGTGGATGATGTAATTATGACACCTAATGAAAATCTTAACATTGTCAAGGTGTTTCAGGTAGCTGATGACTGCGTGGAGATCAGGGCGAACAATGGTGACTATCATTTTATATTTCTTAGCCATCGCAGGGAGGATGATCCTCCCCCTCTACAGCACCTTGATAATTTGGTGGACGCTATTACTGCTAGAGTGAAAATAAATAATCAACCAGCCGTATCCAGCTACCTAAAACACGTTCTTTATGAATCGTTAGTAAGATCACATGGGTGTATAATCGCGGTTACTAGTATGGGACGAACGCCAAAGGTATTATCAAAAGATGGTGCTATCCTCGAAGTTCCGATAGATTTGGAAGAACTAATTGAAAACCTTAAAAAAGGACTTATATCTCAATCCGCGATTGATAGTAAGAGCCACATTTTATCTGGCATGTTAAATTCAGATGGGATCGTGCTCTTTGATAACCGAGCTCGCATTCTTGGATACAATATTTTCGTTGCAATTAGTCATGATGCACCTGTTTTAGGAGGTGCGAGGATGCGCGCTTTTGAAAATCTTAAGAAAATTGTAAATCGGGGACTTTGCGCTGTCTTCATGCAATCGCATGATGGTTGGTCAGAATTTTCAGGAGGTACTCAAAAATGGATTTAGTGTTATGGGAGCCAGAAAGCGGCAAGCTTATTCCAAAATCTGCTAATACACCCGCAGCTGTTTCTAATTATGCAGTCCAATTAAGCAATCGAGATAAACAACAAATAGTAAGCGCTTTTGAATCCGGCCATTACGAGATGGCAATTAGCTATCTTTGGAGCAAAACATCAACCGCTTTAAAAAAAGAACTATCAGTAGTTGGAGTACAGCTTCTGGGTGAAATTCTTGGGCGAATTGATGTCCATGAAGATGATGATGTTGAAGATATACTTACAACTGCAGATGCAATTAGAGTCGCGGAGGAACTCGGAATTGTTTCGTCTACGGATGCAATGAGACTTCGACATACTAATGAACTTGTTATACATTTTTCGAACCTGGAGTCTTCCGAATGTGATATCGAAGAAATAGATGAAGCAGAGGCAATGGCTTCGTTGAAGACCTGTATCAAAGGGGTCTTGGGGCGACCAAAAGTTGAAGTTGCTAAGAAATTCGTCGAGTTTCGTGGAGCTCTTGAGGGTGAGTCATTAAGACCTGAAGATCCAAGAGTCGAGATGCTTCAAAACTCACCATATTTCTTTCTTAAGTTGACCATAAGTGTTTTAATGAATGCTGCAAAAAGGTCGCATGGTGCAACATTAGAGCATGTCCTTGCTAATATAAATCTTCTAGTGCCATTAATGTGGAAAAGAATACGAGACCCTGAGAAGTGGCAAATTGGTAAAACATATGCAGATGCTTATGCTGATGGAAAAACAGTCGTGGTTAGTGGCCTTAAAAGTGCCTTGCTAAAGGTTCGGGGATTCGATTTTGTCCCTGAGAACCTAAGAAGTGACACATTTGTTAAAGCTGCCGATCAAATATTGATTGCACATGAAGGAAGGAATAATTTTTATAATGAAGCTTCACCTGTGAAAAACCTTTTAAAGTTAGGCTCTACTATTCCCACGCCTGCACTTCCAGCATGTATATCAGCCTTGCTTTGTGTAGTATTAGGGAATAGCTATGGTACAGCTTGGAGCGCTACACCAGATGCATATCGCATTTTAGACTCAATAACTCCAGAACGTTGGACCTACTACTTAGACCGAGTACTTCCTGGGGATATAAGAATATTAAACAAACTACTGGACGAAAAGCCCCGTTCTAATTGGTATTCAGTATCTAAAACCTATGAGTTCGAAAACATAGACCTCAAAAATATCGATGCAAGCACTCTTGTTGAGGCTGCTATGAAGGAAGATGACATAAGGACAATGAAGGTTGTTCAAAAACTCAGGAGAATGTACTTAGGAAAGAAAGCATAACAATAGCTTTCACAGCCGACTGGGCTATTTCGCGGATCAAAATTTTGGTACATGCAGTTCAGTGGTTCTAATTAACAACTTTTTTCCTCGCGCACTCTGGGTGAAGCACAGCGTTGAACCTTTCGAATTGTAATTCACGCCATCACAGCTTTTTCAAAAATAATTGTTTGTAGATGAACACGATAACCTATAGAAATCTAGTTTTGATTTGAGCTTACTCGCACAGTAATAAAAATTTTTCAGTCGTTGATATTTTTAGGGATATTTTTGGGGGTATGTTGAAAAATCCATTTTTATTATATGCTATTATTACAAATGGTTAAATTAATTATTCGATCCCCCTCATCTCAAAGAAGTACAAAAAACCCGTTAGATATAGCGGGTTTTTTATTGTCGTTTGTCCAGTGTATAATAACATTTCATGGAGGCAAATCCTCAGATAACGCATCCCGATCTTATTCATCCCGGACAACTAATCAATGTTCCGCAGAAGCCCACTACGACCCTTCACCCTGACCAACACACCCGATCTGGATCCCACCCAGCAGGGCGCGACGGACCAGCAGGACATGATTGACCAGCTGTATCAGAACATCCTCTACGATAACGGCATCACGCAGATCGTTTCCAATGTGGGATCGGACATCAACACGAATACAGGTACAGCCGCCTTGGCCAACTATGCTCAGGCAGGTAATTACCGTCCAGGGAACAATAACATCGGCAACGAGAGCACCCTCGTAAACTATGTCATGGATCGCTCCATTTATGATGATCTCATGGCTGCCGCTCCGCTCAGGCCAACACGGCAAGCACTTGGCTTACATACAACCTCATTCCCGCCGAGCCTCTGGTCCTCGACTTGAACGGCGATGGGGTGAAACTGACCGACTACGGCAATGACGGCGTGCTCTTTGATGCGGACCACGACGGCGGGAGTCTGGAACAGACAGGCTGGGTTTTTCCGCAGGATGGCATCGTGGTCATGGATAGAAACGGCAACGGCCGGATCGGTGACATTTCTGAGACATTATCCGAGTACTTTGGGGCGCTGTAGGTACGGCGGCTCAGCAGGAGAGAAGCTCTGCCGTGACGGCTTCGCAGCCCTGAAAAGCTTGGATTCCAATGGAGACAATATCTTCAATGCATCGTCAATCTATTGTAGGACAAAATAATTGAATGATGCATGTATGACCTACCAATATCCTTCTCGGAAAATGTAATAAAAAATTAATTTATTTGTCATATCAGAGAAATGTAAGTCTAGTATAGGTGCCCGAATTGGATTATTGGGCACTTTGCTGACCTCGTGAAGGAATAAAAGGAACCAGAAAACCCGAATTGGTCATGGCGATCCCATGATCGGTTCGGGTTTTTTGATCTAGGGTAACTTAAGGGGACGGGGGGATTATAGGATGTCCCATATTTTCCCTATAAAGCTGGACATGGAAATGCTGACCTCAGAAGAAAAGTACAACATATATAGTGCCGCCGATGTACTGAAAACAATACTGGATGCCTTTATAACCGACAGAACAACAGATCAAACAGAAAAGAAAGAACAACTGCTGACAGCCGCCGAGAAAAAGTCGAGCATACCCGCCACATGGAAAAAAGAGGAGCAATTGCTGATTAACCAAGAATATTGAACAGATATCCTATGTCTACGCGTAGACATACACAAATTTAAAATAAAAAGGTTATTTAATGGAGTAACTTAAGGGAGCGTTCATAAAATTACAATTAGTTTCATCTGAATTTCCTGTTCTTTTAGAATCAGCTCTCTCGTTTTACCGATATTCTGGCGGCTGGCTGGGTCATGTCTAGACTTTTTATAAGAGCCTTCTTCACAAGATATCGATTTATAGCGATTCTGAAAGAGTTGACCATGATGACGATGTCGATGGTTGAAGCTCACCGCGTATACCGTTAATAATCGTCGCTTTACGCATCTATTCCGGCTTGACATGTGCTATGGGTAATAACAGAAACGATCAAGGTGAATTTATTATTTTATGGACGTCCCATATCTTCCCCCAAGACGTTCCGGATATTCGATACGGTCGAGGTCATGAAGG
>CAZWCA010000001.1:75218-145073 GCA_964632255.1 uncultured Smithella sp. | reverse complement strand
TATCAATGACTTTCTTGATTCCGGGTCATCCGGCATTTGCCGGAGTTCCAGACCGGAATGACAAAAAAGAGGTTATGCAAATGTCTCTATTCATACTTGCTAAGGATGTTATCAATTTTTTCCAAAGTCAGATCTCCGTAAAGCATTCGGTCGACAAGCATTGCCGGGGCGTGATCGCAGGCGCCCAGGCAGGCAACGGGAAGCAGGGTAAAACGGCCGTCGGTGGTTGTCTCGCCCATCGCTATTCCCAGACTGCGTTTTAGGTGGTCCAGAATAGTTTCGTAGCCCATGATCCAGCAGCTCACTGTGTCGCAAAGAAAGATAATGTGTTTCCCCACCGGCCGGCGGAAAATGAAGGGATAAAACGTGGCTACGGCATCAAGCTCCGCCGTTGTCATACCCAGCAAAGGAGCAAGCGCTTCGATGGCTTCATCCGATACCCATTGCCGGTATTTCTGGATGATCTTGAGCACATCCAGACAGGCCGCTTCCGGGGTCGGGCTCTGTTTAATCTCCTTCATGATTTCTAGTTCTTCTTTTGCGGTAAACACAGTTTCTCCTTCAAAAATAGATTATGTGAATACATTTGCTCAAAGTTTCCGCCTTGCTTGTCCCCCTTTGGAGGGGGTGCAGGGGGAGGATGCCTTTCCTCGCTCCATGCTCTACATAGTTACGAGAAATAACAAGCACTGGATGCCCGCCTCCGCGGGCATGACAAAGAATGATGCTTTTACCAAACACGCGGACTATTCAGAGAACAGTCCCTGCAAGGCGAACATGCTGGTTCGTTCTATATGAACAGCTCCAGTAATATCTACTTCTGATCCACCTCCGTCGCTTCGCGACACCTCCGCCAGCGGAGGACATGAAGCAGATCGGATTATTCGGGAAATAGTCCCTACAATGCCCATGCTCAACCTTTCAACCTAATCCACTCTCATGCTTCGTTGCGACCCGCAGAGTCTTAGATGGCTCCTTTTTCACTTCGTTCAACGATCCACGTCGGCCAAGACATAGTCAATGCTTCCAAGAATCGCGATCAGATCGGGAATCATCAGTCCCCGGCAAAGCAAAGGTACGGCCTGAATGTGAGCGAAAGAGGGCGTGCGTATGCGTGTCCGGTAGGACATGGTGTTTCCATCACTGATCAGGTAATAGCTGGTAATCCCTTTGGCAGCCTCGATGGCGGCGGCAGCCTCGCCAGGAGGAATAACCGGCCCCCAACTGACCGCTAAAAAATGGTCAATCAGCGTTTCGATATCATGCAGCGTTCGTTCTTTGCGGGGCGGAGTCGCCAGGGGGTGATCTGATATGTAAGGTCCTTCGGGCATATGCATCAGGCATTGTCCGATGATACGCAGACTCTGGCGTGTTTCGGCGATACGAACAAGTGCCCTGCTGAAGCAGTCTCCGTCGGGAGCTGTCGGAATATCGAACTCCAGCTTGTCATAACCGGAGTAGGGACGTTTCTTCCGATAATCCCATTCATAGCCGCAGGCCCGCAAGTTGGGGCCGGTTATACCCCAATCGATGGCCTCGGTAAGGCTGATAACGCCGACACCTTTAGTGCGCGTTTTGAGTAAATGATTACCCATGATCATTTTGTCATACTCATCCAGTCTTGCCGGTAGGTAAGCCAAAAATTCCCGAACAAGGCCATCCCATCCGCGAGGGAGATCCTGAGCCACCCCGCCGATACGAAACCACTCCGGATGCATCCGGCCTCCGCAAATCGCCTCGATAATTTTGAAGGCACGCTCCCGGTCATTGAAGGTATAGAAAACCGGAGACATACCCCCCAGATCCAATGCAAAAGTTCCATACCAGACAAGATGGCTGATAATCCGAAAAAGCTCGGCCAGCATAATGCGGATCATTTTTGCCCGTTCGGGAACCTCGATTCCCGCCAGTTTTTCCACAGCCAGAAGGTAAGGGAAGTTATTCATTACGCCGCTTAAATAATCGATACGATCCGTGTATGGAATGAAGGTGTGCCAGGATTGCCGCTCGCTCATCTTCTCAGCTCCCCGGTGATGATAACCGATATCAGGAAAGGCATTATGAATTTCCTCGCCGTCCAGTTCCAGGACAATACGCAACGGACCATGAGTACCGGGATGCTGCGGCCCGAGGTTAAGATACAGATAATCCCGCCCCGGTACCTGGTTTTTTCGCTCCCGGCCTGCAGGATGAAATTGCAAGGCTTTCTCCTCTTCTTCCGCTTTATCTTCGGGAAGTTCGAATGGACCCATTTCAGTTGCTCTGGCCGGATGCTCCTTGCGCAGAGGATGTCCCTGCCAAGTCGGGGGCATTAATATTCGCCTCAAGTCGGGATGGCCGTCAAAGTGAATACCGAACATATCCCAGATTTCACGCTCGTACCAGTTGGCGGACGGCCACAGGCTCACGATGCTGGCGACAGACAGGTTGTCATTGTTGAGAGATGTCTTGATCCTGATGTCCTTATCCCTGTCGAGGGACAGCAAGTGATAGACAACCGTGAAGTCTCCCATGGGCTGACCTTGCCGGTTTTTGCGGGTGCGTTCATCAATGGCCGTAAGGTCAAGGAGCATTAAATAAGGTGAAGGAATTTCCTTTTTCAGGTGACCAAGGACCTCCGGTACCCAATGACGGTTAATCCACAGGGTCGGTATGCCGTCCATGGTATTCTGGGTAGTGAACTCTTTTTCACCGAAGCGGTTTTTTAAATCATGCAATATTTCACGGTCTTCATGCATTGGTTTCCTTTATCTTTATAAGGATACATAGCGCATAGATAAAGTCATATAAAGATTTCTTCCGGCATCGTTCAGACTGTATCGGGCTCAGGTAAATGGACAAGACTTTTTCTTTGCTCCCGAAGGTTATCCTGCAAGGAGGGAGCCGACCTTTTTTCCACGGCTTGCGAACCCGCCATCCAGCTCAGCGGCCTCCTTTCTTTGCCAACCATGTCCCGGAGAAGCAAAAGCCCTTCCATGAAGGCTTCGGGGCGGGGAGGGCAGCCTGGTATATAAACATCCACCGGCAGAATCTTGTCGACTCCCTGAACGACACTGTAGATATCGTACATCCCGCCCGAATTGGCGCAGGAACCCATGGAAACGACCCAGCGCGGCTCCATCAACTGATCATAAAGACACCTGATCAGCGGGGCCATCTTAATAAAAGGGGTGCCCGCAATGACCATTACATCAGCCTCACGGGGGGAACCACGAAGGACTTCCTGGCCGAAACGGGCGATATCAAAGCGGCTTGTTACGCTGGTGGCCATCTCTACATAGCAACATGACAAACCAAAATTAAATGGCCAAAGCGAGTTCTTCCGGCCCCAAGCTACGAGATCCTGAAGCGTAGCCATCAGAACATTGCGAGCTAAGGGATTCTCATTTGGAAGGTATTTTTCAGGCGGCAACTCCCCAAATTTTTTTTTAAAATGAAAGGGGCGGATCACGGAATTACTCCTCCGAAAATAGATTCTACAAAGCACATTTGCCCAAAGCTCCCTTTCTTGTCCCCCTCTGGAGGGGGCGCAGGGGGAGGATGCCTTTCCTCGCTCCATGCTCCAGCAATATCTACTCCTGATCCACCTCCGTCGCTTCGCGACACCTCCGCCAGCGGAGGACATAAAGCAGATCGGACTATTCGGGAAATAGTCCCTACAATGCCCATGCTCAACTTTTCAGCCTAACCCATTTTCATGCTTCGTTGTGACACGCAGGGGCATGGATGACTCCTTTAAAAATATTTTCTATCAGGCGTATTCGCTTACGCATGCCGCCTTTCTCGTCCACTACGGATGCACTGCCTTTTTGTTCCTGAGGGCGCAGGGGAGACTGTTTCGCTTCAGCGCGCCGCACTTTGGGCAAACACGGGGTTTGCCCCATGAAATCCTCCCTAACCCTCCTTTAAGAAAGGAGGGAACTAAAAGGAACAACCTTAAGCATTAATTTTTTATTTCCCCCTTGTTCTAAGGGGGGATTTTTTTCCCTTTCCCATGCTCTGCGTGGGAATGAATGTAAATTTGTTATCGTCGAACTTGATCCGACGACCAGTTGCTTCTGAATTCCCTGATCAAGTCGGGGAATGACAAAACATCTCCTGCGAAAATTTTTTTGTCGGGTGCATTTGCCTCGACATGCCACATTTAGGGCGAAGACAGGGGTTCGCTCCTACTGAACGCAGAACGTTAACCCCGTGATTCCCACGCAGAGCGTAAGAATCAGTAGAAACACGGAAACTCGCCCTACATGAAATCTCTATAACCATCCTTTATTCCTATTGCCGGTCGATAAAGCGCCCGTTCTTCCAAGGTAGAAAAGAGCTGCAAGCAAGATGCCTATAAAAGTTGCTATAACCACATATCCTGCCCAGCCTGCTTCTCTTACCGTCACAGCCCAGGCAAAAATGAAAATCGATTCCAGATCAAGAATCACAAAGAAAACAGCAAACAAATAGTATTTAACGTCGAAGCGAATCCATGCCGTCCCTGTCGGAACCATGCCCGATTCATAAGGTTCTCCTGTTCTTTTTCCACGATGCCTTTGTCCGAGGATGTAAGAAAGCCCTAAAAGGGAAGCGGTCAGGATCAGAACTGCCGCTATGTAAACGGCCAGCGGCCATAGGCCAGGGATTTGCGGGATTTGATAGTTCACAGTGTGATTCCTTGTCCAAATAGATATCTCATTAGTATTTAGAACTACGAAATGATCTGAATTTTTTATTATTATTCATTAACTTTAATTGGAGTGAAGATTGACTACAACAAGGGTTAATTATGAGTGTAATGATGGACTATATCTACCAGCATGTTACGAAAGAAGCTCATCAGCGGCGTTAAACCGCAAACCAAATACTTGCTGTATTCCTATCAACGCTTCTGACTTGACATCTCTGTTTTTATGACGTACCATAAATGGTACGACAAGGAGGCAATGAAAATGACTATATTATCGGCGTCGGAAGCGCGAAAAAGATTGTATAATTTGGTGGATGAGGTAAAAGAAACCCACGAACCTATACAGATAGTCGGGAAGAGGAGTTCTGCCATTTTAGTGTCCGAAGAAGATTGGCGTGCTATAGAAGAGACTTTGTATCTTACCTCAATTCCCGGTATGCGCGAATCTATTCAAAAAGGGCTCAAGACTCCGGTTGAAAAATGCAGCGAGGAGCCAGGCTGGTGAGCTGGCGGGTTGTTTTTACCAAGCAGGCTCAGAAAGATGCTAAGAAAATTGAACAAGCCGGTCTAAAGGCTCAAGTTTCTCGCCTATTGGATGTTCTTCGGGAAGACCCCTACCGGAATCCACCACCTCATGAGAAGCTTGTAGGAAACCTCTCGGGTGCTTATTCGAGAAGAATAAATATTCAGCATCGTCTCATTTACCAAATTTCCGATGAGATCAAAACGGTCAAAGTCATCAGAATGTGGACTCACTATGAATAGAACAAAAGTCCCGTCCTTACTCCATCCTGACGATCATGGCCGTGCCCAAACCGCCGCCGACGCACAGCGAGGCAAGCCCTGTCCTGACTTTTCTCTTCTTCATTTCATAGAGCAGGGTGACAAGAATCCTTGCGCCGGAGGCCCCTATCGGATGACCCAGAGCAATTGCACCGCCGTTGACATTTAATTTGTTCGTATCAAGTTCGCCTATCCTTTCTTCCTTCAACTCCTTGAGAACGGCCAGTAATTGTGCGGCAAATGCCTCGTTAAGCTCAAAAAGGTCAATATCGGTTAGTTCCATTCCCGCTCTCTTTAAGGCAACCCTGATTGCCGGGACTTCACCGTATCCCATGATCTTCGGCTCAACTCCGACGGTGCTATAATTAACGATTTCCGCCAAAATCGGCACGCCCAAAGCCTTGGCCTTCTCTTCGCTCATCACCACCAGCGCCGCGGCGCCGTCGTTGATGCCGGATGAGTTTCCCGCCGTAACAGTTCCATCCTTTTTGAAGGCGGGCCTCAGTTTTGCCAAAGCTTCGGCAGTAGTGAATGTGATGAATCTTAATGATCTGAATTTATTGACAAATAAATTTCTTGCTTTGCTTCGAAATGACAGAAAAAAATGAGTTGTGACACAGTAGCGAAGATTAAGTCACTTCTTCCAATGACAATGAATGTGTTTTGCAAAAATATTGTATCTGGATGAAAATGATGAAAAACAGGATAAATAGCTGGCTGCCGCTGATCTAAATTAGTCCTTATTTAACTTTAGAGCTCTTGTTTATCAAAGGGAAGTTCGGAACCGAAAGGGCATTGATGCCTCTTTGCCGTGCATAGAAATATCGTTGTTCATCTAAAATATTTTAACAATAGTAGAAAAATTACAGACAATGGTAGGCAACCTGCTATTGAAGTTCTGATAAGATCCAGTCCTCTAAAATTCCGGTAAAATCCGGTGATAACCATGCCCGCATCTGACGATCCTTCTTTAATATTATCTTATTAATCTTAAGTTTGATATGGAATCCGGAAGCAAAAAATATTGCATAATGCCGCCGATTTTATTTATAAAGCAACTTGCTGATTTTAGTAAGATATGGAAACCGGCAGTTCGTGGGCTAAGAATAAAAAAAGCATAACCCATTAGAGGACGGTTGTTATGAAAAAAGATGAGATCGGTCAGATTCTGGTTCAAATGGGTTTCGATATGAATGAGGCGAACATGATTATGAAATCACTGCTCGACCAATTCATTAGCAAGGGATTTACCCTTGAACAGGCCTTAGATGCGATTGCTGCGGATTTACAGTCCAGGGGGAAACTGTTCCACAAGCTGCAAGCTTCCCGACAGAAAAAGCCAGAGATATCTGAGAAGCCGTCTGCGCTCGAAGTCCGGGAGCTCTGCCCCAAGTGCGGATATCCAAAAAAGGCGGAAAGGGGGGGAGAATCACCGAAGGAGTGTGCCAACTGTGGTGTGATCTTTGAAAAGCTCCTGCCCAAGGATTTGAAATCACCGTCTACCTTGGGTAAAGCTTCTCAGCCGGCGCAATATTCCACCTTACGGCAGTTTGCGTCCCGGCACAAAGTAATTACGATAGCGGTCTCCGTTTTACTTGTTTTGTTTTTCGCGGGTTTAGCGATTCAAGGGTTTTACAAGCTACAACACAAAAGGCTGTTAACAACATTTAATGAAGCATTGAAGATGGATACCAAGGAGGAGTTCGAGACCTCCCTCGAGAATCTCCAATACTTTATAGAGAACACTGCGCTACTGGTTGCCAGGCGAGGCTGGTCGAACAAAGACCTCAGCGGATTCTACAGCGATGTGAATAACAGTATCCAGCGGTTTAATGAAAGGATGGAGACAGCAGCTTCAGGGGAAAGCAAGCTTTTCGGCTACGATCTCCAGGAGGTAAAGAATAATCTCTGCGCTGGTGAGAAAATTGTTATCCTCTGTATCAGGGACAAGAAATTCCAGTTTATAATAATGGCCCTTTCATTTAAGCTCGCAAAATGCGATGCGGCTCAATACAAGACATCTTCAAAGATGGTGCTGATTCGGGACGGCCAAGAATACGTTTTGAAGCATAGGAAGAAGAGCGATTCGTCCGGAGAGCTCAACGCGAAACAGGACAAACAACTCGGGCCGACAGAAGGAAAACAAGCTTCCGTGAAGAGTATTCGTAAGGCAGGAAACGAGTTACAGGAAGCTCGCATCCTACTTATCAGGCTGCAGGAAGATTATCGAAGAAGGAACAAAAGATGGTGCAACGATGATCGTGAATTGATTGCGGTTTCCAAAGCAAATGGACACTTTGTTTCTCCGGCCACCGAAGAACTTGTAAACAATGGCCGGATTGCCACAGAGATTGTGAATGAACGCATCATGATTCGCTATCCGCGCGGCATGGAATGAAATCCACAGGGAAAAAGGCAGAATCGAATGTAGTTGAGCCAAGCTAAATGGTTGATACCGTATGACTAAAAGGCAAAGATGCCGTAACCGAGTTGGGCTGCAAATGCCAATATGAGGTCTTTGGTGGGTCGCTAAATCCTTATTCGGAATACTGATTTAGCCAGCATGTCAACTAAGTCGTCGGTAATTGCCAAAGAACGGGAGTTCTCGGAACAGGATAATTGATTAATCAAGTTGGATATACTGTCCTCCGAGTTCCCCCGAATTCCCAATACTGTCACCCGAATTCACACGGAGATGGTAAATCCAGAGATGATAGTAGCCGCATCGATCCATCATCTTCTTCATTAACGCCATTCCTCCCCATGGAGTTATCTCTTTATCGGTAAAGCCTATCTGAAAATCCATGTCCAGACCCCATAAGAAAATCTTGCTATTGCTCCTGCTTTCACTCTCTCTTTCTATGTAACTAATTTATTTGATTTTTCCTACTATTCTTTCTATTGCTACGCATTAGAATCCCTCCCCTATTGCTGATTCTGGGTTTATAGCTTCGGCAACTTCGCTTTTGGCACCAAAAGTAATGCAGCTAGAAGGAGCGTAATTGCGAGGGTGTTTCTGGAAAACGGCATTAAGCGTGTGGAGTTCATCCCATTAAATGTGATGAACAGTGAAGTTTATTTACCAAACGAAGATTCTCACCGGGGAGAAGGGGAGGAAGGTGATCGAACATCTTGCCGGGCTATCCGCGCGCTGGGGTACTGCCTTAACAGCTGTAGACGGGCGATACCTTGTGATGATGGAGAACGCACGCCTTGTGAAGAACTGATTCCAATTTACAAGACCGATAGGCTAACCCAGTAGAGTTGTTCGAAGCCCCGGAGGACATGTACCACCTTTTCGCCAAACTCTGCAATGCTCATTCCCGCGCCATGGAGCGGGTGCAGTCGTTGCACTATTTCCGCCACTTTAAGCTTACCCGAGCAGTGCCGAATCAGGTCGGCATCGAGCGCCGTAAGGCTCCTTTGATTGATCGACAGTCCTGCGCCGTCACGCTTCAAAAAGCTAAGTGTCCGCATGGGCCGCATCGACGGAATTTCCTCCGGCGGTATTTCGCTGAAACATTTTCCACCGTTCATCATTCGCCGGGCATAAAGCCCTATGTGTTCAGACTCGGTAAAAACCATAAACCACAGGCCGCTTATTTGATACTTGTGGGCAAGCTGAAAGATTTTCAGCGCCCGTTTCTGGGGGATAGAATCGCGCAGGCCAAAGGCCAGGGTGTTGATTCGGGACCGTAACCACAAATTTAACCGGTTTATTTCCTCACGGTTCAAGCTGGCCGTTTCCGCAACCGGATAATCTCCCATGGACGTTTCGGAGTCGGAATCCAGCAGGCAAAGACCAAATTTTTCCGGTTCAACCGTCATAGCTGTTCTTGGATACGGTATGAACAGCATGGTCCCGACTTCCAGCATCCCTGGGTGTATCCTCATGAGCCTGTCCACAAACCGTTCGGTTTCCTCTATGGTATCCTTCGTTTCGAACGCTCCGCCGACGATGACATTACAAAATACCATCGGTAAATCGTGTTTGGCGCAAATGCTTATGGCCGCGGCGATTTGTTCCGGTGTAATCTGCTTGTTGTAGGCATTGAGAATGGACTGTACGCCGGATTCGAGTCCCAACTGCAGGCGCACGAGACCTGCCTCGATCATGACCGGCACGATGTCCGGTCTGTGGATAATCGTTTGTACATGCGCCTCGCAGAACCAGACAAAGTCATACCGTTTGCGCAGACTGCGTAATCCCGCACATATTTCCAACACCCGGGATGGGTTCAGCGTAAAGGTGTCATCATTGAACGTGACATATTGAGCCCTTTCCTTTCCCCCCCGTTCAAGCCGTTGCTCAACTTCCGCCAGTACGTTGGCCACGCTACGGTACCGCACCGTTTTCGTGTTATGACCTTCGTAGCAGAATGAACAGGAATACGGACAACCCCGTCCAGACAGTATGGAAATCATGTCCAAGTCTTTTTCGGAGATGCGGTTTTCGATTTTCGGGAACGGCAGGACATCCAAGTTCCTGATTAGTTCCCGGTCGGTCGTGGTCACTGCCTCGCCGGTTGCATTTCGAAAGACAATACCCGGCGTCTCATGTAAAGAGCCTCGACCTTCCAAGTAATAATCAAGAAGTTCGAGAAAAGTTATCTCTCCTTCGCCGCGGACGATCACGTCGGCACCGGAGGCGAAAAGGAAATCGCCACCCAGCGCTACGGATTGCGGGCCCCCGACCAGCACGGGCAATCCCCAGTTCTTCTTGACTAGCCGGCTCAGTCCCTCCACCTCGGATTGGTTGCCGTAGTGGCAATAGAAACCGATCAGGCGGACCTGATTATTGGTGATTTCCCGCTCAATGCGTGCTGCGGCCGCATTGACCTCGCCGTTGTATACGCGCGCCGAGTAGCCCTTTTCCTCTGCACAGGCGGCCAGCATATCCAGTCCAACGATCGTTTGCTGGAATTGGTCGTTGGCACGTCCGATATAATTCCGTTGCGCATGAACGAGAAGAATGTCATATCCCACGATAGTAACTCTACTTACCCAAAAATATTACCTATTTTCTTACCTGACTGATTCAAACCATGGCTCGCCTGATTACCCGTTTCGCTCAGGCCGCTACTGGCCTGCGATCCAGTCTGACTGAGGCCTTGGCTGGCCTGATTGCCCGTTTCGTTGAGACCACTGCTCGACAGATTCGCTATTTCCAAGCCGGGCACTTGAACGTTGCTGTATGCCGCTCCGCCGATTCTTGTGAAGAAGCCGCCTACATCGTCGGTGATCCAGTGCGGAAAGGTCTTAGTCATGAAATCAGGCAGCGATTGACTGAAGAAACCAGCGATGAAGCCTATACCTTGTTGTCCGGCGGCAAAAAGTTTGCCGATGATAAGCTCGACGACAGATGGCATCTGACAGGATTGGGTGTCATTCGGGTCATATGCCTGGTGCAGATCATGCCCGGTGAACTGCCTTTCCGGCGGAAGTTGCTTATTGATTTCATCTGCTATATTGTCGTAGCAGTGGGTGCCGAAAGCTTCCTTTAACTGCGTTTTGGTGTCGTCGGTCACATCTTTGGATATATCAATAGCAAAAAGAAAGAAATGGGCATTCTGGAGGCTGGTGCTCATCATACCTACATTTTGTATGTCCTTTACCTGATAAGGTGGAGTGTCTATTGTTGCGGTAAGTAAGTCATAAAGCCCCTGCCAATCATGAGCGTCGGCTTTGGCCGCCAGTTTGCTGTGTCCCGGCGTTCGTATTGTCATGAACGCAATAAGAGCTGCTTTTTCCGCGTCGGTCAGTCTGCAAAACATAAATATCCTCCTTATTGAATGGCTAAAAGATGGTTAATGGTTGGTAGGTTAATTATTTTTCGGTATCAGGCATGCGAATAAAAAAGAGAGATTCTTTACTGAAGCTCATTTTTTCACTGGTTCCACCGGCACCGCTAACTGAAATCGTTTGAATTCATAGCATCCTTGGTGTAATTGTCAACCATAAAAATGCGTTCGAACCAGCAGGAAACAAAGCGGTCTTGAAAATTACTTTATGATAACAATAGATTAATTAGTAAAGGAGAGTAAGCATATGACAACAGAGATGATATCCATTCTATCTCCAATGTACACCGAAGATGAACGGTGGGTGGCCAATGCAATAAAGATGGAAATTCAGCGCGGTAAACAACAATACGCAACATATCTGCCCTACAGTGACGGGCTGGAAATGGAATTATTTGAATTTCTATCCAGTAGTGAAGGAGCGGCTGATTCGTCGGAAGCAAAAAGAGCTATTCTTCTGAGCAGTGCACTTAATTTTTACAACATTATCCGGAGTGCTGCATGTGTCCTCGTTTGTGATGGCAGGACGCCGGATGAAGGCTCCGTGTTTTGGGCAGCCGTTGCATTCGCGAGTGGAAAGCCTGTTGTATTATACAAATCAGATTATCGGATATTCATGTCCACGGGTGATAACTCGATGGTAACGGGTTTATGTTTAGACTACGTACCGGTGAAAGACATAAAGAAACTTAACGACCGCGTCGCATCTCATATTAACAAATACAGCGAACATCCTTGGAAAGGAGAACATATCCCTGGGTACAACAAATTGCTTCAGAGTCTTGGAGAGAAAGTGTGGACGAGTTACAAAGGTCGAAGTTTGAGGGATATCTTGACGGCACTGAAAAACGATCCGTTGGTGGAAAGTCTGATCCCAGATGAAGGAAAAGAGTACGAAAAATTGGATATTCAGAGGAAGGTATATTGCTCAGGCCCTTTATTTTGTCCTGCGGAAATCCGTGAAATCACAAAGATTGCCAAATCTTTAGAAGGGGCGGGCCTTGATACTTATCTGCCGCATCGCGACGGTACAGAAGCCATGATGGAGGATTTGGATGTTGATTTCTTAAGGGGTCAGGCAATTGCGGGGCACACGGCGGATATTAATTCTTTTACTATTGATGTGTACCAACTCTTTGAATGCCCTCTTTTCGTTATCAATCTTAACGGCCGGGTTCCCGATGACGGCGCTGTTGCCGAAGCCGGAATGGCTTTTGCTATGGGCCGTCCGAGTGTTTTGTACAGATCGGATTCGCGTGCTTTCTTCAGCTCAGGCCATGGATTTGTCCATCCGGCGCTTCAAATGGCGGGACATCTCTTCGATCCAATTGACAATTACGATGAAATCCCTGGTAAGTTGATTAATAAAGCCGGCTTCTTGAAGGATCGGTTTGGGTACTCGCTAGAAATCCACCACGAGGTAAAAGCAGTATATGATTTAGGAAAGAAGTATAATAAAGACCTTAATGATATATACACCGGGAATGTAGAAATGTGGCATGGGAATCGTTTTTACCTGTGGCGAGCGGCACATACAATTGGGGGGCCAGTGGATTTAACACCTAAGGGGCAGCAGCATGCGATGATCGGACAGTATTGGCGGGAGTTTCATCCCTATGCAACATGGATGCAGGAGGGTATCTTCCCGATCTCCCCGATCTGCCTGGCCGACCTGACAGGTAATCGCTACGCTGACGTCGTCAGTTTCACAAACGACGGGGTCTGGGTCGCTCTCAACAGAGGCAAAGGTTCCTTTCAAACGCCCAAAAGAGTGGTCAAAGATTTCGGTGAAAACACGGGGTGGTCTGCGGAAAAACACCTGTGCTTACTGGCCGACCTGACAGGTAATCACTGCGCTGATATCGTCGGCTTCGCAGACAATGGGCTTGAGGTCGCGTTCAACAACGGCAACGGCACCTTTCAAAATGTAAGAGAGTTTAAGTGGGAATGGGGCTTCGGTTACAACGATGGATGGCGTGTGACAAGGAATCCACGTCTACTAGCCGACCTGACAGGTAATCACTGCGCTGACATAATCGGCTTCGGAGACGACGATGTCCATGTCGCGCTCAACAAAGGCGACGGCACCTTTCAAGCGCTAAAAACTGCGCTTAAGGGCTGCTTCTGTATTAACCAGGGGTGGTCTGTGGAAATGCATCCGCGCTTACTGGCCGACCTGACAGGTAATCACTGCGCTGACATAGTCGGTTTCGCAGGCAATACAGTCTGGACCGCACTCAATAACGGCGACGGTACCTTTCAAGCGCCAAAACCTGTGGTGTTCAATGTCTTCTGTTGGGAAGCGGGATGGCGTGTGGAAACGCATCCGCGCTTCCTGGTTGACCTGACAGGTAATCATTGTGCCGACATAATCGGCTTTGGAGAAAACGGCATCTGGACTGCACTAAACAATGGCGATGGTACCTTCCAGGCGCCCAGATTGGTCGAAAATTTGCCTTGGAAACCGGAAATGGTGTCTATGATTCACCCCCAAATCTTCATGGTCGATTTGACGGGTAACGGATGTGCCGACGTGGTCATTTCCACAGACCTCGAGGTTATGGTCGCGTTCAACAACGGCAAAGGCATCTTTCAAGACTTCAAAAAGCTGAGCGATAAATTTAGTCGCAGCCAGTACTTTGGTGGAAGGTTGGAAAGGAAAATACCCCCGAACTTCCTGGTCGATGTGACAGGTGATGGCTATGCGGACTTCGTTAGTTTTAGAGACGACGGGCTACAGGTCGCACTCAACAACGGCAATGGCACCTTCGGATTGCCCAAAATTGTTTTCGGCAACTTTTTTTAATAATAGCGGCGAAAAAGGGACAGATTCAGTGAAATATAACTGGCTCTGTCCATAATAAGCCCTAAAATAAATCAGTTCCATTTGTTTGTTCCGGCGGATAGTCAATAAATGATTCTATTCCGCCCCAGATATTGAAAAATTTTTCATTTGTTGGCATATCAACAACGTTATCATAGGGACACAATTGACTGTGCACCGTCAATGCCCAAATAGTGCGGGAAATCCGCATGCTGTGTTCGACATGGCGGGAGTTGGAAACGGGGCATAGTTGAGATGTTATGACACTTGCAGACGAAAGGGCAAGACAACGGGGAAAACAAACATCGACCTAACCCGGCGCGACAGTTCCCGATCCTACTGATGAGGGAGGATTTGGCAAGTTGATCACGGTACGGCTATTTAGGCACCGTCAGACGAAAGGGACGGAAACAGATAAGCCAGCCTAACGTTAACATGGCCAGTTCTCTACTCTACTATGCTCCATGCTCATGTCGCTTTCGTCCCCATGTCGTCTGTCTGCTAATCTACCGGGACTGCGTGACTTAAGTTTTCGAAGCAGGTGAACTTTTCCAAAAAGGCAAGCTTCACAGTGCCGGTGGGGCCATTTCGTTGTTTGCCGATGATTATTTCGGCAATTCCTTTTTCGGGGTTATCTTCCGATTTGTTATAGACTTCATCGCGGTATATAAAAGCAATAACATCCGCATCTTGCTCGATGGCGCCGGATTCGCGCAAGTCGGCCATTTGCGGGCGGCGGTTGGTGCGGTCTTCGACTTTACGGTTTAGCTGGGAAAGGGCAATGACCGGTACTTTCAATTCTTTGGCTAGGCCCTTCAGAGATCGGCTGATTTCCGATATTTCCTGTTCCCGGCTGTCACGATAACCGCCGGCGCGCATCAACTGAATATAGTCCACGACGATAAGCCCCAATCCTCTGTCCGCTTTCAGGCGGCGTGATTTGGCCTTCATTTCCAACACGGTGATTGCCGGGGTATCGTCGATAAAAAGCGGTGCTTCTGAAAGGCGTCCGGCGGCGGTCGTTAATTTCGGCCAGTCGGTTTCGCCCAAGAAACCTTTCCGTAATCGCTGCGAGTCAACTTTTGCTTCCGAGGCCAGCAGACGAAACACCAGTTGTTCTTTGGACATTTCCAGTGAAAAAACAGCGACCGGCGTCTCGGCCTCCAAAGCCGCGAATTGGGCGATGTTCAGGGCAAAAGCGGTTTTGCCCATGCTGGGACGGCCGGCAATAATGATCAGATCCGATTTCTGCAAGCCGGAAGTTATATCATCAATTTTTTCAAAACCGGTGGGAACGCCGGTGATTAACTCCTTGCGGGCATAAAGATCTTCTATGGAACGGAAACTGTCTTTAACAATTTCCCGGATCGGGAAAAATGAGGGCCGGACTTTATTTTCGGCGATTTCGAAAATACTGTGTTCGGCCCGGTCGAGAACCTGGTCAACATCGGATCCTGTTTCGTAGCAACTGGAGATAATATCCGTGGCTGATCCGATCAAACCGCGCAAGATGGCTTTTTCTTTAACAATCTTGGCATAATTGGCCGCGTTGGCCGCGGAGGGCACGTTATCTACCAGAGATGCGATATAAGCGGCTCCTCCGACTGAGTCCAGTATGTTCTTGTTTTTCAAAGCATTGCTTAAAGTTATAAAATCAACCGGCTCATTTTTCTCGGAAAGCTCAACCATAAGATTAAAAATCTTCCGGTGTGCTTCGCTGTAAAAGTCACCGTCGGACATGATCTCCAAAACGTTGTTGATGGAGTTGTTTTCCAGCAAAATACTGCCGAGGATAGATTGTTCGGCCTCCAGATTCTGCGGTGGAAGCTTATATGTTGATGGATCTGTTTCTTTCATTAGTTTTATTCGCCGACAACGTTCAGTTTAATTTCAGCTTCCACGCCACCGTGAAGCTTGATTTTTACCTTAAATTCACCGAGTGATTTTATCTGTTCGTCATGAACGATTGTTTTCTTATCAATATCAAAGCCTTTTTCTTTAAGTGCCACTTCAATGTCTTTGGAAGTTACGGAACCGAATATTTTTTCCTGATCACCGACTTTACGGGGAATGGTCAAAGTAACTTCGGAGAGTTTTGCGGCGAGATCCTGGGCTGCTTTATGCTCTTTCTCGGCTTTTTGCAGGATGTTCTTTTTTTCATGCTCAAAAGCTTTGATGTTTTTTTCGTTGGCTTCAGTCGCTAAACCTTTGGGAATCAGCAAATTGCGGGCATAACCATCATTAACTTTGATTAAATCACCGGCCTTGCCCAGGGAAGGAACGTTTTGCTTTAAGATAACTTTCATGAAAATCCTCCTTTTGCTTACTGTAGAATATGGTTGAATGTTTTATACAACTGTCTGATCTTTTTGAAAAAATCTTCTGAAATCAACCCAGACGTCAAATAATCCGGCGAAGAGTATTGGTATCATAAGAATTTGCTGGACGGCAATTAAAAAATAAAAAAGGCAGCGTAAAAATACCGGTACGTTTTTGTTTTGAAAAATGAAGCTGATAATGGCAAAGCCCTGCAATAAATAGAGAAAAGAGGTAAGAATAAAAACGTTCAGGCTGAAAAAATGGATTTGTTCGTTGGGCAGCAGGAGCAGGCCGCCGCTTGTAATAAAAATCCAGATATTAAATTCCGGAGGGCGCCAACGGGACAGTCCTTCAAGCTTGGGCAAAAAAATTGCTTTTCCCCGGAGAATGTTTCTTCCCATCAAAACATTGAACCACACAATCAAAAGAGCCCCGATAACAACTAATACAGGGAAAATATGGGTAAAAATGCTGATAAAGGCGGCTTTGTTGTTCTTGAGAAAATTGATTTCTTCGCGGTCGACCGGTAACCGGGCATACAAATTTATATTCTGTTCTATTGCCTTGTTAATAAATTGCTGAACCAGTTTCCACGGTGTTAAAGATAATTCCCAACCGGAATAGATAAAAAAGACAAGAATTGTCCCGATGATTATGAGAGCCGGATAAGATACCGTTTTTTCAATCGAATATTCTTTCAAGGCGACTGTGGAAATAGTTATTCCCACAATGCCCATCATCAGAATTACCAAGTAAGGTGTATATATTTGCAAAAAATAGTTGGATAAGAGGAAGGTCAACCCCACCGGGATTAAAAAAGCAGCGACTGTTTTAAGTTTTCCCGTCACAGCACTGTAGGAAAATGTGAGTGCGGGAAGGAAAATAAAAGAAATAAAACCAGCGACGGGAAGAAACGCGGCGGCAAAAACAAAAACAGAAAGAATTAATAACATCTTAAGGAAAGGATTTTTGAGACTTAATTTTTTCAAAGCCAAGTGCCCTGCCTGATACCAAATTTGAAAATTGTTAATTTTACGACTTTTTACAAGCCCATTTAATATTATTTGCAGTGGTAAGTAATTCCATTTCCAAATCAAGAGTGTCCGGGCAGCATCTCCTCTGCTCCCGCCGGCGAGGAGACAGAGGCGGCGAAGCGTTATCTGTATTTTGAGGAAACCGATGCAGAGCCGATAAAGGCAGCGCTTGATTTGGAAATGGAATCAGGTTTCAATGCAAACCGGTATAAGCAGTTATCGCGAGTAAAAAAAATACTTGCCGGCATCTTTAAATATTCAGACACCGGCAAGTACTTTATAGTGTTTTCTATCGGCCTTCAGCAGCGACAAAAGGCATAATAGCAATTGTGCGGGCCCGTTTAATTGCAGAAGTCAATTCTCTCTGATGTTTTGCACAATTTCCGGTTATTCTGCGCGGCATAATTTTGCCCCTTTCGGTAACAAAATTATTAAGAATAGCCAGGTTTTTATAGTCAATCTTTATATTGGAATCCGTGCAAAAACGGCAAAACTTTTTTCTATGAAAAAACTTTTTCTGGGGCGGACGAGCAGGTCTGTCTCCACTAGGTGCTGGCATAGATTATTCTCCTCTCGTAGATTGTTCTTCTCTGTTATAAAATTTTCTTGGTCCGGAGGGACGGCGAGACGGTGCTTCTCCGGCGGCTTTCTCCCCTTGTTGAGCAGCAGCTTCGGCTTTTTGCATCCGTTTGGCTTCCGCCGCGGCGGTTTCTTTCTCCATACCTTCACGGGTTACGGCGCCTTCTTTTTTCACGGTCATGAATTTCAAAATGCGGTCGTCGATTTTGAAATTTCTTTCAATCTCGTCAACAATGGGGCCATCACCGGCGAAGTCGATAAGAAAATAAAACCCATCTTTTTGTTTGTTGATTTCGTAAGCCAGACGTCTTTTTCCCCACTTTTCGACTTTGGCGATAACGCCTTTGCGGTCAGTGATGATTGTCTGGCTGCGCTCGATAATGGCGGTAAGGTCATCTTCGGCCAAATCAGCTTTGACAATAGCTACAACTTCATATCTTTTCAAAATTTCCTCCTTTCGGCTCTTAAGCCCATAGTCCAGCTACAGGCAAGGAGTCTCTAAAAATTTAGCAACAAAGTTTTCTATCTCAGACGAAATTAGAAATCAAGAATTATTATTAAGAAAATAACGATGAATTTTATGGAAAACCGGATTATGAAACTATGCCCAGGTATCGAGTAAGCCACCCTTACTTTCTTGAAATAATGAAGAAAACTCAGATGTATTCTTTTCCGTCCTGATATAAATTTGTTTTGTCGAGTCTAAACTGACTTCCGTATTTATCGTCCCTGATGCGAACGGGACTGATTGCGCGGAGGACTTACTTCGTCGATTCGAGATTCTGCGGTCAAAACCTGAACGTTCATCAGGTACGGCTGTATTAATTTCCGAACGCTCATAAACATCGACAATACCTTCACTTAAGCTGGTTTTAAAGGACTTTGACAGGCGGCTTTGTTCACTGTCCTTGTTTTTCTCCCGTTCAAACGGGATTTCCAGCCTTGATCCAACATTGGATTGAATAAATAAAGATTGGCTTTCCATGGATTTACCTTTAATTTTCTTTCATAAGTTATTTTGAAAAAATAAAAAGTCTTTCGCCGGGTGTAATTTTTTTGCCCGGGGAAAATCCATTCCACATCATGATAGCCTTTACCGGCACCCTAAAATGAGAGGCAATGGCGGTTAGACTATCGCCCTTTTTTATTACGTAGGTACTTTCTCTTTTCTCAGTTTTCCACTGATCCAGGATTTCGTTATAACGTTCGGTAAAGCCCTTGGCCGCCCCCTGGGGAAGCAGAATCTTGCGTTTTCCCGCAGGAATATAATAGCCCTTAATATGAGGGTTAATATCTTTGATAACTTTAAAATAGGTCTTTGCCGCCTGGGCAACTACATGGATGGGTACGGGTTGATTGCAGACAATCTCCACTTCGTCTAATTGGAGCGGCTGGTAAAGATCTTCCCGGGAAAGGTAATAACCGAATTTTTTGGGATTGGACATAATTATTTTTGCCGCCAGAATTCGAAAGACATATCTCTGCGTTTCCTGAGACAAATAAAGTTGATAATAATTATCTACTCTTTGCATGAGCATTTCCGCTTTTAAGCCTTCCTCGCCCATATTATAGGCTGCTGCAGCGAGGGTCCAGGAACCGAAGAGTACATAAAGATCTTTAAGGTAAGCAAGTGCCGCATCAGTCGATAAAAAGAAATTACGCCGTTCATCTATGTTGGCATCGATTTCCATACCGTATCGTGTACCGGTAGGCTCAATGAATTGCCAGTAACCAACCGCCCCTTTATTTGATGTTGCAAGCGGCCTCAAAGCACTTTCTGCTATTGTAATATATTTCAAATCGTCAGGCAGAGATTTTTTTTTCAAAACTTCCTCAATATGCGGGAAAAAACGGTTGGCGCGCTTAAGCCATGATATTACCTCGCCGTGATGCTCCATTACATAAAGTAATTCCCGTTCCAGCCTTTCTTTTATTTCAACGTCATTTAACGGGACTATTTCATTGCAAAATGTCAGAGGTTTATCAATTTTGAGAGCATTGACAAGTTCCTGCCCGATAGATAATGCCGGTTTTAAGTGAGATTCTTCTGCGGCGAAAGCACTGCCGGTAAAAAAAATCAAAATAACTATAATTATTGAAAAAAAACTTTGTTGATATCTCAATGAAATACTCCGTTGATTTTGTGTTTTATTACCCGATGAAAGAGGTGGTTGTCAAATATTTCCGGTGAGCTTTTTCCGCACAAGCAGGTAATTGATTTTTTATAATTTAAAAAAGCAGGAAGAAAAATAGAGTTTTTATCCGGATTGCGGCGAGACATTTTGTAGGAGAATATCTGCAACCGGATATTTGTCAGGTTTTTCTTTACCTTATTATTTATTGAGTTTTGGCCTTCTTTTTCTTGACATTTTTTGCCTTCAGCGGCGCTTCCGGGGCGGTTGCCTGCTTCACATTTTTTTCTTTATAAAGATGAATATTCGAAACAGGCAAATCGAATTCCTGCCAGGTTTGGCGCCAGCCGCTCTTATAGTAAATAAAGGGATGAAGGTTGATTTTTATAGTTTTTACATTTGCCGGAATACCGGAGAAATAAAGCTCCATGGCTACAGCCCGCTGGGGTTCAATGGATATTCCACGGCCCCGGCTGTCAATGTCGTACATAAGCTTTTTCTGATCATCCTTGATGACGGAAGCCTGTGTTGTCGTGTAATATTTGTCAGTCCCATCATAAATTCTCGATTTAGTCCATCTGCCGAAACGATCATCATAAAAAGCAACAGACCGTTCTTCCGCCGCCGTATTTATTACTACAAGCCAGATATGGATACCGTCTTTCAAAAGCCGGACATTGCGGATATCAAAAACACACCCCAAAGCATTAACGGAAGCCAGGGGACGATAGTCGCGTTGGAAAGAAGAGGTTGTTATTGCATCACCCGGTATTTCCGGTACCGGTTTAGGTTTGGCTTCCGGCAAAGTATCATCTTTATAAAGTGGTTCTTTGATTTTACCGTTATATACCGCTTTTTTCCTTATCGGTTCTTTGTCCTCCTGATCTTCCAGAACAGTCCGGACACGGAATGCCATATTTACACGCACGGAGTCACCTTCATTAACGAAAGAAATTAATCTAACAGCAATAATTCTTGCTTCCGATATGGCTTGGGTAATAGATTCAGCGGATACTTGAAAATTGGTTACTTCCGTTGTTGAACTGGAATGTTGTGTTTTGGCATCATTTTTTACTTCCGCCAGTTTATCTAAAATTGCTTCTGCCGATGCTTCCGCCGGAGTTTGAGAACCTTTTGTTGTTGCGAGTGCTGTTTTGATTATAATTGATTCATGCGTTCGTTTTTTCTCCTGTAAGGAAGCCTGAGCTTCATAAAATTGCCTTTCCGCAGTTTCTCTTTTCTCCCGGATGGCTGCAACATCAAGGCTCAGTTTATAGTAGTTGTCTTCTTTGCGTTTTAGAAGTATTTTTTGATTTTCTTTTTCTTCTTTGGCTGCTCTGATTCTGTTCTGAAGATGAGTTATTCTTTCCTGGAATGATTTAATCTGTTCATTTAATCCTTCTTCAGCAGCGGAGTTGTTTTGATTTGTATCTCGAATAAGGCCGTCAACCCGGTTTAATTCATAATTGCCGGGATTGAACTGGTTTTGCATCAGAAAAGATTCCAAGCTTTTTCGGGAAGTTATAATTGACACCTTATACTTTTCTGAAGGGACTGCCGGAGAAATTTTGCCGGCTTTATTGTCCTGAAATGGGTAAAGCTCATAGCGTTTGAGTCGCAGATAAGTTGTGCCTTTTGCGCTTTTTTCCAGCTCGATACGCATGGGCACTTCGTTATTCCATTTCGCGGTGCCTTCCTCAGTGGCGCGGATGAAATCAACAGCTGTGGCATTATTGAAAACTTTGGTAAAAGACTGAATATAGGTTCCCATATGCTGGGCGATCAATGGTGCGGAAGTCTTGTCTGCGGTGCTTTCCAGATTATGAACACTGTCCTTAAAACCCCGTGTGTAAATAACGGCTACCAGTATCTCACCCTGCTTTTCCGATTGAAGCCATCGTTTGAGTGAGCCTTGCTGAGCCTTTGTATCCTGTTCGAAGCGATCAATCTGGGCGTCCAGGTTTTCGTTGGTTGTACGGATTGTTTTGATGCTTTTGGCGGCTTCGTCCAACTCGGTGGAAGATGCCTGAAATTGCGTCGTTACATCATCTCTTTTCTTCTTGGCACGAGTAAATTCTTTATTGGCGGAAATAATTGCATTTTTATAATCGGCATCTTCTCTCTCTTTTTCTTCTTCAACAGCTCTCAGATTGGCCCTTTCCTCAGATCGCGTGGAAAAGCCTTCACGATTATCCACTTCAGAACGGATAATTTCACGTACCGTATCGCGGGAGTCCGTGGAAAGTGAAACCCAACGCAGCAGGGGAGGTGCGGGTGCAGCAAAGGCAAGAGTCGATATCAAAATAAAAAATAAAAGAAGCAAAATCTTGGGCTTAAGCATATTGTTCACCTCTTTGTCCAGCCGGCAAACAGGAGTTTTTCAACACCCTGCCAATTAACAAGAAGATTACTGAATTTTGGCAGAACTTACTTTAAAGATTTATCCTTGTCAATTTTTTAAATCTTTAATCTTTTGGATAGTTTCAATTAAATAAGGGGATTATTGCTTTTCTTCGGATAATTTTTTATAATAAAATTATATTGGTTTTAATAAATTAAGGATGAAATTATGTTCGGTAGACCTATAACTTTATTTAAACTTTGGGGATTTGAAATAAAAATTGACCTCAGTTGGATAATTTTAGCAGCTTTGGTAACATGGTCGCTTGCTAAAGGTTTGTTTCCTGAATATTATAAAAACCTTTCTGCTTCCTCGTACTGGTGGATGGGCGCAGCCGGAGCTTTAGGACTTTTTTTATCAATAATTTTTCACGAAATATCTCATTCGCTTGTGGCAAGAAAATCGGGAATGAACATAAAGGGGATTACTTTATTTATCTTCGGCGGCGTCTCTGAAATGGAAGATGATCCACCTGATTCCCGGACGGAATTCCTAATGGCGGCAGCGGGCCCCTTAGCCAGTATTTTAATTGGTATCGTTATGTTTTTGCTTCATTATTGGGGACAAATAGCAGGTTGGCCGATTGAAGCAAATGGAGTTTTTTCATATTTGGCCTGGATAAACATGCTGCTGGCGGCATTTAATCTGATGCCGGCCTTTCCATTGGATGGCGGAAGAGTACTTCGCTCCATTCTTTGGAAATGGAAAAAGGATCTCCGCTGGGCCACCAATGTATCTGCTCAAGTAGGTTCCGGTTTCGGTATTATAATGATAATTTTTGGGGTTTTGTTTATATTCCGCGGCAATTTTATCGGCGGAATGTGGTGGCTTTTGATCGGACTATTCTTACGCTCGGCAGCCCAGATGTCTTTTCAGCAATTAGTGGCCAAAGAAATTTTTCTTACGGAGAAAGTTAAAGATTTGATGATTAAAAATCCTTTGACTGTACCCCGTTCAACGACGCTTGCAGAATTTATCCATGATTACGTTTATAAATATCATTTTAAAATGTTTCCGGTGGTTTCATTCGGAAAATTGGCTGGTTGTATTTCCGTCAAGCAGGCTGCGGCTGTTCCGAGAACCGAATGGTCAGCACATACGGTCGGTGAGATGATGCAGCCTTTAAGCAATGAAAATTTGGTCGGACCGGAAGAAGATGCTTTTAAAGCTTTGGCCCTTATGAATCGTACAGGCAACAGCCGTCTAATGGTCGTAGACGGAGATCAGCTTGTCGGTATAATCGCCCTGAAGGATATGCTGAAGCTCTTATCACTGAAAATGGCTTTTAACGATATTAAGCAAACATAATTACCAGCTTCATCACCCCGGTGTCCAATTTCTTTAGGTGGAATGGCCTAAAAATAATAAACGGATTAGAATATAATTACCAAAATATTTATTAATCTAAAATTCAAACGGCGGTTCGGCGGATATGGATTTAATAAGTTCTTCCGCCATTTGAACCTGAGCAGATTGTCCGCTGACAGCAATCCAGACGCAACCTTCAGCTCCGCAAACGCCTCCGGCCGCGACCAATTCAGCGCAGGCGCCGGTCAGGGAGTGAACGGCATCGATTTCGGTAAAAACTTCTCCCGGCACTGGAAAAAGACGCGGCCCCTGAACTCCCGGTGCATTAATTTTTAACGCTATCTCATCCAAATCACCGTAAATCCGTTTTTCCAGTCCTGTAGGGATGATCAGCCGCACCCTCCTGCCGATGACGGCGGTCATTGCCGCACCAATTGTTCCCGCTTGCGGATGAGCAACATATATTGCCACTTTCTTTTTAACCGGATCAAGAGCATTTGCGCCTTTTAAAATGATATCTCCCTCCCGAAGATCATCAATGACGTCAAAAACTGTCTTACCCTTTTGCCAAACGCCTTTTACTATAACAACATCACCGGGAAATCCTGTTTTAGATGAATTTTTTCCATCTGTTGCTGAGCAAGAAGGAGGAATGGCGATTCCGCGAAAAAAATTCTTCCGGGAAAAATCTTTTGCCTGACCAATATTCTCCAGTATTTCCTCAGCAACGTACCCGTTCGTTGTGCCGGCGATAATTACAACTGTTGCAGATTTAATTGCTTTTAATATTTCCGGATGTTTGGCCATGGCCTTGCCGATTAGTCTTTTTCCGGCAGCAGGTGTTATCAGGAATTGCTTCATGTATCCAGACTCTTTCAAAAATAAATTCTATAGAGCACGTTTGCCCGAAGTTCCGCTTTACTTGTTCCCCTTTGGGGGGCGCAGGGTCATGATGACTTCTTTACGTTGTCAACATAACTGGAAGTAAAGAGAGTGTCAAGATCAAGGGAGGCACGAATCGCTTCAAATGATGATATTTGGCAATTAATTAAAAGAAATATGGTAACTCTTAAATTTAATTTAGAAAATTATAAAAAAAGGACAGGCAAAGCCTGCCCTTTTACATAATTTATTACTTTGCCGGCGGGGCTGATTCATCCTGGGTACTCTGATCGGTTTTTTCTTCAGTTTTTTTGCTTTTCTTTGTTTTTTTACTTTTCTTTGATTTCTTCTTTTTATCTGCTTTTGCCGGAGCTTTTTCATCCATTGATTTCTCTGCTCCTGCGGGACTTCCATTTGCCGGCGCAGAAGAATTATCAACGGCCATTACACTGGTACTCGTTGCAAATACCAAAGCTACAACCAACAATACTAAACGCTTCATTTTAAATCCTCCTTTAATTGATTTTTATTTTACCATGCCCTCATTAAACCTAAATCCAAGCAGAAGCTTCAAACACAGTTCAGCAACGAAGGATTAAGTCTCAATTTTGGCTAGGCAGTAATTTCCCGGAATTTGACGATGGCGATATCTGTTATTTGACTTGACTTCCGGAAAAAATGATACCGGCATTTTTAGAATCACAGGAAATTACCGCTAATTTCTTATAAAATTTGAAATTGGGAAAATTCTTAATTTCAATTTCATGGGATTTAATAGACGAGGAAAGAAATGAAAAAGGTTGACCAGACCAATCTTGAATTTCGTTTGCATAGAAGTTAAAAAGAGATTCCTTTATCAGGATATTACCATATATAAATGACCGAAATGAACTGTTCCCTATCCGAAGGCCGCACAGATTATAATGTACGATGTACATATTTATTGTAGTGGTGAAAAATTTCCCAAGAAAAAATAAGCACAGCACTACTGATAAAATTATCCCCATCTGTGCCTCCGATTAATCATTTGGAATTAATACCGCATAATTTATGCCGAATTTGTAATGCTCTGAAATGTGAAGAGGTCTTTTTTTATCGTTAATTTAAGAGCTGAAAAAATGTAATATTTTCCGACAAAGATTATGAATAATTTACAAATCGGTTGTGCTGTTCTTCTCACGAAATTGAGCTTTAGCGAGATATTTACGGCACTCCAAACTAAAGAGGATGGACACACTTTTCAGTCATTGTTTTAGAAAAATAATTGATTTGTATTCAATAAAAAAGAGAGATATACTATTTTATAATTTGTCAATTTTTTCATCATCTTTTCCTGAGAACAAAATTACCATTGAAAATTCCAACGGTTTTTTAAAGGTTACTGCCGATTATAAAAATAGTGAAAATTTAAATTTTGCTATTGTATGCCTTGATGTTCTCAACTGTCATGGGATAAAAAGGAGGATAAAAGACAATGGCCAGATTTGAAATACTAGAATACACAAATGAAAAAGGTGAAAAGGATTTTAATATACTGGATAGAATAATCAGAACTGAACATCCGACCATATGGGGATTAGACGGAGTTATTGATGTATTCAAAGAAAGATTCGAGAAAGGAAACTTAATTTTTTTAATTTCAGACTAAGATTTGAAATTTTTTTTCCTGATGGCGAGATCATTTTTTTCCGCACGGAGCAGGTTTTGCATCATCATTTCTTGGGTCTAAATTACACTCCTCAAGCTTTGCAAATAGGGTACAGCGTTTTTTTCAAGAATCTATGTTTGCTTTCGTAAAGAAGCAGGATGATCATTTGATCTATCCTGCCTTGAGAGCAAATGGTAGATACGTCGAATGAGTATTAAAATTTTAGAGTTTTACTCTCCCTTTGATTCCGGCCAATCCAAGCAGACCGAAACCAAGAAGCATCATCAATGATGGTTCGGGAACTGAAACCGGGGTTAAGCCGGAAATCTCAGTTTGCTTAAGTTGATCAATGCCACCACTGAGTCCCGCTACCATATCCAAATTAGAATTGATGGTAACTCTGTACATCAAGTTATCATCTATTGACAATGCCAATATCCGGTTGTCTCCCGGGACAAAGTCTGGAAGAGAGGTCCAGTTGGCAAAGGTTTCATTTCCACCTGTTGTAAAAGCAGTAATTACCAGCGAGGGATTGATGTGATCAGGATTAGGAGTAGTAGTAGCCAGATTTAAGCTGAAAATCAGGTCGTCGAACAAAAAGCCGGGTACTTCAATACTAATATTATTGATAAAACCATCCGCGGCATTGATCGTTGCATAACCATTTGCAGCTACCAGCAAGTCAGTTGTAGAAGAGAATCTGACCAGAGGAGTGCCCGTCTGAGAACCGACATTACCCCAAACGACATTCGATCCATTCTGATCTGTTGCCTGCAAAAACACCCTCTGTTCGTTCAGATTCGGCGGAAAAGTGTTTTGCTTGAGGTAATAATCAACATAAGTACCATTGTTAACCGGTTGAGCACCTGCAATTCCGACCGAGAATATACTTATTACAAGTGCGGCTATAATAAAAATTTTTTTCATTACTCAATCCTCCTTTTGTTGAAATCGTAATCTACCATCAGCTTCGATGCCTTTCTGCATAGGAAATGCCAGGCTGTTAAGTATTTGTTATAATTATTAAAAATTAATTGGTTTTTAGCAGTGCAGGTATTTTATTGCCGGAATTTTTTACAATAAAAGATGCGAGGAAATAAAAAAATGTAATAACCCTATGATTTCAAATTTATTTATTTATTTATGTCTTACTATGTAATAAATTTTTACAAGGATTTTAGTTGCGGCCGGGGAAAAAGGTTATACTTTTTGTTTTATTTATTTAGGATAGCTTGGCACGGTTTTTAATACCCAAGCCTTAAAACACCCCTGTTCATTATCGTTTGATCTGTCATAATTATAAATAAAAAAGGAGCAAAGGAGAAGCGGACGATGTTTAAGAAAACCCTTACCCCTCGAATTTCCGAGCTGAACGGCGCCCGGCATATCGGGCACTATGTAATTCCCGTCTGGTTGGAGGAGGGCTATATTGAAATTATTAGATTATTTAATCCTGATATTAACTGGGACAGTGAAACAACTCTGTTCCTGGTCAACATGAATATTGACTATAAACATGAAATGGTTTTAGGCAAAGATGTTGAGGTCGTAACAGGAGTAAAAAAGATCGGCAAGACCAGCCTTGTTTTGAATCAAAAAATATATCAGGAAGGAATATTATGTGCGCAAGCGGTTTCCACATTTGTAAATTTCAGCCGTGATTCCAGGAAATCCACACTCCTTCCCCTTCCGGTTCTTGAAAAACTTAAAGATCATATTATGGAGGAGTAAGATTGATCAAATCGGCCGTAGAAAAATTTATCCTGCCGAGCCTCAATATTGCCGGATTTGATTAAAAAACCAGGTCCTTTAGTGAACTTACAGGAACAAAGAAGGGGGATTGCTGTAAAAAAAGTTATTTTATAACATTTACTTACTTTAACTCATAGTCATGGCCTGGTTAAGACGGCATCGAAATCAGAAATGACCGAAGGTTGGCTTTTTTCTTTTTTATGCCAAGTTTTAACCGGATATTTTTTCTATGAAAATCGACAGCTGTTGCCGATATATTCAAAAGATCCGTCATTTCTTTCGTTGTTTTACCGTCCCTGACTAAAGTTGCAATCTGGATTTCCCGGGGAGTCAGGTCAAAATGTTCCGTCGTCAGATTGCGAAGAAACGGTGAAATTATATCTTTTAAATGGTCTTCTATAATCTGTACATGCATTAATTGATTTTCATTTAATTTAAGAGTCTTTAATTTATCAAGGTAAGGCAAAATTAATTTTTTAACATTGGATATTATCTTATCCTCCATTGCTTTTCTGTCTTCAGCCCGGTGCTGCAGTAAAACTTTCAAGGCGGTATTTGCTTCCTCCAGGCTGCTTGATTTCAGCTCCAATTCGCTTTCCCTTTTTTTCAGTTCTGTTTCTACCTGCTTACGTTCGGTTATGTCCAGGAAGGAAATAACATCTTTGCCGCTGGTGGAAATCTGAGCTGATATGATAATAACGTCTCTGATATTTTTATCTCGATCAACAAAGCGGGCGTCGATATTGCCGATTGAATCCTTTCTGAATTTCTTTTTAAACTTGTCAATTTTCTCCAGATCGTCTTCAAAGATAAAATTTGTCCAGTTAATCTTATTTTCCAAATCCGCCTTGTTACAACCGGTAAGTTTTTCAAATTCCTTATTGGCTAAAATAATATTGCCTTCATCATCAATGATGATCATTGCTGTTCCGGTATTTTCAAAAATAGTCCGGTATCTTGTTTCCGACTCTTTTAGAGCTTCTTCAGCCTTCCTGCGTTCCGACCGTTCTTTAATTTCCTGCAAGGCACGCTTAACGGAGATCGGCAGTCTAGTCAGTCTGTTTTTTAATACATAATCGGTAGCTCCCTGTTTCATCAGCTCAATGGCCAGTTCTTCTCCTAATGCACCGGATACAAAAATAAAAGGGATATCCAGCGCTTTACTCTGGACGATTTTTAAAGCAGATTGACCGTCAAATCCTGGAAGAGAGTAGTCAGCAAGGATAATGTCGGGGAAAAATTCCGCTAAACCTTTAACGAAGGCAGATTTTGTAGCGACTCTCTGCGAGACAAACTCCAATCCGTTTTCCCGTAGTTCATCTTCAATTAACTCGGCATCGGATGGAACATCTTCCAATATTAATATGCGTAATTCATTTTGCATCAGCATTCCTCAAATTCAATTTTACTATTGCGGAAATAAATGGCCTCGATTATTTTAGTCTGCAGCTGTTAAGGCCTCGCCAATAGGCGTTTACGAGCTCGATTACATTATAATTTGCCCGTTCTGCTTAACTTCACGAAGAATTTTAATAAATTTTAATCTCTTTATTATATTATTCAATGGTAGATTTAACCTATTATTTTACCATTACTTTACTATAATTGTTATTGCTTCGTTAATATAATAAGCTTCTTGTGCATCATATTGCAGTTTCAAGAATGATTTGGAATATCTTTAGCTATATTAAAACCGCCGGGGAAGATATAACACTACAAGGAGGATATTATGAAAGGTAACGAAAAATTAATTGCAAAACTGAATGATCGTCTGGCCGATGAACTTACAGCAGTGAATCAATACATGGTTCATGCTGAAATGTGTGAAAACTGGGGTTATGAAAGACTCGATAAAATGGTTCAAAAGAGGGCTGTTGTTGAAATGAAACACGCAGAAAAATTAATTGCCCGCATTCTTTTCTTGGAAGGCACTCCAATAGTAAGCAAACTAAATCAGATCAAAGTAGGGGCTGAAGTGGAGAAGCAGTTCAAAAATGATGTCAATCTTGAATACGATGCTGTTAAAAATTACAATGCGGATATAGCTTTTGCCGTAGAAGTTGGTGATTACGGTACAAAGGAACTTTTAGAAGCGATTCTTAAAGATGAAGAGAATCACATAGATGAAATTGAAGCTCAGCTTGATCAGATCACACAAATGGGCATCCAGACTTATCTTGGAGAAGCTATTCATTAGAGTCAACAGAAGTCATTGGTCAGACTTTTTCTGAAAAATGGCGGACTTTCACTGACCTAAGATGTAACTGCGGCTGCAAAAATATCGAGGTTATTCATTGAATATTGTTGTTTGCATTAAACAAGTGCCGGGAATAGCTGTAGTCAAAATTAATCCGGCGGACAAAACGCTTATTCGTGAAAATATTCCCAGTATTATCAATCCATTTGATATGTATGCCCTCGAAGAGGGACTGCTTCTGAGGGAGCGCTATAAAGGCAAAGTCACGGTAATTTCCATGGGGCCCCCTCAGGCTGAGGGTGCATTAAGAGAAGCAATTGGCATGGGTGCGGACGATGCAATATTACTGACGGACCGGGCCTTTGCCGGGTCCGATTCCTGGGCGACAGCCTACACATTGAGTCTTGCCATTAAAGCTATCGGCGAATTTGATTTAATAATTTGCGGAAAGCAGGCAATTGATGGCGATACCGGACAGGTAGGTCCGGGACTTGCCCGCCAGCTGAATATAACTCAGTTGACTTATGTCTTTAAAATTAGGGAATTGAATCCCTCTGCCAAAACAATAGTTGTGGAGCGCCTGCTCGAAGAAGGCCACGAGATCGTTGAGGCTAAACTGCCCGCATTACTCACAGTCGTAAAAGATATAAATCAACCGCGCTTTGGCTCCTTGAGCAATTTACGCCGGGCAAGCAAACTGAAAGTAAGGATGATGACCGCCAATGATTTAACAGGAGTAGACATGACGCGTCTGGGCCTGGATGGGAGTCCGACCAGAGTCGTGGAAATATTCAGCCCGCCGAAACGCGAGGGCATACTGAACATGATTCAAGCAAATACAACCGAACAGGCAGCGGCAATCCTTGCAGACAAGATTATAGCGGAAAAAATTTTTTAAAGGAAAATCCAATCCATGCCGCTTTTGGAGATTGATAAGGAAAAATGTATCGGTTGTGGAACTTGCGTTGATGAATGTCCTGTAGGCGCCCTGTCTCTGGAGGGTGATGTAGTTACCGTTAATGAGAAATGCAATGCTTGTAGTGCATGTATTGAGGTCTGCCCTGTAGAGGCGCTTAAACTGCCTGAGCATAAAGCTGAGCCCACGGATTTGACCCAATACAAGGGCGTCTGGGTCTGGATAGAACAGTTTAACGGACAAATGAGTGATATCGCTGTCGAAATGCTGGGGCAGGGCCGCAGACTGGCTGATTTGCGTCACACCATGCTTACTGCCTGTGTTCTTGGATATAATGTTGAGCATATTGCAAAAGAAGCGATCTTTTTCGGTGCTGATCGGGTTTTTTGGGCGGATGATCCCAGTCTTGCCGTTTACAGGACCTCTCCCTATGCCGAAGCGTTGATCGGACTTGCCCGCCAACACAGGCCGGAAATATTCTTGTTAGGGGCAAGTTCACGCGGCCGGGATTTGGCCGGATTTATCGCAACAGATTTATACACAGGTCTCACTGCGGATTGCACGGGTTTGGATATTGATCCGGAAACGGGTTTGTTGATTCAGATTCGTCCGGCATTCGGCGGGAATATCATGGCGAAAATCGTCTGTCCTAACCATCGGCCGCAAATGGCCACCGTAAGACACCGTGTATTTGAGAAGCCTGTAGTTGATCCATCACGGCAAGGAGAGGTTATCGCCATATCTGCTGCTTTAAAAGAAGAGCAAATATCAACTCGTGTTACGGGCTTCATTCAAGAGAAAGATAAAGTAAATCTGGCTGATGCCCGCATTATCGTTGCCGGGGGACGTGGCGTCGGAGGACCGGAGGGATTTGAGCCTCTGCGGGAACTGGCCGATACATTGGGCGGTGTTGTGGGAGCCTCCCGATCGGCAGTTGACGACGGATGGATTTCTTATGACCATCAAGTCGGACAGACCGGGCGTACAGTGCGTCCGGATCTCTATATTGCCTGCGGTATTTCCGGCTCAGTTCAGCATCTGGCCGGTATGAAAACATCCAAAGTCATTGTCGCCATAAATAAAAACCCCGATGCTCCCATTTTCAGTGTTGCTCATTATGGAATTGCTGGTGACTTATTTCAGATTGTTCCTGTATTGACGAAACAATTCAAGAAAAAGCTCAATAAATAGTTCAGCTTGATGCAGGCATTTTTGATTACGTTTTTCTTATAAATTTTAAAAAACAACAATTTTTAAATATCAGGAAAAATCCTCGTTTTTATACTCGGATTGAGACACGGAGTCCGGCTTGTTCTCTATGGACGGATCTTCATTGAGTAACCGGTTGACAAATTGACTGATGCGGTCTTCCAGTTGTTGCCATTCTTGTTCCAAAGTTTCCCGACTCATTAAAGCACCTCCATTTTATAAAGATTGAATTACCGGCAACAAACTGGGGATTAAGCAAATCTTAGAAAATTATTCTCTTGATCTTATTACATAAATTAACGAATTCAGGCTTTGAAAACAATGCTGATTAAATGTAAGTATAATAGGAGTTATTGGTTATGCCGGTTTCCGTCCAGAAAAGGCTCTTTAATTTTGTTTATAAGCAGATATTTGAATGTCTTTATAATTTTATAATTTGCATTGTAGTTATATTTGTGTATTTTAAGCTTCAATTATTGATGAAAAATCCATTAAAAACCGGAAAAACATATTTATCCGGATCTGAAAAATTTTAATATTCATCTGAAATTAATATAAAATTAATATAGAGGAGAAAAGCAATGATTGCCTGTCAGCTTTCCATTTTTGCCGAAAATAAACCGGGAAAACTGGCGCATGTTACCGGTTTATTGGCCAAAGAAAATATCAGTATCAGAGCCACAACAATATCGACATCAGATACTTTTGGCGTCATCAGTTTAATCGTTGATGATCCCAGGCGGGCGGAAGCAGTGTTGACCAGGGCGGGTATGACGGTAAATCTTCGAAATGTCTTGGCTATTCTCATTCCGGACAAGCCGGGCGGGCTGGATCGTCTTACACAATTACTATCTGAAGAGGCCGTTAATATAAACAATGCCTATGGTTTTGTGCTGGAAAGCTCTCAAAAGGCGGTATTTGTGGTAGATGTGGATCAGTTGGAAAAAACTGAAAAACTCCTGAATGAAAATGGATTCCAGACACTGGATACAGGATCACTCTCGGCTATGGAACCTTCTGTCAATGCTCAGTGAAATAAGTTCTTTACAACCTGTCAGAAACTTAATTCCAGATAGCTTTGTATAAGTTTTTCCATGGTATCGGCATTTTTTTTCGCGCCAGCCGTGATTTCATCTATATTTAACGGTTTTTCCACCAAGCCATTTCCAAAATTATCGATGGAACAGGCCGAAGCATAAGGCAAATCCAATTCCATGGCAATTACGGCCTCACTGGCCATAGTCATCCCGACTATATCCGCATAATTCAACATCATCCGAATTTCTGCTCTGGTTTCCAGACGCGGCCCTGCAGTTTGCCAGTAAATTCCTTTTTCTACAATTTGGATTCCGCAATTATTTGCAGCGCTAATCAGCTTTTGCCGCACTTTTTTATCCAAAGACGGAATAATATGGATTGCTTTGTTTTGATAAATGGTGGGAGTTGCCGTCAATGTTATAAAATCATCGGGAATGACGATCATTCCGGGGCGTAGGTCAGTCCGTAAAGAGCCTGTAGAATTAATTCCCATCACTTCCGAGACTCCAAGGTCTTTTAAAGCCTTAAGATTTGCACGGTGGTTGATTAAATGCGGAAGAATATGTTCCTGCGGATTAATGCCATGACGTGGAATCAGAACAATTTTTTCAGTAACAAGCGCGCATGATTCGCCAAAATCATTTTTTATCTTTAATGTTTGACAATTTTTTAATAGATCACTTTTTTTTATGCTGATTGTGCCGGATATGACTCCCAGAAGGCTCATTTTTCCCCTTTAAGCTAAGTTTAGTTTATGGTTTAAAATTTGCAAGTTATACATGCGGTATTTTTTGTAAATTATAAATTTTTGATATAAAATAAATTGAAATTTGGCAATAAAAATCGGCGCCAAATTAGCGATTGACATTTTTTGAAGCTCTTGACATAAAACATTTACAATTAAAAAAAGGAGGATGGCAAATGGATAGTCAATATATAACCGCAGCAACCGATGATAATTTTGATGCGGAAGTGCTCAAAAGCAGCAAACCGGTACTGGTTGACTTTTGGGCGCCCTGGTGTGGCCCATGCAGGGCCATAGGCCCCATTGTCGAGAAGCTGGCTGAAAAATATAAAGACAGCGTTAAAGTTATGAAATTAAATGTTGATGATGCTCAAAAATCTGCCGTTCATTTTGACGTGCGCAGCATTCCCACTGTTATTCTTTTTAAAGATGGTAAAATAATAGATACGATCATCGGTCTTGTTCCACAGGAGAGACTGGAGGATTTAGTCAAGAAGGGCCTGTAAATATTGAAATGGCTGAAAATAAAGTTAAACTCAAAGTTATTATCTTCACATTCTTAATTTTACTTTGTTTAAGCGGTTGCTCGCTTTCTTCTTTTCTTTCGTTTTTTAAAAAAGAACCCACAGTTAAAAATTCACCGGAAGCTCTTTATGTACGTGGTTCTACTAAATTTCAGGACGGCGATTATAAAAAAGCCCGCGAGTATTTTATTCGGCTTAAAGACGAATATCCTCTACATAATCTGGCAATATTAGCCGAGCTGGGCATTGGCGATTCTTTTTTTACGGATAAGGAATATGTTGAAGCGGAAAGTGCTTATAATGAATTCTTAAACATGCACCCGACAAATGAGAACATTCCATATGTACTTTACCAAATGGGAATGTGCCATTATAACCTGAGGGAGACAATCGACCGTGATCAGACGGAAACAATAAAGGCCCGGAAAGAATTTGAAAGACTTATTGCCCGTTTTCCGGACAGTAAATTTTCACTGGCTGCGGAAAAATTGTTACGTGAATGCAAACAGGAACTGGCGGAACAGGAATTTTACATCGGTCAATTCTATTTCCGGCAGAAAAAATATCCGGCTGCTTTAAGCCGGTTTGAGAATGTTGCGAGTAACTACGCCAATCTCGGACTGGACTATAAAATAGAATACTATATTAATGAAACGAAAAGAAAGATAGCTGAAGAAGAAAAGCTAAAAAAGGAAGCAGAAGAGAAGCAAAAGAAAAAGACTGCGAAAAAATAAAAGAAAATCTGATTGGGAAGGTCATCCCAATTTTATTTTTCGAATAATTTCTTGTCTTAAGGGTTCCGGATTTTCCGAAGTATCTATTGTGAAATAATGATCAGCGGAAATTTCATTAATTTCATCAAAGTCATTTTTTTGCAATGCATATATTTCCCAGCGGCCGTCGGAGGCATTGTCTTTTTCCTTTACCCTTTTTTCCAGCCGCATCTTAACAACTTCATCCGTGCACGTGCACTCAATTATATAAAAAGGAATATCGAGTCTTTGCGCCAGTTGCACGGCTTTTTGCCGTTCAGAGCGTCTCTTGAAAGATGCGTCAATAATTACCGCTTTTCCCGATTTTATTTCTGATTCCGCCAGTTCATAAGCTTTGTTATAAGTCATGCGGGAAATATCATCACTATAAATACCCTGAGCAAAATTTTCGTGGTGCCGGTCGGTTGGATTAATATTGAGCATTTCCTTACGCAAAACATCGGTGCGAATAGTTTTGGCATTTAATCGCGCAGCCAATTGACGCGCCTGATAACTTTTTCCGCAGCCCATCAATCCGGCAGTTAGAATCAAAACAGGCTTTTCCAAATTTGCTGCATATGTATAAGCCAAATCAAAATAACGTTCAGCGGTTTTCTCGATTTGAGAACGTTCGTCATCCGGAAGATCTTTTTGATCAAGGCGAAAACTGGTCACTTTTCCCCGGACATAAGCATAATAACAGCGATAAAAATTGAGAAGAATGAGCATGTCGTTATCGCCGGAATATTTCAGGTAAGATTTTACAAAAGATTCAGCCTGCCGGGGATAGCCGTTATAATCAAGATCCATTGTTAAAAAAGCAACTTCTGCGGCAACATCGCTGAACCGGAAGCGCTCATTGAATTCAATACAGTCAAAAATAATTATTTCATCGGCAATGCAAATGTGTTCCAGATGCAGGTCACCATGACAATCCCTGATCTTGTGATTCGCTACTCTTTTTTTAAACAAATCTTTTTTCTCCGTCAAAAATTTGTTTACAAAATCTTTAATAAAATTAAATTGATACAAGGGAATTGTAATGTTTATATATTTTTTTGTTTGTTCGAAGTTTTCATCATGGTTATGGCGAATTGTGGCAATGCCGCCCATTTCATCAATACGCCCGCCTGTTTCGGCGACCTGATGAAAAGAAGCAATTTTCTGAGCTATGGCATCCATAATTTTTTTATCTGCCTCGCCATTGATTAATAAAATTTTTAACATTCTGTCCAGCGGCAGTTTTTTCATCACGACGGCATAATCGATTATATTTTCAGAAGAGCCGAGAATAATATTATTTTTTGAGTCGAACGAAATTGGTTTAACTTCAATATAGATACTGGGAGCAAGGCGCTTATTTAATCGCAATTCTTCCTCGCAATAAAATTTTCTTTTTTCAAGAGTTATGAAGTCAAGAAAACCGAAATTAACCGGTTTCTTAACCTTGTAAACAAAATCTCCGGCAATGAAGACATTAGAAATATGGGTTTGTATAAGCTCTATACATGATGGTTTATGCGGGTAAAAGTCAGGGTTCATCATTGATTCCAGCAGATCAGGGCCGGTCATAAAAGACTCCTTATTGCAATTTTTTATGCTGACTTTGGAGGGCAAAACCTGCTCGGGTTCCGGGAAATCCTCCTGCGCAGACGCTTTAAATATTATCTTAGTATTGATACAATTAAAAATTTTTAAAATTATTTACGATTTCTAAACAATCGTAAACTGATATTCAAGTTAAAAATAGGTACTGATTCAAATTTTCGAAAAATAAAATAAAAAAAGAAAGCACTGCATAATTTTCAACAAATATTATCCTGCCGAAAACACATGCAGAGCTTTCTTTTTTATATGGCCGTCTCTCTATTTAATAAGAGATTTATATTAATTAATCTTGCGGTATAAAGACTGCATAAAAACCTATTTAGGTTCAGAAAAAAAGTCCTCCACTCTTTTAAAATTTTCATCGACCGTATTTTGAAAATCTTCGCAGCCTTTTTTGTAGGTTTTCATCCATTCAGCAATGGCTTTTTTTCCTTCTTCGGGAAACATAGGTGTTTTTTCCCAGAATTTGTTAATAATTTTTTCCGTTTGCTCATGTAAGGCTTTCATTGCACTGAAACTATTATCAAAAGCGGCTTTATTAAACTCAATCATTTGTTTTGCTATTTTCTTCGGATCCATTTTTAACCTCCTGAATAAGTTTAGATTAATTATTTCTTTGCGGCTTTTTCTTCCTTATCGGCATTAGCAAAAAAATCGGTTACTTTTTTATAATTTTCATTAGCAGCGGCTTTAAAATTTTCACATCCATTTTTATAGGTGTTAAGCCAATCATTGAGAGCTTTTTTCCCGTCATCCGGGAACCAGGGAGCTTTTTCCATGAAACGCAAAACTATCTTCTCTGTCTGATCCTGTAAAACTGTCATCGCGCTAAAAGTATTATCAAATACCGTCTTATTGAACTCGATCATCTGTTTGACAAGTTGTTTCTGATCCATGCTTGATCTCCTTTCCAATATCTATTGATAGTATTTGTTGTTGATGTATCAGTTTAAAATAGGAGCAAATAATATAATAAAAACTTGGAAACATCAAGCCGAAGAAAACTAATTGCTGAGAAGGTGATACATTTTTTGAAGCATCAGAAGTTTATAATAATTTGGGCAGCGTAAAATAAAAAGTTGCGCCTTGGTCTATTTTTCCTTCGGCCCAGATATGTCCGCTGTGCTTATGGATAATACGCTGCGCCGTTGCGAGTCCGACACCTGTGCCTTCAAATTCTTCTTTGTTATGTAATCGCTGGAAAACATTGAATAACTTATCATAGTAATCCATGTCGAAGCCGACTCCATTATCTTTAACATATATTAAGACTTTAGAATCTTCATCGCTCCCGCCGATCTCTATGACTGCATGTTTACAGATTCTGGTAAATTTTACAGCGTTCGCTATAAGATTAAAAAGTACTTGCTTAATAAGGTGCAAGTCCCCGTGCACTTGAGGCAGCTTATCTTTTCTTATCTCTATGCTGCGGCCTGAATTTATTGAGCAAAGCCCGCTCCATACCTCATCTACCAGGGAGCCTATATCAATTGGGCCGAAGGTCAGTGCTTGGCGGCCAAGACGGGAAAAAGCCAGCAGATCATCAATCAATTGCTCCATTTTTTTAATGTTTTCTCTGATATTATTGAGTTTTCGTTCCGACTCGGCTGTTAGTTTACCTCTCATATCTTTGGCCAGCATTCGGGAGTAGCCATCGATCGCACGCAATGGGGCACGGAGATCATGAGAGACAGAGTAACTGAAACTTTCGAGCTCTTTGTTGGCTGCTTCCAGTTCTGTCGTCCTTATTTGTAAATCAGCTTCTATTTTTTTTCTGTCAATGATTTCTTTTTGCAGTTTCCCTAACAATTTATTTCTCGAAAGAAAATTATTGACTTTGCTTAAGAAAATTTTTGGATTGTACGGTTTAATAATAAAATCAACCGCGCCCGATTCATACCCCTTAAAGACATGGTATTCGTCGGAATAAACAGCGGAAAGAAAAATTATCGGCAGATATTTTGTTCGGGGACAGCTGTGCAAAAAATCGGCAAGTTCGTAACCGTCCATCTCCGGCATTTGAACATCAAGGATGGCCAGGGCAAACTCATGATTTAAAGAAGCAATAAGAGCATCGTTGCCGTTGCGTGCCGAAATGACCTCCGCTTCGATTTCTTTCAGAATTTGTTCCAAGGTATATAGATTTTCATCCTTATCATCGACAATGAGAATTTTTTGTCTGTACATTTAAAAATACCTCCAATCCGGCACAAAATTAATTCTTGACTGGCTTTCGTCTCCTAAGAATAAAGGTTTTTTTCTTCAGTCCAACTTCCTCTTTCGCTTTCTATTTTCGCTTTCTATAAATACGGGCATTATTATCATCAGTGTCGAAGCTATCGGCAACTGCAGAAAATAGTAATGTCTCTTTTGTGCCCAGGCACAAATAGCCGCCGTGAACAAGGCTTTCTTCGAATAATTGTAGAACCCGGTTTTGAAGCGTGCTGTCGAAGTAGATGAGAACGTTACGACACATAATCAAATGCATATCTCCGAAAACGCTATCAGTGGCCAGGTTATGTTTGGCGAAGGTGATTTTATTCTTCAGAGATTGATCCATTGTAGCTACATCATAGTCTGCATGGTAATAAGAGGAAAACGACCGCGTTCCTCCAGATTCCTGATAATTGGCTGTGAAAAGCCTGATACTGTCTTGAGGATAAAGGCCCTCCTTGCCCAGCCGTAAAGCTTCATCATTGATGTCCGTAGCAAAGATTGTTGTTTTGTCAAAAAGCTCTTCCTCTTTCAATAAAATAGCCAGAGAATAGGCTTCTTCTCCTGTGGCGCAACCGGCAACCCAGATGCGCACTGAGGGGTAGGTGCGTAGGAGAGGCACGACATTTTCTCTGATACTGCGATAGACAAACGGATCGCGAAACATTTCCGTTACGGTGACTGAAAGAGATTGTTGCAGTTCCTGAAAGAAGACGGGATCATGCAAAACTCGGGGAATCATCTCCGCAATGGACGAAAATCCTTTTTGTTGCCGAAAGAGAGTAATGCGTCTGGCCAAAGAATCAGCCATATAGTTGCGGAAATCATAGCCATACCGCTGGACAACTGCTTCGAGTAAAATATTGATTTCAATTTTTTCTATCTCTTCCTGTTGCACCGCCAGTCCTTTTATCTGTACAGCCAGATGCGCATTGCCGCCAAAAGCCGGTTAACATCAACCGGTTTTGGCAGGTAATCATTGGCGCCCGCCTTGATACAGAGTTCCCGGTCTTCCTTCATGGCTTTGGCAGTCAGGGCAATAATCGGTAATTTTTGAAAATTTTCCTGAGCTCTGATTCTTTTTATAGCTTCGTATCCATCCATTACCGGCATCATAATATCCATGAGCACGAGAGAAACATCCTTATTTTCCGCCAGAATATCCAATGCTTTTTGACCGTTTTCCGCTTTGAGCAGGTTCATTCCTTTCTCGCCCAAAACACGGGCCAGAGCAAAAGCATTACGCATGTCATCATCCACAATAAGAATAGTTTTTTCCCTGAACATGGCATCGGTGTCATGGAGATCGGCAATCAACTTGCGCTTGGTTTCCGGCATCTTTTCCACAACTCTGTGCAGAAAGAGGGAAACTTCGTCGAGTAGTCTTTCTTCCGATCTCACACCTTTGATAATGATCGATTCGGAGTAATTGCTGAGGTGAACTTCCTCGTCATAGGTCAATTCCCGGCCCGTGTAAACAATGATCGGCGGAATAACAACATTCTCCTCCGCTTCCAGTTTCTCCAGCAATTCAAAACCCGACATGTCCGGCAGGCCGATATCCAGAATCATGCAGTCGAATTTTTTTGCCTGCAAAAGTTGCAGTGTGTCGGCGCCTGTTGCCGCCTCCTCCATCCGCACATCCGAATTGCCGATGAGCTTTATAATGCTTTTGCGCAGATCAGCGTCATCTTCCACAATAAGCAGATCTTTGACTTTCTTGCTGAAGGTCGCTTCCAGATTGGCGAAGGCAGAATCAAGTTGTTCTTTGTCCACCGGTTTTGTCATAAAACCAATCGCCCCCTTCCGGTAGGCTCTGATTGATTCTTCTTCGACGGACATTATATGGACAGGAATATGGCGTGTTTCCGGAATTTCCTTGAGCGTCTCCAAGACTGTCCAGCCGTCAATGCCCGGCAGCAGTAAATCCAGCACAACTCCCCGCGGCAGATGCCTTCTGGCCAGTTCGATGCCCTCTTCACCGGTCGCCGCTGCCAGACACTGAAAACCTTTTTCGTGACACTGTTTTTGCAGCAGGCGGGCAAACTGGGCATCGTCCTCAATAATCAGTATTACTGCACTTTCTTTGTTAAGGTTATCGCGGTCATCAGGTATTGAAGATACAGCTGAGACTTGCCGGGAAGTTGAAGGAATATCTTTCGGCTGATGATGAAGTATCTGAACCTTTGCCGGAGAGGCAGAGGGCTCCATAGTTATTGGAATATAAAGAATGAAGGTTGAACCCTGGCCGGGTTGGCTCTCCAGTTGAATTTCACTGCCCAACAAACGGGCAAGTTCCCGTGAAATGGAAAGGCCCAGACCCGTGCCGCCGTATTTTCTGGCTGTTCCCTTCTCGGCCTGCTGGAAAGCTTCAAAAATAAGTGACTGTTTTTCCAGCGGAATTCCTATACCGGTATCTTTTACGGAGATTGCCAGCAAATTTTGCGGGTCCAGCGAGCCGCTGGAAAATCTGACTTCAGCCGCAGGTCTGGCAAATTTTATATCTATCTCACCTTCTCGGGTAAATTTTAATGCGTTGGACATCAGGTTTTTCAATATCTGCTCGATTCTTTTTTTATCGGAAAATATTATAGCCGGACATTCTTCATCGATAGTAATCCGAAGATTGAGATTGCTTTCCTGCACCAAACGCTCAAAGCCGGCTCTTAACCCTTCCGCCAGATTTTTTACCTCAATTTCATCGGGTATAAGTTCCATTCGACCAGCCTCAATCTTGGAAAGATCGAGAATATCATCAATAAGCGAGAGAAGATCCGTACCACTTTTGTAGATGATGTCGGCGGATTCGACTTGATCGGCGGTAAGATTGCCCTCCTTATTGGCAGCCATATACTTCGAGAGCAAGAGAAGACTGTTGAGCGGTGTGCGCAGTTCATGGGACATATTGGCTAAAAACTCAGACTTATATTGGCTGGCAATGGTCAATTGTTTGGCTTTATCTTCCAGATTAAACCGCATGAGTTCAAGTTCCCGGTTGGCCTGCTCGGTTTCCTGTTTTTCATTTTCCAGTAATGCATTGATGGAGTGCAATTCCTCATTGGCCGCCTTTAGTTCATGCTGCTGATCTTTTAGATTTTCTTCGGAACGAATCAAGAGCTGTGTCTGCTCCTCCAGTTCCGTGTTCGCCATCTGAAGTTCTTCCTGTTGTTGCTTGAGCTTGTTGGCCAGTAATTGAGATTCGGCCAGTGCTTCTTCTAGATTTTTTCTGTTTTGCGCCGCTTCCACATTAATGGCCGTAATTCGTACTGCCTGGCGCAGGTATTCGAGTTGATGATCTGCCAGCATCCTGAGCGAGCCTATTTCGAGCACGCCTTTAACTCGCTCTTCATGGATCAGAGGAATAATGAAAAGACAGCGGGGTTTGGCCTTGCCCAGGCTGGAAGTCACTTTAATGTAGTCATCCGGGATATCAAAAATCAGAAACTCTTTTTTACCCAAGGCTGCCTGGCCGATCAGCCCTTCGCCCGGCCGGAATTTTTCTGCTATATTTTCAGGCCTGACATATGCGTAACCACTGACCAGCGATAGGAAATTTGTGGCTTCATCAAGCAGATAAAATGCTCCGATCTGGGCGCCGACATAGGATGCAACTTCGGTGAGCATATGGTTGGAAAGGACTTTGATATCCGGATTGCCATGCATGACTTCATCTATGCGGGCAATGCCCGTTTTTATCCAGTCACGCCCTGCAGTGTCGGTAATATCCCTGGCCAGTCCAGCCATTTTCACTACCTCATGCCGGTCATTGTATTTTGGTTTACCCTGTACCCAAATCCAGCGCAAGGCGCCATCGGCCCGGTTAATGCGGCATTCGAAGTTCCATTCCGAGCCTGCAGCCAATGCTTCCTGGAACTTTCTTTCAACTGTTTCCCGATCATCAACCAATACATGGTCAAGCAGCATCTGGTAAGTCCACTGGTTTTGCAGCTTCCGGTAACCAAAAATCTGCTCGTAGCGCAGAGAACGCCAGATTTCCTCTGTTTTTATATCCATTTCCCAAGTGCCCAACTCTCCAGATTCCAGTGCATGGGTGAGTCTTTCTTCGCTTTCCCGCAATTCGGCTGTCCTTTCCTCGACTCGGCGTTCCAGGTCGTCATGGGAATTCTGAAGTGCTTCCTGAGTCTTGCGCAATTCACTTACGTCACGGGCAGCCGCAAAAACGCCTTGGACCTCGCCCTGCTCATTGAGATAAGTAGCAGCATTATAGAGAACATCGGTTATGCGCCCGGAGATATGGCGAATAGCCAGAGGATAATCCCGGATAACGCCTCTGCGGAAAACCATTTCGTAGCCGGCACGCGCTCTTTGTGGTTCAGTGAAGTAATCGGAAAAATCCGTGCCGATCAATTTCTGTCTCGGTACCCCGGTAAAATCTTCCGTAGTCTTATTTACATCCATTATTTTTCCATCGGCGCTGATCGTGACAAGGGGATCAAGGCTGGCCTCAATAAGACTGCGGGAATAAAGTAACGCCTCGCGCAACTCGCGTTCGGCTTTTTTAAGCTCGCTGATATCCCGTGCGGCCGCAAAAACGCCCTGCACCTCGCCCTGCTCATTGCGATAAATAGAGGCATTGTAGAGAACGTCGGTTATGTATCCCTGTGCATGGTAGATGGACAACGGGTAATCCCGGACAATGCCTTCTTTGAAAACTTTTTCATAACCGGCCCGTGCTTTTTGCGGTTCGGTGAAGTAATCGGAAAAGTCAGTACCAATCAACTGCTGCCGCGGAACTCCGGTGACTTCCTCAGTTGCTTTGTTTACATCCATTATTTTTCCATCAGAACTGATGGTGACGAGAGGATCAAGGCTGGCCTCAATAAGACTGCGGGCATACCGGTAAGATTGCTGAATTTGCATTGCAGCATGTTTGGCATCCGAAATGTCGTTGCTTATAAGCAGATAGCCTATAAGATTGCCAGCCGCGTCATGGCGGCTGGTCACAACAACACTGGCTATAAAATTGGTGCCGTCCTTGCGCACGCGGTCAAACTCGCCTTCGGCCATACCTTTTTCGCGGGCTTTCTGCAGCAGTTCATCCACGGCACCGGACCGGACGTCCTCCGGTGAGTGCAGAATATCGGAATTCCGGCCGATTATTTCTTCGGCAATATATCCGTAGTTAAGACGGGCTCCTTCATTCCAGGAAAGGATATGGCGATTCAAATCCGTGCCGATGATGGAATATTTTGTTGAGCTGGCCAGGATATTATCGAGAAAGTTTTTTGTTTCAGTAAATTCAAGCAATACACGCTTCGACTCCGTTACGTCACGGGCGGCGGCAAAAACACCGAGAACATTACCTTCTGCATCTTTGTAAACAGATGCGTTGTAAAGTACATCAACTAAATTGCCGTTTTTATGTCTGATCGTGAGTGGGTAATCAGTAACAAACCCTTTTTCGAAGACCTGTTGGTAACCTTCCCGGGCCAGGGCAGTTTCGGTAAAATAATCGGAGAAGTCCGTTCCGATAAGCAATTCACGCGATATGCCCGTTACTTTAACAGTTGCTTCATTTACGTCGGTTATTTTCCCGTCGGAACTAATGGTGACGAATGGATCGAGGCTGGCCTCAATCAGGCTGCGGGCATACTGGGAGGCTTGCAATTCCTGCTGCAGTCGTTTGATTTTCTTGTTTCCGCCGGTTTGATACCCGGATTTGCCTTTCCACACTTTTTTAGCGGATTCGTCTTTCATAAAATATTCCTCGGCTTTGATAAATGTTTGGGCATGACAAACTAACTTTATAAATTAACAGCGAAATTATCACGAAGCTTTACGGAATTATATAATTGCGGATCGGCTATTGGAGCCATTTTGATAGTAACTTTACTTCCTTTTCATCCCATTGCGGCGAGTAACGGATGCTAAGAAACAAATCATAAAGCCTATCAATTGTGCGGGCGGCATTCTCAATAAGGTAAATTCGCTCCAGCATTTTTCCGGAAGGATCTTCATCGTTTTCCTGCCATTCCGCAGGAGGTAGTTTCAAGGATTGAAAATGAAAATTATCCGCTTTCAGCATAAATTCCCATTCATTTTGGTCATGAATAAGTTTAAGTCCTGCATTTTTAACTTTTTTGCCCTGACGGATTGCTTCCTTGCCTTCTTTCAACTCAGCATGCAGACCATGACAAACCACGCCCTGCGAATATTCTCCTTCTCCCGCTTCCAGAGAAATTCTTTTTAAAAAATTAAGTTCGACTTCATCGCCATCGGGCAGACTAATTCTGCCGCTTCGTTCTTCGGACTTAAACCAGAGCCAGGTCATGAATTCACGGCCGATTAAGGAAGCTTCTTCTTGCCTGACGGCCGCTTCGGCAACCTTTTTTTTGATCAATGGATTATCCTGCGGCAAAAGCCGGGTAAGGCTCAAAGAAAAAGTTTTCTTAAACAGGTCTATGAAATCGTCCATTACTTTGTCGGAAAGAGAGGAAAAGTAAACTGTATTTTGCCCCAGAGCCCAGCAGACGTCATAAAAGGAAGGAACCGGATCAAGTTTGGTAAGAAGCTCCATTTTAACTTTATCTTTAATGCCGGCAGCCGTTTGTTTATTGATCCATTTTCTGCCGCTTTCAGCAAGAAATTGCCGTTCTTCTTCCATGACTTTGATTTTCATCAACTTTGGTGGAATGACTTTACGGTCAATGCGCAGAGAAAAAATAAGATAATCGCCCAGCGAATAATTTGCCGCTTCAAAATCGGCGTCAAGAATGTCTGTTACCGAGACCCAGCCCAGCCTTTTTTCTTCAGTTGATTTGGGAATTTCCCGGAAAGAATTGGCTTTGATCCGGTTATTGACAAAGGTAAAAAACTCTTTGGGTAATTGACCTTCCACATGAAATCGTGCAAAAGAAAAATTGCCTTTTAATAAACCCATAATCAGAACCTCGCAAGGGCGTTACCGTATATTATTAGCGATGATCCTGTCAAGAATTTAAGCCTGAACCATCTCCGAATTAGATGTTTTTTATGCTCATTAGCTGAATATTTATACATAGACAGTATCTTTTTTTTATGTTACTGAATCCGACGTTTTGCTGAGGAATAATGCTATGAAAATCAAGACAGTCGGCATTGTCGCCAACACCGAAAAAGAACATACGGGCAAATATGCCAAGCTATTGAAGGAGTGGCTGGAAGAACGGGGTATTCAGGTATTTATTGAGGCGGAAATCGCCGCTAAAATCAATGTCGGGGGCGGTCTATCCTGGGAGGAACTGGCCCGGATATCCGATCTCGTTACTGTTTTGGGTGGTGACGGTACCATGCTGCGGACGGCGCGCCGCATGGCCGGACATGATATTGCCATCGTCGGTATAAATATGGGCAACTTCGGTTATCTGACTGAAGTTAACCTCAATGAAATGCATTCAGCTTTGGAATTAATTCTTGCCGGTAATTACGTGACAGAAAAAAGAATGATGCTGGATGTAACTGCCCGCCGCGGGAAAAATATTATCGCTTCCGGAACCGTTTTGAATGACGCCGTAATCAATCGGGGTAATTTATCAAGGATAGGTGAGCTGGAAATAAAAATAAACAACGTCAACCTTACAACTTATAAATCAGACGGACTCATCATTTCTACACCTACAGGTTCGACCGCTTATTCTCTTTCGGCAGGCGGACCGATTGTTTATCCGCAGGTAGAATTGATTATCATTAATCCCATCTGTCCGCATACCCTGACCAACCGGCCCATTATTGTTCCCGAAAATTCTGTCTTGCAGATAACTCTCTGGTCGAAAGAAAAAGGTGCAACTTTAACGATGGATGGGCAGGAATCCTGCTTGATTAAATCAGGTGACGTAATCGATGTAAAAAAATCCAATTATAAAACCAGGCTCGTGCTTTCGCCGCATCGTGATTACTGGGAAATTCTTCGTTCCAAACTAGGGTGGGGCGGCTTACCTTCCGGAGCCAACAGACGAAAAAATGCTTAATGATTTGAGCATTAAAAACTTTGCAATCATTGATGAACTCCATATTTCATTTAATGACGGTCTGAATGTCATTTCCGGTGAGACAGGCGCCGGTAAATCGATTATTATCGGCGCAATCAACCTCCTGTTGGGAGACAGAGCATCTTCCGAAATGATTAGAACACAGGCCGATGCAGCAACAGTGGAAGCGCTCTTTGACATCGCATCAAATCAATCATTGAAAGAAAAAATTCAACAAATGGGTTTCGAGGCGAATGATGAACTTGTTGTCCGTCGTGTTATTTCGCGATCCGGTAAAAACAGGGTATTGATCAACGGGCAAATGGCAACACTTGGAAATCTTGCCGCTATCAGCGAATCATTGATTAATATTTGCAGCCAGCATGAACATCAGGTAATTCTTAATGCCGACAATCATATTGATATTCTGGATGAATTCGGCGGTTGCCTGCCGCTCCGAGCTGATTATGAAAAGGCTTACCTCCAATATCAACGGATTAAGACGCAAATAGAAAAATTGGAAAATTTACGCAGAAACCGCGCAGAGAAAACGGAATTAATAAAATTTCAGTTAAAAGAAATTGAAGATGTTGCTCCGGCCGATGATGAAGATAATAGTTTAGCCGAAGAAAAAAAGATACTGGTCAACGTGCAAAAACTAATGGATGAAGCGAGCCATGCCTATGACTTGCTCTATGGAGAAGGCGGCTCCATCATTGAAAAATTGAAGGATGTTCAGTATCGAATAAAAGAAATAAAAAAAATTGATACAAAATTGAAATTATCGGAAGCGGATGTTGAGAACGCTTTTTATAACCTGCAGGAGGCTGCACTGTCACTTCGTGATTACAGTAAAAGTCTTTTTTTTGATCCGGAGAGGCTTGACGCCGTTCACGAACGCCTGGAAATGATAAACAGGTTGAAGCGCAAATACGGCGGTTCATTGCAAAGCGTTCTGACTAAAAAGCAGGAAATGGAAAAGGAACTGCTTCTGGTTTCCAATGTTGAGGACGAATTAAATAAGCTTGCACAGGATGAGATTAGCGCAAGGCAACGGATGTATGAGCTGGCCGCAAAACTTTCGCAACTGAGATTTCAGGCCGCAGTAAACTTGAAAAGTGCAGTAGATAAGGAAATACATGCTTTAAATATGCCGCATGCATCATTTGCAGTAAAATTTCAAAATAGCGTAACTGAAGCCGAACCCGATTCATTCGGCCTCCGGGGTTGTGATGAATTGGAATTTTATCTGGCAGCCAATGCCGGCGAAGAACCGAAAGCACTCAATAAAGTCGCTTCCGGCGGTGAACTTTCCCGGATTATTCTTGCGCTGAAAAAGGTTTTGTCTCACGCCGGTTCCGTGGGCGCCATTGTATTTGATGAAGTGGACAGCGGCATTGGCGGTGCAACGGCGGAGATAGTAGGACGTAAATTAAAAGATATTTCAGTAAATCATCAGGTTATATGCATTACTCATTTACCGCAGATTGCCTGTTACGGCGACAGCCATTTGCGTGTGGCTAAAAATAATACAGGCGGCAGAACAACGACAACAGTTGACAGGCTGGAAGACGAGGAACAAAAGATCGAAGAAATCAGCCGTATGTTGGGTGGTGTTGATTTAACCGCAACGACCAGGGAGCATGCACGGGAAATGCTGAAAAACGCCAATGTGAGATGTTCTGAAAGCAGGGGAGGGTAAAATAATGTTGAGAAAGGCACGCATCGGCGACGTCAAGACCATTCATCGTTTGATAAATCTATCGGCGGGAAAGGGCGAAATGTTGCCGCGCTCCTTAATGGATATATATAATTCATTGCGGGATTTTATTGTTTATTACGTCGAAGAAGATGAATCAGAGGTGATCGGCATTTGTGCCATGAATATCATTTGGGAAAATCTTGCCGAAATACGCTCGCTTTACGTTGACGAAAATTACCGGAAAAAGGGCATCGGCAAGGAACTTGTTGAATTCTGTATTTCAGAGGCTATCACCTTGGAACTCTTCAGGGTTTTTTCGCTGACCTATAAAAAGGATTTTTTCGCCAAGCTGGGTTTTAAGGAGGTCGACCGTACGACATTGCCGGAAAAAATCTGGTCGGATTGTTTCCGCTGTTCCAAATATCCTGATTATTGTGATGAAGCGGCAATGATAATGGAACTATGAGATTCCGCTACGGTTGCCTGGCATTGTTATTGATGTTTTTGGTGATGGGCGGATGCGCCGGGAAGTCGAAAACAGTGCTTCCGCAATCTCAACCGCTCTCATCTGTCACTTCGCATATCGATTTTGCGGATGATCTCGATATCGAATCCCTGGATTTGGCCATTGAACGCAGTATCTCTTATTACGACGGTTTGGGTGGAGATAAAGTATGCCGGCTGGCCGACCGCCGGATAAGCGTTTCCCGCCTGAAAGAATCTCTGCTTGAGTTTCGCCGTGTACTTAAAGATAGCGACAGCCCGGAAGAAATAAAAAAAAGAATAAGCCGCGATTTTGACATTTACCGGGCAGCAGGTCAGGATGGCTATGGCTCGGTCTTATTCACCGGCTACTATGTCCCGCAACTGGCGGGTTCACGAATAAGAACACAAAAATATAAATATCCTATCTATAAGGCGCCCCCCGAGTTGATTGCCGGAAATGGTTACAGATCTACTCCCTATTTCAGCCGTAAAGAGATAGATGTCAAAGGTGCTTTACGCGGTAAAAACCTGGAGATCGCCTGGGTTGCCGATCCCGTGGAATTATTCTTTTTGCATATTCAAGGTTCCGGAAAAATCAAATTTGAAGACGATACTATATTAACGGTCAGTACTTTGTTGACGAATGGCCGGCCATACCGGAGTGTACCGGCGTACCTTTTGAAAAAGGGCATAATAAGAAGCCGCGATGCTTCCAATCACAATGTCAAACGCTTTCTGAAAGAAAAGGATGAGGATACTCTCTTTGAAATCCTGAGTTATAACGAAAGATATATTTTCTTCAAATCGGTGGAAAAACCGACGGGCGCACTGGGAAAACCTGTAACAGCGGGGAGAACAATTGCTACAGATCCGGAAATGTTTCCTCCGGGAGCGCTGGCCTTTATCCGCCTGAGCAAACCTGTCTTAGACCGGCAAGGCAATCCGACAGGTAAAAAAATTTCCTTTTCCCGCTTTGTTCTTAATCAGGATAAAGGAGCAGCGATCAAAGGTCCCGGCCGGGTTGACCTGTTCTGCGGTTTTGGAGAAGCTGCCGAACCCATAGCCTCAAACCTTAAAGAAAGAGGCGAACTTTATTTCCTGATTAAAAAGTGATTCTCCCGTATTTCCTGACCGATTCCCAACAGCACAAAATACCCAGCAAATTTTTTACTCAGCCCCGGAAAAATAAATATGGTTAATTCTAAAAATGATGCCGCCAAGGCAAATGCGGACATTGCTTTAAACATTTTAATCGTCGACGACGAGATTAATATCCGTAAGACTCTTACTCTTTGTCTTGAGGCCGAAGGCCACAAGATTATAGCAGTAAGTAATTACCATGACGCGATTACCGAAGTTTCCGCCCGTTCTTTTGATATTGCCTTTGTCGACATTCGTCTGGGAACGGCGAACGGTCTTGATCTGATTCCCGTTCTTCTGGCTGCCGCACCTTGGCTTAAAATTATCGTAATTACAGCTTATGCTTCAATCGACACGGCAATAGAGGCGATGCGGCGCGGCGCTAAGGAATATATTCCTAAACCTTTTACTCCGGCAGAAGTGAAAATGGTTGTTGCCAAAATAGCAGAAGTTTATTCTTTGGAGCAACGCATAAATGTCCTGCAGGAAGACCTGGGACAATTGAATCCGGGTATCGACTTTGTAAGTTCCAGTCCAGTTATGCAAAAGACAATAAATCTGGCGCGGCAGGTTGCAAATACAGATGCAGGGATACTACTGCTTGGTGAAAACGGGACGGGCAAAAGTGTTTTTGCCAAAGCTATTCATCTCTGGAGTAAGCGTTCCGCCCGGCCTTTTGCGGTTGTTTCCTGTCCGGCACTTTCTTCAGAGTTACTGGAAAGTGAACTCTTTGGTCATGTGAAAGGCGCGTTTACCGGTGCCGTTCAGGATAATCCCGGCCGGATTGCCACTTGTGAAGGAGGAACGCTGCTGCTCGATGAAATCGGCGATTTGTCCCTGGCCATTCAGGCCAAATTACTACGTTTCATTCAGGAAAAAGAGTATGAAAGGCTAGGAGATCACCTAACCCGTAAAGCCGATGTCCGTATCATTGCGGCCACAAATGTAGATATGGAGAAAGCTGTACAGGAAGGACGCTTCCGCGAAGATTTATATTACCGGCTGAACGTAATCCAGATCAAGATTCCACCGCTCCGTGATAGACAGGAAGATATTCCCGACATTGCTGATAAGATGCTTGCTTTTTTCAGTCGCCGTAATCATTGTGCTATTCAACATTTCAATGCTGAAGCGAAACAGGCGCTGATGGGGTACTCCTGGCCGGGCAATATACGGGAATTGCGAAATGCAGTAGAACGGGCGTCAATTTTGTGTAGGGCGGAATCAATCGGCACAGAACATCTTCCGGACAAACTTTTGCAAAAGGATGGGAATGCTAAGCATGATGAAATGATTTCCCTGGAAAAGCTGGAGGAAATGCATATTCGCTACGTTCTGGCCCGGACAAAATCTCTTCAGGAAGCAGCCGATATTCTGAGGATAGATCAGGCTACCCTGTGGAGGAAAAGAAAGCTCTACAATATTTAACAGGCTGTCCAAATCTTATCTTTTAGCAATGGTTTCTTTCATTGCAATTTGCAATGCACTTTTTACTCTTTACTTGAAAATTGCAAGCTTCGCGCTTATTCTATTTCTATAACATCCTGTTTTTTCATCATCTCCTTATGGCATAATCTTTGCCAAAGATAAAATTCATTGAGGTAACGTAAAATGCTCAGTTTAAGACAAAAATTGTCTCTGGGATTCGGCGGCCTGCTTTTAATCATTTTTATCATCGGCGTTTACAGCATCCGGGAAATTGCCGAATTGGGTGCGGCAATTAATGTCATCCTCCGGGATAATTATAAAAGCGTGATTGCCTGCGAAGAAATGAAAGATGACTTAGAGAGGATACACAATAGCGTGGAATTTATCATGCTTGGCCATACAAATCGTGGAGCAAAGCAGATACTTGAAAATCAAATCGCCTTTGAAAAGGCATTAAATGTTGAACTGAATAATATCACCATACCGGGAGAAGGTGAAAAAGCGGCTCGTCTGCAGAAATTGTTTAATGACTATCTAACTGCGATCAAAAGTATTCAAAAACCTTATCTTGCAGCTGAAACTAAAAGAAAGATTTATTCACAACAACTCTTGCCTCTATTTAAGCAAATCAGAGATACGGCAGACGAAATTCTCAGAATGAATCAGCAAAATATGGTTGATGCCAATGACCAGGCCAGGAAGAAAGCCAAAGATGCCGGTCGTGGAATGTATATTTTACTCGTGATGGGGATAATAATAGCTATAGTTTTTATTTTATTAATTGGCCGATGGATACTCCAGCCGATAACGCGCCTTACCCGCTCTGTGGAGCAAATCAAAGCAGGTAATCTTGATCTTGTTGTAAAAGTGGAATCACGAGACGAGATAGGACAACTTTCCGAATCGTTTAACGAAATGGCGGCAAGCCTGCGTGAATTCCGGCGCAGTGACAAACGCAATTTAATTAGAACACTGCATGCTGCCGAGCAGACTTTCAATAGTTTGCCTGATGCTGTTGCTGTGCTTAATCTGCACGGAGCAGTTGATTTATCCACTGAATCGGCCGGAAATATTTTCGGCCTTAAACAGGGAGAAAATATAAAAAACTTGTCTTTTCCCTGGATAGACGAGCTGTGGAATGAAGTTATGCAAAGTGGGCGTGTTGCGGAACGGAAAGGCGCAGATGCCGTTATTCAAAATTTTGTACGCGGTGAGGAACGTTTTTTTCATCCGCAAGCAATACCTATCCTTGATGAAGGCAAGCAACTGGCCGGTATAGTCTTATATATGATGGATGTCACATCTCGGCGACAGCAGAATGATTTAAAAAGAGGCGTTATCTCGACCGTTTCTCATCAATTGAAGACCCCGCTTACATCAATACGAATGGCCGTTCATTTGCTTCTCGAAGAAAAAGTCGGACCTCTTAATGAAAAGCAGGTAGAATTACTTCTGGCCGCCAGGGAAGATAGTGAACGCCTATATAAAATTCTTGTCGACTTGCTTGATATAAGCCGCATTGAATCGGGACGGATAAAAATGGAATGCCGCACCACAGCGCCTTATGTGCTGGCCAGGGATGCCTGTGCATCTTTTCAAAAGGAAGCAAATGAAAGATCAATAGATTTGAATTGTAATGTGCCGGAAGATTTACCTCAAGTCCTGGCGGATATTAGCCGGATCAGGCATGTTTGGGGAAATTTGCTTTCCAATGCCCTAAGATACACTGCAGTCGGCGGAAAAATAACAATTACTGCGGATGCCGATAAATCAATGGTTCATTTCCGAATTTCCGATACCGGCCGGGGTATTCCTGCTGAATATCTTCCCCGAATTTTTGACCAATTTTTCCGGGGATCGGAACAGGATTCAGAAACAGGCGCCGGCCTGGGGTTGGCAATTGTGAAGGAGATCGCTGAAGCACATGGGGGATCAGTTGCTGTAGAAAGCACAGTGGGAAAAGGGACAACATTTTCTTTTACGTTGAGGCGTGCCGATCTATGAGTGACAACATGGCCGGATGCTGCGCTTCGTTCTTTGTCATTGCGGCATACGTTTTTTAGTACGGCTCGTTTCTCAGCTCTTGTGTTGCCTTGCCTGCAACCTTTTCACAGATCACTGAAAAAATAAATTAAGGGATTTCTTAAGAGTTCATTATCAAGAAAAGGAGCAAACATCGTCATGGCAGATATTATTTACATTACGGCAAGTATCGTATTTTTCATTGTCTGTTTTTTATTTGCCAGAGTTTGCAATACTGTTTTCCGTTCCAATGAACAAGAACGCACGGAAGATAATCTGCCAAAGAGAATCTGAAATGTATTTAATTGGGAGTGTTTAAAAATGCTGGACGTAATTGTGGGCTTAGTCGGAATTCTACTCATTGTGTATTTATTTATTTCCGTTATTCGGCCGGAAAAATTTTAGCGGAGTAAAAAAATGGATATATATGGATGGCTGCAACTCACTCTGTTTCTGAGTCTATTATTTCTCATGACAAAACCTTGCGGGCTTCATCTGGAACGGGTTCTGGACGGTCAGGGCAGGACTTTTCTTGATCCGGTAATGAAGCCTGTTGAGCGCCTGCTTTACCGCGTTTGCGGTATCAACAGCCAAAAAGAACAGGGCTGGCTTCAATATGCAGTTTCACTGCTTATGTTCAGCCTGTTGAGCATGATCTTTACCTATGCGGTTTTACGACTGCAGTATTACCTGCCGCTCAATCCGCAAAAGCTCCCCGGTTTGAGCCCTGATCTTGCTTTCAATACGGCAGCCAGTTTTACTACTAACACCAATTGGCAAAGTTACGGCGGAGAATCAACCATGTCCTATTTTTCTCAAATGGTAGCCCTGACTTTGCATAATTTTCTCTCGGCGGCAACCGGAATCGCTGTGGCGGCGGCTCTGGTACGGGGAATCGCCCGTCATACAGCCAAGACGCTGGGTAATTTCTGGGTTGATCTGATCAGAGTCAACCTCTATCTGCTTTTGCCTGGTTGCTTCATCTTTGCGGTCTTTCTTTTATCACAGGGAGTAATCCAGAATTTCAGGCCTTATCAGGATGTTAAGATAGTCGAGCCATACACAATTCAAACAATCAAAAAGGATGCCGAAGGCGGGGAAATCAAGGATGCTCAGGGAAGGGCCTTAATGGAAAATAAGAAAATAGATACTCAGGCTATCGCCCAGGGACCAATGGCTTCGCAGGTCGCCATCAAGATACTGGGTACCAATGGCGGCGGTTTTACAAATGCCAATGCCGCGCATCCTTATGAAAATCCGACGCCGCTTTCCAATTTACTGCAAATGCTGTCGATTTTCCTAATTCCCAGCGGACTTACCTATTATTTCGGCAGAATGGTGCAAAACCGGCAGCATGGCTGGGCGATATGGAAGGCGATGGCGGTGGTTTTCCTGGCCGGTGTTTTGATTTGCTGGTGGGCCGAGGCCGGCGGTAATCCCCATCTTACTGCACTGGGACTTGATCCTGCGGGCGGCAATATGGAAGGCAAGGAGGTACGCTTTGGCATATTCAACAGTGCTCTTTTTGCCGCTGTTACTACCGATGCATCCTGCGGCGCCGTCAATGCCATGCATGATTCTTTTACACCGTTGGGTGGATTGATACCCCTGCTGAATATTCAATTGGGTGAAATAATCTTTGGCGGAGTTGGTTCCGGCCTGTATGGAATGCTTATCTTTGTTATCTTAACCGTCTTTCTGGCCGGGTTGATGGTGGGACGCACACCGGAGTATCTGGGCAAAAAGATTGAAGCCTACGATGTTAAAGTCAGCGTAGTTGCCATTTTAATCCTTTGCATTACCATCCTTAGCTATGCCGCATGGGCGACAGTCAGCGTCTGGGGAAAGGCAGGTATCAGCAACGCCGGGCCGCATGGCCTTTCAGAAATCATCTATGCTTTTTCTTCCGCCACCGGTAACAATGGCAGCGCTTTTGCCGGATTCAATACTAATACAACCTGGCTTAATTCCACCATGGCTGTGGCCATGCTCATCGGAAGATTTCTATTTATTATTCCCGTCCTGGCTCTGGCAGGAAACCTGGCTGGAAAGAAACGTGCTTCGGATCACGCGGGCAGCTTTCCGGTAACGGGTTTAACCTTTGTTGTTCTGCTCATTGGGACGATTTTTATTGTCGGTGCGCTGACCTTCTTTCCGGCTTTGGCTCTGGGACCGATAGTAGAGCATTTTATTATGAACGGTACTAATAAATTATTTTAAGAAAGTTTTTCAATACATCCTGCAGATCAAGGACAATTTTATGGCAGCAAAAAAACATTCCATATTTGACAAACAAATTCTGGTGCCGGCGATAATCGCTTCGTTTGCCAAGCTTAATCCCCGTACCATGATGAAAAATCCGGTAATGTTTGTAACACAGGTCGGCGCTTTGATTACCACTATAAGTCTGATAATCGAAATGCCGGGCAAATCGTTTGGCTTCGGACTGCAAATTGCTATCTGGCTGTGGTTCACTGTGCTCTTTGCTAATTTTGCAGAAGCCCTGGCCGAGGGCCGGGGAAAGGCTCAGGCCGATGCCTTGCGAGCTACACGCACGAAAACACTGGCCAATCTTCTTACAGAGAGCGGTGGTTTGGAAGCAATACCGGCCGATGATTTGCGCAAAGATGATCTGGTCCTGGTATCTGCAGGCGAAATTATCCCGGCGGATGGTGAAATTATCGAAGGTGTGGCGACGGTGGACGAGTCCGCCATTACAGGTGAATCCGCTCCTGTAATTCGTGAAGCAGGCGGCGACCGCAGTGCTGTAACCGGCGGTACCAGGGTTTTATCTGATCAGATAAAGGTTGTTGTTACCGCCAATCCGGGGGAAAGCTTCATGGATAGAATGATCGGATTGGTCGAAGGTGCCCGACGCCAGAAAACACCCAACGAAATTGCTTTAACCATTCTCCTGTCCGCGCTCACAATCATCTTCCTGGTTGTCATTATGACATTGAAAATGTTCGGCCTTTATTCGGGTATTACTTTTACCGTTACAGTTCTTGTAGCCTTGCTCGTTTGCCTTATTCCCACAACTATCGGCGGACTGCTTTCCGCCATCGGCATCGCCGGAATCGACAGGCTGGTGCAGAAAAATGTACTGGCGATGAGCGGCAGGGCTGTGGAGGCGGCAGGAGATGTCGATGTTTTGCTGCTGGATAAAACAGGCACAATCACTTTGGGTAACCGCCAGGCCACGGAATTTATTCCCGCTCCCGGAATAGATATTAACCGACTGGCTGATGCTGCGCAATTGTCCTCGCTGGCCGATGAGACACCCGAAGGGCGCAGTATCGTTGTTCTGGCCAAACAGTACGGCCTGCGGGGCAGATCGATCGGCGAGATGCCACATGCCACATTTGTTTCTTTTACTGCCCAGACGCGTATGAGCGGTATTGATGTTGACGGTAAAAAAATCCGCAAGGGAGCCCCGGATGCACTGAAAAAATTTATCGGCAATGATTTTCCCGAAGAAGTCAGAGAGACCATGGATAATATCGGCCGATCCGGAGGAACCGCCCTGGCAGTTGCAGAAAATGATCGAATTTTGGGCGTTATTCATTTGAAAGATATTGTCAAGGGAGGCCTTAAAGACCGTTTTACCCGATTCCGGGCAATGGGGATTAAGACGGTCATGATTACCGGTGATAATAAAATGACGGCCGAGGCTATCTCACGGGAAGCAGGGGTGGATGATTTTCTTGCCGAAGCGAAACCGGAGGATAAACTTGCCCTGATCCGCAAAGAGCAGGCTGCAGGCCATCTGGTGGCGATGACGGGCGACGGTACGAATGATGCGCCCGCTTTGGCTCAGGCTGACGTGGGCGTGGCCATGAATACGGGAACGCAGGCGGCCAAAGAAGCCGGCAATATGGTTGATCTGGATTCCAATCCCACAAAGCTGATTGAAATCGTGGAAATCGGTAAACAAATGCTCATTACACGCGGGGCGCTGACTACGTTCAGCATTGCCAATGATGTGGCAAAATACTTTGCCATTATTCCTGCCATGCTGATCGGCCTTTTTCCGGAAATTGCCTCGTTAAATATTATGAGATTGCGATCGCCGCAGAGTGCCATTCTCTCCGCCGTTATCTTTAATGCCCTTATTATCGTTTTACTGATTCCTCTGGCATTGCGTGGTGTCCGGTTTCTGCCTGTCAGTGCTGATGCATTGCTGCGGCGCAATTTGCTTATATATGGCCTGGGTGGCCTTATCGCACCCTTTGTGGGTATTAAACTGATCGATACGCTGATCAATATTTTATCCTGGGCATAGGGAGAAAAATTCATGTGGAAAATTATAACTAATGAATTGCGCATATCGGCGGTGGCTTTACTGGGACTGCTTGTGTTGCTTTGCGGTGTCTATCCATTGTCAATCTGGATTGTCTCTCAAAGCGTGTTTCCTGATCAGGCTAATGGTTCCATGATCAAGAACGGCAATCATGTCATTGGATCAAAGCTGATTGCCCAAAGTTTCGTTAATCCTGCCTATTTTCATCCCCGGCCTTCCGCGGCCGGAGAAGGCTATGACGCTGCAAGTTCGGGCGGAAGCAATCTGGGGCCGACTTCCCGAAAGCTCATGGAAACGGTTGCAAATCGCATCAATGTTTACCGCAGTGAAAACAAATTGGATACAAAAACTCCTGTACCTGCCGATGCCGTGACTGCATCCGCCAGCGGTCTTGATCCCCACATCAGCCTGCAAAACGCGCTTCTTCAAGTCAGAAGGGTAGCCTTATCCCGCGGGGTTTTCGAAGATACTTTGCGCAAAATGATTGCCAAACATACCGAGGGCCGCGACTTATGGATATTAGGAGAAAAACGGGTAAATGTACTGCTGCTTAATCTTGATCTGGACAGACTCAAGTCACAAAATTAACGGGGAAACATGAGCATTGATAGAGCTGATGCATTTTTGAGAATGATTCAGCGCAGCCGGCGGGGTAAACTAAAAATATACCTTGGTTACGTTGCCGGTGTCGGGAAAACATATGATATGCTTCAGGAAGCGCATCGGTTGAAGGAGGCAGGTATCGATATAGTTGTTGGACTGGTGGAAACTCATGGCCGTTCCGATACAGCCAAGCTGGTCGAGGGGCTGGAAGTGATTCCTCGTCGCCGAATTGAGTATCGCGGTGTTTTTCTCGAAGAGATGGATGTCGATGCTGTTCTGATGCGCAAACCGCAAATAGTTCTGGTTGATGAATTAGCACATACCAATGCCCCGGGAAGCCGTAATTTTAAACGTTATGAAGATGTTCAGGAAATTCTGGATGCCGGGATTCATGTAATCAGCACCCTTAATATACAGCATTTGGAAAGCCTTTACGACGTCGTGGAGCAGGCGACAGGAGTTAGAGTACGTGAAAGGATTCCCGATTCCGTTCTTACGGAAGCTGATCAAATTGTAAATGTTGATTTGACTTATCAGGACCTGCAAGAGCGGCTCAAAGACGGAAAAATATATCCCAAAGAACGTATCGCGACAGCACTGCAAAATTTTTTCAAGAAGACCAATCTTGATCAGCTCCGGGAACTTGCCTTACGGGAAATGGCGGCGCATATTGATATGAGTTATCATAATCCGCTGCAGGAAGAAATATCGGCCATGCCCGACCAGGTGATGGTTTGTTTAAGTTCCCGTGGACCTAACAGTGAAAAGCTTTTACGCTACGCTTCACGGTTTGCGGGAAGGCTCAACCGAAACTGGTATGCCATTTATGTTCAGACGCCTTCAGAAGAGCCCACAGCAATAGAAGCTTCAACGCAACGCATCCTCTCCGATACTCTTACTTTGGCCAAACAACTCGGTGCAATCGTTTTTACTTTCAAAGGCGAAGATATAGCGAAGACAATTCTGCAAGTAGCGAAAGAATACCGTGTCGGTCATATCGTTATCGGCAGCCCCGGCAAATTGTCTTTTTGGAACAGACTGCTGGACCGCCGCGATGTTGTAGATCAATTAATTGAGAATTCACTCGGCATCAATATTATTGTTTTGAATACTTTGCATGAAGAACCGGCCGGAGTTATGAGACCTGCTCCGGAAATAGAATTGCCTGTTCAAAAAGCGTTATCGCCCGCCGAAGTCGTGCCTGAGTTGCTCTTAAGCCACGTCGTCTCAAAAGAAAGCATTATCATCTGGGATAAGCCTCTTTTAAAGGAAGAACTATTACGGGAACTGGCTGGACTGATCTGGGATGAGATAAAGATTCTATCACCGGCGTCCATTCTTGATGCAGTTATGGAAAGAGAAAAACAGGGTTCCACATTCCTTAATGAGGGAGTTGCTTTTCCACATGCGCGGATCGAAGGACTTGCCGAATCCCATGTAGCCATAGGGACAACGAAAAAGGGGATTGTTGATGCCGCCACGGAAAAACCCATTGAGTGCGTATTTTTCATTCTAACGCCGGCTTCCCGTCCCAACGATATGATTCAGCTTCTGGCTTTGGTAAGCAGGGCTTTTCGGGATCGTCAACTCATGAAGGATTTCCGGATTGCCGAAACACCGGATAATATAATGAGCGCAATCCGGGACTGGGAATTGAATCAGGAAAACATTTAAAAAATGAATAAATTATTAAAAAAATACCCACCAAATCATGTACTCGCATTTAACAAGGAAATTGCTTGAAATTCGCATTTTGACCTTCCAAATCAGCAGGAAAATTTCATATGCATTAAAATTATTCAGGAAAAATCAATTTCTGCTTGATTGTTAAAATTTTTTGTGTTAGGCGTAGCGCCAGTTTTAAGCAGAAGTTATCTTTCCGGACCAGGAATCAAGCGCGATTGAGCGAGTAAAATAAATTTAACCTAGATAGATGTTGCTTTTGGTTAATTAAGGAAGCGAACAGAAAGTCAACAACTGGATTACAGTTGATATAAAAAATTGATAGGTTAATTTGAGGAAAGGGGAAGAGGATGACAAAAGCAGAATTGATCGGGTTTATAGCGGACGAAGCAGGCATTTCAAAGGCAGCAGGTGCATTGGCATTAGAAGCATACGTTACAGCGGTTGCAAAAGAACTTAAAAAGAATGGAAAGCTTGGACTCGTTGGATTTGGTACGTTCTCCGTTGTAAAAAGGAAAGCAAGAGAAGGTCGAAATCCTCAGACTGGTAAAGCAATTAAAATTCCCGCAAAGAAAGTAGTAAAATTCAAGGCCGGTAAGGCGCTGTCCGGTAAAGTAAAGTAATAATTAATAAATGATGATTTTTCAACTAAGGCCTCCGTATTATTGGATAAAATCGGGGGCCTTAGTGCATTAACTGTAAGGAGTTTAAATTTTGGAACTTAAAAGAATTCTAAGTGGAATGCGGCCGACCGGAAAACTGCATCTGGGTAACTTACACGGCGCTTTAGGAAACTGGGTGGAATTGCAAAATAGCGGGAAATATGATTGTTTTTATTTTGTTGCTGATTGGCATGCATTGACCAGTGAATACAGTACCACGGAAAACATTAAGGAAAATACGATTAACATGGTGATTGATTGGCTTTCCGTCGGTCTCGACCCGCAAAAAAGCACTCTATTTGTACAGTCCGCGATTAAAGAACATGCGGAACTTTTCCTCTTACTCTCCATGATTACTCCTTTGGCGTGGCTGGAACGAAATCCTACCTACAAGGAAATGAAAGCGGAGTTGTCTACTAAAGATTTATCCACATTCGGGTTTCTGGGCTACCCGGTTCTGCAGGCCGCTGATATTATTATGTATAAAGCATACGGCGTGCCCGTGGGAGTTGATCAGTTGCCTCATGTGGAATTGACGCGGGAAATAGCGCGCCGGTTTAATTTTTTATATAAGGAAATATTTCCGGTTCCGGAACCACTTTTAACCAGCGTGCCCAAATTACTGGGTATTGATGGAAGAAAAATGAGTAAATCCTATGATAATGCGATTTATATCAGCGATCGCGGTAAAGTTTTGCAGAAAAAGATATCATCAATGTTTACCGATCCGCAGCGTATGAGAAAAACCGATCCGGGAAATCCGGAAATATGCAATGTATTTACTTTCCATGAATTATATTCCACTCCGGACACAGTAAAGGAAATAGATGCTAATTGCCGTAAGGCAGCGATAGGTTGTACCGACTGCAAAAAAATGCTGGCCGAGCGTATTGCCGAAGCACTGGCTCCAATTCATGAACGAATGGATTATTATCTTAATCACATGGATGAAATTCACTCGATCATAACGGAAGGCAATGCCAAAGCCGTGGAAATAGCCTGTAAGACTATGGAAGAAGTACGAGCGGCAATTAAAATTTAATTCCAATCCCAAATCAAGCGCTACCTTTGTTGGCACAGCCTGCCCCGGCGCAGGCCGGGGTCGTCGGCTTCCTCAACGTATGCATAATACGCCTCGTTGCCTCCTCCTAGCCGCCGCGGTATCATCTATGATTTGGAAATGGAATAACAGGAATTTATCTTGGTTGAAGAAAATATTGATTATGCAATTAAATTGGATATTTTCGAAGGTCCGCTGGACCTGCTTCTGTATCTGATCAAGAAAAACGAAATAGATATTTATAATATTCCCATAGCGCTGATAACAAAGCAGTATCTTCAATATCTGCAAATAATTAAGTCACTTAATCTCGATTTGGCCGGGGAATACCTGGTTATGGCCTCAACGCTTATTCATATCAAGTCGAAGATGCTTCTGCCGGTTCCGGAGGAGACATCTGATGAGGAAACAGAAGAAGATCCGCGCGCTGAACTGGTTCGCCAGCTTTTGGAATACCAGACTTTTAAAGAAGCGGCAGCCGCGCTGGAGGGTCGGCCGCTTTTGGAGCGGGATGTATTTACACGTTCGGCGCCGATTGATGACATAATTGAGGAACCGGGCTCAGATGAAGAAGAATTAATCGAAGTTAATGTCTTTGAACTCATCGAAGCTTTCCACCGTCTTGTTGCCCGGCTTGATAAGAAAGAGCTTTTGGAAATTGATCTGGAAAAAATGTCATTGACGGATACAATAAACGAGGTAATGGAGAGGGTGACGCGCGAAAAAAGTCTTACTTTTGAAGAACTATTAGGAGAAAGATTTGATCGCCGTCGCATTGTTTATACTTTCCTGGCTATTCTGGAATTGATTAAAATGAAAATGGTCAAGGCTTATCAGACAGCGGCATTTGGAGTGATTAGGATACTTCCGGCGGTGGAGTCATAATGGAAAATTATCAAGCAATTATTGAAGCCCTTATTCTAGCTTCCGAAGTACCGGTTACTTTAGAAAAAATTTGTGCTATTCTGAAAGAAATTGAGAAATCAGAAGTAAAAAAACTAATTGAGCGGTTAATTTTCGAATATAGCGAACGATTAAGCGGTATTTATCTTGCCGAGGTTGCCGGCGGCTTTCAATTTCGTACCCGGCCGGAGATGAGTTCCTGGATAAAGAAATTAAAAGGAACGAAGCCTGCCACTTTATCTCCTGCGGCATTGGAAACATTGGCCATTATTGCGTACAGGCAGCCCATTGTTAAGGCGGAGATTGAAGATATCCGCGGCGTGGATGTCAGCGGACCGCTTAAAGGCCTTTTGGAAAAAAGAATAATCCGTATTGTCGGACGAAAAGACGTTCCAGGTAAACCGATTATTTACGGAACTACAAAAAAATTTCTGGAAGTTTTTAATTTGAAAGACCTTTCCGAATTACCGACTTTACGGGAATTGAAGGAATTAAACGAACATAAGGAAAATATTGAGGAATTTCCAAATACATGAAAGAGCGTTTGCAAAAAATTATCGCAGCAGCCGGCATCGACTCCCGTCGCCACGCAGAAAAATTGATTACTGCCGGCCGGGTAAGCGTAAATGACGTTGTCATACGTGAACTGGGAACAAAGGCTGATGCTGCAAAAGATATCATCCGGGTGGATGGTAAAATAATATCAGTCGAAAAAGCAATGGTTTACATTGCTTTGCATAAGCCTGCCGGGTATGTAACCACTTTGTCTGATCCGGAACGCCGGCCGACGGTTGTCGATTTGATTGGTGATGTTCCGGAAAGGGTTTATCCGGTGGGGAGGCTGGATTATGATTCCGAAGGCCTGTTACTTTTGACCAATGATGGTGATTTTGCCCAGAAAATCCAGCATCCACGTTTTCAAATGCCTAAAATTTATCGAGTTAAGATTCAAGGGCGCCTGAGCAAGGATGAATTAATGCAATTGAGCAAAGGCATTAAACTTGAAGATGGAACCTTCAAGCCGGAGAACATACAAGTGGAAAAATTCAATGATAAAAGCTGCTGGCTGCGACTTACACTAAGGGAAGGGAAAAACAGAATAATCCGCAGAGGATTGGAAGCGGCAGGCCATCGGGTTGCACGTCTGATAAGAGAATCCGTCGCCGGCGTCTCGCTTGGCACTCTTAAGGAAGGTTCCTGGCGTTATTTAACCAAAAAAGAGATCGGTCAATTGCTGGCTTGTGCGGTAAGCGTGAAAGGGTAAAATTTTCTTGACAATCTACAGAAAATAAATAATAGTTACGCCAATGTGAAAATAAAAATAGCTTTATTATCATTGATTTAATGGCGTGACAGCCTTAAGGAGGTTTTATGAATAAATCGGGTCTTATCGAAGCTTTGAGTCAAAAGCTGAACTTAACGGAAAAAAAGGCCATTGATGTAGTTAACTTGGTTTTTAAAGGTTTTACAGATGAATTAAAAAAGGGCGGTCGCATTGAAATAAGAGGATTCGGCAGCTTTGTTGTAAAGAATTATGATGCGTACACCGGAAGAAATCCTAAAACCGGTACAAAAATCAAGGTAGAACCCAAGAAGTTGCCTTTCTTTAAAGTGGGAAAAGAGTTAAAAGACAGAGTAGATAAGCAAAGTTAACTTCCGATTTATTTGCTGGATAAAAAAAGGGGGCTTTATTTAAAAAAGCCCCCTTTTTACTTTGGTTTAAATAGTCTGTTCTCTTTATCCCAGGTTTTCGTTAACAAAATCCCAATTAATTAAATTTTTAATTACGGCGGTCAGGTAATCCGGCCGGCGGTTTTGATAATCCAAATAGTAGGCATGTTCCCAGACATCAATTGTCAACAATGGCTTTTGTCCATGGGCAAGCGGTGTATCGGCGTTGGCTGTCTTTATTATTTTTAACTCTTTTCCGTCTTGTATCAACCATGCCCAGCCGCTGCCGAACTGGGTAACTGCGGCATTCTTTAGCTCTTCGGCGAATACTTCATAACTTCCCCAGGTAATATCTATTTTTTTGGCAATATCTCCTGCAGGTTTGCCTCCTCCTGCCTTCATGCATTGCCAGTAGAAGGTGTGATTCCATACTTGGGCGGCATTATTAAATATACCGGTTTTAGTGGAATCATTGACGGTGGCTTTGATAATTTCCTCAAGAGGCATCTTATCCAGATCTGTTCCCTCAATTAATTTGTTTAAATTATCAACGTAAGCTTTATGATGCTTACCGTAATGAAACTCCAGAGTATTGGCGCTGATAAAAGGCGATAGAGAATCTTTGTTATACGGTAGCGGCGGCAAATTAGTAGCCATAATAGTTCAGTCTCCTTTCTCTGATTTTTATTTAAGAATAATCAATGCTCTGATTTTTTTCAATATTTATTATTGCTTGGTTTCTTTGAGCAGTATCAAAAAAATAAATGAAAGATCGCCGGAATAAACCGGAAGTGACTGTATTCTATCTTGTGTCCCGCAATCAATACGCAGATCGAAACCGCCACGCGAAAAAGAGCCCTTCCCGGATGGAAACTATCCTGATGCAGGCAATATTTTTCTTATTCCGAAAATTAGCAATAAAAATAGAATGTTGAAGATGACTATAGTTCCTCCCGCCGGTATATTTAATAAAAAAGAAATAATAATTCCCAAAATTACGGAAAGAACGGCAAAGATAACTGAAAAAACAATTGTCATTCTAAAACTGATGGATAGTTGAAGCGCTGTCAGCGGCGGCAGGATCAACATGGCGGAAACCAGCATTATGCCCGTGACTTTCATGGCCAGGACAGCGGCTGTCGCTGTTAAAATAAACAAAATTATATTTATTCGTTTCGTTTTAATTCCCATGGTTTGGGCAAGTTCTTCATCAAATGTAATTGCAAAAAGATCATGGTAGAAAAAGATTACATAGCCGGAGACAATTACAAAAATTATGAAAGATAAAAAAAGTTCAGTTTGATTGACGGTAAGAATATTACCAAAGAGATAACTGAAAAGGTCCACATTATAACCTCCGGATAAACTTGCCAAAACTATACCTGTTGCAATGCCGATTGATGAAACAATGCCGATTGCAGCATCGCCATGAATCTTCCTGGAACGAGTCAGTTTAAGAATGGCAAGTGATGAAATCATTACCAGAGGAAGAGCTGACAGAGTCACGTAAAAAGGGCTGACACCTATTAATAAAACAACAGCGACACTGCCGAAAGTTATATGGGCAAGGCCGTCGCCGATTAATGACATGCGGCGTAAAACGAGAAATATTCCCAGGATGGAACAAACAGCCCCGATTAATATGCCGGCGATAATTGCGCGTTGAACGAACGCAAAATTTAAAATTTCACAAAGACTCATTCAGGATTTACTCCCGTGGTGTTGATGACAAATAATGTGCTGACTGGCAGTGCCAAAAAAACCGGCCATATCGGGCGAGGCGCAAAAATCTTCAAAGGTTCCGGAAAAAATAATTTTCTTGTCAAGATAAAGAAGATACCGGGCATAGTTGCCTAAGATTCCCGTGTCGTGGGTTATAAGAATTATCGTCGTTCCCTGATTCAGATTCAAATCCTGGGTGAGCAGGTAAAAATTGTCTCTTGTCTGCGGATCAAGTGCCGAAGTCGGTTCATCAAAAATCAGTATTTCCGGCTTGGAAACCAAAGCTCTGGCCAGCATTGTTCTTTGTTGCTGACCGAAAGAAAGTTCACCGATCAGGCGCGAGGACAGATGCTCGATGTCCATCATTTGCAGAGTTCTTTTTATATCCTGCAAATTTCCTTTACGGCCCATCCCTAATCGAACAATTTCTGAAACTGTGCCGGGAAAGTGAGTATTCAGGGCGGCTACTCGCTGAGGCAAATAACCGATTTTATTCCACTCTCGAAAAGAGGCAAGCTGTTGACCAAAGATATAAATATTACCTTTTTCGGGGTGTAAGATACCCAGCAGATTCTTAATCAGCGTACTTTTACCGGAGCCGTTTGGTCCTGCTACGCCCAGATAAGCACCCTTTTGCACAGTAAATGATATATCCTGCAGAACTTCTATGCCATTGTAACTAAATGATAGATTTTCAACACTAATTACATTCACCGGCATTGCAGTCCCTTTTTCAGTTCAAGAAGATTATTTTCCATGAGGGTAATAAAAGAAACTCCGCGGGAAATCTCATCCTTGCTGACTGCATGGCCGTTATTTAATTTCAGTATTCCGGCCCCTGTTTCCCGGGCAATTGTTTCGGCCATGCGAGGGTTAATTAAATCCTCGGAATAGATATAGCGGGTTTTTGTCTGTTTAATTTTTTGGATCAAATGCATGACTTTTTGCGGTTCGGGCTCGGAATCGGCCGATGCATTATAAACAGAATAATATTTTAAATTGTATTTATTGGCAAGGTAAGCAAAAGCCCAATGTCCGGCGTGCAATATTGTCCGGCTTTTACAATCGGTTAATCCGGTCCTGAATTTGCTATCCAAAGCCGCTAATTTGTTTTTATAATCGGCAGCATTTTTTGAATAATAGTCACTGTTTCGCGGGTCGATTTTGACCAGTGCAGCAGCAATATTATCCGCCATTTTCTGAGCATTACTGAAATCGAGCCAGATATGCGGATCTAATTTGGAGGAATGATGATGTTCATCTTCATGATCGTTCTCACCAGTTAAAGGCAGCATGGTAATACCGCCGCCTGTTTCGACCGGCAGCAGTTTTGAGTTGGATTTGGTTGCATCAATAACCTTGTAAGCCCAATGTTCCATTTCCATATTTACATATAAAAATAAGTCGGCTTTGCTGACTTTGACTATATCATTCGGTTTTAATTCAAAATTATGAGCATCGGCTCCCGGCGGCAGCAACATGGTGACTTTGACCTTATCGCCGCCGATATGACGGGCCATGTCATACACGGGGAAAATTGTGGCAATTACATTTAATTTATTGTCAGGCTTATCATTTTCCTTGGAATTCCTGCAGGAAACAATTATGGGCAGGAAAATTAAAAGACAAATAAATATTTTCACGGTCAATTTTTTATTTTCCATTTTTATCTGACTCCTTTTGCAACTTAGTTGCATTGCGGCAATCGGCGCACAGCCCTGAAATATTTATCTCGATATGTTCGATGCTGTAATCATTGTCCGGTGTAAGAGACTTTGCCTGCGAAAAAGTAAGCGGCTCCAGACAGGAAAGCGCATCGCATTTCCGGCAGATAAAATGCGGATGCACAGGATTTTCAATTGTGGCGAGTTCAAAATAATTAGCCCCTGATGAAGCAATCTCTCTGATTATCATATGTTTTTTAAATAAGGACAAGATCCGGTAGATTGTTACCCGGTCTATCCTGATTTTCGCTTGCAGTTCCTGTCTTATATTGTTTATCTTAAGCGGGACAATCGAGTTAATTAAAGTATTTAAAACAGCAATCCGTTGCGGTGTTTTCGAAATCCCGGCCTTTTGTAATATGGACAAAGAATCTTTCTCTTTATAATTCGTACCCATTGTTATTATTTACCAAAAGTGCAACTCAGTTGCAATCAATTAATTTCCGAACTTTATTTAATATTTTGTTGCTTAATTCAATTATGTTAAAATCATTAAAAAAGAGGAAAATGAGGAAATTCTATGAAACCTATCGGACCTTTGATGTGGGAACACAGATTAATTGAAAAGATGTTGGCTTCTTTTGCCGGACACATAGATAAAATTGAAAAAAGCAAAAAAGTGGATCCTCTGATAATTGATATGGCAGTGGATTTCGTTAGAACATATGCTGACCGTACTCATCATGGTAAGGAAGAGGAAATCCTTTTTCGGGATTTGGCTAAAAAAGAACTTACGCCGGAACTAAAAAAAATTATGCAGGAATTGATTGAAGAACATGCCTGGGGCAGAAAGACAACAGCCATGCTGGTGGCGGCAAAAGAAAAATATTTTACAGGTGATGAAAGTAAGCTCGCCGAGATAGTCGATTTGGCACGGCAACTTACCAATTTTTATCCGAAACATATAGAAAAGGAAGATAAGCATTTCTTTTATCCCTGCCAGGAATATTTTACCAGGGAAGAGCAGGAAAAAATGCTGGCGGAGTTCAGTGAATTCGACCGGCAGATGATTCATGAAAAATACAACAAGGTTTTCCAAGAATACCATAAACTCGGACAATAAGAAGATTATGGATTTTGCCAAACAATTATTTTTGAACGGAAAGGAGATCATTTTATGAAGAAAATCTTGGTTTTTGCATGCATTTTTATGTTTTTTACGACAATGGCGTTTGCTGCCGGTCCAAAAACTTATCAAGTAACCGGTCCGGTACTCGAAGTAACACCAACTATAATCGTTGTTCAAAAGGGCAATGAAAAATGGGAAATCGGCCGAGATGCTGCTACGAAAGTGACCGGTGATTTGAAGGTGGGTTCCAACGTCACAATTAAATATACGATGAAAGCGGCAACTGTGGAAGTTAAAGAGGCCAAAAAGGCTGAACCCAAGAGAAAGTAATATTTCCCCAATAATCGACGGGTTGTTTAAAGATACGTCTTT
>CAZWCA010000001.1:18766-75118 GCA_964632255.1 uncultured Smithella sp. | reverse complement strand
CAAGAGAAAGTAATATTTCCCCAATAATCGACGGGTTGTTTAAAGATACGTCTTTTTTCGATATTATGCCTGTACATTTATTCCGGTCCGGTCATTAAGATAGCCGTGAACCAATTCCAGCATGGTAGAAATTCTGAATGGTTTGGAGAGGAAGGGGTAGTTATATTTCAATATATCTTCATTTAGATCATGCCTGATATTCCTTAAACCGAGAAAACCGCTGATATAAACGACTTTGATTCTTGGATTTTTTCTACGAATGTTTTTTACTAATTCTATTCCGCTCATTTTGGGCATGACAATATCGGTAAAGACCAGGTCAGGATTAAATATTAGAAAATTATAATAGCCGTCTTCGCCGTCTACGGCAACACGTACATCATATCCCTCCATGACGAACAAACTATGAAGGGTTTCCCGAAGGCCGGGTTCATCTTCGACAAGAAGAATTTTTTTCTTCAATTTATGTTCTTCAGGAGATTTTTTCTGAAGAATACTGATTAAGTCTTCATCAGAAGTCAGACTGATTAATCTGCCGGTTTCGTTTAATCTTTGCTGCAAACTTTTGGCTTTTTCTTTGTTCCCGGGATTCAAATCCGGATGATATACTTTACTAAGTAAATGATAGCTGTACCTTATATAAGATAAAGCACTCTCCGCGCCAAGCTCCTGGTATATTTCCCGGGCTTTATCCAATATTCCGAGAAATGATAATTCCTGTTCAATTAAAACTGAAGTGTCCATAGGCAGCGCTGGATAAGGAAAAATTTTTGATTTATATTATCATGACAAGTTAATTAGCGGAATTAAAAAATAAAAAAGTAAGTTCGCAGAGAAGACATGCTTTATATCTTTTAATTAGTGGAAAATTGATAGACTAATCATTCACGAGCAGGAAAAATCATTTCCGGACGGAAACTAATTAACTTTCAGGAAAGGCTTCTTTCTGGACACGCGCAGATCGAAAAATTTTATTATGGCCGGTTGAAACTTATTGAAATATTCAGTTCCTTTTTCAGGTGCCGATGAGGGCAATTCAAGGGTCAAAGTAAATATATTGCGTTCATGTCCGGCATAATTACCCAGTGATCCCGGGAAATAACCGAACTTTTTCAAAGGATGGTTTGTTTCTTTACTTACCGCTTCCATCCAGTGTTCAAAAGAATCAAGATCGGAAGATGGACCGTCGAAGTCATAAAAACCCAGCGGCGAATGTATCGTTAATATTTTTTGCGGTTTAAATCTATTGACTAAGGCTATCTGATACAAAGTTTCCGGTTCCGATCCCGGTTTTTTACCCGGATAATAACGTTTATTTTTACGCCCTTTTTGCTCCCATTGCTTCAAGGCCAGTGCCTGCCAGTCATGTGTAGGGAAATTTCTGTTTAAATCAACACCGCGGGCATTGACGCGGGTTGGAGTCTTTGTAAGAAAACCGTCAGGGTTGATAAGAGGAGCGATAATTATACATTTGTCTTTATAAAAATCCGGGTTATTTTTAAGATAATCAGCAAATTTCAAGAGAACATAAATTGTAGGTAGTTCATCACCGTGAACCCCGCCAAAAAATAAAATACAATTAGTTTTACAATTACCGAAAACAGTAAAAATAAGCGGTTTCTTTTCTACGCTTGTCCTGTAGTATTCCCAGTGTATTTTCTCCGGCTTCAAATCCTTCCAGCCATAGTTCCGGCATTGCCGTTCCAGAGCTGTAAGAAAACTTTTTAATTCTTTTTGCGATGGTTCCAAAGCAAAAGCCTGTCCAATAAGTATAAGGAAAAAATATAAGAGGAGTGAAAATGTAATTGATAAAATTTTATTTTTCATAATTTTAAAGAGAGAGGTTTATTGTCTATCCGGAAATTGAATGCCGATGAATTATTTCCGAGCCGGAAAAGAAGCTTTTAGCCAGGAAAAACTCTTTCCTGATGGCAACTAATGCCAGAGGCGGTGTTTAAAGTATGGATAATTTTTTTGCAAGAAATTAATTTCAGCGCAAATTTCAAAATTAATATTTACAAAAGATTTTAACAAGATAAACTGCGATGTTGGTTATTTTTAAGCCTGAACAATAGCGCGCCGAGAACACAACATAGTCCACCAATAAATAGAGTTGCCGGGACACCCAACTTATCCGCAAGGATACCGGAAAGCAGACTACCGAAAGGCGCGACACCTAAAAAGGCAACGGCAAAAAAGCTGATCATCCTTCCACGTTTGTCATCTTCGACGTTCATCTGCAGCCATGTATTGCTCGAAGCAATCTGGAGCATCATTCCGAATCCGGAAAGAAAAACTAATGATAATGACCAGAGGTTGTGGACTATTGACATTCCCATAAGGCCGAAACCGAAAATGAAAACAGACAGAAGGATTTTTTTACGCAGACCTTTGAAGTTTACCCGGGAAGCCAGGTAAAATGCGCCAAGCAGAGCTCCGGCTCCAAGTGAAGACATTAAAAAACCCAGGGTATGCGCGCCGCCGTGCAATATATCTTTGGCAAAAGCAGGCATAAGAACAAAAAAGGGCATGCCCATTATACTTGTTAATGCCAAAAGTAAAAGAATTGATCTCATTTCCGGATTGCGAAAAACGTAAAGAAACCCTTCCTTTAATTCTGCAAATAAACTGCTTTTTTTGTCATTTCCTTTTTTGTGGACTATCTGCATCGCGAGGAGCGCCCAGATAACTGCAATATAACTCAGGCCGTTAATTAAAAAGCAAATTCCTTCACCGACGGAGGCGATCAAAATACCTGCGATGGATGGCCCAAAAAAACGCGTTGCATTAAACATTGCCGAATTTAAAGCTATCGCGTTCCCCAGATCATTCCTGTCCTCAATCATTTCAATTACAAAAGCCTGCCTTGCCGGAATATCAAAGGCATTTATACAGCCAAGGAAAAGACTGAGTCCGATAATTTGCCGCACAGTAATCAGATTCATCAGCACCAATGCCGCCAAAATTAATGCCTGGATCATGAACAAACTTTGAGTCCAGATTAAAATTCGATGTCTGTCAAAACGGTCAGACCACACACCGGCAAAAGGGGAAATAACGAATGAAGGGAACAGGGTTATAAAACTAATAAATCCCAGCAACAATACCGAACCGGTTAGCCGGTAAACGAGCCAGCTTAACGCAACTTGCTGCATCCAGGTCCCCATCAGAGATATGAATTGCCCGGAATAAAAAAGCCGGAAATTACGAAACCTTAATGCGCGAAAAGTTACCTTTAAACTGCTGATTGTTTCGGAAATAAATTTGTTAATATTCAAATTCATTTTTTTATAATCCATTAATTTTTTTGCCGGAGATAGAGAATGAAAAATAAAACAAGAACGATAAAAATTATGATTGGGGTAAAAAAATTATGAGTAATATAACGCCACTTATGACCAAGCAGGTATCCAAGAATGAAAAATGTGGTTGCCCATAAAATAGCCCCTGTATATGCAAATATTGCAAATTTCCGGTAGGGCATATTATTTACTCCTGCAAAAATGGCCGTTAAATGTTTTACTCCGGGAATGAAGTAACCGATAAGCAAAGAATACTGCCCGTACTTATCATAAAAACATTTAATTTTTTTTAAACGATTAGTATTAAGCGCTATTTTGCCTGTATATTTATTAAACATGTGACGGCCGGCAATTTTCCCTAGAAAATAACTAACTGTAATACCGAGAATAATTCCTGAGTTAATTACCGGTAAAAGAAGCTGAATATTTAACTTCCCCTGGGAGGACAAAAAACCCGTGAAAGCGATCAAGCTTTCGTCGGGAATAGGTAAACCTAATATTCCAAGGCTAAGACCGATAAAAATACCGGCATAGGAATATTTTGTTATGAACAATAAAGCAGCATGCATTTAATAACTATATTACCCATATTGACAAGCGTCAATCTTGCATTGATTATAAGTTGTTCCGGTAAAGTTCGATGTTTTCTTTGCCGGAATATAAAACCGGAGTAATATTAAAAAAGTTTTATGTGTGAGGAAAGTAATGTTAAGTCAGGAATTTGATCCCAAAAAATTTGTAGAGTTCGCATCGGATGGCATTATTGCTGCAAACGCGGAAGGAATTATTATCTTCTGGAACCATTCCGCAGAAAGAATATTCGGGTATGCTAATAATGAGGCCCTTGATCAATCACTTGACCTGATTATTCCAGAACGCTTTCGCAGCAGACATTGGGAAGGATTTCATAAAGTAATGCAAACCGGCCAAACGCGATATAGTACGGAAACACTGCGGGTTCCCGGATTGCGTAAGGATGGTCAGCTTATTTCAATTGCCTTTACCGTTGTCATATTAGCCACACCTGATCAACAATCGAGGATAATAGCCGCAATTGTACGAGATGAATCCGTCCGGTGGAAGGAAGAGCAAGCTATGCGCAAACGGATTAACGAACTGGAAAGGAAAAGATAACCTGTCATTAGCCTACAAAATAACTATTATTGTTAATTCTTCCATTGTTTATATTCTATATAAAAACAGAGGAGGATAGGACGATGTTTGAACCAAAGAATATTTTAGTTCCAACCGATTTTTCAAATTATGCAGATAAGGCGCTGAAACAAGCCATAGATATTGCTAAACAACATAAATCCAGGATCTATTTGCTGCATGTCATTGACGATGGATTCCGGCAATGCACAGTAGATTATTGCCTGGATGAGGCGACTGTCGAAAAAGTCATTTCCGACAGCATGATCAATGCAAAGGACAAATTGGAAAAAGAAGCTAAAAAAATCACTGAAGGTAACACCGGTGTAGAAATTATTTTTGATGCCAAAAGAGGCGTCCCCTCTGAAGAAATAATCAAAGAGCAGGAAGCTAAAGGGATCGATTTGATTGTTATTGCATCGCATGGACAAACAGGAATCTTGAAAAATTTAATGGGCAGTGTTTCCGATAAAGTCGTGAAAAGAGCAAAAAGTCCGGTGTTGCTTGTTAAAAACTAAATACGGACGGCTATTAATCATTATAAAATATAGAGATAAAATATTCAGCGGTTGATTGTGCAAATAACAGTCAACCGTTTTTAACAACATCGGCGGAATAAAATAATAAATAATAACTCAATATAATTAAGTAGATAAATAATAATATTTTTCTTAAATTCAAAAATGAAAGCGGTTTACCGTCGGACTGAATATTAGGTGATCATCTTCAGCCGCCGGCAAATTCATGTGTTTTGCTAAATTCTTCTCAAAGGATTCGTTAATGAAACTCAAAAATAAAATTGCCTTCATCACCGGTGCGGCGAGCGGCATAGGCCGTGAAATAGCCTCTGTTTTTGCAAGCGAAGGCGCCAATGTCGTCATTGCGGATATGAATAAAAACGCCGCCGATGAAACCGCGGCCGAGATCAGTAAAAATGGACCAAAAGCCATCGGTGTGGCGGTCGATGTAACAAATGAGGAACAGGTAAATGCCGCTGTGCAAAAAACCATCGATACCTTTGGCGGGGTTGATATCCTGGTCAGTAATGCGGGCGTTCAAATAATTCATCCCCTGCAAGAATTCCCGTTTGCAGAATGGAAGAAACTTCTTTCCATTCATCTTGACGGTGCCTTTCTTACGACACGTGCCTGTATAAAGCATATGTATGCTTCGGGGCGTGGGGGATCGATTATTTACATGGGTTCCGTTCATTCAAAAGAAGGATCGATGCTTAAATCCGCTTATGTTGCGGCCAAGCACGGTTTAATCGGTCTTGCCAAGGTTGTAGCGAAAGAGGGCGCGGCATGCAATGTTCGAGCAAATGTTATATGTCCCGGTTTTGTACGTACTCCGCTGGTTGAAAAACAGATTCCCGAGCAGGCAAAGACAATGGGAATAACGGAAGAACAAGTTGTAAAGGATGTAATGCTTAAAAGAACAGTGGATGGAGAATTTACAACTACTGAGGATGTCGCTCAGGTTGCACTGTTTTTCGCATCATTTTCAAGCAATGCCCTGACCGGCCAATCACTTGTAGTCAGTCACGGCTGGTTTATGCAATAATCAAAATAAAAGTATAATGGCAAAAACCTGAATAGCGTTTTAATTTAATATGTGTTGCCGGCAATTCCTTTCTTCCTTTTTTTCAATCATATCTGCTGTAATTCAAAAAATTAACGAAATAATAATATCAAAATCATAGAAATTAGTTCCCGCGTGGAGATCAAAGCATCGTTTGAAATGCATTTAAAATGTATGTCGCACAAAACAATGCCGCCGATCAACACCACTGGAGTCCAAAAAGCCTTCCGATGAAACCTATCTATATTTATCTGGTTATTTATTAGCCGGCTGGTTATTAAAATCGGATATTTATTACTCAATCAAAGTTAGCCATTAAGAAAAGATAAATCAGACCTGTTAATATTAAAACACTTTTTTTTTATTTTCTTATGGAACATTTTTTGCTTTGGTAAACTAACTAAATTCTCAGAAAATTTATTTAATTTTTTAATAATTTAAATTTCTTTAAAATAATCGCGAGATTATATGCATGAAAAGAAAATTAATTTTATCGGCTTTATCCATACCGAAATTTACTCTTGACAACGAGATAATAATTAATGATGAATCATCATTCAAAAAACGAATAAATGTTCAAATTATTCATTTTGTAATAACAAGGGGTCAAATAAGCAAAGAACGAGTTAAAAACATTGGGAAAAAATGGAACAGAGGAAAAAAATTGTCTTCACAGTTTTAAAATGTTACGAGAATGGAAACTGCCAAATTTCCGGTTTTTTTCAAAAACTTTAATCAGCTCATGAAAAATACACTGATAATAATAAACAATTTTCAATCGAAGGAAGTAGTAAGATCATTATGACGCAAACATCAAAGCGTGAATCAGACGGACAATCAGGCCGGGCCAAGATACAGAAAATTTTCCTCTTTATTAAAAAGCATTGGCTTATTTTCCTTGCCGGCATCGTTATCATTATAATTTTTGCCTCAATATTTGTTGCCCAGAATGCGGATAAACAGAGAGCCGCCAAACTTGCTCGCGAAGCAAACTTGCGCCCCCAACCGGTGACCGTTGTCGCCGCTCAAAAGGTAGATCTTGATGTTTATTTGAGAGCGCTGGGCACGGTTATTCCCATTAATACTGTGACAGTAAAATCCCAAGTCGGCGGGCAACTGATGAGTTTGCACTTCAAAGAAGGACAGATGGTGAAAAAAGGCGATTTGCTGGCCGAGATTGATCCCCGTCCTTTTCAGGTTCAATTGATGCAGGCGGAAGGACAACTTGCCCGCGATGAAGAATTATTAAGGAATGCCCTTGCCGATCTTGCACGCTACAAACTCTTGCTGACCCAGGATTCGATTTCCGTACAGCAGGTGACGACGCAGGAATCACTGGTCAAACAATATACAGGGGTTGTTAAAACGGATAAAGGGCAAATAGCCAACGCCCGGCTCCAGCTTACCTATGCCCGGATTATTGCTCCGCTTTCGGGCCGGGTAGGTTTACGCCTTGTTGATCCCGGTAATATGATTCAGACAAACGATGCCAATGGAATAGCCGTAATAACGCAACTTCAACCGATTACCGTTGTTTTTTCGATTCCGCAGGAAAGTCTGCCTCTTGTCTTGAAGCGTCTTAACAGCGGTGAAACTATTCCCGCCTTTGCCTACGATCAGGAAGGTAAAATTGCACTGGCGGAGGGAAAGCTTCTGGCCGTGGATAATCAGATAGATACCACGACAGGAACCGTAAAACTAAAAGCTGCCTTTGAAAATAAGGATAACAGGCTGTTTCCCAATCAGTTTGTCAACATAAGGCTGAAAGTGGATACTCTTTGCAATGCCACGGTTATGTCCACCGCTGCAATTCAGCGAGGCAGCATCGGCACTTTTGCCTATGTGGTAAAAGAAAATAAAACCATTGCCGTCAAAACTCTTAAACTGGGGCCCACCGAGGGTGATAACGTGGCCGTCACCGAAGGCCTGGCGCCGGGTGAACTCGTTGTGACTGTCGGCGGGGACAAATTGCGTGAAGGCAGTAAAGTAGCAATTACAAAACCCATGGGAAACGGCGATGCGCCGGTTGGAAAAGAAATGAAAATTAATGGCAATGGACGTAAAAAACTATTTTCTTCAAAGCCGTAATACTCATGTTGATTTTGCCTTTATTTCTTACCTTGGATTCAATATGTGAAACAGGAAAATTATGAACCCTTCACGTCCTTTTATATTACGCCCGGTAGCGACTTCATTATTCATGGTCGCCATTCTCTTTGCAGGGATTATTGCATATAAGGTTCTGCCGATTTCGGCTCTGCCGCAGGTTGATTATCCCACTATTCAGGTTGTGACCCTTTATCCGGGGGCAAGCCCTGATGTTATAACTTCCTCGATTACCGCACCTTTGGAACGTCAGTTCGGCCAGATGCCGGGATTGAACCAGATGTCATCGACAAGTTCCGGCGGAGCATCCGTTATTACTTTGCAGTTCAGCCTTAGTCTGGACCTCGATGTTGCGGAACAGGAGGTGCAGGCCGCCATTAACGCCGCATCCAACTTTCTTCCGACCGATTTGCCGATGCCGCCCATTTACAGTAAAGTCAACCCTGCGGACGCACCCATATTAACTCTGGCGGTAACTTCCAAAACAATGCCGTTAATAAAAGTGCAGGATTTGATCGATACGCGGGTGGCGCAAAAAATTTCACAATTGCCCGGCGTAGGACTTGTCAGCATCAGCGGCGGACAGCGTCCGGCAGTGCGTATTCAGGCCAATCCCCGGGCGCTGGCTTCCTACAATCTGACAATGGAAGATTTGCGCACGTCGATTACCAATGCCAACACCAACCAGGCCAAAGGCAGTTTTGACGGACCCGAACGGGCCTCGACAATAGATGCTAATGATCAGATCAAGATGGCCGCGCAATATGAAAAGGTCATTGTTGCTTACCGCAAAGGAGCGCCTGTCCGTATCGCTGATGTTGCCGATATCCGTGATGATGCTGAAAATGTAAACCTGGCCGCCTGGAGCGGCGAGACGCCGGCGGTAATTATTAATATCCAGCGTCAGCCCGGCGCCAATGTTATTGAAGTTGTCAACCGCATTCAGAAAATTATCCCGCAGTTGCGTGCTTCCCTGCCCGGCTCGGTGGATATCATGGTGTTGACCGACCGGACCACGACCATCCGTTCCTCGGTGGAAGATGTGCAATTTGAATTGATTCTGGCCGTCGCTCTCGTGGTCATGGTTATTTTTCTTTTCCTGCGCAATCTGTCGGCCACGGTTATTCCGAGCATCGCCGTACCTCTGTCTCTCGTGGGAACATTCGGACTCATGTATCTTTTCGGGTTCAGCATAAACAACCTTACCCTTATGGCGCTGACGATCTCCACGGGCTTTGTCGTGGATGACGCCATCGTCGTCATCGAAAACATCTCCCGTTATATCGAAGAGGGATTATCGCCCATGGAAGCCGCTTTGAAGGGATCAGCTCAAATCGGTTTTACCATAATTTCACTGACATTTTCACTGATCGCAGTATTAATTCCACTGCTTTTTATGGGCGATGTTGTCGGACGTTTGTTTCGTGAATTTGCCATAACACTGGCCGTCGCCATCTTAATCTCGGCTGTGGTATCTCTGACGCTGACGCCGATGATGTGTTCCAAACTGTTAAAACGTGTTCCGGAAGAAAAACAGGGACGTTTCTATCATGCAAGCGGCATGTTTTTTGATCGGGTTATTGCGCGCTACGGCGAGATGCTCACCTGGGTTCTCAACCATCAAAAGGCTACGCTGCTTGTTGCCGGGACAACGATTGTGCTGACGGTATTATTATACATTTTCATTCCCAAGGGTTTCTTTCCCATTCAGGATACCGGCATGATCCTCGGCATCTCGGAGGCGCCGCAATCTATTTCCTTCTCGGCAATGGCTGAACGCCAGCAGGCTCTGGCCAAAGTTATTCTAAAGGACCCGGCGGTGGAAAGCCTTTCTTCATTCATCGGGGTGGACGGAACCAATGCTACATTAAACAGCGGGCGAATGATGATCAATCTGATACCCAAAAGCAAGCGCGACCTTGATGCTTCCGGTGTTATCCGCCGTCTCCAAAAGAGCCTGGCGGGCGTGGAAGGTATTGCTCTTTTTATGCAGCCCGTCCAGGATATGACTATTGAAGACAGGATCAGCCGTACGCAGTTTCAATTCACTCTGGAAAGCGCTGATCCGGAAGAGTTGGGTATCTGGACGCGCCGTCTTGTCGAGCGCATTAATAGCTCGCCTGCTCTTACCGATGTCGCGAGCGATCTGCAGGACCGGGGGCTCCAGGCCTATGTAGAGATCGACCGTGATGCCGCCGGCCGCATGGGCGTGACGACGGCGGCCGTCGATGCGATACTCTATGATGCTTACGGTCAGCGGCTGGTTTCCACAATATTTACACAGTCCAATCAATACCGGGTTGTGCTGGAGGTAAAGCCCGATTATAAAAAGGGTCCGGCCGCACTCAATGATTTGTATATCTCGTCGCAGTTCGGAACTCAGGTTCCGCTTGGCGCCATTGCCAGGGTATCGGAGAAACCAGCTCCCCTTGTGATCAGCCACCAGGGCCAGTTCCCCTGCGCCACCATTTCCTTTAACCTGGCCCCCGGCGCATCTTTGGGCGACGCGGTAAATACCATCGAAAAAGCCGAACGTGAAATCGGCATGCCGGTCAGTATCAAAACCGGTTTTCAGGGAACCGCTCTCGCATTTCGTGCTTCGCTCGTCGGAACGTTACTATTGATCCTTGCCGCCATTGTTACCGTTTACATTGTTCTCGGCGTTCTCTATGAAAGCTATATTCATCCGCTCACGATTCTTTCCACTTTGCCTTCCGCCGGAGTGGGAGCTCTTCTGGCTTTGATGATTTCAAAAAACGATTTAGGCATCATCGGCATCATCGGCATCATTTTGCTGATCGGCATTGTGAAAAAGAACGCCATTATGATGATTGACTTTGCTTTGGATGCCGAGCGCAAAGAAGGCAAGTCGCCGCGTGAAGCGATTTATCAGGCTTCGCTGCTGCGTTTCCGGCCGATTATGATGACCACGATGGCCGCACTCCTGGGCGCTTTGCCATTGATGCTCGGCACGGGCGTCGGATCGGAGCTGCGCCATCCGTTAGGTATTACGATGGTGGGCGGGTTGGTCTTGAGCCAGTTTCTTACACTCTTTACAACACCGGTTATTTATCTGGCTTTTGATGGGCTAAGCCGCCGTATGAAAGCCAGGTTCGGTTCTCGTTCATTAGAAATTGATGAGGAAAGTGGAAGCAGGTCATGAACATTTCCTCCCTTTTCATTCACAGGCGGGTAGCTACAACACTTATAACTCTGGGTGTTGCTTTGGCTGGGTTGATTGCGTTCAACCTGCTGCCGGTGGCTTCGCTGCCCCAGGTGGATTTTCCCACGATATCCGTTTCAGCGTCACTTCCGGGCGCTTCTCCGGAAACAATGGCGGCCACTGTAGCCACACCACTGGAGCGGTCTTTGGGACGAATTGCCGGTATTACTGAAATGACGTCAATGAGTTCGCTTGGCCAGACACGCATCACACTGCAATTCGATCTGGATCGTGATATTGATGGTGCGGCACGCGATGTCCAGGCGGCAATCAATGGCGCACGCAGTCTTCTGCCCTCGGGTTTGCCAAGCAACCCTACATATCGTAAAGTCAACCCGGCGGATGCACCAATCCTGATTTTAGGACTGACCTCGGATACCATGACGCGCAGCCAGCTCTATGATGCCGCGTCGACCATTCTTGCTCAGAAACTTTCCCAGGTAAAAGGGGTCGGCCAGGTGAATGTCGGCGGCAGTTCTTTGCCTGCCGTTAGAGTGGAGCTTAACCCGGCTCAGCTCAACCGCTATGGCGTCAGCTCGGAAACGGTGCGTCTGGCGATTGTTACGGCCAATGCCAATCGACCCAAAGGATCACTGGAGGCAGGGGATAAGCACTGGCAGATTTATGCCAACGATCAGGCAAAAAAAGCAGCGGATTATGTGCCGCTCATCGTTTCTTACCGCAACGGTGCTGCCGTACGTCTTGCTGATCTGGGAGAAGTTGTCGATTCCAATCAGGATTTACGGAACGCCGGTTTTTTTAACGGCGAACCCGCAGTATTACTGGTTATCTCCAAACAACCCGGCGCCAATGTTGTCGAAACTGTTGACCGGGTCAAAGGTCTTTTACCGCAATTGCGTGCTTCGATTCCTTCGGCAATTAATGTGCAGATCGCCTCTGATCGCACCCCGTCTATTCGCACCTCCCTCGCCGAAGTGGAACGGACACTGATTATTTCTATCTTTCTGGTAATCGTGGTTGTCTTTTTGTTTTTACGCAATGTTTATTCCACCCTCATTCCCAGCGTTGCCGTTCCCGTATCGCTCGTGGGCACTTTCGGCGTTATGTATCTGGCCGGTTATACTCTGGACAATCTATCGCTCATGGCCCTGACTGTCGCCACCGGTTTTGTGGTCGACGATGCCATCGTTGTTCTGGAAAATATCTCCCGTCATATCGAAGCGGGAATGAAGCCTTTAGCCGCGGCGCTCATCGGTGCGCAAGAAGTGGGTTTCACAGTGCTGTCCATGAGCCTGTCACTGATCGCCGTGTTTATTCCCATCCTGCTCATGGGCGGCGTCGTGGGCAGGCTTTTTCGTGAATTTGCCGTGACGCTTTCTGCGGCGATAGCTGTATCCCTTGCCGTTTCACTGACCACCACGCCCATGATGTGTGCGCGCCTCTTAAGGGCGAAGGATGAACTGAAAACGAACTGGTTTTATCTGAAAACAGAGCATGCCTTTGAAGCTGTTCTGGAATATTACAGACGGACGCTTCACTGGGCGCTTGCCCATGGATGGCTGATGATGCTGATCCTCTTGATCGTTGTTTGTCTCAATGTTTTCCTTTACATCATCATTCCCAAAGGATTTTTCCCGCAACAGGATACGGGTGCGCTGGTCGGAACAATCCAGGCTGATCAGAATATTTCTTTTCAGGCGATGCAACGTAAGCTGATTAATATCATGACCATAGTCAGGAATGATCCGGCAGTGGAAAAGGTTACAGGCTTCACCGGAGGCGGCCAGAGAAATTCCGGCTTTATGTATATATCTTTGAAATCTTCCGATGTGCGCAATGTTTCGGCTGATCAGGTGATCGCCAGGTTGCGTCCGAAATTGGCCCGTGAACCGGGCGCCAGGCTTTTTCTGCAATCCGTACAGGATATCCGCGTCGGCGGCCGGGCGCACGGCGCCATGTACCAATACACCTTGCAGGCCGAAGATTTAAACGAATTGCGTTTATGGGAAAAACGCCTGAAAGATGCATTTAACGACCTCCCCCAGTTGGCGGATGTAAATACTGACGAACAGGACAGAGGTTTACAGACATTCGTTAATTTTGACCGGGATACAGCCTCCCGTCTGGGGATCACACCGGCGCTTATTGATACGACCCTCAATAATTACTTCGGACAGCGCCAGGTGTCGACCATTTACAACCCTCTTAATCAGTACCGCGTTGTTATGGAAGCTGCACCTCAATACTGGCAAAGTCCCGAATCGTTAAAAGATGTTTATGTGACAATAGCTCCCAATGCCCAATTTCCTAAAGGCGTGCAGGTGCCCCTGCTGACGTTTGCCAATTTTGAACTGACCAATACGCCATTGGCCGTAAATCATCAGGGCCAGTTTCCCGCTTCAACAATTTCTTTCAACCTGCCTCAGGGAGTATCACTGTCTCAGGCTGCCGAGGCTATTGAAAAGACAATGACTCGTCTGGGTGTCCCAAGCTCTGTTCGGGGCAGTTTTCAGGGAACGGCGCGCACCTTTCAGGAATCATCGAGAAACCAGCTCTGGCTGATTCTGGCGGCTCTGGTAGCCATATACATAGTACTGGGAATTCTTTATGAAAGTTACGTACATCCAGTCACGATTCTTTCTACGCTGCCTTCGGCCGGGGTCGGGGCGCTTCTCGCTCTTTTGCTTTTCCGGGTCGAGTTCAGCATAATGGCTTTGATCGGAGTTATTCTGCTTATCGGCATTGTAAAAAAGAATGCCATCATGATGATTGACTTTGCATTGGAACGTGAGCGCAAGGAAGGGAAAAGTCCTGATGAATCGATTTTTGAAGCCTGTATAATGCGTTTCCGGCCGATCATGATGACCACCATGGCGGCAATATTCGGCGCAATTCCACTTATTGTATTAACCGGCGAAGGATCGGAGCTGCGCCGGCCGCTGGGAATTTCCATTGTGGGCGGGCTGATTGTCAGCCAGATTCTGACCCTTTATACAACTCCGGTAGTTTATTTGTATCTTGACAGGTTCCGGCTGTTTTGCCTCAGCATTCTTAATCGAAAGAAACAGATGCCGGCAGCCGTATGACATGTAAGTTAAAGAGGTTATTATGAAAAAAATTTGGTTTGTTATTTTTATCATTACCGCAATTGCCGGCTGTTCAGCCGGGCCGAATTATACTCGGCCCGCTGTGACTACTCCGGCTTCCTTCAAAGAGCTCAAAGGTTGGCGGGAAGCCGCGCCCCGTGATCAGGAAATCAAGGCAAAATGGTGGGAAGCATTTAATGATCCCTTGCTCAACGGTCTCATGGAGCAGGTTAATGTTGAAAATCAAAATATTGCTCTTGCGGAATCTCAATATCGCCAGGCCCTTGCACAGGTAAAACTGGCGCGGGCTAATTATTTTCCAACTCTTGGCGCGGGAGCTTCTTTCACCCGCTTTGCCAATGCCGGAGATAACTCGTCAGCAATAAATCAGCATGAGGTTTCACTTTTTGCTTCCTGGGAACCGGATATATGGGGAAAGGTACGGCGCCAGGTGGAAGCGGGAACGGCTGCATCCGAAGCTTCTTTTGCCGATCTGCAGGCTATGCGCTTATCCATGCAGGCACAACTTGCGCTGAATTATTTCCAGTTACGGACTCTCGATGCGCAAAAGAAAAGCCTTGATGAAACTGTTACCGCCTACAAAAAAGCGCTGGAGCTTACTCAGAACCGCTATAGTGCGGGAGTCGCAGCCAAAGCGGATGTCGTTGCGGCCCAGACGCAACTAAAATCAGCCGAGGCTCAGGCCCTTGATGTGGGCATTCAACGAGCCCAGACCGAGCATGCGATTGCGTCATTGATTGGAAAATCTCCCGCTGATTTTTCACTGAGTCCTCTTGAATATGGTATGCCGCAACTGAATATACCCGTTGGTATTCCCTCCGATCTCCTGGAACGCCGGCCGGATATTGCTTCCGCGGAACGTCAAATGGCGGCAGCCAATGCCCGGATCGGGATCGCCAAGGCTGCCTATTATCCATCTCTTACGCTTTCGGGATCACTGGGATATCTGGGCGCTGATCTGGCAAATTTGTTTACGGCGCCAAACTTTTTCTGGGCGTTGGGGCCGATGGCTTTGGCCGCTACCCTGTATGACGGCGGGGCGCGCCGGGCGCAAACGGAACAGGCGATGGCGGAATATGACGGAACCGTAGCTTCTTATCGACAAACTGTGCTGACCGGTTTTCAGGAGGTGGAAAATAATCTCGCTGCATTGCGTATTCTGGATGAGGAAGAGCAGGTTCAAAAACAGGCTGTTATTGCCGCCAGAGAGTCGGTCATTTTAACAACGAATCAGTATAAGGCAGGTATTGTCAGTTATCTTAATGTCGTAGTCGTCCAGGCCATCGCTCTTACTAATGAAAGAATAGAAATCAGCATCAAAGGGCAGCGTTTGAATGCGGCCGTTTTGCTCGTTAAAGCCCTGGGCGGCGGGTGGAAAGCAGGTGATCAGAAGATGCTTTCAGATAATAATAAGAAGTAAATTCAGTCACGAATATCTTTAAACATGAAAGTTGTTCAGAAAAAGCAAAAAAATTCATAAAATACAAAATATTTTAAAAAAAATAATTTTGAGAATTGATAATTCTCGAATACTATGGGAGAAGAAAATGATATCCGTCCTTTCAAAAAAGAAAAAAATCAAAGCAGGTATCCGGCTTCTACTTTTTATTGTGACCATCTCATTAAGTGCATGTTATCATTCCTCGTATAAAGAAGTCTCCGGCCCCGTTCCGCATAAACCAGTCACTCAGGTTTATTTCTATCCGCGGGAGGGGCAGACAATTGATCAGCAGTCCCGCGACCACTATGAATGTTACAATTGGGCGGTTAATCAAACCGGTTTTGATCCGGGTCAGTCGGCTATTCCCCAGCGGCAACGGGTAAAGGTCGTGCCCATGCCTCCGCCCGGCCATGATACGGCGGTTCTGGCTATCGCCGGCGCGGTGCTGGGTGCTTTAATCGGCGGGCACAGGCATGCAGGTGAAGGAGCTTTGATTGGTGCAGGAAGCGGGGCTGTTGTGGGCGCTGTTTCGGATGCATCACGGCAGCAGTATGCACAGGAAATGCAGGAGGCTTATGCCAACAAGAGCCAGGCATTGGATGCTCAATATGAAACAAATGCGCGCAATTTTCGTCGCGCAATGTCTGCCTGCCTCGAAGGCCGTGGTTACAGCGTACGGTAAGAGAAGGTGTTGTACGGAGGAGTTATGACAAAATTTCAAAGGACAAAAATAAATTTAATATTTGCTTTTACATTGACTGTTCTATCAGCGATTATGTTAACCGGTTGGCCGCAAGCGGCATGTGCGGACGGACACCGGTCTCATCGTGGAGAGTTTTATGATGTCCGTCACGGACATAATCATTATTACCCCAGCCGTGGTCATTATATCGGTGTTTTACCGGGAGGATACAGGGCATTTTATCATGGCCGTAATCGGTATTACTTCCATGGAGGAGTATGGTATCGTCCTTATGGTTCGCGCTTTCTTATTGTGGCTCCGCCATTCGGACTCGTTATTCCCATTCTGCCGCCTTATTATTCGACAATATGGGTGAGGGGCGTACCTTATTATTACGCTAATGATGTTTATTATGTCCAGAGCGGGAATAGTTATATGGTTGTTTCGCCGCCGGCAGGCGAAGTGGTCCAGACACCGTCCCAGCCAGTGGAAACGCCGCAGCAGCCGGAAACGCTGTACATTTATCCCCGTAAAGGTCAAAGTGAAAAAAAGCAGGCGGATGATAAATATGATTGTCACAGTTGGGCAGTGAGTCAGACAAGCTACGATCCGACACGTCCTCCCGGAGATACGCCATCCGCCCAGAAATATGCGGACTATAAGCGAGCCATGTCCGCCTGTCTTGATGCACGGGGATATACAGTCAAGTAGGGATTGAAGGAAAAGAGGGCAGGTCAATCTTGCCCCGTTTGTAAGGTTAATGAAAACGCATTAATATACAATAAATGCAGTTTATTGGTTGTAACTAGTTATCAATAATTTTACGTTGCCGGAATCTTACCGGGGAAAGGGATGTGCTTAAATGATTAATGAAAAAGTAAGAGAGACGATGAATGAACAGGTGAAGCTGGAACTTGAATCTTTTTATATTTACATGTCCATGGTTGCATATTTCCACAACCTGGGGCTGGACGGGATGGCCCACTGGATGCGCTGTCAGGCCCATGAAGAAATGATCCATGCCATGAAGTTTTTCGATCATGTTATTGACCGGGGCGGCGAGGTAAAACTTTTGGATTTGAAGCAGATTAAAACAGTGTGGAAAGAACCGCTGGAAGCCTGGCAGGATGCCTATGAACATGAAAAGTTTATTACCGACAGGATAAATAATCTTATCAAAATATCGCGAGAGGAAAATGATTATACGTCGGAGCCGCTTCTTTCCTGGTTCTTAAATGAGCAGATTGAGGAGGAAAAAAATACGGAGAAAGTATCCCGTGAACTGGCTATGGTGAAAGGTTCTCAGGAAGGTATTTTGATGCTGGATCGGGAACTGGCAACGCGGGTATTTCCGGCAGGCTCTCCACTGGATCCGCTGGCATATAATGTGGTTGCGTAGAGTATAAATTAATTATATGAAGTTTTGTGGAGTTTATTGAAGAAACTCCGTATCATTATTAAGGAGATTAAAATATGATTGATCTGCACACTCATTCAATTTTCAGTGACGGTGAATTAATTCCGGCGGAATTGGCGCAACGCGCTTTTCATGCCGGTTACAAGACTATCGCCATAACCGATCATGCGGATCACTCTAACTATGACTTCATCATTCCACGTTTAGTTAAGGTTTGTTTGAAAATAACGGAAAAGGGCAACATGACGGCTTTGCCAGGGATTGAACTCACTCATTTGGATCCTCGTGACATTGCCGGACTTGCCAGTGAATCACGCAGAATGGGAGCGAAGATAGTTATTGTGCACGGCGAAACGCTGGTTGAACCGGTTCCTGCCGGGACAAATAAAGCGGCGGTTCAGGCGGATATTGACATCCTGGCGCATCCCGGATTGATAACCGCTGAAGAAGCCAAACTGGCCGTCGCCCGTGATATTCATCTGGAAATTACAACCCGTAAAGGACACAGTTTAAGTAATGGTCATGTGGTTAAAATTGCCCGTCAGTTTAATGTTAAACTGGTCCTTAACAATGATGCCCATTCTCCATCTGATTTTGTGGGCTGGGAGATGGCAATGAGAATTGCCCGGGGAGCCGGATTGACCAAAGAAGAGATAGCGACGATGTTTAACAATTCTCAAAAACTTGCCCTGCGGGCATTCTTTCCAATGGACCCGTGGCAGTTGCATAGATAAAAAACCTGGCTGATACTTACCGCTGCATCAGTAGCGGTAAGTATGAATATCAAGAAAAAAATGAAGATTCTTATAATATCTATGCGTTCTTCAACTCCGGCTGAGAAGTTTTTATTCAAATTAACTTATCATATGGTAATATGTACCCTGTCCAATAACATTCTTTGATTTTGTTTTGGTATCTTCCGGTTTTCACAGAAATAAAAATATTTTTTGCGAAAGGAGGAAATCATGATCATCAAGAGTTCTGCATTTGCCGAAGGCGATATGATTCCGCCAAAGTATACCTGTGATGAACAGGATGTTTCACCTCCCCTGGAATGGAAAGATGCTCCCGCCGGTACAAAAAGTTTTGCTTTAATCTTTGACGATCCCGATGCACCCGGAGGAATATGGGTTCACTGGGTTGTCTACAACATTCCGCCAAACATATTCCAGCTTGAAGAAAATATAAAGCCTCAACAGGGGTCAAAAGATACAATATTACAAGGCAACAATAGTTGGTCAAGGACGGGTTATGGCGGTCCATGCCCTCCAAAGGGAACTCACCGGTATTATTTCAAACTTTATGCTCTTGATGAGATATTGCCTTTTAAGCCGGGGATGTCGAAAAAGGAGCTTTTAAATAGTATGAAGGGCCACATTTTAGCGGAAGCACAATTGATGGGCAAATACAAAAGGCAGTGAATAGAACATTGACTGCTTAATATAACTAAAAGGAGCTGATAAGATTATGAAGAATGTGGAAATGGAAGTTAAAGAAGATGTTCTGATAATTAAAGTTGATTTAACAAAAGAATTTGGCCCTTCTTCCTCCGGCAAGAATATTATTATCGCTTCTACGGAAGGGAATGTTTCAATTCCAGACCATGAAGATAAAAAAATCGGACTGAATGTGTATCATAGAAAATAGATGAAAGAGGATTGGTTTAAGGTGCTTTAAAGAATGAGGAGGCAGTGGTGGATGCTGAAATCAAAGAAAAATTCCTGCAATGCTGGAACAAATATTTTCCGGGAGCGGAATCACCGATAGGTTTTTATTATGCCGATTCGGCAGATCCGAAATGGATGGCAAAACAGCCGAAAGGACATCGTTGCATTATTGCTGATTTGGCCAACGTTAGAAAAGGAAAAATCCAAATCTTCGATTCTGCAAATATTGGTTGTGCGGGAGGTAAACGATACTGCGGCTTCGATTGTGCAATAGCCCCGGATTTTGAATATTTTCTGTCATCTGGCATTCCCGGCAGACTGGAAGGAGAACGATATAAAAAATCTCCGGAAATTGTTAAAGAATTTGTAAGGCAGCAGACGCCTTTGCCGGCACCGGCAAAATATATTGTCTTTAAAAAATTGGACGATATGGAAGATGAAGATAACCCGGCGGTAATTATATTCTTTGCTTCTCCCGATGTTTTGTCCGGCCTTTTTACACTGGCCAATTTTGATGAAGTGCAGACCAATGGAGTTATTGCTCCTTTTGGCGCCGGCTGTGCCACAATTGTCGATTATCCCTATAAAGAATTTTTATCTTCTGAAAATCGCGCCGTCTTAGGCATGTTTGATGTGTCGGCACGTCCCTGTGTACCCTCCGGTGTACTGACATTTGCCGTTCCCTGGCCCAGGTTCGTTCGGATGGTGAAAAATGTGGAGGAAAGCTTTCTTATAACGAAATCCTGGAATAAAGTACAAAACAGGATAAAGAAATCAAATTCGGAGTGATACTGCACTTGAAAAAAAGAACTGCCGGGATAATTTTATCAACAATCATATTTTTCACGATTATAGTTAATACAGATTCTTTTGCCGGGAATAATTTTCTGTGGCGAATTCAGTCGAAAACCAGCACTGTCTATGCCTTAGGTTCCATTCATCTCTTAAGAAAGGATGTCTATCCGCTGAGCAATGCCATTGAAAATGCTTTTGAAAGATCGGATATACTGGCAGTTGAAGCTAATGTGAACGACATCAATGTGCTGAACTTACAGCAGTTGATGGCAAACGCAGTTTATCATGATGGAGACAGCATCGATAAACATGTATCAAAGGATACCTGGGAAATAATTAGAAAAGAAGCCGAAAAAACCGGGTTGCCGGCTGAATTTTTTTACAGACAAAAACCATGGTTTTTGGCAATTACTCTGGAATCCCTGGAACTAATGGGCGCCGGATATAATCCTGAATACGGCATAGATAAATATTTTTTGACTAAGGCGGCAGGCAGGAAAAAAGTCATTGAACTGGAGAATATTAATTATCAGATTAATCTGCTATCGGGGTTAAATGACAGCAATCAGGAACTTTTTTTATTATATACTTTGAAAAATTTAGAGACGCTGGTTAAAGAGGCCGACAACATGGTTAGCGCCTGGAAATCAGGTGATGTAAAATCTATGGAAACAATTATCAAAGAAAGTTACATGGACGATGACCGGTTTTATCCTGTCTATGATAAGCTCATAATTCAGAGAAATAAGGATATCTCCTCAAAAATCAACGGGTTCCTGAAAAGAAAAGGCACTTATTTTGTTGTTGTCGGCGCCGCCCATTTCATTGGGAAAAAAGGGATTATTCAGTTGTTGAAAGAAAAGGGTTATGCAATAGAGCAGTTGTAATATACTTAAGGGAGGTTTCATGCACTATCTTTTGTTCTACGATGTTTCGTCCGATTATTTAGAACGCAGAGCTGAATTTCGAAAAGAACACCTCAAACTTGCCTGGCAATCGCATGACAGAGGAGAGCTCATACTCGGCGGTGCCTTGGCCGATCCGGTTGACTGTGCAATATTGCTTTTTCAGACTGACTCGGCAAAGGTTGTCGAGCAATTCGTTGCATCTGATCCCTATGTTAAGAATGGTCTTGTGACCGGTTGGCGTATTCGGCCGTGGTCAACGGCCGTGGGTAAGGACGCCACGACGCCGGTAAGGCCGGACTGATTTGTTTCTACCTGATACAGACACTCAAAACTTCCATCAAGTCGGTTTCCCCGGTTATAATTTTAGTAATGCCGCATTGCAGTAAAGTCTGCATGCCTTCCATCATAGCCGCTTTACGAAGGACGGCTATGGACTTGCGGCTGATTATCATTTGTTTTATACTATCACTGGCTATCAATAATTCGAAAAGACCTGTCCTGCCGTAATATCCCGTATTATTGCACTGCGCACATCCTTTCGCCCGGTAAATTTGAAAATTGTCATTATAGGGAATATTTAGTGCGGCAAAAGCTTTTTCGCCAAAGTGATGGACAAGTTCCGCATATTCCGTTACTGAAGGATGATAAGCTTCTTTACAGTTATTGCAAAGTGAACGCACAAGCCTCTGCGCAAGAACGCATAGTAGGGAATCAGCGAAAGCAAAGGGATCGATACCCATATCAAGCAGGCGTACTATGGTTTCCGGTGCGTTATTCGTGTGGAGTGTACTCATTACCAGATGACCGGTGGTTGATGCCTCTATGCCCATTTTTGCCGTTTCATAATCCCGCATTTCTCCAACCATGATTACATCAGGATCGGCACGCAGAAACGATCGCATTGCGGCTGCGAAATCAAGCCCGATTTTATGATGAATTTGTACCTGCCTTATTCCTTTTTGAGTAATTTCCACCGGGTCTTCGGCGGTCCAGATTTTAATATTGGGTTTATTGATTATCTGCAGCGCAGCATGTGCTGTAGTTGTTTTTCCTGAGCCTGTCGGTCCAACAAGAAGAATAAGACCATAAGGCTTTGTAAGCTGTGCTTGAAAGCGCTCATGAACTTTTTCAGGCATGCGCAACTCATCAAGGGTCATTATTTTTCCTCTTGTGAGCAGCCGCAATACAATGTCTTCGACATAACCATGTGTCGGCAGGGTCGCTACACGCAGTTCTATCTCATCAGCACCGGGTACCTTGTATTTGATTTTTCCGTCCTGGGGCAGTCGCTTTTCGGTGATATCAAGATTGGCCATGATTTTGATACGCGAAACGATGGCTGCTCTGTATTCATAGGGAAATGTTTTGTATGGAATGCATTCGCCGTCAATCCGGAAACGCAAGTTGACAAGCTTATCTTTGATGTCGGGTTCGATATGAATATCGGATGCACGTTTATCATAAGCTTCATTTATGGCATCATTGACCAGCTTAACAATGCTGACATCCGCTTCAGAAACTGCGAGCAGGCCTTCTTTTTTGATTTCATTAATAGCGGATAAATCGGCATCGTCATTTTCCGAATCTCCAACATCATAAAAATATTCAATAAATTTTCTAATATCCTGCTTTGATGATGAAAAATATTCTACCGCCTTTGTTTTCAGGATGTTCTCAATCATATCCCTTTTTATGATGTTGTCAGGATTGTCAACGATTACAATTATTTTATCTCCCCTTAACTCTAGTGGCACCCATAATTCCCGCCTTAAGTATTCATAACGCAGATTTTTAAGAAGGTTTTCCGGAACAGGATATTCCCTGTTGAAGGTAATAAAATTACCCTTGGAAAAGGAATTGGAATTTATTTTAAATTCTTGTTCCAAAGTATCATTTTTAATGCCGGAGTTTTCTTCCGGATGAGTTTTTATTTTGTCATTCATTGAAATCCCTGTAAAATCTTGATGCCCTCTCTGAACTTAATTTGGCAAAAAGGTAAGCTTATAAATAAACAGCGCCTGAGCAGGCTCCTTCAATTTCTCTTTCTTTCATAAACTTCGTACATTTAAAAGGCAAGCCGGGATTTAAATATCACATAAAAAATTTATATTAATTTTCTTGATAATATCTATATGTAGTGGTATTGTGCTTTACGACCCCAATATATAGCGTCATTTGGGTCAGGACAATTCTTCTTTCTATTGTTAATGGGGGAGTTAAATGTATACAAAAATTAAAAAAAGAGATGGTCGTCTGGTCAAATTCAAGGCGGAAAAAATTACAAACGCCATTGCCAAGGCTGGTGTCGCCACAGGTGAATTTGATTCCCGGGAAGCCCGTAAATTAACCATTAAAGTTCTAAATCTTGCCGAAAAACTATTCGATAGCCGGGTTCCAAGTGTTGAAGAAATTCAGGATATTGTAGAAGAAGTTCTTTTACAGTCGACGTTTCGCAAAACAGCCAAAGCCTATATTATTTATCGGGATCAACACGCCCGGTTGCGCGATATCACCAATAAAATGGAAGTTGATCTTGTCGACCAATATCTGAAAAAGGCCGACTGGAAAATAAATGAAAACAGTAACATGGATTATTCTTTGCAAGGCTTGAATAATTATATTTCCTCGGAAGTCAGCAAGGTTTACTGGCTCAACGAAATTTATACTCCGGAAATTAAAAAGGCGCATAATGATGGAGATTTCCATATTCACGACTTGAGTCTGCTTTCCGTATATTGTGTCGGCTGGGATTTGTATGATTTGCTTTTACAGGGGTTCAGAGGCGTTTCCGGTAAAGTGGAAAGTAAACCGGCCAAGCATTTACGCAGCGCATTAGGCCAGGTAGTGAATTTCTTTTACACATTACAGGGAGAAGCGGCGGGAGCGCAGGCTTTTTCTAATTTTGACACCCTTCTGGCTCCTTTCATCCGCTACGACAAGTTAAAATTTGCGGATGTAAAACAGGCGCTGCAGGAATTTATTTTTAATATAAATGTTCCGACCCGAGTCGGTTTCCAGACGCCTTTTACGAATGTAACGCTGGATGTTACCGTTCCCAGGTATTATGCGGATCAGAACGTGATTGTCGGGGGAAAACCGCAAAAAGAGACTTATAAAGATTTTCAAAAGGAAATGGATCTTTTTAATAAAGCTTTCCTGCAGGTTATGGCGGACGGTGACGCCAAGGGAAGAGTCTTTACGTTCCCGATTCCTACTTATAACATTACTAAGGATTTTGACTGGGATGATCCCAATATGCTGGATTTATGGGAAATGACGGCAAAATACGGCGTGCCTTACTTTTCCAACTTTATCAATTCCGATATGAATCCGGAAGATGCGCGCAGTATGTGCTGCCGGTTACGCATTGACAATCGTGAACTGGAAATGAGAGGCGGCGGACTTTTTGGTTCCAACCCGCTCACCGGATCCATCGGCGTTATAACCATAAACATGCCGCGGATTGGATATCTTTCCAAATCCAGGAAAGAATTCCTGCAACGCTTGGGGAAGTTGATGGAAGTGGCCAAGGAAAGCCTGGAGACAAAGAGAAAAGTTCTGGAAAAATTTACGGAAAGCAATCTTTATCCTTACACCAGGTATTACCTGCGCGGTGTTAATGAAAGATTCAGTGAATACTGGAAAAATCATTTTTCCACAATCGGGCTTGTCGGAATGAATGAGGCCTGTTTAAACCTGCTGGGAAAGGATATTGCCTCGAATGAAGGTCAGACATTCACGAAACAGGTGCTTGATTTTATGAGAAAAGAACTCATTAAATTCCAGAAGGAAACGGGTAATAATTATAATCTGGAATCAACGCCGGCGGAAGGTACTTCTTATCGTCTGGCGAAGATTGATAAAGAAAAATATAGCGACATTGTTTGCGCCAGTGACGGCAAAGCAGAAAATGCGGAGCCGTTTTATACCAATTCAACGCAATTGCCGGTAAATTATACCAATGATGTTTTTGAAGCACTGGATCTGCAGGATGAAATTCAGGTAAAATATACAGGCGGCACGGTGTTTCATACCTTTGCCGGAGAGAGAATCGACGATCCTCAGTCGGTTAAAAGGTTAATAAAAAAAATGTGTTATTCTTATCACTTACCTTACATAACCTTCACCCCCACCTTCAGTGTTTGTCCATCGCACGGCTACATCAAAGGTGAGCAGGAAAAGTGTCCCACCTGTGACGACGATTGCGAAGTTTATTCCCGCGTAGTTGGTTATTTACGGCCGGTAAAGCAGTGGAATAAAGGCAAGCAGGAAGAGTTCAGTTTACGTCAGGAATTCAACTTCCAATAATTGTTAACCTCATAAAAAGACCGGATGCGGCGTTACGCTTCATTCATCCCCGTGTCAAGCACGGGGCAGGCTTGTTGAGACGTACTCAAGGTTCGACGCACTCCTCTGCTCGGGAAGCGTTTTTCCTGAGCTCCAAAAGCGAAGGAACGCAATGAAAAGATGAGTCATTACCAGTGTGCGCCGCCAGGCAAACACATTGCGGGCCTTGCCTGCGGCCTTTTTACAGGGTAGATCGAGATTTTATAAAAAATATAAGGAAATGAATAATGAAAATAGGCGGTTTGCAAAAAGTATCACTTATCGATTATCCGGGGCTGATTTGTGCTGTTGTCTTTTTACAGGGATGTAATTTCAGATGTGCTTATTGTCATAATCCCGAGTTGGTGGATCCGCAGTTGTTTCAGCCCGCTCTTGAAGAAAACGAGGTTTTTGAGTTTCTTGCAACACGCCGCGGAAAACTCGATGCTGTGACTATTACCGGCGGTGAACCGGCAATCCAGGGTGATTTAGTGCCTTTTATTAAAAAAATTAAAAAAATGGGATTTGCCGTCAAACTTGATACCAACGGCTCTCACCCCCAGGTTATCCAGGCTCTTTTAGATGAAAAATTGCTTGATTTTATTGCAATGGATATAAAAGGGCCATTGGAAAAATATGAAACTATCGCCAACGTCCCGGTGGACAGCAATAAAATAAAGGAAAGTATAAAAATTATTTTGAAATCCGGAATTCCTCATGAATTTCGTACGACGATCGTCCAGTCACAGCTTACCTCGAAAGATATTTCTAAAATCGCCGCGATGATTTCCGGTTGTGAAAGATATGCCCTGCAAAAATTTATTCCGGCTAAAATTTTGAATAAAAATTTTTACCACGAAAAAAGTTATTCGGATAATGACCTGGAAAAAATAAAAAAACGCCTTGAAAAGATAATTCCCTCTGTTATAGTCCGATAGCTGAAGATTTAGCAGGTCTGTAAGCGGTTTTAATAAAATTTGCGGCGGCGAACGGCATGAATGACAATTCCCAGATCACTAAGTTTTTAATCCGCCTTATTGCTGAAGTTCAACAATACGCAGAAAAACAATGCGCCCAGATCAAAAGACTTAATGAAATCGGCACCGCGCTCTCTGCAGAAAAAAATCTCGACCGCCTTTTGGAAATGATTGTGGATGAGGCGCGTAAATTCACCAATGCGGATGCCGGTACTCTTTATACCATGTCTGATGACGAAACCGAATTGCATTTTGCAATAGTTCAAAATGATTCTCTGGGACTGCGTATGGGAGGTACAGGCGGAAAAATTGCCTGGCCCTCCCTGAATTTAAAAAACCATGACGGCAGTCCCAATAATAGTAATGTATCCGCTTATGTAGCTATATCCGGCCAAACAGTTAATATAGCTGATGTCTATGATATCGAAGGTTTTAATTTTGAAGGAACAAAAAAATTCGATCTCAGCACCGGCTATCGTTCCAAATCCATGCTGGTTGTTCCCCTGAGCAATCATGAAAACGACGTTATCGGCGTTTTACAACTGCTTAATGCACTTGATGAAACAACGGGCGAGGTAATTGATTTCTCGCCAGAATATCAGGAAATGATTCGCTCTTTAGCTTCCCAGGCGGCAATAGCTCTTTACAATAGCCGCTTGATTCTTGATTTGGAAAATCTATTGGAATCATTTATCAGAACAATCGCAACGGCAATTGATGAAAAATCACCTTATACGGGCGGTCATGTAAAACGTGTTGCGGAGTTAACGATGACGATAGCCCGCAAAATCAATAGTACAAATTATGGAAAATTCGCCGATATAAAATTCAATGATGATCAATTGCGGGAACTGGCTATTGCAGCATGGCTGCATGACGTCGGTAAAATAACGACTCCGGAATACGTCGTAGATAAAGCGACTAAACTCGAAGCATTGCACGACCGTATTTACGATATAAAAACCCGTATCGAATTAATAAAAAGAGATTTAACGCTGGAAACACCCTCCCCGGAAATTTCAGCAAAGATTAAAGTATTGGATGAAGAATATGAGTTTCTGGCCCAGGCCAATACCGGCAATGAATTTCTTGATGACGATAAAATCGCCAGAATTAAGGAAATAGCCGAACGAAAATGGACTGATGATGGTCAGCCGCGCCCGCTTCTTTCGGAAGAGGAAATCAGCAAATTATGCGTCCGGCGCGGCACACTCACCGAAAATGAACGAAATATCATTAATAATCATGCCCTGGTTACACAGAAAATGCTCTCCCATTTACCGTTTCCAAAAAAATTGCGCAATGTCGCCTGTTACGCCGCCGCGCATCATGAAAAGATTGACGGGACCGGTTATCCTCTGGGACTCAAAGGAGATCAGCTTTCCCTGCAATCCAGGATCATTGCCGTTGCTGATATTTTCGAAGCTCTTACCGCCATAGACCGTCCCTATAAGAAAGGAAAAAGCGTAACTGAAGCCCTTGAAATCATGGATCTCATGGCAAAAGAAAATCATATTGACGCCGAATTATTTGAATTTTTTGTTAAAGAAAAGATTTACGAGGAATATGCGAAGAATAATTCAGTTCCTCATGATGATCAATTAAGCACGACTTCGTAAAATGCATTATTAGTCACTGCAGCGTAGAGGAATAAAAAAATGAAAATAACAATCAGCAAAATAATTTTACCAATCGCCTTTTTTTTATTGGCTTGCCTTTCCGGCTGTTGCAGTATGACCAAAGAAAGTCTGAGCGTACGTGCGGGCGAGAATGTAACCTATCAATGTGAGAATGGTGACAGGATTACAGCCAGGTATTATTCACTTTCGGATAACAGCCTTAACTTCGTCAAAGTAATTTTGCCTGATGCTAAAGAACAAACTCTGCCTCAGGGGCTTTCGGCTTCGGGAGCACGTTATACCGATGACAGAGAATTGGTCTGGTGGATTAAAGGTGATACGGCGAGATTAGAGGTTCGCGGCGATGAAGGAAATTGGCAGACCAGGTACAATGATTGCCAGGCTGTTTCCGGTAAAAAATAATTTACTGACACGGTTCGTCTTGAAATTATTAATTAAATGACTATCAGGCTATTGACCCATACTTGGCAGCGGCTTGGAGAGGTAAAATATCTCTTGACTATTAACCGGTAAAGTGACCAAGTATAAACAAAGCAAAAATCATGTTTATATTATGAAATGATCCCTTCTTAGTCAAACCTTTCTTAATAGACAACATACAAACACCATGCTCTTCAAAGTGTAGTTTTTCGCTTTCGGCGTCAATGAGCTTTTTAAAGCTTAGCAGATAAGGCACAAATCTATTCATTTTTTTTCCTTCTCAACCGGGAGATGGATGAGAATTTAATGCTTTGTGAACCGTTAAGGAATGAAAAAATAAGAAGTAAATCAAATAAACTAAAAAGGAAATTAAAATGAACAAAAATTTATATGTCGGCAACCTGTCTTATAAAATTACGGCAGATGATCTTACATCCAACTTTTCCGAAGCAGGAGAAGTTGCAAGTGCGGTAATAATTAAAGACAAGTTTACTGGCCAATCCAAAGGTTTCGGCTTTGTCGAAATGAAAACTGAAGAAGGCGCTGCTGAGGCGATTAAAAAATTTAACGGCGGAACCCTTGATAACAGGCAAATTACCGTTAATGAAGCCAAGCCAAAAAAGGAATTCGGCGCAGGAAGCGGAAGCGGTAATCGCGGTAGAGGCGGATTTAATAGAGGGGGACGTGGCGGCGGAAGATACTAAGACTATTTAAAAAATAACTGCATGGGTAAGCTCCCGGCTTTGCCGGGAGACTGCCGGGGTTTGAATAGAATTGGGGGCTGATTCAATCTTGCAGTTAAACCATGATTAATATTCGGAGCAATCAGCCTGATTGCTCCAGCAATAAGTTTGAATAGAATTAAGGCGGAAGGAAATTAAATCAGAGCCAGACTGTCGGCTACAGCCAGACCGTAGCGTGTGGGTTTCAAAGAGCCTTTTTCCAAATTCACCAATCCGCTTTCCAGCAGTTTCTCAATTACCTGTTTTTTTTCGGTAAGTAAATCAAGGCCGTATTTTTTTTGACAAAGGCTCAAGTCAATTCCGGCTGCAGTGCGCAGGCCAAGAAACAAAGCCTCCAGTTGCAGTTGATCCAGGCTGAGTGTCTCCGAACTATCCAACGGCATTTTGCCTTCTATAATGTTCTCAATATAGTCGCTGACGGAAGGCTTGTTCCACCAGCGCCTCGAACCAAGGAAAGAATGCGCTCCCGGTCCTAAGCCAAGATAAGGCACGTGACGCCAGTATTTAATGTTATGCTTGGATTGGAACTTTTCAGCACGGGCAAAGTTGGAAACCTCATAATGGTTATATCCTGCATCCTCCAGGAATTCTGAGGTGGTCAGGAAAAATTTCAATTCCTGATTTTCCTTGAGGCGGTGGAAATTTTCCCTGATATATCGTTTATAAAGCGGTGTTTGTTCATCGAGAGAAAGCTGGTAACATGAAATATGCTCCGGTGAAAAGGAAACGGCTTTTTTTAAAGTATTTTCCCATGATTTAATGCCGCTGCCATGAACTCCATAAATCAGATCTATTCCGAGATTATCAAATCCCGCTTGTCTTGCCGCATTGATAGCCGCAATTGCTTCTTTGGCTGAATGTCTGCGTCCCAGAAATTTTAAAAGATTGTCGTTGAATGATTGAATCCCGATGTTCAAACGATTAATGCCGATGCTTTTCAGCTCTTTTAAATATTCAACGGAAATATCTCCCGGATTGGCTTCCAATGTAACTTCCGCATCCGCTGCAATTTTATAGGTTTTATAAATTGACGAGAAAATTGCTGCAATTTGGCCACAACTAAGCAGGGAAGGGGTTCCGCCGCCTACATAGATTGTGTCGAAGGAACGAAAATATTTACTGTAAAAATTCAGCTCCTTTTGAAGGGCTAACAGATATTTTGGAATAAGATCAATGGATTTAATCGAGTAAAAGCTGCAATAGGCACACTTGCTTACGCAAAAGGGAACGTGAATGTAAAGGCCTGCTAGTTTATTATCTATCATTTTTTTAGGGAAATAGTATTAAGTATTAAGACTTAAGTCTTAAACCTTAAACCTTAAATCTTAAATCTTAAATCTTAAGCCTAATCATTATCCGATTTCAGTACCGCCAAAAACGCACTTTGCGGAATGCTTACGTTACCGATCATCTTCATGCGTTTCTTGCCTGCCTTTTGCTTTTCCAGCAGCTTTCTCTTACGGGTAATGTCACCGCCGTAGCATTTGGCCGTCACGTCTTTACGGAAGGCGCTGATGGTGCTGCGGGCAATGATTTCTCCGCCGATTGCTCCCTGGATGGCGATTTTGAACATCTGGCGCGGGATCTCATCTTTGAGACGGTCGCAGGCGATAAGTGCACGGGCGCGGGCGCGTTCACGGTGCACGATTTGCGAAAGAGCATCGACCTTTTCCCCGTTGACCAGGATATCCATTAGTACCAGATTGCTTTCCCGGTAATCAATAATGTCGTAATCGAAAGAGCCGTAACCCTGAGTCACGGATTTGAAGCGGTCATAAAAATCATAAATAACTTCTGAAAGCGGCATTTCATAAGACAATTCGACGCGTCCCGGGCCGGTGTAATTCATATTGGAGTTTACACCTCTTTTTTCCATGCACAGCTTCATTACGGCGCCCAGATAGCGTTCCGGAAGCATCATGGCGGCACGTATGTACGGTTCTTCACCTTTGGCGATTGCTGCGGGATCGGGATAATGGGTTGGATTGTCCACGTAAAGCACTTCACCGTCTTTAAGCGTAAACCGGTAACGGACACTCGGCACGGAGAGAATGATGGAAAGATCGTACTCTCTTTCCAGACGTTCCTGCACGATGTCCAGATGCAGCAGGCCCAGGAAGCCGCAACGGAAACCCTGTCCAAGAGCGGCGGAAGAATCCTTTTCATAAATAAAAGAGGCGTCGTTTAGCTTGTATTTCTCCAAGGAGTCGGCCAGATCCTGATAATCATCGGAGGCGATGGGGTAGATGGAAGCAAAAACAACCGGTTTGACTTCCTTAAAGCCGGGGAGCGGCTGCGGGCAGGGCCTGTCCTGATGAGTAATCGTATCTCCCGTGCGTACGTCGGCGACAGTCTTCACGCCGGCGATAATATAACCCACTTCTCCGGCGGAAAGCTTTTCCCGTTTGGCGCGGGTCAGGAGAAAATGTCCCACTTCTTCCACTTTATAAGCAGCATCATTGGACATGAACTTAATCAGGTCGCCGGTTTTAACGCTCCCTTCGAAAATGCGGCAATGGATTATTGTGCCGCGAAAGGAGTCGTACTTGGCGTCAAAAATCAAAGCCGCCAGCGGATTGGCAGCATCGCCTGTTGGTGGTGGAATGCGTTCGACAATGGCCTCCAAAATTTCTTCAATGCCGATTCCCTCCTTAGCCGAGCATTTAATATGAGTGTCCGGATCAAGCCCCAGCTCCGAATCGATTTCTTCCAAAACACGGTCAATATCCGCGGAAGGCAGGTCAATTTTATTAATAATGGGTATTATCGCCAGATTATGCTCCATGGCCAGATACAGGTTGGCCAGCGTTTGCGCCTGAACGCCCTGAGCGGCGTCAATTAACAGCAATACTCCTTCGCAGGACGCCAGAGACCGGGATACTTCATAAGAGAAATCCACATGTCCCGGCGTATCAATCAGATTCAGGGTATACTCTTTTCCGTCTTTGGCGCGGTAAGGCAACGAAATAGCGTTGCTCTTGATAGTGATGCCGCGTTCCCGCTCAATGTCCATGTTATCCAGCATCTGATCCTGAAAATTTCTTTCATTGCAGACACCCGTAAATTGGATAAGCCTGTCCGCCAGCGTGGACTTACCATGGTCAATATGTGCGATAATACTGAAATTTCTAATATTTTCCATAAATGTATCAAAAAAAGCCCTCCAGGATGCGGGGGGCTTTTTATACTCAATTTTTCCTTTAAAGTGATTAAGCCAGTTTCTTCAGCAGATCTTCAGATACTTCTTTGACGCCGGCGCTTCCGTCAACGACGATCACTTTAGTTCTTTCTTTAAAATAATTTACACCGGCAAGCGTGCCCGTCTTCGTATCATAATAGATTCCATGACGTTTATCGATGGCGTCGACATCCTGATCATCGGCGCGGGTGGATAATTGATCACATCCACAGACACGGCAAACCGTTTTCCCGTCTTTTTCGGCGGGCTTGATGGCGTCAATGAAAATATTGTTCGGGTGGTTGTTGTCCGTTTTGCATAACCTGCGTCCCATAATGCGTTTTTTTGCTGTTTCCCGATCCAGATCGATTTCGATTACGTAATCGAGTTTGATATTTTCTTTCTGCAGTGCGGCCCAAAGTGCTTCAGCCTGAATCAGATTGCGGGGGAAACCGTCCAGGAGCCAGCCTTCTTTGCAATCAGGTTGCTTTAACCGGTCCAGAATCATGGGGATAGTAATATCATCAGGAACAAGTTCACCGCGGTCGATGAATCCTTTTGCCTTTTCTCCCAACGGTGTTTTCTTGGAAATGTTTTCCCGGAAAATTACACCTGTTTCAATATGGGGTACGCCATATTTTTTTTGCACTATTGCTCCCTGAGTCCCTTTACCACTGCCATTAGGTCCAAAAATGAGAATGTTCATTTTATTTACTCCTTCCCTCAAAGGTATTTATCCATATTAAGTCGCTACATCAGGTGATTGCGGGAAAGCATATTGTCGATGCGGCATCTTAATTATGTCCCAAAATTACTGATTGTGCACTGCGTCTTATAATGCATTGTTTGATTTTTGGCAATGGTAAAAAGGGCTTGATTGCTTCAAATATAATGTTGCCGAAACTTAATGAATATCCCTTTTTACTCAAAGAGGTTGCTTTTTGCCGGAATTTCATATAGTAGGTGCACAAATAATTTGAATACAATGTTTTCTTTCATTCATTATAGGCGTATGTTGCCGCTCGTTCATCTTTTTATATAAGGTTTACCTTATTATTGATAAATTTGAGAAGTGGTAAAAAATAAAAAATTAATGGGAGGAAGACGTATGGAAAAAACTGGGAACCCTGGACCGATCGGATTACTTGGATTCGGCATGACAACAATTTTGTTAAACATTCACAATGCAGGATTTACAACATTAGATGACCACATTCTGTCAATGGGCATATTCGTGGGTGGTTTGGCGCAGGTTATTGCTGGAATTTTGGAAAATAAAAGAGGCAATACTTTTGCGTCAACGGCATTCACTCTTTACGGCTTTTTCTGGATGGCCCTTGTCTGGATGGTATATCATACCCACACTGTAGCAGGAATAGCTACTTACTTGATGATCTGGGGTGTTTTTTCTTTCTTTATGTGGATCGGCACTTTTAATTTGAATAAAGCTCTTCAGGTAATTTTTGGAACTCTTGTTTTATTGTTTGCTCTTCTAACAGTGGGAAACTATATGATAGCCTCAGGAATGACAGATACAGGAAAATCTATTGTCAATATTGCCGGATATGAAGGCATCTTCTGCGGTGCATCCGCGATGTATCTTGCCGCTGCAGAAGTTTTGAATGAAGTCTATAATCGTGTGGTTTTACCTGTAGGTCCTGTTAACAAATAGAAAAATCATTAGGTCGGCAATCAACGATCAAGAAAAATCTATGAAGATTGCCGACTTTTAATTAAAACAAGCTCCGGCATTTTATTTGGTTGAAAACGGAAGTGAAATTGCGAAAAGTCTTTTTTTATCATTACACTAATGTGCTAAGGTAAATAAGTTGCTTATTCCTCTCTTCTCTGCTTATTTTCTTTCTTCGGTAAATTTACTTCTGATGAAAGTATCAATCTGGGCGGGATCTTTTGGGCACCAAAAATTTTTACCAGCCGCCGCATGCTCCTGTCTATTTCGGTAAGGCTGCTTTCCGGCAGCTCTTCCAGTCCAGCCACGAGCAGGCCCTGAGCAACTTCCGGTGCATTGGCTATAAGAGATTTTCCTTTTGCCGTTAATTCTATCAAAACCTTTCGCCTGTCATCTTTCGAGCGCGTTCTTTTAACAAGGTTCTGCATTTCCAAACGATCAACTATTCCCACAACTGTTGTCGAATGAAGATAAAGTTTGCCGGCAAGATCGGAAAGATTGAGAGGCGCATTCTCATTTATTACCTTTATTGTCCAAAGTTGCGGCCCGGTTAATCCCGTATCTTTTTTAACCTTTTTTGATTGTTCATTTAGGATTTGAAATACTCTTCGTAAGTTATCTACAATATTGGAAATTACTGGTTTATCTTCAGGCATTGCCTTCCTTTCATTAAAAAAGTTGCATTTTACAAAGCAATATAGTAGGTACACAAATTATTTGTATGCTATGTTTTAATCATATTAACCACTAACATAATATTTAAAAACTTTGCAATTAATTTGTGAAAGATATCAAACATTTTAAATGACTTATGAAATTTCTGATAAAATTAATTTTTTTGATCTTTATTTTATTTTTTTCCATCTTCAATAATTCCATGGCTGCAGGAGAAGATCTCGTACCCGATCTTAAGGGTAAGTGGAACGGAACTGCCTTTCTATATGCAGATCCAAAAGGGTTCAGTTCTGCAATAAATAGAACTATTAGTCTTGATGTGACAAAACAGTCAGGGCTTAATTTCAGTGGAGATATCGAAATTAAAGAAAAAGGAGTCATCCGAAAGCTTGGATTTTCCGGATTCATCGACAAAAGGAGAAGGTATTTATGCATAATCACTCAGGGTGGAGATATCAATATGGGCTATCTTATAACGAAGAATATTATGAAAATTCACTTAAGGTCTATTAACCATACCTCGGAAATAACAGTATATAGGCTGATAAAGGATAAACGTCTTTCCTTTCAGCATGAAAATTTCTCTAATGGCCGATCGGTGGGATCCATAAGAGATGTCTCTCTTAAGCATACTATATTTGGATGGTTGCCGGAAGGTGTTGATGAATAAAAAATTTTAAAAAATAGGAGGAAAACAATGGCTTATGGAAAAAAGTAGATTAATCCGGATGATGTTTGCATTGTTGTGCATTGGTTTGGTTTTCTACACAGGATGTGCAAAGAAAGAAACAGTCAAGAGTGAATCTAATGTAACAAATGATGCAGCAGCAAAGGCAGCCAAGGAAAAGGCCTTAAAAGAAAAAGAGCAAAAAGAAGCCGCATTAAAAGCCGCACAAGAGAAGGAGAGAGCAGGCCTAACGAAGGATTCAGCAACTCAGAGCAATGATGCGCTCAAAGATATATATTTCGATTTTGATCAATATTTAATTAGAACAGGAGATAGAGAAGTTTTGCAAAAGAATGCCAATTATCTTTTAACTAGCAAGAAGGAAAAAATTACAATCGAGGGCAATTGCGACGAAAGAGGGACGGCGGAATATAACATGGCTTTAGGTTTCAGGAGAGCTGATGAAGCCAGGAATTATCTTGCCAATCTCGGTGTGGCCAAAAAAAGAATAAAAACCATTAGCTATGGCAAGGAAAAACCGGTTGATCCTGGTCATAATGAAGAAGCATGGGCGAAAAATAGAAGAGATCATTTCGTAATTATTAAGTAATTTTTTGAATTCTTGAACGGTGCGGAGTACGTGCATGAAAAAAAATCCTCCTTTCAATGGATCCCCATTTTATGCTGCCTCTGCACCTATTTTTTACAAACTATTGTGAATCTAAGGAATCTTAACGAATAAGAACTAAATTAAAATCATAATAAATGAGTTTACTATAATAAACTAAGGTTCTTTTAGAGAATGATATAAAGAATTTGAAGTATGGGTTTCAGACAGCACTGAACTGTAAAAATTAAATCCAAAATTAATCCAAATTTGCCTGTTTATAGTTATTGGCGTTTAGTTAAATAAAAATTTTTTTCAAATCTTTGAAGAAAGGTTAAAAGTATAAAAGTTATGGCCTATATAAGATCTTTGGGATATGTGAGGCGGTAATTAAACCGATTTAAAAATTTGACGTTGCCGCTGGATTTAATTTTGAAAAATTTTTTACATTTTCTCCAGAAATTTCCTGAGAATATAAGATCAATAATTTTAACATGCATTCTCAGCCTGACTGCAGCACTGTCCACTGTATTGTTTTTATATTTAACTAATTTATTATTTGCAAAAACATATCTTTTTTTCACTACTAAATCTCCGCTTTTCTTCGTCGCAGGGAGTTTTCTGGTTATAACCAGCACTTCTTTAATTGTCGGCTTTTTGTTGAATGTCTTCAGCCCCGAGGCCGCCGGCAGTGGAATTCCGCAAGTTAAAACGGCTTACTGGAAAGAACTCGGTTATATGAAGTTCAAACCGGTTTTGGTCAAATTCATCGCCGGAGTTCTAAGTATCGGCGGTGGAAACAGCCTTGGCCGGGAGGGGCCATCCGTCAATTTAGGCAGTGGCGTGTCTTCCAATCTTCACGGTGTTTTGGGGGCATCGTTACGGCAGCGAAGAAATGCAACCCTCATCGGAGCATCCGCCGGCCTGGCCGCGGCATTTAATACTCCCATCGCGGCAATTACATTTGTCATTGAAGAAATTGTGGGCGATTTAAACAATCGTTATTTGGGCAGTGTTGTTCTATCTTCTGTGATAGGCGCGTTTGTAGTTTATGCGATACTCGGCAGACAACCGGCATTTTCACTCCCCTCGACTGAAAACATCAGTTGGTTTCATTACCTTGTTGTTCCGGCAGTATCTATTACAGCAGCGCTTGCCGGTGTAATTTTTCAACGGTCAACAATCTTTTGGAGAAGCCGGCTAAAAAATCAAACGAAAATTCCGGGATGGCTTCTTCCATTATGCGGAGGACTGATTGCCTGGTTAATTGGTTGCAGTATATTTTTGGCGACCGGGAAAATAGGAGTGTTTGGCCTTGGATACCAGGATCTTTCCAACGCTTTAAATAATAATTTTGAATGGAAAATAGCAGGTGTTTTGGTATGCGCAAAATTATGCGCCACTATTGCGTGTTACAGTTTTGGAGGGTGTGGTGGTATTTTTGCACCGTCGCTGTTTATGGGTGGCTTGAGCGGCTATTTCATTGGTGGATTGGCAAATATTATACTGCCATTAACGGGGGCTGACCGTATCGTTTTAGCTGCCGTAGGAATGAGTGCATGCCTCGGAGCAATTGTTCGTGCTCCCTTCACTTCGATGCTCATTGTTTTTGAAATGACCCATCAATTTACCTTGATACCCGGTTTATTGATCGGCACTATTATCAGCCAAGCCATTGCTTATAGAACCGGTAAATTGAATTTTTATGATGCGCTTCTCGTTCAAGATGGACATGATCTCTATAAAATCAGGCCGCCAATTGATCTTCAAAGTTGGCAAAACTTACCTGTTTGTGCAATTGCCAACCCGAATCTTGTGAGAATAACAAATCTTAACGAAAAGGAAATGCGCGAGATCATCGATCATTACCCATATAATGCTTTTCCTGTTATTTCCAATAATGTAATAGAAGGATTTGTAACTCGCCGGGAAATAGAAGAAGCACTTTGTTGCGGGCATCACCCAGAGATACATTTAGCAGAAACATGTTATTCAGACCAAACAGTGAAGGATGTCGGAAATAAATTTGTTGATTCGGCGGTTCCCGCATTGATAGTTCTCGACAGGGATACAAACATTATCAAGGGGATAATCACTTTGCATGACTTAATTCGCGCACAGGCTGCCATTCAGAATTGAACGGCAGATCTTTATCCTCTCCAAAGAAAAACACCCTTCTATTTGAATAGAAGGGTGTTTATTTTTAAAATTAAAACTGATTATTTTAAGTATTTTCGATAATTATTTAAATTTTATGCCTTTTTAGGCTGAGTGAAGAGCAGTGCGATGACAAAGCCGATACCGAGGCAAATAGCGGCTGTAATAAGAGACTGCTGCTTGTTGAATTCGGCAAAAACAAAACCACCGACAACACCGGCCGCGCCCCAGGCAGTCAGCAAAAATCCGTAGATTTTGCCGATATTGGTCGGGCCGAAGGAATCAGCGGCAAAAGCCGGCATAACGGCAAAACCGCCGCCCAGACACGAAAGAAGATAGCAGGCGATAATTGTGAAGAGCAGCACGCTGGTGATTTGGGGAAGAAATATGTATAAAATCGCCTGCGTAAGGAACATGACCATATAAACGCCTTTACGGCCGATCATATCGGAAATGGCGGCCCAGAAAAGACGGCCCAAACCGTTGAAAATAGAAGCCGTAGCCAGAACACCGCCGCCCAGAACAGCCAGTTTTGCCGGATCATCAATGTTTTGAGCAAGTTTGATAACGTCTTGGGCCATCGGAGAGAGTTTGGACAAAAGCCCCATACCGGCGGTAACGTTTAAAAAGAGCATGCCCCAGAGCATGTACCACTGGCGCGTTTTGCTTGCTTCATTCCAATTAAAAGAATCGGCAGCGCTGATGGCGGAAGCTGCAGGCTTGAAACCTTTAGGAAGCCAGCCGGCGGGAGGATTTTTTAACATTAAAGAGGCAAGGACACTGCAAACGAAATAGATGGCACCCAGTATAAGAAATGCATTGGCTACGCCGACTTTATTAATGAGACCCGGAGCAAGCAGACCGATGAAGAAAGCGCCGAAACCGAAGCCCATGACGGCAAGACCAGTAATCAGACCACGTTTATCCGGGAACCACCGGATCAAAGTCGCAATCGGCACAACATAGGCGAGTCCGTTGCCTATGCCGGCGATAACTCCATACCCGAATAAAAGAAACATAAAATTGCCGGAATATAAAGCCACGCCGCCCAGCAAAACACCGACTCCGTAAAAAGCGGTGCCGAGCGTTGCAACAAATTTTGGACCTTTTTTGTCCACCAACATTCCGCCAAATGCGGCGGAAATACCAATGACGCCGATAATCAGCATGAAAACGCGTGACACAACTTTTACTTCCCAGCCCTGCATAGCCGCAATGGGTTTGACAAAGACCGACCAAGCGTAAACCGTGCCCAAAACCAGCATGATCACGACACCCGCAAGCGCGAGAAACCAGCGCTTGCCTTCCAGATTTTCATTTGCCATATTTTATTCCCTCCTGTGCCTTTATGTAAAGGCTGAATTTAATTGGTGATTTTTATAACTTCTGCGCTCGCGAAACAGGATCTTTGTATAAAAAGTCGAAAAGACGTTCGCCTTATACATAAAGAACATGCCCCTTGCAAGGGGCATGTTCAGTTTTGTGGATTTTAAATAGTTTCCGTCCGGAAACGATTAGTTTTGTCATCCAAGTTTCCGGACGGACACTAAATCCATCCGGGAACTGTGGATGACTAATTTGTAAAACTCGTAAGCTTCAATTTCATTGCCGGTGGCCAGGTGATTATTTTGTTTGAAGTCGATTGCTTTCATGCCAAATCCTCCATAGCGATCAATTAATCCGCCATTGATCCGGAAAATTTCAGATAAAGGATATAAATCGAAATTAAAGAATGTGTTATATTGCAACAGTGACTGAAAACCGACTATAGATTTAACTGAAAAAAATGGAGATGAAATAATATGAACCCGATAAAAACAGTCAAAAAAATTCTGGCCGGTATTTTATTGCCGTTATTTTTATTAACCGGAGGCGGTGAAATAGCGCTCAGCCGCACCCCGGCTTATGCTTTAGCCATCAGGGGATATGATACAGTTGCCTATTTTAAGGAGGGTAAAGCGCTGAAAGGCAATGCAGCTTACTCTTTCCCGTGGCATGACATGATGTGGCATTTCTCAACAAAGGGTAACAGAGATCTTTTCGCGGCTGATCCCGGGAAATACGCTCCTCAGTATGACGGTTATTGCGCCTGGGCCATGACCCAGGCACGTAAAGCCGATACCGATCCGGAGGTATGGAAGATCATTAATGGAAAACTGTATCTGAATTGCAGCAGATCAGCATATGAAAAATGGAGCAGGGATATTCCCGGCAACATCAAAAAAGCCGATGCCAACTGGAAAAAATTATACGGCAAAGATTGATACTCGATTTTAAAAAATCGGGAATGAATCTTGGGGCTCATCCCGGTGGGTCGTTTTCAAATATTCCTCTATTGATCATGCTTATTATTACATTAAAAGGCCGCTATTTTTCAATATCTTCAGTCCGTTAAACTTCGACTCAAAATAATCCCCGTGGATTAGCTGACAATTTTCCATCATTGCTTTTTATTGCATATTACTCCATCTTTTATAAATATTTGGAAATCCAGCCATGTATTAAGGAGGAGCATTATATGGATTGCTCGGAGGACGATAATAAAAAACCGTTGGATGAGCTTTTTGATGATAAAATCAAGGAATTTGAAAGCGGTGAAGACAGGTTATGCGACAAGGAATTAGATTCCTTGATTTGGGATTTAGGGTATTACGAAAACGAAGAACCTGTTCAGGAAGCAGAAGAATATGAAGATGAGAAGCCGATTGAGGAAGATCTGGTAGAAAAAACAGTAACTGTCAATCGCAGAGGCAGGGGATTTTTAAAAGAAGATCTTGATGTTTATTCAACCGTTCCGGAAGAGGAAATTGCAGAAGGAAGATCAATCGGCAGTGCAAAGGAAAGAAAAAAAATTAAATCTTTACAAAAAATGCATGTTTCTGAAAACAGTGTTTTAGAAACAAATAAGAAGAACGTTCGTGAATTCTATGAGATGCTTTTTAATGAGCACAAACCGGCAGAGGCCGCGAGAATGTATATGGGGAAAAAATATATTCAGCATAATCCCTATATGTCTGATGGTAAAGAGGCCTTTCGCGAATATTTCAATGGTTATTTTGAAGAGCATCCAAAAACCAGGGTTGAAATCAAACGTATCATTGCCGAGGGTGATCTGGTTGTTCTTCATTTACATTCCCAACTGGATGAGAATGACCGGGGCAGGGCTATGGTTGAAATTTTCCGCGTTGATGAAGATGGTAAAATTGTTGAACATTGGGGCGTTATCCAGGCTATTCCTGCAAGAGCCGCCAATAAAAATACTATGTTTTGAGTTAAAATAAAGCAAATATATCCTGGATGTTAAAAATTTATTTGCTGTCCTTCTTTACGCTTTCATCCATTACGTTGTCTTCCTTATCCCGCCAGCCGCCTCCCAAAGCCGTAAAGAGCGCGACTGTATCCTGTAAGCGTTGAGTTTTCGCCTGGATGTAGCCGATCCTTGCCTGGTAAAACTGAATATCTACAATTAGTACCTGAAGATAATTGGCGAGGCCTGCTTCATAATTTTTCTGAATTAATTGCAAAGATTCAGTCGCTTTACTTAGTGCGTAAGATTGAGCTTTCACCGACTCGGCATCATGTTCCAGAGCACGCAGGGTATCGGCGATTTGGGCAAATGCACTGAGCGCGGTTTGACGGTAATTTGCCGAAGCGACCTGATAAGCTTCGATTGCCGCTTTCCGTCTGAACCATAGAGTCCCTCCCCGGAACAGAGGCGCTGTAGCGGTCGCTCCAAAATTCCAGAATACGCTGTCAGTTTTGAAGAGATCATTGATAGTGTTACTGCCTACACCATAGGCGCCGCTCAAAGTAAAACTGGGGAATAATGCCGCAGTGGCGACTCCGATATTGGCGCTGGCGCTGTGCAGCTGCGCCTCGGCGGCCAGAATGTCGGGACGCTGACGAACAAGTCGCGAGGGCAATGTCACCGGCAATTCTTCAGGCAGTGTCAAAGCTGCCAGTTCGACTGGTTGAGGATTGCACTCAGCCGGTGTACAGCCCATAAGGGTTGCCAGCAGATGTTCGGCCTGGTTTATTTTCTGCCGGAGTGGCGGAAGTGTTGCCTCATATGCGGCGAGTTGACTTTCAAGGGTGAGAATATTCACATATGGGATCAAGCCGGCTCTCACCCGGGCTTCGGTAATTTTAATCTGCTCCCGTTGAAGCTTGATCAGCTCCAAAGTGGCGTTGATTTGTTCCTGATAACCTGCCCGGGCAATCACGGTGTTAACGACGTTGGCCGAGAGGTTTATATAGGTAGCCCAGGCAACGGCCCGTTGATAATCCACATCGGCACCGAGACTTTCCACGGTACGGCGCTGACTTCCGAAAATATCCAGGGTATAGCTTATGGCGGCCGAAAGGGTAAACAAATTAAAGATAGTGCCGGGAAAAAATCCTCCTGACGAAGGTGACGATGTTTGTTGCCGGGATGCTTCGGCAGTAGCATCCAATTGCGGGTAAAACACGCCGTAACCTGCCCGCAGCAAATTTTGGCTTTGACGCAAATTTGCCTGTGCCGCCTGAAGATTCTGGTTGTTTTCGAGGGCATCTTTTACAACTTCATTCAACTGAAGAGAGTTAAAAAGCTTCCACCAGTCCGGAATGATCCTGGCATTCGGCTCAAAGTGCTGAGCTTTGCCATCGGCTGATATTGTCGACTCGGGTGTTGGATCGAATGTATAACGTTCAATCGAGGGCGGCCGCGGATATTCAAAATCAGGTCCGACAGCGCAGCTTAGCAGGCCTGAGAATAATATAAGGCATATTCCGGATAGAACCGGCTTTGCCATATCAATTCTAATTTCCTTCTTCACTTTTTTTGAAAAATCTTTCAACGTGAAAGCTTTGCATAACCAATATTTTGTTATCGCAAAGAGAGACGCGATCTTAAATATCCATTGTTTGCAGGATTGCTTCGCTCTCGCAATGACAGCGAGGGTGTTTGCAAAAGTCTTAACATAATTAACATTACTTTTTTTCGCAGTTCTTGCCGATGTCATTTTTGTTGACCTGCATTTTTGGGGGCTGCTGCTGTTTTCCCAATGTAAACATCAACCAGTTGACCGGGGTAAATATCTATATCTTTCGGCCTCTTAAATCGGAATATTACCGGCAATACCCGTACATCAACCCTTTCGGTTCTTTGATTCGACAATTCAATTTTAGGTGACACATAAGGCTGTATTCGCACGTATTCCAGAGGAATGCTGATATTTGTTCCCCTGATGAAAATTTGTGCATGTGCCTGTTCCATTGGAGGTAATCTGGGTACGAGTATTTCATCTATGTAGCATCGAACACCCATGTAGGCTTGCGATTCTTTTGTTCCACCCATGACCAGAACAGGTGTAAATGCCTGCGTGTATGTATCGTAAGAGCCCTGAGGAGAGATGTAACTGCCCACTGAAACATTGATAGACAGGATTACACCGCCAGTGGCTGCTCTTATTATATATTTGTACAATAATGTTTGGGAGAGTATGTATTGCTTCCGGGCTACATCGACATTTGCTTTGGCAACCTTTACCGCATTTACAGCATTGTCCAGATCATATTTACTTAACGATCTTGGATCCAGTTCATATGATTTCCTTTGCTTGTCCAGTTGGTCCTGGGCGGTCTTCAGATTTGCACTTATTAATTCCACCTGTGATTTTTGCTGTTCGACGGTTGCTCTTTGAACCGAATCTTCAATTAAAAGCAGCGGAGTTCCCTTTTTGACTACTTCCCCTTCTGCAGTGAAGATTTGCTTTACCGTTCCCGATACTTCAGGATAAATGTTAATATTGGCGCCGTTTTTTTGATAACTTTCAATAATACCCTGGGCATAAATGCCGTTTTCATAAGGATTGGATGCCGGATTGAATGCCGGAGGCGGGGGATTTTTTTCGATGCCGAATACATAAGCGCCGATCAGACCGGCCAAAAGACCCGCAAATGCAAGAATGAAGATGATCTTGTTTCTGATGCCACGATCTCTTTGTTGAGGCTGCTGATCCTCTGACTTTTCATTCTTCTTCACGAGTTTCTCCTTTTTCTATGCCAACTATTTTGCCGTCTTCCATTTTCATAATTCTATCAGCATATTCAAATATCCTGCTGTCGTGAGTTACAATAATGATGCACCGGTTCTCATTTAATATATTTTTTTTAACAAATTCTAAAATCCTTCTGCCGGTATCTCCATCCAGAGATGCCGTCGGCTCATCGAATATTAAAATATCAGGACTACCAGCGATTGCTCTGGCTATGGCTACCCGCTGTTGCTCTCCGCCGCTCAATTTTACCGGTTGGAGATCAGCGCGGTTTTCCAATCCGACAATGCCAAGATATTTTATTGCCTCGTTAATGGATTCGTTCCAGTCACGCCTTTTCAGGATTAAGGGAATTGCCACGTTTTCCGCCGAGGTCAACCTTGGGAAAAGATGATAATCCTGAAAAACGAATCCGACTTTATTTAATCTGAAATCAGCAATCTGGTCGCTGTTCATGTCCCAGATGCTTTTATCTTCAACAATTACCGAGCCTGTATTTGGTCTGAGAATCCCGGAAATCAAACTCAGCAGAGTTGTTTTTCCACTTCCCGAAGGGCCTTCAATGTAAAGCATTTCTCCCAGATAAGCCTGAAAACTGACATTATTGACGGCAATTGTCCTGGCTTTTCCTTCGCCGAACCATTTGACCAGTTCAACGGCTTTTATTGCAATGCCGGCCATATCATCCCCTGAAAATGTCAAACGGCTCTATCTTCAGCACTTTCCTGACTCCGATATAACTGGAAATTGCTGCAATAATCACGACCATGATAAAGGCGAAACCAAGATTTCCATAAGTAATTTTGGCGGCATAGCCGGGCAATCGGAGTTTGGCAAACGTGATCAAAAGGACGGCAAGACCAATTCCCAATCCGTAGCCGGTAAGAGACGTAAAAGCCGTCTGAAAAAGAATCATGTAGATCAGTTCTTTGCCTTTGGCGCCGATTGCTTTTAAAGCGCCGAATTTCTCCAGGTTCTCCAAAATAAAGGTATAAAAGGTTTGGCCGGAAATAGATAAGCCGACAATGAAACTGATTATAGTCATGATAAGAACGTTGGTGCCGAGACCGGTCTGATACTTATAAAATGTCGAAGTCTTTTCGATAAATTCTTTTTTTGTCAGGGCCTGATAGCCGAATTGCGCCACCTGCTGCTTAATGTAAGGTACGGCATCATCGCTCTTCGGTTCAACAAGAATAAAGGCCGACGTAAACCTCATGGAAGGTATATAAGTAATGGCCCTGTTATATGTTGTGTAAAGAGTCGGCATGCCGAATAGGCCGCTGGTCGTGACTTTGGCGATGCCGACGAATTTTCCCCGATGATCATTTATTTCAAATTCAGTGCCAACTTTTGGATTTCCAAGCTTTGCAAATTCTGCATCCTTAACTACAATGAAAGCATTTTCCGTATAGATGTCATTGATTTGCCCTTCGATCAGCTCCGGTCTGCCATACAAGCTCGAATCATCCAGGCCCAGAACTGTTACCGACTGATAGACTCCGTTGTGCAGTTTAACTAATGCCACGCTGGAATACAACGGTACCGCATATCTTACTCCATTAATACTTCTCACTGCATCCAGGATGTAATCCGGTAAAGGAATGCTGTTCGCCGGAGTATTAACCGCCGGATCCATAACCCATAGCTTGGCATCTATATTGTTTACAGTTGCCGATGATCGATAAAGGATACCGGCGAACAGTGATGTCATCATGATAATCAAAAAGACGGCGAATGTTATACCGATAAGCAAGGCAAGGAATTTACCCCTGTCGTTGACCAAAAGTTTATAAGCTATCTTAAGAATCCCGCTTATACTTGAGATCTTCATTTTTTATTTCTGGCATATTGATTAATGCGTTTCCCTTTTTATTTAGCATCCATCAGAAAAACTTTAATGACAAAAATAATCGTTTCCGAACCGGAAAGGAGATATCTTTCGTTCCGGCGAGGAGATCAAGGGATTGCTGAAGGCGCTCCTTATGCACGTTGCACAAGCAATACTGTAGATCGACAACGCCAGAGCGGAAAAGAACCCTTTTCCGGTCGGAAATTATCCGGTTTCCAAAACATTTTTCAGCTTGTCCAGGCTGGAATTCCAGCCTTCTTTCATTCCACTTGCAAGCATTGCTTTCAGTTGCTCTTTTTTTTCAGGCGGGGGATAAATAATGGAAAGCTTCGTTTTACCTTGCTCAGTTTCTTCAAAAAGAACAGTGACTGTTAATTCTCCGGGAAAATTGGAATCCATGCCATAATCGGCAGGTTTCATCATTTTCCCATTCTCATCTGAAAAATAGTCCGTAACAACCAGCTTTTCGTTTGGTACTATTTCTTTATATGTTCCGGCACTATACATATCTTTATCCCACTCGGAGTCTTTCGGTCCGTGCATGGAAAAAATATATTTGCCGCCGACTTTTAAGTCTATTTTGATACTGGGTGCACTGAATCCTTCCGGTCCCCACCACTTTTTAATGAGTTCAGGTTCTGTCCAGGCGCGCCATACATCTTTGCGGGAAGCATTAATAACTTTTTCAATAATAATTTTATTTTCTTCGTTCATTAGTTTTTCTCCTACTCAATTTATGATAAAATGAATTAATTAGTTGCTAAAGGCAATAATAAGAAATCGCCAGTGTAATAACGGTCGGAAACAACCATTGATAATAATTTTTTCTTCCTAAGAATTGATTGCATAAAGAAGTGCTTTGAAGCTGCAGAAGAGACTGTGGCTCGATACATTTTAAAGTTGATGTCTCTTTTTTACTAAGGCGAATTCGAAAATGTTAAGAAGAAAATAAAGCTCAGGGAGGAAAGAAAATGACAAAAAAAATTGCTGTTCTGGTAGGAAGTCTGCGTAAAGAATCTTTTAATAAGAAGATGGCTAATGCACTCATTAAACTCGCCCCTGAATCACTGAAGCTGGAAATTATCGAGATCGGTCAACTCCCGCTTTATAATCAGGACAATGATGACGAAGGGAAACCACTATCTCAGTGGACAGAATTCCGGGAACGTATTAAGCCGTTCGCTGGATTGCTGTTTGTGACGCCCGAATATAACCGCTCCATTCCCGGTGTTTTGAAAAATGCGATTGACGTGGGATCAAGGCCATATGGCAAAAGTGTCTGGGAAGGTAAGCCCGCCGCAGTGATAAGCGTTTCTCCCGGCACGATCGGTGGCTTTGGTGCAAATCATCATCTCCGGCAAACATTCGTGTTCTTGGATGTTCGGGACATGCAGCAGCCGGAAGCATACATAGGGAATGCCGCTCAACTGTTTGACGACAAGGGCAATCTTACAAACGAGAATACCCGTGGATTTCTTCGAAAGTTTATGGAAGCATTTGCGGCCTGGGTCGAAAAAAATCCGGCTAAGGCCCTTTAAAGATGTAAAAAAAGTAAGTGGGTAAAGGGATGGCAGTGCCGCTCGTAGTCTTTTACCTGACTATTGTTGGGACACTGCCACAACTTGCCGGCAACATATTGCCGTGAATTGAATCAACCTGGCAGGAGGAATATAAATTATGGCGAATGAAATCCGTAAAATTAATAAAGTTTGGAAGAGTGTACCGACTATCGAAGGTGCCGGTGTCCATCTGAAGCGGGCTTTCGGCAATCAACATGTTCCTCTTTTTGATCCCTTTCTGCTGCTCGATGATTTTCGTTCCGGTAATCCTGCCCATTATCTCAAGGGATTTCCCTGGCATCCGCATCGCGGGATCGAGACCATTACCTACGTTCTCGGCGGCAAGGTCGAACATGGGGACAGTATGGGAAATAAAGGTGTTATCGGTCCCGGAGATGTTCAGTGGATGACAGCCGGCAGCGGCATCATCCATCAGGAAATGCCCAAGGGCGATAAGGACGGTTACATGGGAGGATTCCAGTTATGGGCTAATCTTCCGGCTTCACACAAAATGATCGATCCCCGCTACCGGGGGCTTACAGCCGCGGATATTCCGGAAGCAACTTTACAGGGAGGCGTTAAGTTAAAAGTCATTTGCGGCAAGGTGGCCGGAGTGCAGGGGCCCGTGCGGGATGTAGTTGTTGATCCCGAATATCTTGATGTGACCGTTCCCGTGGGAACTACTTTCACCCATGCGATAAAACGAGGATACACGGTATTTGCTTATGTAATCGACGGGGAAGGATATTTCGATCCGGACAGGAATGCTTATTCTCATGAAGTTGTTGGCAGCAATTATTTTGATTTCCAACGAAAATGTTCATGCGATAAGGAAGCTATTGTTCTCTATGGCGATGGTGATGTTGTCTCCATCAGTGCGGAAAAAACTCCGGTCAGGTTTCTCCTTGTCTCAGGAAAGCCCATTGGTGAACCTGTTGCCTGGTATGGTCCGATTGTCATGAATACTCAGAAAGAATTGGAGATTGCTTTTGAGGAATACGGGAAAGGCACATTTGTTAAGTACAAGGGATAATAAATCCGACTTGGCTGCTGAAAATCAAAAATTATTTAACAATTGCGGCTATGACTCTTCTTTTCATCGGCCGTAAATCGACAATAGGTCTGTACCCATTGCATAATGAACAGCTGCTTCAGCCTTCCGGCAGTCGTAAAGAGACTTGATATGATTTGTTTCAGCTGTACTCAGGAGAGTCACGGCATCAAGAACCTCTGTGGCTGTTCCCTTTCCTTCCTCATAGCGTCTTTTATTAATGCGCAAATTTTCCCGGGCCTGACTGACCGCATCTTTTGTGGCTGTAATTCGGGCGTAAGCGTTATGCCAATCCAGGATATAACGTTGAAGTTCAAGCTTGATATCATCTATCAACCTGGCTCGCTGTTCAAGAAGCTGCTTCTCCCTGCTTTTGCTCTTCTGAAGTTCGGCCCTGGATTTTCCACCTTCAAAAAGATTAATGTTCATGCCAAGTATAAATGACCAGTTGTTTTCATGAGCAAGATAGGAATTCTCCATATAATCGTTTGATCCCCGCACAAATATTTTAGGAAGGAACTCAGCTTTTTGAGATGTCATCTCGAGGTTGATTGATTTCAATGTCGCATCCACAATTTGTATTTCCGGGCGCCGGGCGGCGGCAATTTTCCAGGCTCCGTCCAGATCAGGAATAGTCGGAGAAAAAATGTTTTTATCAATTTCCACTGCCTGGATTTTATTTCTTAAGGGTCTTAAGAGAAGATTATTGAGTTGCGCTGCCCGAAAAGATCTTAGATTTTCCGCCGATATGAGTCTCTGTTTTGCATCGGAGAGCCGAACCTGGACTTGCAGCAAATCATTCCGCGTTATTACTCCTGCATTATAAAGGCTGGTTGCGTCACGAAAGTGAGCTTCCAACTGCTCGATTTCACTGGCGGCAGTTTCAACAAGATGAGTCGCTTCAAGAAAATCGTAAAAAGAAAGTGTAAATTCAAACGCGATAGCATCCTGGATTCTTGCGGAATCGTATTTTTTAGCCGTAAGCAGCATCAGGCTGGCCTCGTAATGTGAAAGACTGCCGCGAAAATCGAAAAGGGTTTGCTGGATGCTGATACTGTATGAAAGATACCCTTGGTCGGATGAAGGAATAGCCTGGCCGTTATAGAGCAAGGCTGGTTGATTCGACAAAGACGTATGTGATGCGGATGCATCGATCCTGGGAAGCAGCGCCGATCGCGCAACATGAGAATCGGATTCAGCCATTGATTCCTGGAGCCTTGCAATTTTGACATTGCGACTTTCTTCCAGAACAAATCTCAAACCCTCTTGAAGGGTGATAACAGTCGGCTCTTGTGCATAGGCCGGACAAACGGACAGGAAAAGGACAAAGGTCGCGAAAAACAATGCTATTGGATTGCGGGAGAAGACCGGGACGGAAAATCTTTTCCGGATATTACTTAACATCTGTTTTGAAGAAAAAGTTTTCATCGTACCGCTATTTTTTCATGAGTCTGATAATTATTTCCAGGATTGTATGGAAATCCGTCGCACTTGAATTTACACACAAATGAAAATTTCTTGAATCCGTCCAGCTTACTCCCATAATGTCCTTGGCGAATTTTGTCCGGCGGCTGTCTGACTCAACTATGATGGATTTGATTTTTCGGTAGTCCTGATTATTCCTAATTTCCATTAAACGTTTAATTCTGAATTCCAGGGGGGCATGAATGAAGATACGTAATACTTCCGGGCGGTCTTTCAAGACGTAATACCCTCCTCTTCCCAGGATAACGGAATTGAACTGATCGACCATCCTGTTCATAATGGTGCCTTCCAACCGGAATAAATCTTTATCATACACAGGCCTGTTTACGGGGGGAACATAGGAATCGGGAGCTCCCAGCGAAAATACCCTGAGGATGTTTTTGATAATGCCTGAAGATTTTTCTTCCTGCTGCTCCAAAAGCTTCAGGTCTGTTCCGAGACAGGTTGATGCTTCACGAAGGATTTCCCGGTCCAGATACTTGTATCCCAGCTCTTTAGCGGCAAGATAACCGATATAGGATCCGCCGCTGCCTATCTGCCTTGAAATAGCAATCGATTTATACGAGTCCGGCATATTGTCTCCAGTTTATTCCGTAGAATTATTGATCTTCAATTCTATTTTCTGATTCTTTAATAAAAATATTAACGGAATGGAAATCAGGAAGGTGATCATCATTATAAAGAACAGGTGATTGTAAGACAGCATGCTTGATTGCTTCACAACAATTCCCTCAATCATCTTAAGAGCTCCGGCCTGGGCATCTACGGCATCCATTCCCCTTCTGTAAAAATATGTTGAAAATAACCTTAATATTTCAGATGTCTTGTCTGTGAATAGATTAACATGCTCCACAAGAATGGCTCTGGTCCAGTTCTCTCCCCTTGTAAGAAATGTCGCGGCCAGCGCAATGCCGATGCTGGAAAAAACCTGGCGTACAACATTATAAAGCCCGGACGCAGCAGTCATTAATTTTTTTTCCATAGTGGAGAGAGATGCCGTGCTCAGCGCAACAAAAATAAAACCGAAGCCGAATCCTTGCAGAGCCTGCGGGATAAATATGTCCCAATAACCCGCAGCAAGCGATAAACGGGAAAACTGATAACAGGACAGGATATTGAAAGTAATCCCAAGGCCGATTAACCATCTCGGTCCTGTTCTATTATAAAGTTTACCTGAAACAGGCATGATTACGGCCATGGCCAAGACTCTGGGGAGCATTGTCAATCCGGCATCAAAGGCCGTATAATTGAGAAGATTCTGTAAAAAAAGAGGTACGACAAAGAGAGTGCCGAACAGACACATTCCCAGAATGCCGCTGAGAAATGTCGCTGCCGCAAAATTCAGATCTTTCAATATCCGCAAATCAACGGCGGGCTTTTCTATAGTCAATTCCCGCCAGATAAAAAGAATGAGTCCGGCCGCTGCAATAATGGCCAGAGATGTAATAAAGCCCGATGAAAACCAGTCATTCCGCTCGCCTTTTTCAAGCATGATCTGGAGAGCTCCAAGACCAATAATCATGAAAAAAAGCCCCGTGAAGTCCCATGTTCCTTTTTCCCGGGTGAGAAACGGAGGGTCATGGATGAGCTTCATGACGAGAAGGGTATTGATTATTCCAATTGGAACTGCAAAGTAAAAAATCCATTGCCAGGAATAATTGTCGGTCAGCCATCCTCCCAATGTCGGGCCCAAGGCCGGTCCGATAATAATGCCTAAACCGTAAATACTCATCGCCATAGCCTGCTCTTCAGGTGGAAACGTTTCCCTCAGGATTGCCTGGGATACAGGGATCAGGGCACCGCCGCCGATGCCCTGGATAACACGGAATGTGACCATTGAAGCAAGGTCCCAGGCCATACCGCATAGCGCCGAAGCTAAAGTAAAAATAAAGACACAGACTATAAAAAAGCGTTTACGCCCGAACCTTGAACTGAGCAGTGCGATAATCGGCATAATTACAGTACTGGAGAGAATGTAACCGGTTGAAACCCATGTAATCTCCTCGACTGAACAGCCCAGACTTCCCCGCATATTGGGCATGGCTACATTAACTATGCTGATGTCGAGAGCGGCCATGATTGTTGCAGTCATGACGGTAACTGTAATCAACCATTTATTGGGAGCTTCCATAATTTTTTCATCCATGATGATCTACTTCAATTTGGATCCGGTTCGGCGGCTGACATCTACGTACGGGATAACGGATAATCCCGGCCAGAGAGGGCGGGAGGGATCAAATTTGGAGTCCAGAATTATCTTGACCGGAATACGCTGTGCCACCTTGACAAAGTTGCCCGTTGCGTTTTCAGGTGGAAGAAGGCTGAAGACGGAACCGGTTCCAGGCTGTATACTGTCTACATGTCCTTTTAAGGTAATTCCGGGGTAAGCATCTACTTTCACTTTAACGGGCTGTCCGACAGTCATTTTCTTTATCTGCGTCTCCTTGAAGTTAGCTACAATCCAGGTATCTTCCCGTACAATGGAGAGAAGTGCCTGGCCGGGTTGAACGTACTTGCCCGGGTCGACATTTTTCATGGCTATCCAGCCGGACAACGGCGCTTTTATTACCGTTCTTGTCAGATCCAGTTGAGCCTGATTTCTTGCAACGTCCGCTTTCTTAATCATAAATTCCTGCGTTTCCGCTTTTGCCTTCAATGCCTTCAGCGCAGCTTCCACTTGCGCTACATATGCTTCGGCGGATATTTTTTTTGCCCGCGCCACCTGGCACAGCGATTCCATACGGTCATATTGACTTAACGGTATAACGTCCTCGTTGAGCAGCTTCCGGCTTCGCTTCAATTCCTTTTCCGCAAACTCTTCTTCAGAAACGGCGGCATTTAAATTAGCCCTGGCCTGGAGCAGTGTTTTATTTTTTTCTTCCATGGACTCGTGTAATTCAAGCTTTTCGGCCGTTAAAATAGATATGTTTCCATTTTTCTCCGTAAGGCTGTTAGCGTAATCGTCCTGAAATATTTCGATCAATGGTGTGCCTTTTTGAACAAATTGATTGTCGGTTACTGATACGGTTACAACTTGTCCCCTGACTTCCGGAGAAACAGGTACGATCATGCCGGATATGTAGGCATCATCCGTGCTTTCATAATAGAATGAATTTATAAATAGATATGCCGCATATGCGATAACACCCAGCACTGCTAAAGAAATTAAAATCTTAAACGGCATATTTTTGCCATTGAAACTCCAGCGCATATTATGTTTCCCGTTTTACAGTATTTCTTCTTTTATTGAATTTTTGAGCAGGATCGTCTTTTCAACCGCCTGTTTTTTCTTTTCGGAGCTCATTAAATTTCCTCGATATTTGTGACGATATGTTTAAGAATTCGGTTCAGGGCGGCCAAATCTTCGGCAGTGATTCCTTTAAATCTTTTTTTTAAGTGCTGCAAAACAACAGGGGTTGATTTCTTCAGAGTTTTCATTCCGGAAGCTGTTAAAAACAGTTTATAGGCGCGTTTGTCGTATTCATCGGGCCTGCGTTCAATATAGCCGTTTTTTTCCAGAATATTGATTATTCTGTTGATGGTGTGACGATCCTTGAATGCTTTTTCTCCAAGCTTACTCTGACTCAGTCCCTCCTCGTCTCCTATCCGGGCCATAATGCCCCATTGCTCCGGCGTCAGATCAACACCTGCTGCCAGAAAGCTTTTTCTCAAAGCAGCCACTCCCTCAATGTAGGCGCGATAAATCCAAAAACTGGGTGATTCAGTATAATGTGATATAAATTTCATAAAGATAATTTAAAAAAAGTAGTTGGCGTGACAACAATATCCATAATCAATAACTGTGTCAAGTATAAAGTAAAACAGGTTATTACTTCGGCAACAAAATAATAAAATGTGTCATTGCCCGCCTCCGAGCGGGCAATCCAGTAATAGAGTGATATTTGAGTAAATCTGCCGATAATTGCCCAATGTTATTTAGAACTTTATTTGCCGAAGTAATGAACTGATTCGATGAACCGAAAAGGCTGCGTACAGTGACTTTCAAGATATTCTTCCACATTATGATAATCTGAAAAAGACAATTATGAGTATTGTAATGCCGAGAAAAATGCAGAGCGGTATTTTCTGGCAGGATGTTGAAAAACTCTGTTTTGCAGACTGTTCAAAAAATTAACTCTTTCCGGTAAGGAGAGTGGCGGCCGATCCGGCGGCCAGCGCCAGACCCATGCTGAATACGAAATATCCATGAAAGGACCACCTGGCAACGAGAGAGCCGCCCAATACAGGTCCCAGAAAAAATGCCGCCTGAATAACGCAAAGCGTCAGATTGGCATTGAGGGGACGGAATTGCGGAACTGAAATTTCAAACATCAATCCATGGAAGAGAGGCTGCCCCATACCCATGCCCATACCGAAAATTAATGCCACGAGTGATATAGCCCAGGCTCCCGGCAGGTTATCCAGGGCCAAATACCCGAGGGCTACCAGGACGAACGTGGCGACTACCATCCATGCTTTATTAATGGAATCAAAGAGTCTTGAGGCAAAAAGACGGATTACAATCATAACCCCGGTCAGCACTGTAAAAAAAGAACCAACGTTTACTATTCCCTTTTGATCTGCAAATCCCTTGATCAAAAAGAACATGCTGCTCCAACTGATCATGTAAACTCCATTCAATATAAGGAGCAGGGCAACCGGCAATCTTGTAACATTAGCACGAATGTCCGGCCAGGATGGAAAATGTTTTTTTGCAGTCAATCCAACTTTTCCATGAAGGCGGCGGCGAATATGCCGGACAATTAATGCCGCCGGAATGAGCAATATGGTAAAGCCCGCATATCCGTGAGGCGGCGTGGGAATTATGAAGCTCAACGCATCCATGACCGCCGGTACAATTCCATAAGGCAGGAGAATGGCTACAGAGTAAATGGCAAATGCCTGCCCGCTTTTTTCCAGCGGGATAATGGATACAAAAAGCGTCATTGCTCCCGCGCCCATAAGAAATTGACCGCAGCCGTTTATCATGCGCAGAGCCAGCAGGCCCCAGAAAGAATGGACGAAAAGATAGCTCACCCCGCACAAGGCAACGATAGTCATTCCCAAAAGCATGGTTCGCGAGGCATTAGAGGAATTGAGAAATGGACTTGCCAGCAGATAAAGCATCATAGCTGTAAACGAGTAGGAACCGATTATCAGTCCGTGCAAATTGGAAGGTATTCCAATGGACTGCAAATAATTAAAGAGGTTGTAAAAGACGGTCACATTGCAGATAGAAACAAATGTTACCAGGCACAGTCCCAAAAGCTCAAATGTCAATAATTTGCGGTCTTCAGCCATTTTTCCCAACCGTAATAATTTTTCTATGCCACTACTCGCTCTTTGCTTTGCCGCGCCTTGCATCCAAATATTTTGAATTGCTTGACGAATACTAATATTTCCTGCCCGTAGATGCAATTGATTTCCGTATACTTTTTTATCGATCATCTTTTTAAAATACAATACAGAATTTCTCAAAATTAAATCAGGCACACAAACTCAAAGAAATAAGCCATCATCTTATATCTTTTACAACTATACTTTTTATAGTTAATCCAGTTCCTGAAAACGAAGGAAGTCTCCTATGAAAATAATTACCGGCATGTCGACATTTTTTTGTTCTTTGGAATATCGTTGGCAGGAGATCATAATAATCTTGAAGAAGGATTGCCTACCCAGATTACGGATGCCTATCCCACACCATACATGAACAGGGAAATTCAGGGTATCTTTCAGTATGACCGTTTCTCGTTCCATGCTCTGTGTGGGAATGGTTTGCTGAAAACGCAGAGCGCTCACCTTGTCGTTCTTACACAGTGCGTAGGAAGTAACAAAAAGCATACATAGGAATACATAGGAGGCTATCATGAAGAAGTGTGCGTTTCAAAATATTTTCGACTCATGGCAATGGGCGGGCAGGCATTAGCGCTGGAGAGTGCCATGAA
>CAZWCA010000001.1:0-18666 GCA_964632255.1 uncultured Smithella sp. | reverse complement strand
ATTTTCGACTCATGGCAATGGGCGGGCAGGCATTAGCGCTGGAGAGTGCCATGAACTACAGGCTTTTAAGGAAGAAAGGTGTAATCGTTAGAAAAACCGTTGATATTATTATTGGAACTTTCTGTATCATCAATCAGTTTATATTGCTCCACTGTGACCGGGATTTCGATCCCATGGTCAGGCATTTGGGATTAAAGATAATTCGTATATAACAGCCAATTCCGTTGAACCGCGCATTTCGCGGGCCGGTGATCTTAGGCAGAGCCATTACTGACTCTGCCTTTATTGTTTATATGTGGTGTATAAAGGGGGCTTGACTCCTGATTGAGGAGTTTCATACCCAGGCGCCGCTATGTAGTTTGAAGTCTCAAATAGGGGAGTTTTATAACCACCTTTCCTAATCAATTGTCAAGTTAAGTCCGTCCTCGTACACATGATCATACACTATAATGTGCTTCCAACTTTTCCAAGCATGCTTTTAACGATTAAATTCAAAGCTCTCATATAACGTTTTTCTCTCATTGAGGATATTCGTGAGCCCCCATATCGGGAGCATAACCGTAAAAAACACGAGCACCATCCGACTTCTTATACAGCCATATCTTATCGCCGCTTGTCCATGATGCAGGCGAGGCCAGCGTTATCGTATTGGTCGAATAGTTAATACGGCTGATTTTCACTACATTGTAGATGGTTCCTATGGCGATTAAGTCTGGTTGATGATGGCCAAGATCCGCACTGCGAGCTAAATCCGATCCCCAGGTACCATCCTGGAAATAGAGTGCGTCTTTAACTGTTAATATAGTAGAATTTCTGCCAATATTAGTGGCCATTGTTAGATTTGCCCCTTTATTGATTGCGTTGGACGCAGCCTGCAGAGTCAAATCCGGACTTATGCTGCTGGTTGAGCCGGCCGGGTCGGCTATGCCCCTATTGGTAAAAAGAGGGTCGCCAACGACCGTACATCCTGACGCAGCACGCGTACACAAATTATCGGATGTCGTGACATTGCTTTGAAATCCGGAAGTGAAATCAGCGACACTGTCGTAAATAATATTATTTTTTACCACATTGCCGGAAGGTGTACTGCTCGTAGTGTGATACATCCCTACCTGTAAAGTCGCAGGAGCTCCGCCACCTCGATACCCATAGCCGGAATGATAAACAGTATTATTATAAACCCTGCTGTTGCTGCCTCCTAAGCCGTTAGATGTGGAATTTGTCCATTTGAATGCTATTCCCATCCTTTGCGCTGCAAAAGAATCATTATAACGTACAATGGCGCCGCGACCGGCTATCGTGATGTTGGCATCTCCGGCATTTCCGGGATTTGCGCTTTGAAAACTTATCCTGTTTCCTTCAACCAAAGCATAGATATTGCTTCTATCATTGTTAAAGCCGATTTCAAAATTCCTGTGCCCCCAGCGGCCATTGTATGCACTATTGTCATAGATTGCTTTCCAACCATTACAGGAACTTGTTCCAAGCCACCATGGTTCATTATGAGCAACATTGTTTCGGATAACTGTGTACCTGTGCGAGTATGAATCAATGTGCGAATGCCCTGCATGGTAAAATGTATTATTTTCAATTGTGTTGTTAAGAGAATAGTAATTGGCCCACGCTCCGCCGATTCGTATTCCGTCTCCGCCTTCGCTGCAGCCGGAACCTGGCCTTGCGGTAATGATATTTCCATGTATCCAGTTGTGATTACTCGGCCCTGCGCATCCTAACGGAATCGTTGTATGCGGATTACCATAAAGTTCACAGTTGGTAATTTCATTATAGTGGCTTGCCGATATCATGGCAATTCCGTAAGCAGGGTAGGTAACATTGAATTTAATACCATTCAGTTTTATGTATGAGCGCGATGATAAAACTGCGCCGATTGCTGAATTCGTGCAGTTAATCAGGGGTTTATTCTCCATTGCTATGCGTGAATATGTTATTGGACTCCCCTTAACTCCGCTTCTTGCTGGAGCTATTGCTCCTGTGGATGACTTTGAATAATTATACGTTCCCGCTTTCATATATATAACATCTCCGGCAACTGCGCTGCTATTGGCAGTAGCCAGAGAACAATATCTTCCCGGATCGGTAGTACCCTGACAGCCGGACCAGGCAGAAGTGCCTGATGGGTGAATCCAGTATGTTCCTGCAAAGCTTGTCGCAGGAAAATACAATATTGCCAATATAATAATATATGTAAAAATGTTAACTTTTTTATATCTGAACTTCATTAACGCCTCCTCATACTCAAATGTTAAATTAATTAAATCTTCACCATGATTCCGTCAATAAACTGACTGCAGGAAACACGGGCTTCAAACCAACTTCTTTAATTTAGGAAAAGACGAATGCTCGTCTTAAATTGTTTTCTTATGAATTTCCCTCCTGTTTTTTAATACTTTCATTCACTAATCCCTTTATTTTCAGTTCGACCTGAATGACGGATTATTGACGTACTTGGTGCCTAACATAGAAGCAACCTCAAGGCAAGCATTACGGTCGCCAGTATATCTAATAATTAGCCTTACATGATTGATAATACTTGATTATTAAAAATAATATTATTTTTAAGAAATCGAATGATTTTTTTTGTAAAAAACCAGCAAAGACAATTTATTGACAATTATAACCATATAATTATTACGTATTACAATAAATTGACGCTTTTCCGGTATCGGATTTAACCGGATTAGATGTAAAAAAATACAAGTGAATTAAATAGCTTAATGATTTGAGAAATTAAAAAGGCACTAATGGGTATGTAGACGGACTTGACTTGCAATATGAGTCATTCTCTATACATCAGCATGAGTCATCGGGTTTTCCGTTAGCTTTCCGGTGAGTTGACAGTGGCGCGTTATAACTTGCGGAGATAAGTAGAAGGCCGCGGTATTGTAGATGTAATTGATAGGCAAGACTGGAATTAGATTTGACAATGTTTTCAAAGGCAAGCTAAGGTAAGTGCAACGCCGGCGTCCAATCCGATTTAACGAATTTGTGAATAGAAGTTAATGAACCTTCTATATGGTTGACCTGCGCTGCCCAATGAGCTTCTTTATGGAAACTTCTTCGCGCTCCATTTCTTCCAGCCTGTCTGAAATAAATTTTTTAGCTGCTTCATGTTCAGGGATGAATATTTTTTCCAGTGCATTAACCCGGCGCTGAACTTTTTTTAACTCCCGTGATAATATGAAGATGGATTTGGTCGTGGATGCATATTCAACAAGCATTTGCAGTGCCTTGTGTGATTTTTCCCTGACTTCATCGTAGGCGGCGGTAGTTGAAGGCATACTTATGGCAGGACATGATTTTTTGAGGTTTATTTTTAAGTTAAGCAGCTTCAATCCCATCAGCTTTGTAAAATCCGTTTTCAGGAAATAGCCCCTTGTTTCAAAACAGCTTTGCAATGTTATATTTTCCGGACCTGTTTCCACGGCTGCATTTCGATATGCTGCATAAAGCTCATTTAAAATTTTTTGAAAATCCGCTTCAATCTTCTTGATGACATCGGCTTTTCTGACCAGTTCCAGAGCCAGTATTTCTCTTTTTTGATTGAGTAAATCATAGCCTTCATAGGCAAAGCTAAGCTCATCCTTGATCTTGCCGAGCGATGACTTTGTGGGAGGAATATCTATGGCGGGCATTATGATTTTTCCTTTTCCGAAATATAATAGCGTTGAATATCTTCCCTCGATATTCTGTAGAGCTCGTCGCGGGGAAGGAGCGAAAGTATTTTCCAACCGATATCAAGCGTCTGTTCGATTGAACGGTTTTCTTCATAAGACTGGCGCAAAAAATTCTCTTCAAATGATGATCCGAATTTTATGTAGATTTTATCAAGTTCGGAAAGCTCTTCTTCGCCCACTATGGCCGCCAGAGCCCGTATGCGCTTGACTTTCGCGTAGGAGGCGAAAAGCTGGGCTGCTACCTCGCCGTGATCCTCGCGGGTTCGGCCCTCGCCGATTCCATCCTTCATTAGTCTGGATAATGACGGCAAGCCGGCAATGGGCGGGTAGATGCCCTTGTTGAAAAGCTCACGTTCGAGAACAATCTGACCTTCCGTAATGTAGCCGGTCAGATCCGGGACGGGATGGGAAATATCATCACTGGGCATAGTTAATATAGGCATCTGCGTAATGGACCCTTTCGATCCCTTAAGTCTGCCGGCGCGTTCATAAACGGACGCAAGATCGCTGTAAAGATAGCCGGGATAGCCTTTGCGGGAGGGAATTTCGCCGCGCGAACTGGAGAGTTCCCGGAGAGCTTCACAATAATTGGTCATGTCCGTCAGGATGACGAGAACATGCATGTTTTCTTCAAAGGCAAGGTACTCGGCCAGGGTCAGCGCTGATCGTGGGGTAATCAATCTTTCAATGGAAGGGGCATCGGCAAGACTTAAGAAAACGGCGGAGTGCGTAAGAACACCCGACTCTTCCAGAGAATCGATGAAGAACCTGGCTACGTCGAATTTTACACCCATGGCGGCAAAGATGACTGTGAATTCTTCCTCGGCGGTCAGAATTCTTGACTGTCTGGCGATTTGGGCGGCAATGCGGTTATGCGGCATACCGCCCCCGGAAAATATCGGCAGCTTCTGTCCTCTGATCAGGGTATTCATTCCGTCAATTGCGGAGATTCCCGTTTGAATAAAGTCCCGCGGATATTCTCTGCTCCAGGGGTTGATCGGCAGGCCGTTTACATTCATCATCCTGTCCGTGATTACCTGCGGAGACCCGTCAACAGGCCTTCCCAGGCCATCGAAAACCCTGCCCAGCATATCGCGATCCACGGGGATTTCCAGCGCCTTTCCCACAAAGGTTACTCTTGTTCCCTGCATGGAAAGGCCGCTTGTCCCCTCGAATACCTGGACCACGGCACGGTCTTCATCAATCTCCAGTGTCTGGCCGACTCTCATTCCGCCTCCTGCGTCGCGAATCTCTACGATGTCGCCGAAACCCACTCCAGAGACGCCGTCAACAAAGATCAGCGGGCCGGAAATTCCGGAAAGATTTGTGTATTCGATTTCGGCACTCATATCATCCTCCTGTTGATGGAGTCTTAAGCGCGGTCAGCTCCGCTTCCAGCCTTTTTGCATACTTGTCCAATTGCTCCAGTTCCTGATTGGGAATTTCCGATTTGAGCCGTACGATATCGGCAACGGTTGAAAGATTTGCTATATCCTTTATTTGTACTCCAGCCTGCACCAGTTCCACTCCTTTTTTATAGAGATGAAGCAAAATCTTTAAAATTGCGAGCTGCTTTTCCGGAGAACAAAACTTATCCTGCGGATCGAAGGAATTTTGCTGGAGAAATGCATTTTTTATTTGCTCCGCGCAAAAGAGAGTGTACTGCTCGGAGGGCGGCAGAGCATCACTGCCCACAAGCTTGACTACCTGTTCCAGCCGGTGATCCGCCAGCAGTATGCCCATTACTTCATTTCTTATATTCAACCATCCACTGTCCAGTTTTTTCCACCAGTCTTCAATATCGGGAAGATACTCGGTATAGCTGTCAATCCAACTGATGGAAGGATAGTGCCGGGCATCGGCCAGCGCTTTATCCAACGCCCAGAAGCACCTTACAAAACGTGAAGTATGCTGTGTCACGGGCTCCGAAAAATCACCGCCCGGCGGTGATACGGCACCGATTATGGTGATATCCCCGTCTTGTCCGGAAAGTGTTTCCACAAGTCCCGCCCGTTCATAGAACTCGGCAAGCCTTGTTCCGAGATAGGGTGGAAATCCCTCTTCGGCCGGCATGTCGCCAAGGCGACTGGAGAGTTCTCTTAATGCTTCCGCCCAGCGTGACGTGGAATCGGCCATTACTGCTACACTGTATCCCATATCACGATAAAATTCGGCAATAGTTACTCCCGTATAAATGCTCACTTCCCTGGCCGGTACCGGCATATTGGATGTATTGGCGATCATGACGGTGCGCTCGATTAACGGCCGGCCGTTTCTTTCATCGATGAGTTTAGGGAATTCCGTGAGGACGTCCGTCATTTCATTGCCGCGCTCACCGCAACCGATGTAGACAATGATATCCGCATTACACCATTTCGACAATGCATGCTGAATCATGGTTTTTCCTGTGCCGAACCCGCCGGGGATGGCGGCTGTTCCACCACGGGCAATCGGAAAAAAAGTATCAATGATTCTCTGGCCGGTAATCAGAGGGATGGAAGGCTTTTTCTTGCTTGTTTTCGGCCGGGCATTACGCACTGGCCAATAGCCGGCAAGCTTCCCGGTATATTTATCAGTGCCGGTCTCAATAGCATAGACTTCATCCTCGATCGTATAAGACCCGGCAGCAGCGATGTTTACTAACTTTCCGGAAACTCCCGGAGGAATCATTACTCTGTGCAAAACGAGTTTGCTTTCCTGAATCTCCCCCAGAATGCTTCCCTCTTTAACATCGGTTCCGGCTTTGAGAAGCGGCTTAAATTCCCATCGTTTACTGATATCGAGGGGGGAAAGCTTTATTCCCTTACGAATATAACTTCCGCTTACCTCGGATATCCCGACAAGAGGCCGCTGAATCCCGTCGTAGATATTGGAAATAAGTCCCGGTCCGAGAAGCACGGAAAGCGGTCGTCCATAAGAGGTTACCTCATCACCCGGTTTGAGACCGGTATTGTCTTCATACACTTGAATTATCGTAACGTTCTCGGTAAGTCTGATCACTTCACCGATGAGCTTGTCCGGACCCACCTCGGTGATATCGAACATTTTAATGCCCGCAAGCCCTGTTGCCTTGACAATGGGGCCATTCACTGCAATGACTTTTCCGGTTAACACTTCTTCCATATTTGCACCCTACTTATCAATGACCGAATGAACAGGTGTTTTTTCATCCTGAAGATGCTCTGATAGAATCTTCATAATTTTTTGTCGAATCAGGTTGAATTTCCTGAAATATATTCTTTCCAGTGTATGGTTGAAAATGCGCCCTCCCTCCTTATCGAAGACAAGGCAGCCGCCCCAGCGAACGTGGGGATCTCTTTTAATAGCAATATTCTGATTTTTATCATTAGTTTCAAGAGCAGCCAAAATTTCCTTTTCCCAGGCCCGGTCTTCGGGCTTGATATGTATCTCAGCATCAGCAGAAGTTTTTCCTGTCGCGTCTCGCACTGCTTCAAGAAGAAAATTTTTATATTGTGGATTATTACGAATTTCTTTGGCAACTTCATCCACCATCGAATTGATGAAACTTTCAGTACTCTGGAGCTTGAACTTTCTGCGTTCGAGGATGGCTCTGTTCGAAAGACGGGACAGCTCCTGATTAATGCGCGCCTCCGTCTCCGCTCCAGCCTGTTTTCGGAAACTGTTCATATCGGCTGCATAAGCTTCATCGAGCTGTTTTATTTCAAGTGCCTCTTTTTTCCTGACAGCATCAATAGCACGTGCTGATTCATCTCTGATCGATTTTTCCAATGCTGATTCCGTCATAATCCTTCTCTCTAACTTTATGACATTTCGATTTCAAAGGATAACGCGGCGGCAAGGAGGCGGCTCCGCAGACGTATTGACTATACGTTGAGGAAGCCAACGACCCCGGCCTGCGCCGGGGCAGGCTGCGCCAACAAAGTTAGCCGAAGAAAGCGGAATGTCATAGTGATATTCCCAGAGCTTCTGTCACGCTACTCATAACCGATCTGCGGAAACCTTTAGTATCGTCAATACCGGGTATTTCGATAATCACCGGACTTGGCATGTTAAGGTTAATATCTTTAATTCTTTCCTGAAGATTGTCGGTCAGATCATTGGTCATGATAATTAAGGCTGCATCGCCTTTTTTAATGACTTCTTCAAGTTTGGATGGCGCATTGTCCGGACCGGAAACAACTCCTTCCACTCCGGCAATACGAAATGCACTTACTGTATGGATATCGGCGATGACGTATATTTTATTCATGATCTTTTATTATTCCATGCATGTAAATTACCTGTCATGTCCCCGCGTAGCTGCAATTTTCGAATTTGGGAATGCGCGGGCACGACCGCGCTTTAATTCCGGCTACTCGGCGCCGGATCAACAGTTGATGTAATAGGCGGCAAAAAGCGGCGTCTTGCCGCCGCACTCCAAAGCATCCTAAGCTGGTTCAATCCTGGAGATTGAACCGCAATATTAAACTTCGTTGCGACTTCCGTTAAAGTTTATTCAGAATCATGATCGCGATTATCAGGCCATAAATAGCAATACCTTCCGCAAGACCCAGGAAGACCAGAGTTCGTCCCATCAGTTCGGGCTTTTCACTTACGGCGCCGATGGCTGCGGAACCTATCCGGGCAACAGCAATACCGCTCGCGATACAGGCCAGTCCCACGGCCAGCCCTGCACCGATGTAAGCCATTCCCATCCAATCTGCTCCTGCCTTTGCCGGTTGCCCTTGAGCGTAAATCACCGTTGGAAGAAGGAACCACATGAAGCCTGTGAAAATCGAGAAAATGGAAAAAGTTTTTGACAGCTTATCTCTGGTCATAATTAAACCTCCAATTGCTAATGAACCTTATTCAATATGCCTTTAAGGTGTATGGGGAAAAAGCAACCCCGTTTCCCTGAAAGAATTTGCTGAAAAACTCATAGTATTCCAAACGTATTGACTGAATGCCGCATATCAGACCTTCAAAACCGATAATAAAAATATTCCCGATAACAATGATGGTGATGGCGCCCGCAGAATTCAGGGCCGGATCGGCCATACCGGCAAGGGTATAAGTTACGATACTCAAGCCCGCATGGGATAATGCAAAAGCCCCGACTCTGATAAATGATATCGTATTGGCAAATAAGCTCAAGGCAATTTCGACAATGCCCATGACTGTTTCAATTAAATACTCTGTAAAATCATCAGGCTTGGCGCTGTGAAAAAGTATCGGACTGATTATCCCTCTCAGGGAAAAAAGCCCCAGGGGCAGGATAATGAAAACAATTATTTTCCATGATGCAGGGAGTTGTCCGGTCTCTTGATAATTAAAAGCAAAAAAGACAATTGCAGTATAGAGGATCAATATGGACAATCCCCGCTTTTCCAGGAATGCTTCGGTATAATCCGCATTGAGGATACTGTTGACAATGTTGATAAAAAGGCCGATCAGAATGAATATAACACCCATTACGATTGTGCTGAAAAAAAGGCGCATAATATTTTCAGTCGGGTGAAACAAAAGGGCAGGGATGATTTTTTCGCTTGAGAAAAAACTGCCGTAAAGCAAACCGCACAGAGCGGCGGAACCTCCGCAGGCGATCAAAATTCCTCCCGCCTGCTCAAGCTCTTCACGCAACTTTATATTGCCGAACTTTTTCAACGCTACGCCGCACATTAGTAGAATCAGCCCCTGACCAAGATCGCCGAACATAAGGCCGAACATGAGAATAAAAGTCAGAGCCGTAAAAGGCGTGGGATCAATTTCACTGTTGGACGGCATGCCCATGGTTTTTACCAGAAGCTCAAAAGGTCTGAAAAGCCTCGTGTTATGCAGGCGAACCGGCGCTGCAGGATCTTTTTTTTCCGTTAAAATGTACCGATTCCCGCAAATTTTCTGCAAAATAGATAGGAGACGTTCTTTATCCTTCGTATCTATCCAACCCGTAATAAACATTGCTTTATCGGAAAAAAAAGACATGCGGACAGCATTCAATACATCATCATAAGTTGTCGCGGCAGCGTTGAGCTCACGGAGATTCGGTCCTTTTTCGTCCTTCAGGCAGGATAAATATTTATAAATAATTGCATCGCGCCTTTGCAGAGTTTGTGCACGCTTTTCCAGGCTTTCCGGAGGAGCCGGAAAAAAATCAGCGGACTTATCAGAAAAACCGTATTTGTTCAGAAAATTGAGCATATCGGGAAAATCTGCGGGCGAAGCCAGGCCGAAGACATATTTATCCGATGTTTTTATCATGAATTTTTTTCCGGAAATATCGCCGACTGCTTCATTCACCATTCCGAACACTGTCCGGATAAACCGCGACTCGTGGAGGAATTGCGCAGCAACGCCCATTTTGTTTAAAGCATCCATATATTCCGTGCGCCGGGCAACTGTATCCAATTCCTCTTTAATTTTTTTACGCAGCCTGACTGCGCGCTCGATTTTCTTTTTAATGCTTGAAACAAATGCTGCATTGGCGCCGTTAATCGCTGTCTGCGAGGACTGCCCTGCCTTTCCCGATGGAATCTGTAGAATATTCAGGGCATATTCGGTTCCCGCCATAATCTCTTTTGTTCTTGCTTCCTCATTAGTAAATCCGGAATCCATTACCGATTCTTTTTCCGGGAAACGTGCCAGATGGACGATGCCCGCATTGCCCAGGGCAAAATAGACATCAGAGTAAAAATCTTTTTCCAGAGCGATGGTTATTTTACGAATATCGGATTTAATAAACATGCCTGCTCCTCACGTTTCGCAGATTATTTTATCCAGTATTGCATCGGCTGGGAAACCGAAGCGCCGGCCGTCGATGATTCGAAAGAGATTGCGGATCTGGTAGAAAAGAAGCCACAAATAGGCGAGCACAGGGTACAGTGAATGGAAATCTCTGTAGAACATGGATGATACCCAGGCAAAATAATCCTGTTCAAGATGATGCTCGATGTCCATTGTGGATGGTTCCTGCCCGCTGCTCATATGCTGTTCATCCAGGCGCTTGTTCAGCACTTCTTCCACTTGCTGGATCTGAGAATCCATCTGATTTTCGAAAAGACCATGAAACTTCCGCATATAGGACTGGATTTTTTCATTAGGCAAGCGGTGGTATTTGCGCAGACGATAGGACCAGATTATGGATAAAACGGCAATCCGTCTTTGCATAATGTCTTGAAATTCCTTCCGGGGCTCGCGGGATAACCCGGTTGCAGAGAGATTAAAATTTTTCGCTGCACAAATGTCTGCATCTATTTCCATATGCCGGCAGCTTGTTTTCTTTTTTGAATCCTCTTCAAGATATGTACCGGCAATAAGCGATCTTATCTGGGGTAACGATAAATTTTTTTGAAGCAGACTCTTTTCCAGAATGGCAAAACCGCCTATGTCAAACCACAATTCCTCGCTTTCCCGGCCTGCCTCCTTCGCCAGAAGAATCTTGAAGTTATGCACTTCAAATTGACGAAGATAGGCAAGAAAAAGCGGTGTATATTTATCGTATGCGCGGGTGAGCCGGATAACCGGCGCGATTTGTTCCCTGAAAAGATTCTCTTTTGCTTCAGTCGGATTGCGGTCAGGAGAGAGTTTGAAGGAATCTGCTTGCTCACCTCTGATCAATGAAGCATAATCACTCATTGAAAGAAGACGGCCTTTCAAAGCATAAATTCGGGCATGAAGATTATCTTCATCAGCATAATTTCGCATAGTTTCCTAGCTTTCCAGCAGGATGGAAATTATATTTTCTTTGACAGCCCTATTCAGGGCAGGATCTTGAAAGCGGCTTTCAATATCCCGCCTGAAAGCGGCAGAGTCCATCTCGATCTGTTTCTTTGCTTTATCAATAGCCTGCTTTAGTCTGGCGCTTTCTGCGGCGGCAATCCCGGCTCGCTCTGTGGACTTCTTTTCTTCGAGAATGCGTTTATGCGCTTCGACATTTTTGGGATAATCTGCTTCGGCTTTTTGGACATCTGTTGCGCACTGTTTTTCCACTTCCATGATCCGGGTGATGACTTCATCCATGCTTTTCGCCCTTGTTCCATCTCAACTGATTGTAAATTTTAATGAAATGGAAAATTCTTGCTTTTTATATAATCCAAAAATTCATAGACTTTTCCAGTGCCGGTATAAATTTAGTTAAATAGTATTCCCCGGAAACTTGAATGACAAAACTAATCGTTTCCGGGCCGGATAGGAGCACTTTCCGGCTTGAAACTAAATAATACTACTAAATTGGCAACGATCAAAGAAATTTTTGGATTAAGGGGGAAGAACAATCCCGGTTTTTGATCTTTGAATTAAGAGCTTAAGATGTTATCTGCACAGTTTACGAACCTGTTCCATCACCTTCAGTGATTTTACTTCCCGGTTAAGGATATGCGAGATGAATCCTGTGAGGACGCCGCGGGATTCCCTGGCCAGGATATCGGGAAGCATGACCAGTTTAATTTTATCATTATCCATGTCTTTTCCCAAAAGCAATGTCCGGACGGTTCCGGTGGAAACGGATTGGTCGTACTGTTCGGACCCTACACAGTTGACACACTTGATACCGCCTTCCCGGGCATAAAAATAATAAGTACCGCCGTTGATAACAGGTGTTTTGCAGGCGACGCAGTGATCCAGAGTCGGCTCGAATCCGGCCAGCTTCAGCATCCGTATTTCGAAAAACCGCACCAGGGCATCGGATGCGTTTTGTACGCCAAGCAGTGTTAAAAAAGTCTGTAGCAGCTCAAATACTTTTTCATTCTTTTTCCCTTCCGGGCTGAAATGGTCGGCAAGGTCGATAAAGTAAGAAGCCATCAGAGTTTTTTCCAGGTCAGTACGGATAGCGTCGTAATGATCGATGATTTCACAGGCTTCGATGAAAGCAAGCGTGTCGCGGTTTTTGCGGGTGAAGATAACGCTGGTCAAGGAAAACGGTTCAAAGACATTGGCAAATCTTTTTTTGCTGCGTTTTGCACCCTTGGCTATTCCTTTGAGTTTCCCGAACTCATTACTGTAGAAAGTAACAATTAAATCGGATTCGCCGTAACTTAAGGTACGCAGAACAAACCCGGTAGTTTTATGGCTTTCTCTAGCGCCCATCGTATTTAATTTCTCCGCCGACAATGGTCAGAACAGCTTTTCCCTGCATTTCCCGGCCATGAAAGGGAGAGTTCTTACCTTTGGAATAAAATGCCCGGACATCAACGGTCCATTTCAACTGTGGATCAATTACCGTGATGTCGGCGTCGGCACCCGCCTCCAGTGTGGCTTTGGGCAGGTTCAGGATACGTGCGGGATTGAGGCTCATTTTGGCTATCAACTCCGGCAGGGAAAGAATACCTTCGCTGACGAGGCGCAAGCTTAAACCCAGTGATGTTTCCAGCCCGCTGATGCCGTTGGCGGCGTATTCAAATTCCAGTTCCTTATCCGTGCGGGCATGAGGAGCGTGATCGGTGACAATGGCATCAATAGTGCCGTCGGCCAATCCTTCTTTGATTGCCGTCACGTCGGCTCCGCTGCGTAGCGGCGGGTTTACTTTTAAATTGGTGTTGTATGATTGAAGTGCTTCATCGGTCAGGGTAAAATAGTGTGGCGCTGTTTCCGCGGTTACTTTTACGCCTCTTTTTTTGGCTTCCCGAATGAGCCGGACAGAGCCTTCCGTGCTGACATGAGCAATATGCACATGAGATTTGGTAAATTCCGCAATTAGAATGTCGCGGGCGACCATTGCTTCTTCAGCGACAGCGGGTATGCCGCGCATTCCCAGGATAGTGGAATAATAGCCTTCATTCATCAGGCCGCCCGTGGAAAGATTGATGTCTTCACAATGCGAAATAACGGGCAGGCCAAGCGATGAAGCATATTCCAGTGCATGGCGCATCAGCGCCGCATCCATAACCGGTTTGCCGTCATCGGAAAAAGCTACTGCCCCTGCTTCTTTTAAGTCCCAGAATTCCGTTAACTGCTTACCTGCGGAATTCCGGCTGACAGCCCCTATCGGGTAAACATTGGCGAAATTTGCTTCCAGAGCCTTTCTTGTAATGAATTCAGTGATTGAACGATTGTCGTTGACGGGATCGGTATTCGGCATGCAGGCAATCGATGTAAAACCTCCGGCAACAGCGGCTTGTGCCCCGGAAGCGACCGTTTCTTTGTATTCCAGGCCGGGTTCGCGCAAATGGGTGTGCATGTCGATTAAACCGGGAGTGACAATCATTCCGGGCAGTTTAATAATTTTAACCTTTGCCGTGTCTTTGGATTTTTCCGGTTTAAGAAGATCACTGCCTGTTTTTGCTATTTTTCCATCTTCCACTAAAATATCTGTGACAATATCCGTATTCCGAGCAGGATTGATTACCTTGGCCCCGGTTAAAAGCAGTTTCATTCGTTACCTCCTGAGAGCAAATAAAGCAGAGCCATGCGCACCGCTACGCCTTTATTTACCTGATCGAGAATTACCGAGCGGGAGAGATCATCAGCAATATCGGGCGATATTTCCACCCCCCGGTTAATCGGGCCGGGATGCATGACAATCGCATCGCTTTTTGCCAATTTAATGTTGCGGCTGTTCAGGCAGTAATGTTGGGAGTATTCCCGCAGCGATGGAAAGATATTTTGCTTCTGGCGCTCAAGCTGAATCCGCAACATCATAACCACATCGGCACCGCAAATAGCATCCTCCAGTTTTGTATAAGCTTTGACACCCATTTGTTCGATGTCACGGGGCAGCATTGTTGCCGGCCCGGCCAGAACAACTTCGGCGCCCATTTTGGTTAAGCCGTAAATATTGGAACGGGCAACCCGGCTGTGCGAAATATCGCCGACAATGGCCACTTTTAATCCGGAAAAATCCCCTTTTTTTTCTTTAATTGTCATCATATCGAGAAGTGCCTGTGTGGGATGCTCATGAGCACCGTCGCCGGCATTAATGATGGACTGTTTTACCAAAGTTGCCAGAAGATGCGGAGCGCCGGCGGCGCTGTGCCGGATGACGATAACATCGGGATTCATGGCTTCCAGATTACGCGCCGTATCGATCAGCGTTTCCCCTTTGACGACCGAACTAGTGGATGCGGAAATATTAATTGTGTCGGCGCTGAGCCTTTTTCCGGCAATTTCAAAGGAAGTCCTTGTCCGGGTGCTGGCTTCAAAAAAAAGGTTGATAACGGTCTTGCCCCGCAACGTCGGCACTTTTTTAATGTCACGGGTGGAGACTTCCAAAAAGGACTCGGCCGTTTCCAGAATATGGTCTATTTCTTCAACCGTAAGATCCTTAATACCAAGAATATCTTTTCTTTCAAATTTCATAAACAAGCCTTATATATTTATTCTAATCAGGGTGTTGAAAAACCCCTGTTTACATGCTGCTTAAAAATGTCAGAGGCGAATCACCGCAAAAACCTGATCCGCAGCCGGCAAATATACGGAAGCGTCAAGTTGCAACCAAACGCGGCAGACGTGCTTTTTTCGTGATCGTGATCCTGCTAAGTATCCTCTTCGATAATAACTTGATCAATGCCGTTTTTTTCTACAAGATTAACTGTGACAGCTTCCCAGAGAGAAGATGGGAGATTTTTCCCGACAAAATCGGCTCTGATAGGCAGCTCACGATGCCCACGGTCAATTAAAACCGCCAGTTGAATCATTTTGGGGCGTCCAAAGTCGATCAAGGCGTCCATAGCCGCACGAATGGTTCGGCCGGTAAAAAGAACATCGTCGACAAGGACAACTTTCTTGCCGTCAAGTGAAAAAAGAATTTGAGTTTTTCCCAGATTCGGTTTTTTCTTGGATATGGAGATGTCGTCCCGGTAGAGGGTGATATCCAAAACACCTAAAGGAACATCCTCACCTTCAATGTCGGAAATTTTTTTCTTCAGTCTTTGCGCCAGATATACTCCGCCTGTTCTGATACCGACCAGAGCCAGATTAGCCGTGCCCTTATTTTTTTCCAGAATTTCATAGGCCATCCGGGTCAGACAACGGTCAATGACCTCTTTATCCATTACTACCTTAATGTTCTTATCTGCCATAAATATTCCCCCAATCTCAAGAAGGACAACGGGCATAAAAAAAGCCTTCCCCCGTGATGGAGGAAGGCTTAAAAGTTTTTTCGGATATTTCTTTCATTATCAGGTTCCTTTTTTAATCTCGCCGGATTAAAATTAAAAGGTATGAATAGCTTCCCTCCTTACAACGAAGCTGCGGATCAGTCAAGGTAAAAATTGAATTGCAATTGAATTGATTGATAATTACGAACCGTGAAACGGACCCCATGTCCAGTTTATCATAGTAGAATACCGTTAAGGGCACCCCCATATAACCGAGGGCTCTTATAACGCCCAGACCTGCTGTATGGCTCGATAGAACGACAGCTTGCATCATTGGCTTTCCTTTCAATACAACGCATTTGAAGGTTTGCTTGACGCATCGATGCTCTCCTGGCCATTAAAGTGGTTTCTTCAGGTTTTCATGACTACTACCCACTCGGACGACAGCGCTGTTAGCCACTTAAACCCCGGTTTCTTGCTTAGCGCCTCGATTAACGAGCTCATGTTGATAGACAGGGATCTGTGCAGAACCTGCCTTCTCCAAAACGTAATGGGACCATAGGCAAAGCCGGTAATATTTATGTCTCTGAAACCGTGAGCAGTTAATAGGTCCGCCATCGGCTTTAAAAGATATCTTCTGATCGAGAACATCTCGTTGCAATCGAAAGTCGATGGACGCAGCTCGGTTTTTGCAACTTTCGCATTCTTCATTTTCTGAAACCAGATATACTGCCAGATGCGCACCAGGTAGTAGTAAGGGTCGAATAGGCTGCCAAGCTTGAGCAGATTCGACATGACGAGAATTGCGAAGCCATCTTTCTTCAGTACCCTTCGAATTTCCCGCAGAGCTACATTATCGTCCCTGACATACGGTAGCACACCGAGACACAGAACTATATCCATGCTTGCATCGGGAAAAGGCAGATTCTCAACGTCACCTTTCATGCAAGGCAGGTTATTCGGAAAATAAGCCCACAGCCTCTTATTTGCTTCCGCGACCATATGCTCCGATATATCCAGACCTCGGACTTTATGCCCGCGCTTTACCACTTCCTCCATTATGACTCCGGGTCCGCAGCCCACATCGAGAATGTCGAGCCTGCGGTTGCCGGCACACAGTTCAACCGCTCCGAGAGTGATCGCCATTCTCCTGGATTTGGCGTATGAGTCGAATTCGTCTCCGCTTTTTCCGGTACCGGAATATGCCTCTTTCCAGTAAGCTCCGGTGTAGGAAAAGTAGTCAATGACGTTTTGCTTATGTATGTCTGTGGGGATTTGGTTCCCCTGTTGCAGATTCATCGTTTGCGCTCCGGTTCATGCCTAGACCGCGCTGAATACCTGCGGGCTTTCAAGTTTTTTTTCTGAAGCAAGTTAATTGTAGAAAAAAGGATAAAGTATTTTGTTTTTTGATTTTACATATTTTAATTTTATACAAAATTGAATAAAGAGCAAAGCGTAAAAAAATTGGGAAATAACAGAAATAAATTTTGCGTATCCTTCCTTGCCGACCGGATAGGAAATAAATTTAGCAAGTATTAGCAGAAAGACTATGTTAAAAATCCTTTTAAAAAATGGCATCGGGTCTTTCAGGGCAAAGACCGCATATACGTGCGGTTTTATGTACGGCTTAATATACTGGGATAGGGAGTATCGCTCTTCCTTCCAATATTTTGCGTTATGGGCTGCATCATTGAATTCATCTATCCAATAGATATTTTTTCGATAAATATTTACCATCGGCAGTTTCCCCCGAATCAAATGATTATATTCAATCCAGGGGAAATTCATGCCGCAGTGCGTACTCAGGATGCCTGATCTGTTATGGCGGCCGTTTACTTCCATAAGCTTATAAACACCGTCGCGGCTGTCCCGTTTGAATTCGGTACAGGAATAACCATAGTATCCCAATGCCCGGATGATTTCCCGTCCCGGCTCGATTATCTCCGGTATATCCTTGCTTATTACCACACGGGGAACCCCGAATTTTGGCGGGGAGAGTCTGACCTTCTCCGCCGTAAACTCGGCCAAAGGTTCGCCGTCCCAGAAATATGAGTTGTAATTTACCCCCTGCGTATCGTCGCCGGGGATTAGCTCTTGCAGCAGTACATCTACACCGGCATTTACAGCTTCTTTATACGCCTCACGCATTTGACTGAGATTTTCAACCAGCGTCATCTTCCTCCTGAACAATTGAAAATATAAGTGGCTCTGGCAGGGCTTCACTAGGCACGGATACTGGATGTCCCGGCCATATTTTTCTACATCCTCCATGGATGCAGGAACTATAGTTTTCGGAGCCGGAACGCCGATGGTCTCGGCCAAGGCATAGGTATACTGCTTGTCAATAAACCGCTCGGTGATTCCCCATTCCGTACATGCCACGGTATAGTAATTCTCCAAAAGCCTTTTATGTCTGGATACCGTTGACAGCGTGGCATCATCAGCCGGGATAAGGAGGCTGCCCTGGAAACGTGCGGCACAATCCTTGAGTAAACTTATAAATTGCGCTTCATATTTTTCAGGATGAGGGGCGAATATTTTTTCGCTCACATATTTTGAGGTGTACCCCATATCATTTTTTTCGTAATACACAGCTACTACCGGTACACCATTTGAGCCAAGGGCGCGGATTACACCAAGCCCTATGACATGACTTGAAAGAACGATAGCGGCGGGTATTTTCATAATATTTACCTCAAAGTTTTGGAAGACAGTATCTCTGCGTCCGGCACAAAGGAAAGTTCATGCCATCCCTGTGCAAGTAAGAAAAAGTTACTGCCCATAAATACTAAACAAGAAGAATGCCAGGAAGAAAGAGAGCGGCAAATAAGCTGCAATAATCGATTATTCTTAATTTATTTATTTTGCGGAAATTTACTGCGGAAGGATATAGTTGGAAGAGAACTCTCAACATGTTATAAATTCACAATATGTTGAGGATATAGATTTTTAGGAACGTCTAATGTTCAATTTTTTGATCC